>NZ_JBVHQD010000019.1:0-206651 GCF_055567595.1 Streptomyces sp. NPDC026515
CTGGTCGAGCTGTTCGGTCTCGCCCGCGAGCTGAACATCGACGCCGAGGGCATCGACATGGGCCCCTCGCCCACGGACGCCGCCCTCGCCGCCGATCTCGCGCTGCCGATCGAGGAGCTGGAGCTCACGGTCCGCTCCTACAACTGCCTCAAGCGTGAGGGCGTCCACTCGGTGGGTGAGCTGCTGGCGCGTTCCGAGGCCGACCTCCTGGACATCCGCAACTTCGGTGCGAAGTCCATCGACGAGGTCAAGGAGAAGCTGGCCGGCATGGGCCTGGCCCTCAAGGACAGCCCGCCCGGATTCAACCCGATCGCCGCTGCCGACGCCTTCGGCGCCGACGACGCGGACGCGGGCTTCGTGGAGACCGAGCAGTACTGACCGTCGCGCCGCGGCGGCTTCGCCGACGCTTCGCGTGAGGGGCAGGAGAGGAACACCTCCTGTCCCTCACCGGGCAGGGCCGCCTCGTGACCGCCACGTTCCGATCGCGATGAGCCTGTCCCCCGTGGCCTTCACCGATCGGACCGATCAGGTGTATTGATCCCGGTCGTTCCCGGAAACGCGCTTCGGCCCCGGCGAGCCCGTGACCGTCACCGGGGGCCGGGCGGAGCGTCCGCGCGACGCGTACCGTCGACGGTGTCGTCGGCCAGGGCGATCCGGGCGGTGACACTCTTGCCGGAGGGTTCGAGGCGGACGTGGAACGCCTCGGCGACGGCCATGACGATCTCCAGGCCGTGCTGGCCGACCCTGCCGGGATCTCCCGGGCGGGCGGCGGGCCGCACACGGGCGCTGTCCCGTACGGTCACCTCCACCGCCCCGTCCGCGAGGCGCAGTTCCATCCACAGAGGTCCAGGGGCGTATTTGCGGGCGTTGGTGACCAGTTCGCTGACCACCAGCCGGGTGAGGTCCACGGCTCGCCCCGACACGGCCACGCCGTGGTCCGTCCTGGCGTTGTCGAGGAAGTCCGCGGCGAGCTGCCGTGCTCGGGCTATGCAGGCGTCGTTGTCGTCCAGGGCGACGGCGGTGGTGGTCATCGGACGGGAACGCGACTCTCCTTCGCCGTCACTGTCGACAGACTGCACGCTTTGTCACCTTCGTTTCCCTTGTCCGTCGGCATCAGCCACGTGCACTGCGCCTCCTGTTCTTCTTACTCCAAGTGCCCGGTTCCACGAACGCTGTTCCCCGTAGTATCTGCGGTGACTCCCCACACAGGAGTTGGCGGCCCCGCCGCTCCAGCGAACGCAGTCGAGGACTCGGTGACAGACGCTCAGCCGGAGCAGCACGGCCAACTCGCAGTCGGCGAATCCACCCTCGACGGGGTCCGGGTCGTCGCCCTGCGCGGCGAACTGGACCACACCACGGGCGATCTCGCCAGGCAGGCACTGAAGCCGCCCGCCGACGAAGCCTACCCGCGGACCGTCGCCGATCTCAGCCATCTGACCTTCATGGACTCGGCCGGCATCAACGCGCTCATCGCCGCTCACCGCGCGGCCGCGGACGCCCAGGGCTGGCTGCGTGTGGCCGGTGCGCAACCCGCCGTCCGGCGGGTACTGGAACTCGTCGGCATCGACGCGCTCATCCCGTGTCATCCCACGGTGAACGAAGCGCTGAAGAGCTGAAGAGCCGGCCTCGGAACAGGTGCCGTAGGCTGCAGGAGCCATCCATTGGCACATGTTTGCGAATCCGAAGGAGCATCCGCATGGCGAAGCCGGGCAACACCGTGGAACTGGTGAGGCTCCTCTCGGACGACGACCGGGATCTCGCCACGGTGTGGATCGCCGAGGTGTCGAGGTCGCTGGGCAGCCGTGTGAGCGCGGCCGAGGTCGACCGCGAGCTGCGCGAACTTTACGAGGCCTTGGTGTCGGCGTTGCGGGAGGGCGCGGTCGACGTCCACTCGGAGCAGATGTACGAAGTTCGGGCCCTGCTGACCGAACTGTCGCGCAACCGCGCCCGGCTGGGTTTCTCTCCGAGCGAGACGGCCGTCAGTGTCTTCGCGCTGAAGCGGGTCCTGGAACCCCTGCTGGCGGACGGGTCCGCCGCGGAGATCCAGGCGTATCTGCGGCTCGTGGTGATCCTGGACGGGCTGGGTCTCTTCACGATCGAGACCTACACGCAGACGCGGGAGGAGCTCATCACCGCGCAGGCCGAGCAGCTCCTGGAACTGTCCACGCCGGTCGTGCGGTTGTGGGACGGGGTGATCGCCGTACCGCTGGTCGGCACCCTGGACTCGGCGCGGACCCAGGTGGTGATGGAGAAGCTGCTGCAGGCTCTCGTGGACACCGGCTCCGAGCAGGCGATCATCGACATCACCGGGGTTCCCGCCGTGGACACCCAGGTCGCCCAGCATCTGCTCAAGACCATCGTCGCCGCCCGGCTGATGGGCGCCGAGTGCACCGTGTCGGGCATCAGTCCACAGATCGCGCAGACCATCGTGGCGCTCGGCATCGAGTTCGACGGGATCGTGACGAAGGCCAGCCTGGCCGACGCGCTCAAGCTGGCCCTGCGCCGGTCCGGTGTGGACATGGTCGCGCACCAGAGCGCGCAGCGATGAGCGAGCGCATTCCGATCCTGCGGATCGGGGACATCCTGCTGGTGTCCGTCCAGTCCGACCTGGAGGACCAGACCGTACTGAATCTCCAGGAGGATCTGGCCGAGCAGATCGTCGCCAGGTCGGCGGGCGGTGTCGTCATCGACATCAGCGCCCTGGAGATCGTCGACTCCTTCGTGGGCCGCATGCTGGCCACGATGGCCGCCATCTCCCGCATGCTCGACGCCCGCACGGTGGTCGTGGGCATGCGACCCGCCGTGGCCATCACCCTCGTCGAGCTGGGCCTTTCGCTCGGCGGTGTCAGTACGGCCCTGGACCTGGAGAAGGGCCTGGCGAAGCTGCGCCGCTCCTCCGGTTCGGCCCCGCGATGACGGCGCTCTGGACTGCCGAAGACGACCTCCAGGTCCATCCCATCGCGCGCAGCGGCGACCTCGTCCATGTCCGTCAGGTCATCCGGACGCTGTCCCAGCAGTGCGGCCTCTCCCTCGTCGACCAGACGAAAATGATCACCGCGGCGAGCGAACTCGCCCGCAACACACTGACCTACGGCGGCGGTGGCACGGTCCGGACCGGACTGGTCACCGCGCGCGGCAGACGGGGGGTGGCCGCCGTCTTCGAGGACTCGGGGCCCGGTATCGCCGACGTCGAGCAGGCGATGACGGACGGCTGGACATCGGGCAGCGGCCTGGGCCTCGGGCTGAGCGGTGCCCGTCGCCTCGTCGACGACTTCGACCTCGCCACCGTGCCGGGCGAGGGCACGGCCGTGACCATAGTCAAGTGGGTACGGTGACCACGACCATGCTGGACGGCGAGGACGTGACGTGGTTCCGGGACAGCGACTCGCTGGCGCCGGCCGCCCGGGCCGCCGCGGCCACGCTGGCCCGGCGGCTGGGGCTCACCAGTCACCGCTGCGCGGAGGTCGCCCTCGCCGTCACCGAAGCCGCCACCAACCTGCAACGGCATGCCGTGGACGGAGCGTTGCTGCTGCGCGTGGTCCGCTCCGAAGGCGAGGCCGGAGTCGAGTTCCTCACCATCGATTCGGGTCCCGGCATGGCAGACGTACCCGCCGCCCTGAGCGACGGGACGTCCAGCGCCGGCACCCTCGGGATCGGGCTCGGCGCCGTCTCCCGGCTTTCGGACCATTTCGACCTGCATTCGGTGCCGGGCCGCGGGACGGTGATGACCGCGCGGTTCTGGCCCCGCACCGCCGACGGAAGAGCCGTCCTCACCCGGCCGCCCGCGCCCTCGGCCGCCGGTGTGACCAGGCCCATCAGCGGTGAGAGCGTATGCGGGGACGCGTGGGCCGTTCGTACCGTCGCCGCCGGAAGCGAACCGCCCGTCGTCCTGGTCATGCTGTGCGACGGACTCGGCCACGGGCCCCTCGCGGCCCGCGCCGGCCAGGCGGCGGTCAAAGCCTTCCACGAGGCGCGCGATCCGAGTCCTGAGGGCGTCCTCAACACCGTCCACCCGGCGCTGCGGGGGACCCGTGGCGGGGCGGTGGCCGTGGCGCGGATCGAACCCGGACCGGGCCGGGTGCTGTACTGCGGCATCGGCAACATCAGCGGATTCCTCATCGGCGACGGCCCCCGCCGGGCTCTGCTGTCGGCTCCCGGAATCGTCGGCGCGCACATGCGGCGCCTTCGGACGTTCGAGGAGCCCCTCCCGGACCACGGGGCCCTGGTGATGCACTCCGACGGCCTGACCGAACGCTGGGACCACGCGGCGCTGCCAGGCCTGCTCGGCCACTCACCGCTGGTCGTGGCCGGCCACCTGCTCCGCGAAGCAGGGGTCCGGCGGGACGACGCGAGTGTGGTGGTCGTCAAGGGGGCCTGGTGACCGAGGACGGGACGAGGTGATCATGACGCCCCACGGGTACGAGCCGAGTCTGCGCGCCGGTGAGCGGCGCGAGAGCCACTCGCCCGTCGCGACCCGCCAGGTGACGCGCTTTCGCCTGTTCTCCGCCCAGGACGTCTTCGGCCTGCGCCGCAGCGCTCAACAGGCCGCCGCAGCACTGGCGTTGGACCGCCAGGACCAGGTCCGGCTGGCGACCGCGCTCAGCGAACTCGGAAGAGACCGCGTGGGATGCCACGACCTGGAGGTCGCCTTCGGCCTGGACGCGGCGGACCGGCCCACGGCTCTCGTCGTCACGTTCTCGTGGAGCGGCGGACCGCCGCCCGCCGCGGACACACTCGACCTGGTCGCGAAGCTCGTGCAGGTCGACCACGAGGACGGCACCGCGGTCAGCCGTGTCGTCATCACCCAGCCGCTCCCCGCCGACGGCGGCAGGGCGCACGAGCGGCACGCGCGGCTGACGGAGGCCCTCCACGACGGCACCCGAACCACCGAAGCGGACTATCTCCGCGCCCAGACACGGGACTTGATCGCCACCTTGGAGGAGACCCGGGCCCAGCGGGAGGAGCTCCGCAGGCTCAACGAGGAACTGGAGGAGACCAACCGAGGAGTGCTCGCCCTGTACTCGGAGCTGACCCAGGAGCTCGAGACCACCAACAGCGGTGTGCTGGCGCTCCACTCCGAACTGGAGGAAAAACGACACCAGTTGCAGCAGGCGAGCGAGTCGAAGACCCGGTTCTGGACGAACATCAGCCACGAACTGCGCACCCCGGTCAACTCCGTGGTCGCCCTCTCCAGGCTGTTGCTGGCCCCCAGCTCCCCGGCGCTGACCGGCGAACAGCGGGAACAGGTCGACCTCATCGCATCGTCCGGCCACGCGCTCCTGGCGCTCGTGAACGACCTCCTCGACGTCGCCAAGGCGGAGGCCGGCCACCTGGAGATCCATCCACAGCCCGTCGATCTTCGGCTGCTCGTCACCCACCAGAGCAGGCTGCTGCTCAGCAGTCACGGCCGGGAGGGGGTTTCTCTGCTCACGCCCGAGCTGGAACGGCAGCCGGCCCTCGTGACCGACGAGACGCTCCTGGTCCGGATCCTGCGCAACGTCCTGTCCAACGCTCTGAAGTTCACCGAGCGGGGCGAAGTACGCCTGGACATCACCGCGGACCCCGAACCCACCGCGCCCTCGGTCCTGTTCACCGTCACCGACACGGGAGTCGGTATCCCGCCCGACGAACTCGACCGCGTCTTCGAGGCTTTCTACCAGGTCCGCGGCCCCCACCAGAGCAAGCGACCCGGCACCGGTCTGGGCCTGCCGTACGCCCGTACCCTCACCGAACTCCTAGGCGGGTCCCTCACCCTCAACAGTCAGGTCGGATCAGGCACCCAGGTACGGATACGCCTGCCGGATCTCGGGCACGTGTACACGAAGGAACCCGATGCCGGAAGAACAAGCCGTGACCGGTAGCGCCGAGGACCTGCTGCCCGCAACCGTCCTGGTCGTCGACGACAACGAGACGAACCGCTACCTCCTCACCAGCTGGCTGCAGCGCGCCGGACACACCGTCATCGCCGTCGGCACCGGCGAGGAGGGCCTCGCCCGTCTGGACTCCGCGCCCGCCGGCACGTATCCGGACCTCGCGATCATCGACGTCCTCCTCCCCGACATGAGCGGCTTCGAAGTCAGCGAACGCCTGAAGGGCTCGCCGCGGACTGCCCATCTGCCGGTCATCCAGATCTCCGCGGCCGCCGTGAGCCCGGAGCATCACGCCGAGGGTCTGCGGCGCGGTGCGGACGCCTATCTCGACCAGCCCATCGACCCCGGCGAACTCCTCGCCACCGTCACCGCCACCCTGCGCTACGCCCGCGCCCGCCGCCGCGCCGAACGGCTCGCGCAACGCCTCATCGCGCTGAACAGCGCGACGCTGGACGTCTACAGCGCCGTCGGTTTCCACTCCTTCGCCTCCGCTGCGACCGGCGGCGCGGCGGCCGTCCTCGCCAGTCCGGCCAGCGCGGTGTTCTTCTCGCCGCACGGACAGGCGGTCCACAGCATGATCGAGGGCCCGCAGAGCACCGTACGCACGCATCCGGTCCCACCCGGTCTCCCGGACCAACTGGCGGCTCGCTGCCTGCACGAGGAGACCGGCGTCGCGATCACCCGGCTCTCCGCCGGCCAGTGGCGGGCCCTGCTTCCCGCCGACCGCCTCCCGGGGAAAGTCGCTCTCGCGGTCGCCCGCACCAAGCGCGGCCGCCCCCCGGTCTGCCTCGCCGTACCCGCCACCGCGCTGCACGGCACCGATGACGAGCAGTTCTTCCAGCAACTGGCCAACTCCAGCGCGCTCGCGCTCGAAGCCCTGCGCACCTACAACGAGGAGCACGCCCTGGGCCTGGCCCTGCAGCGCTCCTTCCTCCCGAAGGAAATGCCGGCCGTCCCCGGCGTCGAACTTGCCTTCCGCTACCTCCCGGCCTCCGAACACGCGGAAATCGGCGGCGACTTCTACGAGGCGGTGCAGACGGTCAACGGGCTGCTGCTCGCCATCGGAGACGTCGTGGGCCACTCGCTGACCGCCGCGACCGTCATGGGCGAGGTACGCCACGCGCTCCGGGCGTACGCCATCGAGGGCCACCCTCCCCACCTCGTCCTGCAGCGCCTCGAAACGCTCCTGCGCCAGTCCCAGCCCGGCATCACCGTCACCCTCTGCCTCGCCCTGATCACCCCTGACCGTCGCCTGCACATCGCCAACGCCGGCCACATCCCGCCGCTCGTGATCGACCCGCGGAACGGCCCCCGTTTCCATCATCCGCACGGGCCGCTGCTGGGACTGGGGCTCCCCCATCCGCCGCCCACCGTCCTCGATGCCCCGCCCGGAACCCGGCTGCTCATGGTGACGGACGGTCTCATCGAGGTGCGCACCACCAGTCTCGACACCAGCCTCGCCGAACTCCGCGACACCGTGGCCGACGGCCCGGCGGGACTCGAGAGCATGTGCGACCTGCTGCTCGCCCGCTTCGGGCAGAACAAGGACGACGACATCGCCTTGATCACGGCTCTGTTCGCCTGAGACGGTTCGGTGTCTCCTCACGACCGGAGAAGAAGTCGAGGTAGGCGCGGGCGAGTTCGTCGGGGGCCTCCAGCGGGATGTTGTGTCCGGCGCTCTCGATGACGACGCTGCGGACGTCCTTCGCGACCTGCGCCATCTGCAGCCCCGGCTCCGCGCCCAGGTAGGCGCGGCCGCCGACCGCCAGCACCGGACAGGTCAACCGGTCGGCGAACTGGGGCCGGTTCTGTTCCGCGTCGGTTTCGGTGGCCCGGTACAGCTCGAAGACCGCGTGGTTGCCTCCGGGCTGTTCGAGGCCGCGTGTGTACTCGTCGGCGTCGGTGTCGGTGTAGGCGCTGGGAACCGCCATGATCCGGCGCATGAAGCACGTCCAGAACGCCCGTTCACGGCCCGCGAGGAGCAGCTCCGGGTAGTGCGGCAGGGCGAACAGCGTGCGATGCCAGCCGGTTCGGGGGTCCTCGGGCGGCAGGGCAGCCAGGTCCGGTACCGGCAGACCGGGCAGCCTGGTCTCCTGGTAGACGAGTTGCACCACTCTCGGCCGGTGGAAGGCCGCGACGGCGTACGCGACAGCGGCGCCCCAGTCCTCGCCCACCACGCGGAACCGCCCGTAACCCAGGGCCGTCATCACCCCGGCGACGTCGCCGGCCAGGGTCCGGGTGTCGTAGCCGGACGTCGGGCGCGCGGAGCCTCCGAAGCCGCGGAGGCCGAGCGCGACGACCGTGTGGCGGGGGGAGCAGCGGGATGACGTGGCGCCAGAAGAACATCGTCTTCGGGACGCTGTGCAGGAGGACGACCGGCTCCCCCGAGCCCGCCAGGGCGTAGTGGAGACCGACGCCGTCCACGGTGTGCCGGCCGTGGCGCAGCCGGGCACCCGTGTGGTCGGTCATGCCGTGCGCGCCCTGAGCCGTCATCCCGGTTTCCTCCGCGTTCGGGGAGGCCCACGCCATCACGTGCGGCCGCGGCTCGCACCGGGGTCGGACCCCGGTTCGCCGATCGCGCGGGGTATCTGTCTCCGGGAGGTGATGCCGAGCTTGCGGAACACCTTGTTCATGTGGAACTCGACGGTCGAGGTGGTGACGAACAACCGCGTCGCGATCTCCGCGTTGGCCAGTCCCGAGACGGCCATCGCGGCTACCTGACGTTCCCGTGGTGTGAGATCGAACCTGGTCCCCTCCGTGCGTCTGCGGGCCGTCTCACCCGTGGCCAGCAACTCGGTCCGGGCCCGCTCGGCGTACGGCAGCGCACCGAAGGCGTCGAAGCTCTCGTATGCGGCACGCAACTGCGTCCTGGCGTCGGAGCGCCGCTTGCGCCGGCGCAGCCATTCGCCGAACAGCAGCCTCGACCGGGCCTGTTCCAGGGCCATCGGGACCTGTCCGAGCAGTTCGACCGACTCCTGGTAGAGCTTCTCGGGGTCGTCGCCGCCGGCCGTCAGCGCCCGGCCGAGGGCCAGGGCGCTCAGTGCCCAGGGCGTACCGGCGAGCGGGGCGCGCTCCTCCAGCCGGGCCAGGGCCGCCGCGGCGGCGGCCCGGTCGCCGGTGCGCACACCGGCCTCGACGACCAGCGGAAGGACCAGGTTGCCGAAGGCCAGGGGGTCGTCCGCGAAGACCGCCCGCGCGTGTCTCATGGCCTGCTGGTAGCGGCCCTGCCCCAGCTCGAACAGGGTCAGCGCGTGCTGCGCCAGGCGCTGGTGCAGGCCGAGTCCGACGCTCCGCATCTCCGCGGTCCGCCGCACCGCCGCCCGCAGCCCGGCCTCCCGGCCGGTCAGTGCGAACAGGTGGAGCCGGTTGATGTCTCCGCCGCCGCGGAAGCCGGTGTCGGCCGCGATGTCGTCGAACTCGGCGTAGCGGACCTCCGCCTCCGTGAACCGTCCGTCCCAGAGGTCGCAGCGCGCCGCGACGAGCTGCGTCATGCTCAGCGCGTACAGCGCGCCGGTGTCGCGCTCCGCCGCCGCCAGACGATCGGTGAGTTCCCGCTCGGCCTGCACGTCCCAGAGATCGCCGCTGGCCATGGACAGCATCACCGCGAACGGGCTGTCGGCGTCCTCGATCCGGGCACCGCCCCGCAACTGGTGCAGGGCGGTACGCAGGACGGGCGCGCCCTGCTCGTAGCCCCCGGCCACGCGACGGGCCAGACCTTCCATCAGCAGGTCGCGGCCGCGCACGGCGGGGTCCGGGGCGGGGTCGTGCCGCGCGGCGGCGACGGCCGCCGCGACCTCGGTCGATGTCGTGCCCCGCGTGCAGTCGTGGGCGACCAGTGCCGCGTGCAGCGCCTCGCAGAGCAGTTCCCAGGTCAGCCGTGGGTCCCGTGGGCCGAGCCGGGTCACGGCGTCCATCAGCGTCGCGGGGACGTCGGCGACGGCGATCTGGAACATCTGAGCGGTCGCCCGCATCCGCAGCTCGCGGGCGCGCATCACCGGGCCACGGAGGTCGGCAGCGGCCAGGTCGAGCGCGGTCCCCGCCGCCGTCGCGTCGCCCGACATCAGGTGGGCCCGCGCCGCGTCGAGCAGCCGCTCGGCCCGTTTGTCCGGGTCGCCGGTGAAGTCGGCGGCACGTGACAGGAACAGGGCCTGCTGGGAGTAGCCGCCGCGGGAGCGGGCGCGCTCGGAGGCCGCCTCCAGGTCGTCGGCGACCGCGCCGTCGACGCCTTCGGCGGCCTCCGCCCGGTGCCAGGCGCTGCGGTCGGCGTCCCGTACGGCGTCACAGGCGGCGGCCAGTGCCGCGTGCACCCGGCGGCGGTCGCCGGGTCCGGCTCCGGCGTACACGGCCGAGCGGATCAGAGGATGCCGGAAGGCCGTCGGCCGGCCCCGGCCGAGGATGCCCGCGGCGACCGCAGGCTCGACGGCGCGGGCCGACAGGCCCAGCCTCCCGGCGGCCCGCCACATCAGCCCCGTGTCGTCCGAGGGGGCCGCCGCGAGCAGCAGCAACAGGGTGCCGGTCGCCGGCGGCAGGGCTCGGACCAGGCGCTGGAAATGGTCCTCCAGCAGCCGGCCCACCGGCAGCGGGTCGGGCAGCGGGGCGATTCCGGACAGCTGCTCGGCGGTCAGGGCGTCGGTCAGCTCCAGCAGTGCGAGCGGATTGCCGCCGGTGCCCGCGACGATCCGGTCGGCCACCGCCGGGTCCACCCGCCGGGCGCCGAAGGTGAGCAGGGTCCTGGCCTCCGACTCGGGCAGGCCGGGCACGCGCTGCGTACTCAGCGCGTCGAACAGGCCCTTGTCCCCGAGCCCTTCGCGGACGGCGACGATCAGGCCCAGGGAGTCGACATGCAGCCGGCGGGCGGCGAAGGCGAGGGCCTCGGCCGATTCCCGGTCCAGCCACTGCGCGTCGTCGACCAGGAACAGCAGGGGCTGGTCGGCGGCGGCCTCGGACAGCAGGGTCAGCGTCGCCAGCCCGACCAGGTAGCGGTCCGCGGGCAGCCCCGCCGCCAGGCCCAGGGCCGCGTCCAGCGCGGACCGCTGCGGCTCGGGCAGCCGGGCCGCCCGGTCCAGGAACGGCCGCAGCAGCCGGTGCAGCGCACCGAAGCCGAGACCGGTCTCCTGCTCGACCGCGGTCAGCCGGACCACGCGCAGGTCCGCGGCCTGCTCCGCGGCGTACTCCAGCAACCGGGTCTTGCCGATTCCGGGTTCGCCGGTCAGGACCAGGGCTCCGCTCAGGCCGTCGCGTACCGCGTCGAGCAGCTGTCCGACCGCTTGCCGCTCGGCGTGCCGGCCGACCATGGCCAGGGGCCGCCCAAAGGCCTGCTGGACGCCGTTCCACACCATGGGACCGCTCCCCCACTCGTCGGTCCCGCTGCCGGGGACCCCCGCACGGGGAAGACTAGGAGCGCCGCGCGGGCGGCGGCGAGCGTCATGTGACGGTGGTCAGCGAAGTGTGCTGACCACCGTGCGCAGCTCGGCGCGGGAGACGACGCCCAGCTTGGGGAAGATCCGGTGGAGGTGCGAGCTGACGGTGCGGTGCGAGAGGTAGAGCCGCTGTCCTATCTCACGGTTGGTCAGCCCCTCGGCGGCCAGGTGAACGATCTGCAACTCGTGGGCGGTCAGCTGGTCCCGGGCGTCCGGGGCCCGGCGGCGGCTGGTCTCACCAGCGGCCCGCAGTTCCCGGCGGGCCTTCTCGCCCCAGGGGATCGCGCCGAGCGCGTCGAACATGTCGCGGGCCGCCCGGAGGTGGTCGCGGGACTCGACGCTGCGGCGTCGGCGCCGCAGCCATTCGCCGTAGGCCAGATGGGCGCGGGCCCTGGTCAGGGGCCAGGCGGTGAGGTCCGCGCCGAGCGCGGCGGCGAAGAGCGCGGCGGCGTCCTCGTCGGAGGCCAGCAGGGCCCGGACCAGACGCAGGTCGGCGTGGAGCACCGGCGCGGGGGTCACCGTGGCGACCTCTTCCAGCTCCGTCACGACCGGGAGGACGGCGTCCAGCCGCCCGCAGTGCGTCGCCGCGTCGACGAGGTCGCCCAGGGTGGTCAGTCGCAGGGCGACCTGGAAGGCGGGGTCCGCCGGGTCGTGCAGCCGGCGGAGATGACCGAAGGCCTCCTCGAACCGCCCCGCGGCCAGCGCGGCCAGCCCGCGTGCCAGCGTCGCGGTGGCCAGTACCGGACGCGCCCCGACCGGAAGGCCGATCTCCTCCGCCTCCCCGGCCAGCCGCAGGGCGGAGTCCACCTCACCGCGCAGCGCGGCCAGCTTGGCCGCGGTGGCGGTCATCAACCCGTACATCATCGTCTGGCTGGTCTCGCGTGCCAGCCTGCGTGACTCCTCCGTCGCGCCGATCGCCGCACCGAGGTCGCCGACGACCAGGGCGCCCCACGCGTCCGCACCGAGCGTGCGGGCCAGCAGCCCCAGGCGTCCCTGGGCACGCAACGGAGCCCCGCCGGCCGCCGAGAACGCCCGGGCCAGGTCGAAGCCGCCGACGAGGAGTGAGGCGGTGCTGAGCATGCGGTAGGCGCGGCCGTCGTCGCCCTCCTTCGGTGTGACCGGTACGACGTGCCGGGCACGGTCCAGGACGAACGCGCCGCGCTCGACCGGCGCGGCGTAGGCGCAGATGGCCAGCCGCCACGGATCGAGCTCGTCCAGGTCCATCCGCTCCACGGCCAGCAGGACCCGGCGGCGGCCCTCCGGGCCCGGTTCGGACCAGAAGCACAGCTGCGCGGCGCTCCACAGGATCCGCAGCGCCAGCGCGGGGTCCTCCGCGGCCATCTCCTCGGCGAGTGCCGTCAGGGAGACGGCGCCGGACGAGTGGCTGCGCAGTCCCTCGTCGAAGCTGCCGCGCAGCCAGACGACCGTGGCGTGCTGGCGTCGCGACAGCGGCCCGGTGAGTGCCTGGTCCAGCAGCCGGGTCACGGTCTCGGGGCGACCGAGCTCGACGGCGAAGTCGGCCGCGCGCAGCAGCCGTTCCGCTCGGCGGTCGACGTCCTCGCTGAGCGCGGCGGCCTGTTCCAGGGCCGTGACGGCCGCCGCGACGCCGCCGCGGCGGGCGGCACGGTGCGCGGTGTCCTCCAACGCGGCGGCGACCGTCTCCTCGGGGCGGTCGGTGGCGGCGGCCCGGTGACGTGTCTGCCGGTCCGGGTCCGCGTCGAGTACGGCCGCGAGGGCCGCGTGCGCGGCATGGCGGACGCCGTGCGGCATGGTCTGGTGGATCGCCGACCGCATCAGCGGATGCCCGAACCGCAGCTCGGTGCCCACGACTTGGACGAGCCGGGCGCGCACCGCAGGCTCGAGCTCCGCGGATCCGGCCGTCGTCCCGGTGAACTCCCGGGTCGCGCGGTAGATCTCGGGGAGCGACGGGCTGTCGTCGAGGGCCGCGATCCGCAGCAGGCCGCGGGTGATGTCGGGGAGGGTCTCCAGGCGGTCGGTGAAGGCCCGTTCGAGCCGCTCGGTGAGGGGCAGCCGGGAGAGATGCGGGTCTGCAAGAGCGCCGAGGGTGCGCGACAGCTCGGTCAGCGCCAGGGGGTTCCCGGCCGCCTCGGCCAAAAGGCGCCGATGCGCGGTGGGCCGCAGGTCCGGGGCGCGGTCCGCCAGGAGTTCCGCGGCCTGGCCGTCGGTGAGCGGGTCCAGGGTCACGGAGGTGACCTCGTCGGCGTTCAGCCGCGACCGGTAGCCCTCGCGTGCGGCTCCCACCATGACCACGGGCTCCGCGCCGGCCCTGCGCGCCACGAAGGCGAGGACGCCGGCGGTGGCGTCGTCGAGCCACTGCACGTCGTCGACCAGGACCAGCACCGGCGCGACCGCGGCCGCGTCGGCCAGGAGGTTGAGCACGGCCAGGCCGACCAGGAAGACGTCGGGGACACCGGCCTCCGCGTGCCCGAGGGCGGTGTCCAGGGCCTGCCGGTGCGGCGCGGCGAGTTCGGCGGCCGCCGCGCCCAACGGCCGCAGGAGGAGTTGCAGACCGGCATAGGGGATGTCGCTCTCGGCCTCGGCACCACTGGTGCTCAGCACCCGGTAGCCGAGCCCCTCGGCGAGAGCCGCGGTCTCGGCGAGCAACGCCGTCTTCCCGATGCCGGGCGCCCCGCGGACCAGCACCGTGCTCCCGTGGCTCCGCGGCTCGGTCAGCAACCGGCGCAACAGATCCAGCTGATCGTCCCGGCCGATGAGCTCCACGTCGTCCCCCGTCAGCCCGGGTCCCCGGGCTGGGTCCGCCTGGAGCATCAGGGTACTGCGCCGCGGCCGGCGGTCTGTGCGGGAGAGGGACGGAACGAGCTGCCGCCCCGCCTCAGGGCCGCTGTCGCAGCAGTACGGGACCGCGCTCGTCCGCACGGCCCCGTACTGCTGCGCTGTGTGAGAGAGTGCTCGTCAGAGGGCGTCGATCAGGCCGCCGTCGATCCCGAAGTCCGCGCCGGTGATGTTTCCCGAGCGTCGGCTCGCCAGGTAGAGCACGAGGTCGGCGACCTCGGCGGGGGTGCTGAACCGGCCGGTGACCGCCGCACCGGCGGCGTTGCGGGCCACCTCGGCCGGGTCGACGCCAAGTGATCGCCCGACGGTGTCGGCGACGCCGCCCGTGCCCTGCCAGAGCGCGGTCTCGACCGGCCCGGGACTCACCGTGTTGACGCGGACGCCCTCCGGCCCGACCTGCTTGGACAGTGCCTTGCAGAAGTTCGTCAGCGCCGCCTTGGCCGCGCTGTAGTCGATGACCAGCGGATCGGGCAGCCGGCCGTTGACCGAGGAGACGGTGACGATCCGGCCGCCGCCGCTCGCGATCAGGTGGGGCAGTGCGGCACGGGTGGCCCGCACCGCCGTCATGAAGTTGATCGTGAAGGCCCAGTCCCAGTCGGCGTCGGAGACGGCCTGGAAGCCGTCCACCCGCGGGTGCACCGCGCCGACGTTGTTCACCAGCACGTCGACGCCGCCGTACGCGGCGACCGCCTCCGCCACCAAAGCGGCCGGGGCGTCGGGTTCGGTCAGGTCCAGTTCTACGACGACGAGTTCGGCGCCGCCCTTGGCCAGGGCGTCGAGGCCGTCGGTACGACTCCTGGAGCCCGCGACGACGTGGGCGCCGGCGCCGAGCAGAGCCTCGACGACCGCCAGGCCGATCCCGCGCCCGGCGCCGGTGACCACCGCGCTCTGCCCGGCCAGACCGAGGTCGAACCCAGCGGGGCCGGAGGTGCCGGAGGTCATCGTGTGGCCTGCAGGTTCTGCCGGCCCAGCCAGGCCAGGACCGTCTCGGCGACCTCGTGCCAGCCGTTGTCGATGGTCAGGGAGTGCCCGCGGTCGGGGAAGTTGATGATGTCGGTGACGGCGTCGGAGTGCCGGTACTGCTTGAGGGTGGCGCGGGTGACGGTCTCGGGCACGGTGTGGTCCTTGCCACCCGAGATCAGCAGCAGCGGGCCCCGTCCGGAGTTCCCGGTGGCGACCTTCGCCGGGGAGTGCGGGTTGAAGTTGGCGGAGGCGGCCTCGTAGAGCGGCTTGCCGGGCGCGGGGATGGTCCAGCGCTCGTACAGCTCCGCGGACTCCTCCTCGGAGACCGCGTTGCCGAAGGCGAACCGGAACTGCTCGGACGTCAGGGACACCGCCCGGCGCTTGTTGGCGGGGTTCTTGAACACCGGGAGCGTGGCCCTGAGCGCCGACAGCGGCACCGGCAGGACGCCCTTGATCTGCGCGGCGTCGATCGCGACGGCCGCGGCGGCGCGGTCCTGGCCGAGCAGCTTCTGCGCGATCATCCCGCCGAAGGAATGACCGATCAGGACGGGCGGGGCGGGCAGTTCGGCGATGAGCGCCGCGTAGTGCTCGACGACGTCGTCGATGCCGTGGTCGGCGATGCTCTCCGGGTTCGCCCGGGCCTCCGCCACGGTGTCGGGGTCGCCCGGCCAGCCCGGGGCCGACGGGTCGTAGCCCTGCTGACGGAACAGGTCGATCCAGGGCTGCCAGGAGGCGCTGTGCAGCCACAGCCCGTGGATGAAGTAGACGGGTATCGGCGAGGCGGTCATGGCTCTGCCCTCCGGCGTGACGGCGTGTCGTTCCTGCGGTGCCTCACCCAACCCGGTTCCTGGCGTGCTCGAACCGTGGTGCCACCCCAGTCCTTCACGACCGGACGCCGGACGGCCACAGCCCGTCCGACGCCGTCCCCTCATCTCGTCATCGCGCCGGTCAACGCGGTCCGTGCCAGATCGCGTAGCCAGATGTGCGCGGGATCGGTGTCATAGCGCTGATGCCACGACAGGTACACCGGGGCCGGCGGCAGGTCGAGCGGGAGCGCGAGCAGGACCAGGCCGAGATCGGCGGCGACCGCACGCGCCGTGGATTCGGGGGCTGTGACAAGGAGGTCGGAGCCTCGCGCGAACGCGAACGCGGCTCCTTCGGTGGGCGCGGTCGCCACCACACGCCGGGTGAGGTCCAGCCGCGCGAGAGCGTCGTCGAGAACGTTGCCGAGCCTTCCGCGCCGCGAGACGGTGATGTGCTCGGCCGCCGCGTACCGCGCCGCGGTGACGGCCTTGACGCGGGTGAGCGGATGTCCCCGCCGTACGACGATGACGTGCGGGCTCTCGGCCACCCGATCGGCGCGGACCTCGGGTGCGGCCGGGCTGTCCGCGTTCGCGGCGAGATCGACCTCGCCGCGGCGCAACTCGGGTGTGTCGATGCTCGATTCCGCGATGAAGCGCAGCCGCACACCCGGTGCCTGCTCACGCACGGCGGCGAGAAGCGCGGGACCGCTGAGGGCGACGAGTGCGTCGTGCCAGCGGAGCGTGAAGGTGCGTTCGAGCGTCGCGAGGTCGAGTTCACGGCTCGGCGCCAGTACGCACTGGACCTGCTGGAGCAGGTCGTGCACCTGCTCCCGGACGGCGATCGCGTACGGCGTCGGGGTCATCGTGCGTCCGGTGCGCACCAGGATCTGATCCCCCGTCGTGCGCCGGATCCGGCCGAGGCTGCGGCTCATCGCGGGGGCGGTGACGTGCAGGCGGTCGGCGGCGCCGGCCACGCTGCCCTCCTCCAGGAGAGCGTCGAGCGCGGCGAGCAGATTCAGGTCCAATTGCATGGGAGTCACTCTAGCCGTGCTTGACATGCACTTGAAGTTAACGATGGCCGCTCCTACCGTCGGGATGCGGGCGCGAACGACCTTGGTTCTCGCCTGGTTGGCCTCCATCACCCCTGCTCAGACGGGAGTACCCCCATGCCCGAGTCGATCCGGAACACCGGTGGTAGCGCAGCCGCCGGCTCCGCCGCCGTCGTCTCTGACGCCGGCCTGCTCGCCCAGACCGCGATCGCCGTACGCGCCGCGGGTTCGGCGCTGCGGGAGCGCTTCGGCGAGGTGGTCCCCTACCAGAGCCGCGAAGAGCTGATACGCGCTCTCGCCGCCAACGACGACACGGCCCTCGACATCCTGCGCCCCCGTCTCACAGCCCTGTGCCCGGACGCCCGATGGGTGGAGGACGAGCCGGCGGGCGGCGCTCTGCCGGCCGGCGAATGGTGGGTCGTGGATCCGGCCGAAGGCAACGTCAACCACCTGCACGCCCTGCCGGACTGGGCGGTGACCGCCACCCTCGTGCGCGACAACCGGCCGGTGTTCACCGCGGTCCACCTGCCGCTGACCGGCGAGACCTGCACCGCGCTGACCGGCGCGGGCGTCCACCTCGACGGCCGGCCGCTGCACGTGTCCCGGACCACGGACCTCGGCCTGAGCATCGTGGCCACGAGCCAGGCGAGGCCGGACGAGGACGAGAAGGTCGTACGGCGCGTCGGCTCCTCGGTCACCGAGATGCTGCTGGACGCGCTCGTGGTGCGGACATCCGTGCCCGCCACCCTGCACCTGCTGAACGTGGCGGCGGGCCGGACCGACGCCTTCTGGCAGTTCGCCGGGGCCCGCGCGGACCTGCTTCCCGGTGCGCTGCTCGTCACGGAGGCAGGCGGCCGGATCTCAGACGCCGAAGGCCGCCCCTGGACCCCGGAGAGCGCGAGCTTCCTGGCCGCCGCACCCGGGGTGCACGCCGCTGCGGTCGCCACGCTCTCCCGCTGACCACTCGCGAGAACAGAAAGACCAGGAGGACCAGTTCACCATGAGCACCATCACCGTTCTGGGCGGCGGCCGCGTCGGCGGCGGCCTGGCCACCGGCCTCACCCGCGCCGGGCACGAGGTGACGGTGGCGGACCGCTCGCCGGGCGCTGCCGCCGCCGCTGCCCGGACCGCGCGGATCGTCATCAACGCCACACCGGGCGCGGGCTCCCTGGAGCGGCTCGCCGCACTGCGCACGGAGCTGCGCGACAAGATCCTGGTGGACGTCTCGAACGCCACCGTCGACGGACCGGACGGGCTGCCCGCCGACCTGCTCTACCCCGGCTCGAGCCTCGCGGAGCAGCTCCAGGAGGCGCTCCCCCGGACGCGCGTCGTCAAGACGCTCAACACGATGCTGTACTCGGTGATGACCGCGCCCGGCTCACTCACCCGGACCCCGACCGCGTTCCTCTCGGGCAACGACCAGGAGGCTAAGGAGATCGTCGGCGGACTGCTCGCGGGCCTCGGCTGGCATCCGGAGTGGATCACCGACCTGGGAGGGATAGAGACCGCGCGGGCGGCCGAGGCCGCGATCCTGTTCGTCCCGCACGTGATCCGCTCCAGCGGGTTCACGCCGTTCGCGATCTCGATCGCCCGCTGATCCACGCGCGGACCGGCCAGGTCTTCGCCGGGCCCTCCCGCTCGGAGCCGGGCGGCGCATCGCTCCCGTAGCGGCAGCCGGTCAGCCGAGATAGTCCGTGCGCCCCTCGTCGTCGAGTTCGAAGGGGCCCTCCGGGATGATGCAGAACTCATTGCCCTCGGGGTCGGCCATGACCAGGAACCCGCCGTCCGTGTACTGCTCCAGCCGACGCCCGCCAAGCGCCTCGACCCGGTGCTGCTCGGCTGCGGGATCGGGTGAACTGACGTCGAAGTGCAGGCGGTTCTTGTCCGACTTGGGTCGCGCGGACCGCTGGAACCCCAAGCCCAGGTCCTTCTCCCTGCGCAGCCACACGTACGGGCCCGTACGGCCCACGACCGGCCTGTCGAGCAGTTCGGACCAGAACGCGGCAAGCCGCTCCGGGTCGGCGGCGTCGACGATGAGGGCATTGATCCGTGGAGAGGTGTGCGCCATGCACCCATCTTCTCAGGGCCCCGAGTGGAGAGCCGGGCCGGACCATCTCGGTCCTGCGATCGCCCCGTCCGCTTCCGCTGCTTGCGACGCCGCGCTCACAGCCGGCCGTTGCGCCGAAAGGAGCGGTACAGCCGGCCCGCGCCGAGTGCCCTCACAACCGGCGCGCAGGGGTGGCCGCAGCGCCGGTCCAGTTCGGGCATGTCGTCGAGGTTCATGCCAGGCACTGATGCGGCGCATGTCATCGTTCTGCCAGGTGCCCGCGGTCGAGGTGGGCGTCGAGGACGGATCCCAACAGGTCGTGGGCGTCATCGGCCGGGGTCGACGACCTCATGACGGGGACCAGGGGCCGGACCGCGTCGCGGAACTCCACCACCTCACCTGTGAGCGAGCAGATCCGCTCGGTCAGGTCCTGGCGCGCCGGTGAGAACACGGACCGTTCCAGTTCGGCCGGATCCGCCCGCACCCGGGCGGCCCCATCGGTGTGCGCGTCGACGACGACGTCCGTCACCGCGTGCGGGACGCCTGCCGGTCCGCGCCATGCCATGACCGGCTGCTCGGCGGGCCGGCGGGCCGCATCGGGATCCGCCACTTTCCGTCCCGCCTCGGCGAGTTGCGCCGCGCGGGGTTCCGGCCATCGGGCGGCGCAGGAGAGGCTTCGGGGGGTATCCGGTGCGCATGCGGAGGCTTCGTATTCCACGGCGGGCGGCACACCGGGGCAGCGGCGAGGACACGGGAGGCGACATACCCACGCCCGAGGAGGCGGGCCCCGGACCCCGCGTCGAACGGCGGGCACCGGACACGCCGACGAAACTCCCGAGACGGGCCTTGGGCGCCGTCCTCAAGGGCGCCCTCCACGAGTTCGCGGACGACGAGCTGACCGATCGCACGGCGGCCCTGACGTACTACGGGGTGCTGTCGCTGTTCCCGGGCCTGCTGGTGCTGGTCTCCCCGCCGGGTCTCGCGGGCAGCTCGACCACCGACTCGGTGCTGCGTACCGTGCGGGAGCCGGCGCCGCCGGAGGCGCGGGACATCATCACCCGGGCCGTGAGCAGTTGCAGGGCAAGGCCGGTGCCGGGACCGTCATGGCGGTCGTCGGCCTGGTGCTGGCGCTCTGTGATGCAGGCCGGCGCCGCACGTCGGGGTCGGGGACGGCGCGCTGACGGTGTGGTCGACCGCCAAGTGGCCGGCCCTCGTTCTCCTCGTCACGCTGGTGATCGCCGTCCTGTACTGGGCCGGCCCGAACGCGAAGGCAAGAGGGTTCCGGTGGATCACACCGGGCATGGTCGTCGCCCTGCTGATCTGGCTGACGGCGTCCGTCGGCTTCGGGTTCTACGTCGCCGGCTTCGCTTCCTGCAACAAGGCCTACGGCACGATGGCCGACGGCGTCGTGTTCCTCGTCTGGCTGTGGATCACCAACCTGGCGGATCCTGCTGGGCCTGGAGTTCGACGCGGAGACCGCACGCCAGCGGGCCGTCGCGAGCGGTCTGCCGCACGAGACGAAGCCCTGCGCCGAGCCCCGTGACACCCGGACGTGCGACGAGGCCGAGGTACGCCGGCTGGACGGCGCATGACCGGCCCCGGCACACACGGCTACCACTCGCTGTCCTGAACCCGGTCGTTCGGGGTACTCGCGCGATCGCCGGACCTGACAGGCCCGGCAGGCAGGGACGGAACGGGAGGTGAGTGCCGTGTCGAGTACGGAGCCGCGCCATGCCTCAGCCGGCCGGAGCACGCAGCACGCCGGCCAGGAGCCGGTGAGCGAACTGGTGCAACGGGCCTCGCAGCAGCTGACCGAGCTGGTGCGCGGCGAACTGAGGCTGGCACAGGCGGAGATCAAGGAGAAGGGCAAGCAGTACGGCAAGGGCGGCGGCCTGTTCGGCGGCGCCGGTGTCATCGGCTTCCTGACACTCCAGGCGCTGGTGGTAACCGTCATCGCCGCGCTGGCGACGGTACTGCCGGTCTGGGCGGCCGCACTGATCGTCACGGCGGTGCTCGGCGTGATCGCCGCGGTGCTGGCCAGGAGCGGACGGAAGCAGGTCGGACAGGCGGCACCCCCCACGCCCGAGCAGACCGTCGAGAACGTGAAGGCCGATGTGGCCACGATCAAGGAGAGTGTGCACCGATGACCCAGCCGCCCCACGACGAACCCACCGCCGCGACTCCCGAGGAACTGCGTGAGCAGGTCGAGCAGACCCGCACCGAACTCGGAGAGACGGTGCAGGCCCTCGCGGAGAAGACCGACGTCAAGGCGCGCGCCCGGCAGAAGGGCGCCGAGGTCAAGGAGCAGACCGCGGTCAGGGCCGGAGCGGTGAAGGAACAGGCCGCGGCCACAGCCGACCGGGTCAAGGCCAAGGCCGCCGGCATCGCGCACCGGACCAAGGACCGGCTGCCCGACCCCGTCACGCACAAAGCCGCGCAGGGGACCCGGCTGGCACAGGACAACCGCAGGCTGCTGTGGACGGTGGCGGGCGCGGCTCTCGTGGTGTGGGCGGTCCGCCGCCGGACGAAGGGCTGAGCCGGGTGAAGGCGTCGAAGATCGCCTACAAGCCGGTGGGGATGGCTCTCGGCATGGTCGGCGGCCTGGCCGCGACAGCGCTGTTCAAGCAGACGTGGAAGGTGCTCGGTCACGACGAGGACGCCCCGGACGCCACTGACGAGTACCGGTCCTGGCGCGAGGTGCTGTTCGCCGCCGCGCTCCAGGGCGCGGTCTTCGGGCTGGTGAAAGCGGCCGTCGACCGCGCCGGCGCCACCGGCGTCCGTGGCCTGACCGGCACCTGGCCCGGCTGATCGCCCCAGGAGCCATGCCGCCCCGCACACGTCCGGACGTGCTCGCGCACCGGCCGCCCTCGCCACCGAGGGGGGCCGGTGCGCGGACCGCGCGAGGCGATTACCAGTAGTGGCGTCGGCCTGCGACGGCGTGTCCCATCCCGCCGAGCAGCCACAGGGCGGCTCCGACGACCGCCAGAATGATACCGATGGTCCACAGGATGGATATCCCGGTGACGAAGCCGATGACGAGCAGGATGATGCCCAGGATGATCATGGTCTCTCCTTTGGGGTGTGGTGCCGGCGCCCCGCGAACGGCGGGAGACCGTAAGGGGGTGGGTACACGGGGTCTCCTCGTGTTCCGTGCGGTGGGCGTGGCGGCCGGCGGCTCGCGGACGGGCCTCGGTGGGCTTGCGTGAGGAGCCGGTGACCCGGCGGTCGGTTCGAAGGGGTGCGCACGGGGCGCCGGGGACGGCGCCGGGTGTCGCCAGGGGCAGTCGACCGACCCCGGTGGCTGTCGAGCCCGGCGCGGAGAATCAGCAGGCCACCGCGGAGTGGCACCGGCCCGACGGGGCCCGGCGAACTGCGGTTCACTACGCGTTTCGGCGTCATGGTGTGACTCCGGTGCTGCTGGTTCCTCGGTCAATCGGTGCGTTGTCGTATGCCTACGACGACATGGAGAGGGTCGGCCGAGCCGGCCGCGCTCGTCGCGGGGACGGTGGTGGGGTCTCCCCTCGCCTGCCGGGTCGCGGAACGCAGTTCCGCGATGGGCTCCGCCCCGGTGACGACGCATCCGGATACGAGCCTTGCCACATTCGGGTACCCGCATCTCGGCATCGCATGCCCGGCCTCGACCAGACCGAGGGCGGCGACTCCGGCGAAGCGGGGTGCGCCCAGAAGCTGCGGCGCCGGCACGCCTGCCCGCACCCCAGCCGTCCGCGCTGAAGAAGAAGGGAGCCGGAGCCGACAGGCCCGATCGCCGCCGGGGCGGCCCCCCGGAGCTGCCGACGTTCCCTCAGCCCCGTGCGGCTCGTACGCAGCGCCGCAGCTCCTCTGCGTACGGCACGGCGACTCCCGCGGCGATGATCCCGGCCAGCGCCGCGAGATACGGGGCCGGCAGCGGGTGTTCCTTGGGCAACAGCCGCCAGTCCTGGGGAGCGTGGGCGCCCCGCAGGGTCCTGCGTACCTGGTCGGAGTGGAGGCAGGCGGTGAACGCCAACGCCGTGAGCGGCAGGACCTCGAGGAAGCTGTGGATGTGCTGCTCGATCGGGCGGACCTCGCGCTCGCCAACGGCCAGTGTCACGTCGTACACGGCCGTGGCTCCGTGGGCGAGGGCGGCGCCGCCCATCACGGTGAGGGCGAGCGGGTTGACCCTGGCCAGCAGGCCCATGAGCACGGGCACCCCGGCCTCGGTCATCATCAGGGCGTGGACCGCGGACTCCTTGGTGCCGCTGGTGTGCTCGATCCGGGTCCGCCGGTGCATCCACCAGTCCGCGAGGCCCGGCACCACCCACAGAGGCAGCACGCCGTACAGGAGGAATCGCCGGCTCGCGTCCTCCACGTCGGTCGAGTGGAGTGAAATCCGCTGGTCGGCGGCGTGCCGCCAGTTCCGCCAGGCTTTCCGGGGGAGCACACGCAGAGCCATGGAAACCTCCCTGAAGTCGTCGATCGGGGAATTCGGTCCCCGGTACCTCACCTGATCAGTGCGACACGCCGTGCACAACCTGGCGGCCATCGGGTACTCGGCGGTCGTTCCAGCCACACACGCGGTTCAGGAGGCACCATGGCGCGCTTCGGATACTTCCTCTCGTGCGAGGAGCACGGCCCGGCGGAACTCGTCGAGCAGGCGCGAATGGCGGAGCAGGCCGGATTCGACGCGCTGTGGATCTCCGACCACTACCACCCGTGGAACGACGCCCAGGGCCAGAGCCCGTTCGTGTGGTCCGTGATCGGCGCCCTTTCGCAGGCGGTCTCGCTGCCCGTGGAGACGGCCGTGACCTGCCCGCTGGTGCGTACCCACCCCGCGGTGATCGCCCAGGCGGCCGCCACCTGCGCGGTCCAGCTGGACAGCCGCTTCCGGCTGGGCGTGGGCACGGGGGAAGCGCTCAACGAGCACATCCTCGGCACCGTCTGGCCCGAGGCGGCGGTGCGTCTGGAGATGCTCGAGGAGGCACTGCAGATCATCCGGCGGCTGCTCACCGGCGAGCAGATCAGCCATCACGGCAAGCACTACACGGTGGAGAACGCCCGCCTGTACACGGTGCCCGACGAGCCGGTCCCGATCGACGTCTCCGCCTTCGGCCCGCAGGCCGCCGAGGTCGCCGCGCGGATCGGCGACGGGCTGATCACGATGATGCCGGACGCGTCGGTGGTGGAGCGGTTCCGGCGCGGTGGCGGCGGTGCGAACCCGGTGTACGGCGGGCTGAAGGTGTGCTGGGGCGCCGACGAGCGGGAGGCGGTCCGTACCGCGCACCGGCTGTGGGCCAACGAGCAGTTGCCCGGCGAACTCCCGCAGGTGCTGCCGACCCCCCGTCACTTCGAGCAGGCGTCCGAACTGGTCACCGAGGACCGGGTCGCCGGGTCCGTACCGTGCGGCGAGGATCCCGACGCCCATGTGAAGGCGCTGTCGGAGTTCGCCGAGGCCGGGTTCGACACGGTGTACGTCAACCAGATCGGCAAGGACCAGCAGGGCTTCTTCGACTTCTACCGCGCCAAGGTCCTGCCCGCGCTGCGCGGCTGAGTGAGGGTGGTGACCGCGGTGGACGGCTCAACCGAGGCCGAGGGCACCGCACTCGTCGTCATCGACATGATCAACACGTACGACCACGAGGACGCCGAGTTGCTCGTGCCCGCCGTCGGCCGGATCGTCCAGGCCGTCGCGGACCTGATCGGCGAGGCCCGGAAGGCGGACGTGCCCGTCATCTACGGGAACGACAACTTCGGGCTGTGGCGCTCCCACCACGGCGAGCTGCTCGACAAGGCGCTGGCTCTGCCGCACGCCGCCCTGGTGGAGCCGGTGCTGCCCGACGACGACTCGCTGTTCGTGGTGAAGGCCCGCCATTCCGTCTTCTACGAGACGCCCATGGCGTACCTGCTGTGGCGGCTCGGCGTCGGTCATCTGGTGCTGTGCGGCCAGGTGACCGAGCAGTGCGTCCTGTACTCCGCCCTGGACGCGCACATCCGGCACCTCGATGTCACGGTGCCCCGCGACGCCGTGGCCTCCATCCATCCCAGGCTCGGTGAAGCCGCGCTGGAGATGATGGAACGCAACATGGGCGCCCGCGTCATGGCGGCGCGTGAAGTGGATTTCCTGGGTACCCGGCAGGCGGTACCCGACAGGGACCCTCACGAGACCGGAGACCGCCCATGAGCCCAGGCGTCCCCGCCCCCGGCGACCTGGTGGCGGCCCTGCGGGCCGGCACCGGCGCCGGGGTCCGCTTCGATGCCGCCAGACCGTCACGTCCGTCCCTCGACCGCGCTGCCACCAGCACACGATCATGGAGTTCGAGGCCGACCGTACGCTCAGGGAGCGCGTCCGCATCGACGCGGATGCCCTCGACGAGGGCTGCTGCCGTCTGGCCGGCATCTCCGGTTTCGAACGCGGCCACCACGAAGTGTTCATGAAAACCGGCGAGTCGGGCGTCCGACCGGCCGCCGCTTCCGACCCCGCCCGTTGGGCGGCCACCGCGCCGTCGGCGCCCTCACGGCCGCAGCCGCTCTGGCGGCGGTGCGTCGGCTGCGCCGCGCATGACGTGCATTCCCCTTCCACGAAAGGTTCTCGGCCATGTCGACGAAGGTCTCCGACCATCTCCTCCAACGGTTGCGCGAGTGGGACGTGGAGTATGTCTTCGCCTACCCGGGTGACGGCATCAACGGCCTGCTCGCCGCCTGGGGACGGGCCGGCGACAAGCCCCGGTTCATCCAGTCCCGCCACGAGGAGATGTCCGCGTTCGAGGCCGTCGGCTACGCCAAGTTCTCCGGCCGTGTCGGCGTCTGCGCCGCCACCTCCGGGCCCGGCGCCATCCATCTCCTCAACGGCCTCTACGACGCCAAGCTCGACCACGTCCCGGTGGTCGCCATCGTGGGGCAGACCAACCGCAGCGCCATGGGCGGCTCCTATCAGCAGGAGGTCGACCTGCTGAGCCTCTACAAGGACGTCGCCTCGGACTTCTGCGAGATGGTCACCGTCCCCGAACAGCTTCCGAACGTGCTGGACCGGGCGCTGCGCACCGCCATGGCCCGCCGTGCTCCGACCGCCGTGATCATCCCGGCCGACGTCCAGGAACTCGACTACTCGCCGCCCGGGCACGCCTTCAAGATGGTGCCCTCCAGCCTCGGCACGCCGCACTACACGACGGTCCCGGACGACGACGACCTGCGGCGGGCCGCGGACGTGCTCAACTCGGGCGGCAAGACGGCCATCCTGATCGGACAAGGAGCGCGCGGTGCCCGGGCGGAGGTGCGCCAGGTCGCGGACCGGCTCGGCGCCGGGATCGCCAAGGCACTGCTGGGCAAGGACGCCCTCGACGACGACCTGCCGTACGTCACCGGCTCGATCGGACTGCTGGGCACCCGGCCGTCCTACGAGCTGATGCGTGAGTGCGACACCCTGCTGGTGATCGGATCCTCCTTCCCCTACACGCAGTTCCTCCCCGAGTTCGGCAAGGCGCGTGCCGTGCAGGTGGACATCGACCCGCACATGGTCGGACTGCGCTACCCCTTCGAGGTCAACCTGGTCGGCGACGCGGCCCGGACGCTGCGCCGGCTGCTGCCCCTGCTGGACCAGATGGAGGACCCCTCCTGGCGCACGAAGATCGAGAACAACGTCAAGGACTGGTGGGAGGTCATGCAGCGGCGGGCCGCGGTCGACGCCGATCCCATCAACCCGGAGTACGTCACCCACGCCCTCAACGGGCTGCTCCCCGACAACGTCATCCTCTCCGCCGACTCGGGTTCGGCGGCCAACTGGTACGCCCGGCACCTGAAGCTGCGTGAGGGGATGCGCGGTTCGCTGTCGGGGACGCTGGCCACCATGGGGCCGGGCGTGCCATACGCCATCGGCGCCAAGTTCGCGCACGGCGACCGGCCCGCGATCGCCCTGGTCGGGGATGGCGCGATGCAGATGAACGGCATGGCCGAGCTCATCACCATCGCCAAGTACTGGCAGGAGTGGGAGGACCCGCGGCTGATCGTGGCCGTCCTCAACAACCGGGACCTCAACCAGGTGACCTGGGAGATGCGCGCGATGGAGGGCGCCCCGCAGTTCCTGCCCTCGCAGTCCCTCCCCGACGTCCGCTACGCCGACTTCGCCCGCTCACTGGGTCTGGACGGCCTGCGGATCGAGGAACCCGACGGGGTGGCCGGCGCCTGGGAGGCCGCGCTCGCCGCCGACCGGCCGTGTGTCCTCGACTTCGTCACCGATCCCGCCGTACCGCCGATCCCGCCGCACGCCGCCCTCGACCAGATCGAGGCCGCGGCCTCCGCCGTCCTCAAGGGCGACAGCGACCGGCTCGCCATGGTCCGGCAGGGCTTCAAGGCCAAGGTGCAGGAGTTCCTGCCGCACCGGCACGAGACCGGGCGACGGTGACCGACCGGCCGGTCGTCGAGCGGGTGGAGACCTCGGTCCAGACCGTCCCGCCGGACGCGCCCGCGGCGGACGCCACCCCGACCTGGGACAGCACCACCCTCGTCCTGGTCACCGTCCGCCACGGAAACGTCACCGGCCTCGATCACTCCTACGCTCCGGCAGCGGCCGCGCAGGTCGCCGACGACCAGTTCGGCGTTGCGCACCGCACGGTGCACGGCCTCGTCGGCGCGCGGCACGTCCAGGGCGGGCAGGCCGGTGACGAAGACGGCGGCGGTCTGCCGGGGATCTCGGCGCAGGCGATCTCGGCGACCTCGCGCTGTGGGACGCCAAGGCACGGCCGAGGAGGCCCTCGGCCCCATCGGCGTCTGGAGCAACTGCTTCTTCACCGGTGTGTTCGCGCGCTTGACCGCGATCACCGCCGACGAGCACGAGCGGGTCACCGCCGTCGACCACCGCGGATTCGGCAACGGCACCCGGACGGCCCTCGCCCGCATGGTGCCTCGGGACCGGGACGCCGCAGCAACGTGCGTATCACCGTGGTCCAGATGCCCGCCGCCTGGTCCCCGCGGTCCTCGACCGCCACCTGGCCCGCCCGACTTCGACTCCCAGCAGACCGACGGCCCCCGCCCGGCGGGCCCGGACAACCGTCGTCCCGGCCGACAACCCGCCGCCCTCCGGCCACGGCGCACACGGCTCCTTCGACGACCGCGCCCACCCCCATTCCCGGCAGGCCGCCCTCGTTCGCCACCCGGCCGCGATCGGTGTCCGGCACCGCACGGGAGGTCACCCGTGACCCGCTGTGACCGGCTGGACGAAAACGTTCTCCTCGCGGAGGTCAGGACGCTCAGGGCAGCGCCGCGGTGTCGACACTGAGCAGGTCCAGGAAATGGGCACGGTGCAGACCGGCGATGTTCGCCAGCAGGATGGCGCAGCGGGGCCGTGGCCTCGGTGTCCCGGTGGCCGGGGTCGGTCGGCGGGTCGGCGTCGGCGTCGGCGTCGGCGTCGGCGTCGGCGTCGGCGTCGGGGAAGAACTCGTTGGTCAGCCTGTTGGCCCCGAGGGGCAGGGAGGCCACGAACTCCGGCATCCGACCCCGGCCGAAGGCGACTTCGAGGGAGCCGCCGATGTCGAACAGCGCGAGCGGACCCGACCGCCAGCCCATCCACCGCCGCACCCCGAGGAAGGTGAGCCCGGCTTCCAGTACGCCGGACAGCACGCCGGACAGCACACACGGGCGTACACCCGAGCGGGCGCGCACCGTGCGCAGTACGTCGATCCGGTCCGGTGCGTCGCGTACGACGGCGGTGGGGAATGCCGGCGGATCCGGGGCACCCCAACCCGGCCGCCGCGGCCGGCCGCGTCCAGCGCCTCGACCAGTTCCTCGGTGGCCGCCTCGCCGAGCCGGCCGACCGCCGCGACCTGCTGGGAAAGACGCATCCTCCACTTCGCGGTGTGCACCGGCAGGGGTACGCCGTCCCGCGGCTCGGCGACCACCAGACGAACGGTGTTCGATCCGGCGTCCACCACGCTCATCCTCGTCGCCGCCGCCCACCCCGCGCCCCGGAACCGATACCGGCGGACCAGAGCGAACGGAAACAGGTGGACTGTGGTGCTTCCGTCCTGCCCTGCGGGGAACTCGTCGGACGGCGGACAGACCTGTACGAGACCCACGGAAGTCAAGGTGAGATGCCATGCCGGCTGGATCGAACGCCAAGCGCGAGCGCCAGTACGAACACATCAAGGACAGTGCCGAGGAGCGCGGTGAGTCGACGAAGCGGGCCGAGGAGATCGCGGCACGCACGGTCAACAAGGAGCGGGCCAGGTCGGGCGAGTCGAAGACCGCGAGCAAGACCTCCACCCGCGACCCGAAGTCGGCGTACCAGCGCGGCGGTCAGCGCTCCCACAGCGGCGCGGAGGGACCCACCAGGGACCAGCTGTACGAGGAGGCCAAGAAGCGCAACATCGAGGGCCGCTCGTCGATGACGAAGAAGCAGTTGCAGAACGCCCTCGGGCGGTGAGCAGGCGTTCTCACGCGACCTGGGGAGTCACGGCGTCCCGCGTCCGCAGCGCCGTGACTCCCCGCGCCCGGCGGCGAGGAGCCTGGCGGCCGGCCGGTCCTCCGGGCAGGATGTCGGCCTCGTGACGCGACCGCCCGGCCTTCCCCAACACCGCCCAGACCGACCCCACGGCACAGGATCGCGGCGACGCCCACCCCGCCACGCTGAGACGGGCCGTCGCCTACATCGACGACCACACCGACCAGCCGATCACCGTCGCCGACATGGCGGCCGCCGTCCACGTCACGATCCGCACCCTGGAATACGCCCGCTTCGGAGTGACACCGGCGGCGACTCCGTACCGAGCGCCGGCTGACCGTCCGTTCCCGCGGCCGTCACTCCTTGTCGGCGAAGACGCTGGTGTCCAGGTGGGCAAGGAGGTCGGCCGGATCCCGGTACACGACGTGGGCACCGGCAGCCTCCAGGTCCGCGCGCGGGATCCCGCCGGACAGCACCCCCACCGCGGTCACCGCGTCCCTCGCGGCCGCCTTCATGTCCCAGACACTGTCGCCGACGAACACCGCGCGTTCGCTCGGCACGCCGGCGATCTCCCTGGCCTGCTGGACGGGATCGGGGGCGGGCTTGCCCTCGGAGACGTCGTCCGCGCTGGTGAACCCGAGGATGACGTCGTCCGCGTCGATCGCGCTTCGCAACGCGGCGAGTTCCGCGCCGCTCGCCGAGGTCGCCAGGACGATCTCCCAGCCGCGTCCCGCCAGCGCCCGCAACAGGTCGCCCGCCGAGTCGAGTACGGGCAGCCGCTCGAAGTACGTGGCGTACAGGGTGTGGTGCGCCGCGCTGAGCTGCCCGTCCTCGTCGGGATCGCGGTCGTCGCCGAGCAGGTGCTCCAGCAGGTCGCCGCCGCTGAGGCCCACGGCCCGGTGGATCTCCCGCATGGGAACGTGATGGCCCGCCTGCCGGAACGCCTCCCACCAGGTGACCACGTGCAGGTGACTGGTGTCGACGAGTGTTCCGTCGATGTCGAAGATCGCGGCGCGTTGCGTGCTCATCTCGGACGCCCGCCCCGTCACAGTGCCCGGAGTGCGGGCAGCAGCTTGTGCTCGGCCCACTCCAGGTACGGCTCCTGATGGTCGCCGCCGATCTGGACGAGCGCGACCTCGGTGAACCCTGCCTCGGCATAGGGACGGACGGCCTCGACGACCGCCTGCACGTCGTCGCCGCAGGGAATGGAGTCGGCCACGTCCCCGGGCCGTACGAACTGGGTGGCCGCCTCGAAGGCGGCGGGTCCGGGCAGTTCGGAGTTGACCGGCCAGCCGCCGCCGAACCAGCGGAACTGCTCATGGGCGCGGGCGACCGCCGCGTCGCGGTCGGTGTCGTAGCAGATCGGCAGCTGACCGACCTTGGCCTTGCCGGCGCCGCCGTGCCGGTCGAAAGCGGAGATCAACTCCGGGCGGGGCTCCGTGGCGATCAGCAGATCGGCCAGATGACCGGCGAGTTCGCAGGAACGGTCGCCGGAGACGGCGACGCCTATCGGCGGAGGCGCGTCGGGCAGGTCCCACAACGTGGCGTTCTCCACGTCGAAATGGGCACCGTGGTAGTTGACGTTCTCCCCCGCCAAGAGCGCGCGGATGATCTCCACGGCCTCCTCCAGTTTCTCCAGCCGGACGTGAGCGGCGGGCCAGCCCCCGCCCGTCACGTGCTCGTTGAGGTTCTCCCCGGAGCCGAGCCCCAGCCGGAACCGTCCCTGGGAGAGAAGCTGCATCGTGGCGGCCTTCTGGGCGACGACCGCCGGGTGATACCGGGTCGTCGGGCACGTCACGTACGTCATCAGGGGAATGCGCTCGGTGGCCTGCGCGGCGGCACCCAGCACACTCCACGCGTAGGAGGCGTGCCCCTGTGACTCCAGCCAGGGAAAGTAGTGGTCGGACGTGACGGAGAAGTCGAACCCGGCCCGTTCGGCGCCCACCACATGGCCGACCAGCTGCCGCGGGCCCGCCTGCTCGGTCATCATCGTGTATCCGATCCGCACCATGCCGCTCATCTCCTCGCAGGGGTTCTCGCAGGGGTGCCCTCGCCAGGGCCGGTGTCGGACCCGGGTACCCCGTCCGGCGACGCTCGACACCGTGCGGGCGTTCGGCGAGGTCTGTGCTACTGCCCCGGCGGGGCGAAGGGCGGCCGCCGACCGTCTTGCTCGGGCATCCCGCCGACGGTTACCCGAGGCCGCAACGGCGCCCAGGGGCGAGAGGGACAGCAACGTGGGTGACCGGCACCCGAAGGATCCCGAGAACCGCGGAGCGGAGAGGTGCGGCCCTGCGAGCAGGGCCCTGCCCGACGGGAAGAGGGCCGGGCGGCCCGCATCCGGCGGACCGCCCGGCCGACGCCCCGCGCGCGGCATCCATCCCGGTGGGTCAGTCCGGACATGACACCCACCATCGCTGCCGGGCGTTCCGGCCGCCGAAAGGACGCACCCTGGGTGTGCGCACGTGGATCAGTGACCGGCCCGCGTTCCGTCAGCTCACCGGATCCGACCCGCTGGGCCGGGGCCGCGCCGCCATGCCGGCGCGCACCGGACACCTCGAACCACGCCCGAAGACCGCCGACCGGGTCGTGCGCTCGATGTGCCCCTACTGCGCGGTGGGCTGCGGGCAGCAGGTCTACGTCAAGGACGACGCCGTCGTGCCGATCGAGGGCGATCCGGACTCGCCGATCAGCCGCGGGCGCCTGTGCCCCAAGGGGTCGGCCACGCTCCAGCTACCCACAGGACCGGCCCGTCGCCACGAGGTGCTGTACCGGCGGCCCTATGCCACCGACCGGGAGCCGCTCGACCTGGAGACCTCCATGGACATGGTGGCCGACCGGGTGATCGAGACGCGGCGCCGTACCTGGGAGTGGGAGTCCGAGGGGATGCGCACCGCGCGTACCCTCGGCATCGCCGAGGAGAACTACCTCATCAAGAGGCTGCTGACCGGCCTCGGTGTGGTCCAGGTGGAGAACCAGGCCCGGGTCTGCCACAGCTCCACGGTCGCCGGGCTCGGTACCTCCTTCGGGCGGGGCGGTGCCACCACCTTCATGCAGGACCTCCAGCACGCCGACCGCATCGTCATCCAGGGCTCCAACCTCGCCAAGGCCCACCCGGTCGGCTTCCAGTGGGTGATGGAGGCGAAGGCGCGCGGCGCCCGGATCATCCGTGTCGACCCGCGCTTCACCCGCACCAGCGCGCCGGCCGACCTGCACGTGCCGATCCGGGCCGGCAGCGACATCGCGTTCCTCGGCGCGATCCTGCTCCTCGGCCCGGTGCACGACTCGGTACCCGCACGCGCCGCCGCGGTGCTCGCGGCCGGCGCCGACGAAGCCGCCAACCGGGCGGCCGAGCGCCGGCTCGGCATGGTCGCGGAACCGCCAGGGCCGCGCCGGAACCCTGCTGCGCACCGCGCGTCTGCTCACCGCTTCCGGCGCGGCCACCGCTCTGGTGTTCGGCCACCGCAGCCGCCCGGCGGCTGCCCTCGCGGGCCTCGCCCTCCTCGCGGGCTCGGCCTGCACCCGCTTCGGCATCTTCGCGGCCGGAGTCGCCTCGGCCGAGGACCCGCAGTACACGGTCGCACCCCATCGCGCGGCCACCGCGGCATCCGGGGAAGGTCACCAGCCCGCCCCCGCCGCACACGACACGCGGTGACTACTCGTCGAGCCAGTCCCCCGGGAGCAGGGTCCGGACCGCTTCCAGTGCTTCCTCGGTCCGAGCCCGCGCAAGCACGCAGCCCTCCTCGTCCCGCAGCAGCGCGTCCGCGCCGAGGAACCAGCGGGTGCCCTCGTAACCTCCGGCCGCATAGACCGGAAACGGCAGCTGCTCGCAGCTCTCTTCGATGATCCGCGGGGTTTCGGGGTCGGGCTCGTAGAGGAAGTCGCTCAGGTGCTGCGGTGCGTGCAGGGACTCCGCGAGTACCATCTCGACGGCCATCCACGACACGCGTTCCATGAACGTCTCCCACTGCTGTGCCTGCCGGTCGGCGAGGTCCAGCAGCACATGAACTCCCGGATCGGCCCGGCCCAGATCCCCGAGCAGCACACCCCAGGAGCAGGCGCCCTGGTTCTCCTCCCGGAAGACGAGCGCTTCGCCGCGGGCATCGATGTAGAGCTCGTCCGGCCGCAGCAGACGATCGTGGTTGCTCGTCAGGTCCTGGCGCCGCCCGAGCAGCCGGTACATCTCGCCGAGGGCGGTCGGCAGACCCACGCCGAGACGTTTCTCCGCTGCTCCGAGGTCCTCCTCGGTGAAGCCGTCGCCGTCGGTGAGCGGCTCGACCCACGCACACGCGAAGTCGCGGACGAACCGCCACGCGCCCGCACGGTCCGCGCGCGCCTGTTCCAGGCCCCTACGAACATCGAACATCTGTGTCATGGCGCAGACCCTAACCGCCGCCCGCGACAATCCCGCCGTCACCCCTTTCACTCCCAGGGCCACCGATTACCGCTGAGCCCGTCGCCTTCGGCAGGATGAGCGCCATGACCGAGATCCGTACACCCCGCCTCCTGCTCCGTCGCTGGCAAGACGATGACCTCGCGCCCATGGCGGACATCAACGCGGACCCGCGGGTCATGCGCTGGATCGACGACGGATCGGTACGCGACCTCGACCGCACGGCAGAAGCCATGGAACTGTGGGAGGAGGAGTGGGACGAGGAAGGCTTCGGGCTCTTCGCCGTGGAGTTGCTGGCTTCGGGTGAGCTGGCCGGCGTCACCGGCCTGTCCGTGCCCTGGTACCTGCCGGAGGTACTGCCCGCCGTGGCGATCAGCTGGCAGTTCGGCACACCGTTCTGGGGGCAGGGGTACGCGTCCGAAGCCGCCCACGCCACCCTGGAGTTCGCCCTCCAGGATCGCGGACTGGACCGGGTCGTCAGCATCGTCCGAGCCGGAGACAACGCCTCCGAGAGCGTCATCCGCAAGCTCGGCATGGCCCTGGAGCGAGAGACGGTGCACCCGGTGCACGGCTACCCGCTGCGCGTCCACGCCATCGATCTCACCGAGTTCCAGGCGTAAGCGCCCCGAGCCGTCGACCGACGCGGGGGGAACCGCCGCTTTCGACGGCGGCCCCGCGCATTGATACTGCGCGAGCCTTCAGACGGCTTCAGGGTGAAGTCCGAATGCGGACCGCCACCCGGGCAACTCGTGGCGGCGGTGCCGATCCGGGCTTTCGCGGTGCCGCGTGAACCGGCCGCCCCGTCCGGCCGACGGGGCGGCCGTGGGAAGTGTGGTGGTGATCACCGCCAAGTGAGCGAACCGGTCTGACCGCCCGGGAAAGGACCAGTTCAGCAGGTGTGGGGGTGGGGACAGCCCCATGGGGCGGTGGGGGCTCGGCCCCCCAGCGGGTCTGGGGCTGACAGGCTGTCGCGGTGTGACGGCCGTAGCGAGACTCGACCGCATGACGACTTCCACCCACGCCTCGGTGGCGACCGCATCGGCCGCCGTGCGTCCCCGCAGACAACGCCCCCACGGCGGCAGCGACTTCGCGCGGCTGTCCCAGCGCATCAGCGAGGCAGGTCTGCTGCGGCGGCGCAAGGGTTACTACACGGTACGGCTCACTGTGGTGACCGCGCTGATGGCGGCGGGTTGGGCGGTCTTCGTCGCGCTGGGCGACACCTGGTGGCAGTTGGCGGTCGCCGCTTCGATGGCCCTGGTCTTCGGCCAGATCGCGCTGGTGGCGCACGACCTGGCACACCGGCAGGTCTTCCGGCAGCAGCGCACGAGCGCTGTCTGGGGCCGGCTCTTCGGCAACCTCGGCATCGGCATGAGCTACGGCTGGTGGATGAACAAGCACACCCGTCACCATGCCAACCCCAACCACGAGGAACTCGACCCCGATGTCGCTCCCGACATCCTGGTGTGGTCCACCGAGCAGGCCCGCAACAGCAACGGTCTGGCCCGATTCATCGGCGGTCACCAGGCGTTCCTGTTCTTCCCGCTGCTGACGCTGGAAGGCTTCAACCTGCATGTGTCGAGCGTACGGGCGCTGCTCTCGCCGTCCATGAAGAGCCGTCGGCTCGAGGGGTGCCTGCTCCTCCTGCACCTGGCGGGTTACCTGTCCGCGCTGTTCCTGGTGCTCTCCCCCGGCAAGGCGATGGCGTTCCTCGCCGTGCACCAGTGCCTTTTCGGTGTCTATCTCGGCAGCGCCTTCGCCCCCAACCACAAGGGCATGCCCACCTTCACCGGTGACGACCGGCCCGACTTCCTGCGTCGCCAGGTCCTCACCTCCCGGAACGTGCGCGGTGGCCGGGTCACCGACCTGATGCTCGGCGGGCTCAACTACCAGATCGAGCACCATCTGTTCCCCAGCATGCCCTCTCCTCATCTGCGGCGGGCCCAGGTCGTCGTACGCGCGTACTGCCAGGAGATCGGCGTGCCCTACCACGAGACGGGGCTGCTGCAGTCCTACCGCGAGGCGCTCACACACCTGCACCGGGTAGGGGCACCCATCAGAGAGCAGCAAAAGGCGTCCTGACAGAGCGCGGCCGAACCGCGGCGGAACGGGGTTCAGGAGCGGGGGGCGAAATGGACCAGGATCCGGCCGGTGTTGGCCGTGTCGATTTCCAATCTGTCGTACAGACGTCTGATGTGCTTCTGGCCGAGGAATGCCAGGACGCGCCCTCTGAGCTGCCCGGAACCCTTTCCGTGAATGATCTGCACGACGGGCTCCCCCGTGTGTTTCGCCTGGAAGACGATCTGCCGCAGCGAGAGTTCGATGTCGCGGTTGTTCCGGAAGACCGGATGCAGATCCAATGTCAGCACGTGCTACCTCCCGCTGCCGCCGCCTGTGACCACGCGGTCCAAGTATGCGGCTCCAGGCAGCCTGACGGTCCGAGCACCGCGGTCCGGGACGGCGGAAGCGGCACGGCACGCTCGTCCCCCTCCCGCCTCGATCCGTCGATCGAGATGACCCCTGACAGTGCGGTCGTGAAAAGGGCCGCCCCGGCGCCGTCCCGTGTGCGGTGATCGGCGGAATCCGGCGTTCGAGGCCGACCCGGGAAAGACACCCGACGCACAATTCCACCTCCACCCCCTTTTCATCCTCTACGCTTCCCCGCCCCATAATGTGTGGATTGCCGCGAGAAGCGTGACTGAAGCGCTGCGCAGTCCGCCGCGCCCCCTCGTGCTCGGCTCAGTACTCACCGTCGCGCTCGTCGCGCAGTCAGCTCTGCTCATCTCCCAGCAAATGCGGATCGACGACCTGCGACTGCAGCCCGTCAACGTCCAGGAAAGCCTGGAACCCGGCGCTCCCGGGGTGGTCACCCGTCTCAGACGACATGGACCACGGGGGACATCAGCACGCGTGCCTTGGCCCTCACCTTCCAAGTCGCCGATGTCGGGCCCTGGTTCGGTGTCCCCCGGGTCGAGGTGTGCCGGCTCGTCGCCCTATGGTTGGCCGATGCGCTCACACCAAGTTGACCGGCCGGCCGATCTCGACGTTGTCCGTGAGTCCTACGACCGGGTGGCCGACAACTACGCCGAGATGGTGGCGACGACGGGAATGGGCGACATCCGTCGCGATCCCTGGCTGAAGGCATCGGTCGACGCCTTCGCCGACACCGTGAGCGGGCTCGGGCCCGTCCTCGACGTCGGCTGCGGGCCCGGAACGGTGACCGCCTACCTCGCCGAACGCGGACTCGACGTCTCCGGGGTCGATCTCTCGCCCGGCATGATCGAGAACGCCCGCCGTCTGTATCCGCACTGCCGCTTCAGCGTCGCCTCCGCCACCGAACTCAGCCTCGAAGAAGCCTCCCTCGGCGGCGTACTCGGGTGGTGGTCACTGTTCAACCTCCCGCGCGACGTCCTTCCTCAGGTCTTCGCCCTGTTCGCGCGGGCTCTGAAGCCGGGCGGCCACCTCATCACCGGAACGCACGTCGGCGACGAGGACGTGGTGCGCACGGAGGCCTACGGAGGTGTGTCCGTCCGCTGGACGACGCACAAATGGCGGCCGGAACGGTTCGTCGCCCTGATCGAGCAGGCCGGACTGCGCCCCGTCGCCGAACTGCGTCTCCCGGCAGGTGAGTTAAGCGGGCCGGGTCTGGTCGTCATGGCCCAGCGCCCCGCCTGAGGACCGGACGCCCGAGAGGGTTCGGATGCTGCGGCGGACACGGCATCTGGTCCGGGTGCACAGGTCACCTCATCCAGTCAGCCCGCTCGGGGAGCGGACAGCCGCCTCGGCCTCGTGCGCCAGTCGCACGAGTTCCGCCTCCGGCACCGCCCCGGCCGGCCGCCGCTCACGTGCGAACGTGGTGGCCAGTCGTTGCAGCAGCTCGTTGAGCGGGGTCGGGACGCCGTACAACCGCCCCAACAGGACGATCTCGCCGTTGAGGTAGTCGGCCTCGATCGTGCCCGTGCCACGGGTGAGGGACTGCCAGGAGGAGCCACCGCCCCCTCCTGCCGAACGCACCTTGTCGCCGCGCGCCTCCCGCTGTTCTCGCTCGCTCACGTGGGGGATCCCGGCGGTCCTGAGGACCGACTCGCCCTCCGCGCGCACCCGTTCGTACAGACGCCCGGCCTCCTCCCCGGCGATCGGCCAGCTCAAGGCGTTGATCGCGTTGGCGAGGTTGCCGAGCAGCTTGGCGTACTGCCAGCGCGCCACGTCGGCAACCGCCGGGGCCTCGAAGCGGGCGGTCTCCAGATCGGCGGCGATCCGGCGGACGGTGTCATCGACACCGCGGGGAAAGCGCCCGAGGTGCAGAATGCCGCTGAGCGGAGCGCCGGGCGCGGAGACCACCCCCGGTTCGACGAAGGTGGAGGGCAGCCAGACGCACACGCCGTACACACGGCGGAAGCGGCGCAGGGCGATCCGCTGACTCTCGACGCCGTTCTGCGCGCACACCACAGGCAGCCGCTCCGCAGCAGTGCCGCCGCCCGCCACCGGCGCGGCGCCCCAGGTGTCCAGTGCGGCCTCGCAGTCCTGCGTCTTGACCGTCAGCACGAGTACGTCGTCCGTTCGCAACACGCCCAGCGCGCCCGGGCCTTCGACGACAGGGAGTCGATGGACGCGTTCGCCGTCCGGAGCCCGCAGGCGCAGCCCCTCGGCCTTCATCACGGCGTGGTGCGCGCCCCGAGCGACGAGGACCACCTCATGCCCGGCCTCGGCCAGGCGCGCCCCGATGGTTCCGCCGATCGCCCCCGCTCCGACGATGATGTAGCGCGTGCCGCCGGATTCCGGCACGTCCGACGTGCCCAGGTCGCTGCGGGAGACCTCGGAGGCTCCGGGAGTGGTGTGCATCGTGATCGCTTTCTCGTATGACGGAGACGGTCGTCGCGGCTCGCGACTCGTGAGGGACGATGTCACCGATCCCGGCGGCGCCGAAGCACGTCCTCCTGAGTGCTCAGGTGTCCACCTGCTTCGTGTGTCGCACCCGGGAGCGCGTCTCCTGCGCACGTAGCGCTCTCCCGGGCCCCTCCCGGGCAGGCCGCCACTCGGGCGTGTGATACCGCGGTACCCGTGGCGGTGGCTGACGCGTTCGTCGCCGACCTGGCCGTGTCCGGGGTGGCACCACCGCTGGATGCGCCTGCCGATCAGCGTCGTACTCCCGCGTCGTCACGTCCGGATCCCGCCAGCACCGGTGCTCGCCGGACAGCAGAGTCGAAGGTGACACGAACGCTGACGAGATGGAGGCGACGATGACCACCTGCACGACGATCACCAGCCCGCTGGGCGACCTGCTCCTGACAGGTGAGGACACCGGCGACGGGCTCGCCCTGGCCTCGCTGTCCATGCCCGGCCAGAAGGACGTCCCGGCCGTCCAGCCCGGCTCGCGCCAGGACAAGGAGCCGTTCGCGGACATCATCCGTCAGGTGGAGGCGTACTTCGCGGGCGAACTCACCCGGTTCGACATCCCGTTCGCCCCCAACGGCACGGACTTCCAGCGGCGTGTCTGGCGCGCTCTGGAGGAGATCCCGTACGGCACCACGACGACATACGGCGCGCTCGCCGAGCGACTCCGCCTGGAGCGCGTACGAATCCAGGCACTCGGCGCGGCGATCGGCGCGAACCCGCTGCTGCTGGTGCGTCCCTGCCACCGTGTCATCGGTGCGGACGGCTCGATGCGCGGCTACGCGGCGGGCGTCGACCGCAAGGTACGCCTCCTCACCCACGAGGGCGCCCTGCAGCCGACCCTCCTCTGACACCGCTCCCCGCGAAGCCAGTTCGCGCCCCGGGAGACAACGGCGTCCGAGCAGCGGTTCCCCGGCCTCGAAAGCGTCCGCCAGGCCGTGAACTCCCTCACCCAGCGGGATGACACCTCCCGTTCGCCCGTCATCAGCGCGGCCGACCTCGCCGCCCACGCGGGCGACCTGCCCGTACCCCAGCCGCACACCGAGGCCGAACTCACCACAGTCGTCGGGCTGTTGACCGGGCCGAGGTCCTGGACAGAGACGGTGGCGATCGGACACGGCCGCGCCGCCTGCCGGAATGCGGCGCTCGCGTTCGCGGCCGCGTGGGCGGCTCGCGGCAGCCGGGTGCTCACCGTCGCGGACTGGCCGGAGACGGCCGCCTCGTGGCTGCGCCCGGCGACCCGGCTGACCGCCGAAACCCCCGACGCCTGGGTGATCGCCGGCCCGACACCCTGCACGGGCTGCGCGGTGCGAGCATCGACGGCGGCACAAGCAGTTCGACCAAGGCGAGCGCCGCCGCACGGTTCCGGGAACAGCTCGCCTGACGGGCGGCCCGCAGCGGAGTCCCCCTCCCCCGCCCACAGTTCGCACGGACGGTCCGACGAGACGCGAGTCCGTGCCCCGGGCGCGGGATCGCGTCTCGCCGGTCCGGGTGAAGTCCTGACCTCGCGCCGCCGGCGGCGCGAGGTCAGGACTTCACAGCGGCGTCTCCCGGCAGTCGCACGACACGGTGGTTCACCGGTGTGTCGGTCGACGGGTCGGTCTCGACACGGGGGGCCTGGGCCTGGGTCCGCGTGACGCGCTCGTGCAGCGGCGCGGTCGGCGTGCGGTCGATGTGCAGGCTGAGGAGCTCGGGGCGGGCGTAGTGGCCGATCGTGTCCGCCATGCGCTTGCGCCGGTCGATCATCGTGAAGTCGATGTCGGCGATCACCTCGCCCTCGCCGTGCGTGACGGGCTCTCCGACGATCCGGCCCTCCGGGTCGACGACGGCGGTGTAGAAGCCCTGGGAGAACAGCGCGACGGGAGCGCCGGTGTCCGCGGCGAGCCGGGCCTTCTGATCCTCGTCGAGCCAGGCGGTCGCGTTGACCACGAAGGACGCCGACTCCAGCGCGTGCTGTCTGATGGCGACCTCCATCTGCGGGGCGAAGTTCTCGCCGCCCAGACCGCCCGGGAACATCGCGGCGTGGATCTGCTCGCCGTCGGCGATCAGGGCGTAGCGGGCCAGCGGCTGGTAGTGCTCCCAGCAGGCGAGCTGGCCGATGCGGCCGACGGCGGTGTCCACGGCGCGCAGGCCGGAGGCGTCGCCCTGGCCCCAGATCATCTTCTCGTGGTAGGTCGGCGTGATCTTGCGGCGGCGCTGGACGAGCGCGCCGTCGGCGTCGAACAGGAGCTGGGTGTTGTAGATGGTGCCGCCGTCGCGCTCGTTGACGCCGATCGAGACGACCATGCTGTTCTGGCGGGCTGCCTCACCTATCGCGTCGGTGTCGGCGGAGGGCACGGTGACCGACTCGTCGAGCAGCAGAAGCTGGTCCTCGTGGATGGTGTACGGCGCCTTCACGAAGCCGAAGTACGGGTAGTACGGGATCACGGTCTCCGGGAAGACCGCGAACTCCACCCCTCGCTCCCCCAGTTCGTGGATCTTGTTGACGACGCGCCCGACGGTGCCTGCGCGGCTGTAGAGCACGGGGCTGATCTGGACTGCGGCAACTTTTACGGTCATGTCTAGATTCCTTGGGTGGGTACGGGGGGCGAGTGGCTTCCTCCTCGAAGCAACAATACGAGCATATGCTCATATATGGCGGAGCGGCAAGGCTTCCCGTCGGGTGCCGAGGTGACGGCGGTCTCGTGGATCCCGCGTTCCACCGATGAGAGCCAGGCCGTGAATCCTTCTGCACTCCCCCGGAAGGAGCTGCTTTCCGTGGCGCCCAGCAGCGAAGCCGGTGGACACCGCGGCGCAGACGGGTCGGAGCGGAATCAGTGCCCGGATGCCGCCGTGGCCCTGCGCGGCACTCTCCTCCGGGCGATCCGGCGGCTGCACGCCGTGACGGCGGCGGTCCGTCTGGCGGACGAGGATGCCGCCGCCCTCGACATCGCGACGACCGGGGGCAGCCCCCGTCCCGGTTCACCCTTCCCGGACGCGTGGCCCTGGACTCGCCGTACGTCTCCGCACGAGCAGTGGTCCCGGGGAAACCGGCCGGTGGCGACCGATCCCGATCCGGCCGGTACCCGTCGGCGGCATGTGGCGCCGTACCCGTACGCGGCCCTGTCCGTCCCGCTCTCCGCCGCGGGCCGGCGCTTCGGCGCCCTGACCGTGCTCAGACCGGAGACCTACGGCACTTACCGACCGGCGGAGCACACGGAACTCCAGCGCATCGGGGAGGAACTGGCCCGCGTCCTCGCCCGGCTCGCCGAGTCCGAGGGCGCACTCACGGCCGGGGCCACACCGACGCCGGTGTCCTTCGGCTCCCACGCCGACACCACCGCCCGCACGCCGGGACGGGGGCCGGTCGTCGCCGGCTCCGCGGGCACCAGCCTGATGCACCCGGTGCGGCGGCTCGCCGGTCTGCTGAACCAGGCCATGGCCGAGGACGACATCCTCGCGGCGGCCCGCCACTGCGTCACGACCCCCTTCCGGGCCCGGGCCGTGGTGCAGGCCTCGGCCGACGAGGGCCGTCTGTGGGTCCTGGGCCACAGCGGTGCCTCCGCCGATCCGGTCCGCGATCTCCACGGGACCGGGCCGGACGCGCGGACACCCGCGGCCGAGACCTTCCTCGGACGCCCGCTGTTCTGCCCCGGCGGGCGGCAGGCGGTCGGCGGCGCTGCGGGACGAGGAGAACACGGAGGCCGAGCACGGCCGGGGACTGCTCATCGTCGAGGCCCTGTCCGGATCATGGAACAGCTCCCCCAACGGCCGCGGCAAGACGGTCTCCGTGGAGGTGCCCGTCGGTCCGCCGACGGAGTGACCGTCGCCTCCTCCACGGATCTCCCATCGACGACCAGCGCCCACCCGCGTAGCGAAGAGCCGGGTCAGTGACACCGGTCGGCGCCTCCGCGGACAAGAGCATCCGAATCGCCACACTTGACCGTTCCGAAAATACGAGCATATGCTCCTTTCATTCTCGCCCGCGGCCGGATCTCAAGAAAGCGAGCCGCTTCCCATGACCTTCAAGAACACGGTGTTCGCCGCCGCGGTCACGGTGGCCCTGGCCGGCGGCGTCACCGGCACGGGAACGCTCTCCGCGAGCGCGGTGACAGCACGGTGCGGCTCCCACCGCATCGGCACCTCCAGCAAGAAGCTCGGTACCTCGCGCGACCCGCGATTCGCGGAGACCGTGCACAGGACCATGGCCCGGACCGGCCGGCCGACGGTCCTGCACCGCGCCGGCGGCGCCGACCCGGCGGAGGCCATCCGCCCGCGCCCCGGCAGGACCGTATGAATCGTCGACACCGCCGACTCGGCCGCCACCGCGACCAACGGCCACTTCCCCCTGGTCAACCGTCCCACCAGGGATTTCGCCCACCCGTTCGCGATGACCTGCGCGAGCCACCGCCACCTCGGCCGCACCCGCGCGCATCGGCACCCGCACGCACAGACCGAGGCGCGCGGACTGATGGGCGATCCGAACCGCGTACCCGACAGCCGGCTCCCGGGCACGAACCTCGGTGTCGTGAAGCAGCCCCCGCGCCCAGGCCCGGAACGGACCGGCAGCGGGCGCGTTCGCCGCCGACCGCGACAGCCCCGCCCGCCTCCCCGCCGACCGCCGCCAGGCGGCGGCACCCGTCCGACAATCCCGTAAGGAAGCGCACCATGCGCAAGATCAGTCTCCGTCCCCTCATCCCGGCCGCCGCGGCCGCGGCCGTCCTCGTCAGCACCCCGCCGGCGTCGGCCGCCGCCGAAGACACGCACCAGGCACACCGAGCACACCATGCGCACCAGATACACCAGGCGCACCAGAGCGCCGGCACCTTCCAGCTGGTCGCCAGACAGACGCAGTCCCAGTCGGCAGACGCAGGGAAGAAGGGGCACAGCCTCGGCGACCAGATCGTCATCGCCGAAGACCTCTACCGGAACGAAAAGAAGATCGGCGACCACGCCGTCGTGTGCACCTACGTACACATCGGCCCGGACACCCTCCAGTGCCTCGGCACCTTCTCCCTGCCCCAGGGACAGATCAGCGGACAGGCTCTGCTCCACTTGCCGTCCCGCTCCGCCGTCGACGTCGCCGTCACCGGCGGCTCGGGCGCCTACAGCGGCACCGGAGGCTACGTCCACACCGCACCCGCGGGCACCACGGAGCGCCACCTCACCTTCCACCTCAGCGACTGACCACCCGCCGGCGGCGCGACACCACGGCCTGCGCCGCGCCGCCGGGCGCAGACGCGGACGCGTTCCGGCACGCCCTGGAACGCCTGCACCGGGCGCACTACATCAACGACGGCTCCTACCGGCGCCGGCACGACGCCGGCGAGCCGCTGCTCACCGGACGTACCGTCCTGCGCTGCCCGACCTGCACGGCGTCGGTAGCGGATTCGAAGCTTCGCCAGGACAACTCGGCGTACGAGATGAACCCGACACCCGGGAATACCGCTTAGCAGCCCAAGCCGTTCACAGGGGACTCCACGGGTCAGGGCCGGCCCGGACTTTGCGGTGCGCGCATATGCTCTTATGATGGGTGTACAGCACTCGGGAGGAGATCATGGGCATGTCACCGGTGGATCCCTCCGACGCCTGCAACAACCTGGCTCTGCGCAAGGCCGCCCGGTATCTGAGCGCGACCTACGACAAGGCTCTGGCATCGGTCGGTCTTCGCGCGACACAGCTCAGCATCCTGCAGAAACTCAGCGCGCACGGGGAGATGACGATCTCCCACCTCGCCGACGTGATCGCCATGGACCGTACGACGATGGCCTCGAACCTCAAGCCGCTGGCGCGGGAGGGCCTGCTGACCGTCGAACCGTCGGCGACCGACCGTCGCGCGCGGATCGTGACGATCACACCGGACGGTGTCTCCCGGCTGAAGCAGGCCCTGCCGCTGTGGCAGGAGGTGCAGGCCCAGTTCGAGGAGCGCTTCGGGCCCGGGGAGGCGGCCCAGCTGCGCGGCTTCCTCCAAGCCGTCCTTCAGACCGGCTTCACGCCCTGGGCCGAGTGAGACGCGCCACCCGCCGTCCTCCGCCCGCACCGAACAAAGCCGTTGAACCGGCCGCGACGGCTAGGCATGATCCACTCTGTGGACACTTACCTGGAGACCGAGCGCCTGACCCTGCGCCGCTTCACCGCCGAGGACGCGGACCTGCTGATCGAGTTGGACAGCGACGCCGCGGTGATGCGCTATCTGACCGGGGGCAGTCCGACCGCCCCGGAGATCGTCCGCGAACGCCACCTGCCCAACATCATCGCCGGCTACCGGAAGTGGGGCGGCGGTCTTGGGCTGTTCGCCGCGCACGAGAAGCAGAGCGGCGCGTTCATCGGCTGGTTCTGCCTGCGCCCCGAGCCGCAGGGACCGCCGGACGAGGCCGAACTCGGCTACCGCCTGAGGCAGGCGGCCTGGGGCAAGGGGTACGCCACCGAAGGCTCGCGGGCTCTGCTGGTCAAGGCGTTCACGGATCTCGACGTGCGCGTGGTCTGGGGCGAGACGATGGTGGTGAACCGGGGTTCGCGCAACGTCATGGAGAAGCTCGCCATGACGCTCGCGGAGACCATTCCCACTCCCCCCGACATGGAGATGGTCGAGGGATCCGAGCACGGTGGCGTGCGGTACGAGATCACCAAGGAGCAGTGGGAGCAGCAGTAGCCGGTCGCGGGGCGGCAGGGCGTGGTGCCGCCCGGCCTGCGGGTCGTGTGCCCGTGGCCACCCTGAGGGGCTGGCCGCCGTCGACGGCCAGGCAGGTGCCGGTCAGGAAGGTGTTCGTCAGGGCGAAGAGGACGGCGTGGGCCACGTCCTCGGGGGTGCCGATGCGGCCCGTGGGGTTGCCCGCGGAGAGCCTGGCGAACAGTTCGGCCTTCTTCCGCTCGCCCAGCGGATCCCATGCACCGGTGTCGATGGTGCCGGGCGAGACCGCGTTGACCCGGATCGGTGCCAGTTCCACGGCCAGGGACCGTACGACGGTGTTGACGGCACCGTTGGTCGCGGCGACACCGAGAAAGCCCGGGTCGGGTTCGAGCGCGGCCACACCGGAGAGCAGGACGAAGGAGCCGCCTGCCGGCATGAGGGGCGCGAAGTGCTTGGCGAGCATGATCGGCCGACGACCTTGGTGCGGAACGACAGCAGGATCGCCTCGGGAGCGAGGTCAAAGACCAGTCCGCGGGCCCGGGCGGAGGCGGTCGAGACCACATGGTCCACGGCGCCCACCTGCGCCGCCAGGGCCTTGATCGATCCCTCGTCGGTCAGGTCGACGGTGGCGACCGCGACCCCGGTGTCCCCGTAACTCCCCCGCAGTGCCGCACGGTCGCGGCCGGCCGCGATCACCCGGGCGCCCTCCGCCGTCGCCGCGTCGCTCACCGCTCGGGCGATTCCGCTGCCGCGGCCCACCACCAGAACGGTCTTGTCCTTCAGGTTCGTGGACACGAGAACTCCTCGTTCGTCCGTTGCCGGTGTGCTGTCAGCGGGTTCTGACCTCGTCGGCGTCCAGGCCGCGGTCGGCGCCGTGCGCGACGACGCTCTGCCCGGGTTCGGGTCGCAGCCGTTCGCCGTCCAGGCGGACCTCGACCTTGTCCGCCTCGAAGGACACCAGGTCGCCGATCCGGTCCACCTCGCGGTAGGCGTCGCGGTACGTCCAGGCGGCGCGGTGGGCGTCGCCGATGTCGTAGTAGTCGCACAGGCCCTTGTAGGGGCAGAAGGTCTGGCCTTCGACGGGCCGGAGCATGGTCTCGTCGACGTCCGCGCGGGGAACGTACCAGCGCGGGGCGAACCCGGACTCGTAGAGCACGACGGGGTGTTCGGAGCGGGCGACCAGGGTGCCGCCGGCACGGACCTCCAGCGTGCGCGAGGTCGCGCGGATGTCGATGCGGTGGTAGGCGTCGGCGGCGTGCCCGAGGATGCGTTCGCCCTCCTCGTAGAACGCGTCCATGGCGCGCCAGGCGAACGCGATACGACCGTCGAGCTCGGCGGCGTGCTCGGGCAGTGCGGTGAATTCCCAGGCGGCGCGCTCGGTGGTGCGGTCGCCGGCGCTCACCGAGTACCAGGCGGTGTCGCCCAGGTCCTGGTGGCGGGTGACCTTCCCGCCGTCGACCAGGGCCGTCTCCTCGACGTCCTCGCGGGGGAAGTAGGCGACCGGGTAACGGCCGGGCTCGTGCAGCAGGACGACGTCCTCGCTGTCGGCGATCCAGGTGCCGTTGAACTTCACGCGCATACGGCGGCGCAGCCGCTCGGCGAACAGCAGGCGCTCGGGCAGTGGTTCGGGAGTGAGGAAGTGTCCGATCGCGCCGGTGGAGAGGGGGCCTTGTTGCCAGGACAGTCCCATGAAGCTTTCCTTCCGGGTGCCGGGGTGGGGGTGCTGGGCGGAGCCGTCAGGCGAGGACCCGGCCCAGGAAGTCACGGATGTGCCCGGTGATGGTCTCCAGCTTGCTCTCCAGGGCGAAGTGCCCGGAGTCGAGGAGGTGGATCTCGGCGTCGGGCAGATCCTGGCTGAACGCCCGGGCGCCGTCGGGGCCGAAGATCTCGTCGTTCGCTCCCCACACCGCCAGCAGTGGCACCCGCGAGTCGCTGAAGTACCGGTGGACCCGCGGATAGAGCGCCACGTTGGTGGGATAGTCACGGAAGAGGCTGAGCTGGATCTCGTCGTTGCCGGGGCGGTCCAGGAGCGCCTGGTCGTGGACCCAGTTGTCCGGGCTGACCAGGGTGGGGTCGGCGACTCCGTTCAGGTACTGCCAGCGGGTGCTCTCCAGGGTGAGGGCGCCGCGCATGACGGCTTCGGTCTCGGGGCCCGGGGAGTCGGTGTAGGCGAAGACGCCGTCCCAGAACGGCTTGACGAAGCCCTCCTCGTAGGCGTTGCCGTTCTGCGTGATGATCGCCGTGATCCGGTCCGGGTTGCGCAGGGCAAGGCGCCAGCCGATGGGGGCGCCGTAGTCCTGCACGTACATCGCGAACCGGTCGACCCCGAGCTGCGCGAGGAGGCCGGCGGTGACGTCGGTGAGGGCGTCGAAGGTGTAAGGGAAGGCGTCGAGGCCCGGCATGGCGGACTGACCGAACCCGATGTGGTCGGGGGCGATCACGCGGTAGCGGTCGGCGAGCGCCGGGATCAGGTTGCGGAACATGTGCGAGCTGGTCGGGAAGCCGTGCAGGAGGACCACGGCGGGCGCCGTGGGGTCGCCGGCCTCCCGGTAGAAGACGTCGAGGCCGTTGACGGTGACGGTGCGGTGATGGACTACGGGAACCATAGATCTAACCCTTCGGGCGGCCATTACTGGTTATGCATCCAGTCGAGCACAGGCGATCTAACCAGTCAAGTGAAGTTATAGGGTTAGGTCGACCGGCAGGGGCGGAAGCCGATATCCAGGCCTCATGCCGACGCGCAGCCGTCAGCCCGCCTTGATGTAACCTGTCAAGTCAATCGATGCGGTTAGGAGGCGGGCTGCCATGGTGACCGGCCGGGAGCAGCAGGACGCGCTGCTGGAGCTCCTCAACAGCACACCCGTGGTCAACGGCGCCGTCCAGGACCTGCTGGCCGACCTGGAGGCCGCCAGGGCCTGGCAGCTCGCCCACGGGGGTACGGGCAGTCCGGAAGAGCACGGTCACCTGGTCCAGGCACGCGATCTCCTGCGGGACGTCGTCAGCGGCGACCGGCCCGCCGCCTCGCTGGCTCCGCTGCTCAAGGACGTCACCTCGCGCCCGCGGCTGTCGGCGGCGGGGGTGGCGTGGGAGGTGGACGCACCCGTGGAACGCGGCTTGGCGGTGGCCGCGGTCCTGGCCTGGAGCACACTGCAGGAGACCATGCCGGGCCGGCTGCGCGCGTGCGGCAACCCGGAGTGCCGCCTGTTCCTCATCGACCGCAGCAAGACCAACAGGGCCCGCTGGTGCTCGATGGCCGTCTGCGGCAACCGGATGAAGGCACGGCGCCACTACCAGCGCACCCGCGAGGCCGCCGCCGGGTGACACCCGGCTCCGTCAGGCTGTCGTCGCCGACCGCGCACGAGGCCGCCGGGCGACGCCGGGTTCAGCGGCAGGGCCGCTCCCTGATCAGCTCGGCCTCCCTTTCGGCGATCATGATCGTGGGTGCGTTGGTGTTTCCGCTGGTGACGGTCGGCATGACCGACGCGCCGACGACACGGAGCCGCTCGACTCCGTAGACCTCCTGATCCCGCCCACTTGTCGGTGAACCGGTCGCGGCCGACCCGTTCACCGATGGCCGCCGGCCAGGACAGGCCCGGCACGATGCCGTGGGCCCACGTCCACACCGTGTCGCCGCCATCGCTCTCGGCGACCAGGCGCTTGTGGGCATCGTGCACCTCGAACGCTTCGGGCGTGGCGAGGAACGCCGTGCCCAGCCGCGCGCCGTCCGCCCCGGCCTGGAGGACGGCCGCGAGAGTCCGGCCGTCGCCGGCGCCCCCTGCGGCCCGCACCGGAACATCGGGGTGCGGCCCACGATCCCGGCCAGGAACGGCAGCAGGCCCATCGTGCCGGTATGGCCACCCGTCTCGGCGCCCTGCGCCACGAGGACGTCCGGCCGCTCTTCCGAGCGACCTCCAAATGCGGTTCGGTGAAGGGAAGGAACGGCGTGATGAAGACGACGCCGAACTGCTACGGCCGGAGAACCTCGATCTCCAACCCGGGGTCGAACCCCGCGTCCGAAGCGACCCTCCGGGCGAACTCGCGGACACCCGCAAGCTGGCGTTCGCCGAAGGAGAAGTCGAGGGCCTCGGTGTAGTAGTGGCGCAACGCCTGCTCGTCGAAGGCCTCCCACCGGGCGGCCTGCTCGCACACCTTGTCGACTTCGGCCATCGAGAGGTCCCGGGACTCCACGAAAGCCCGGTGCACTTCACGCACGATGCGAGGGTTCCGCGCCAGGTAGTCCCTGCGGACGGCCCAGGCCGCGAAGACGAACGGCAGACCGGTCCACGCCTTCCACATCTCGCCCAGGTCGTACACCAACAGTCCCAGTTCCTCGGCCTGGTGAAGGTACGCGCGCAGCGCGACGTCACCGATGACCACCGCGGCGTCCGCGTCCTGCATCATCACCGGCAGGTCCGGCGGGCACGTGAAGTACTCCGGGCGGACCCCTTCCCGCTCCTCCAGCAGAAGCCGGGCCAGACGTACCGACGAGCGCGAGGTGGAGCCCAGCGCGACCCGGCACCCGTCCAGCTCACCCAGCGGGACCTTGCTGACGATCAGGCAGGAGGTCACCGCCCCGTCGCTGCCCACCGCGATGTCCGGGAGCAGCACCAGGTCCTCTGCGTGCCTGAGGTACTCCATGCAGGCGATCGGACCGATGTCCAGGGTCCCGTCGACCAGCAGACCGCTCAGCCGGTCCGGAGTGTCCTTGGTCAACTCCAGGTCGAGCAAACTGCCGGTGCGGGCCAGGCCCCAGTAGATCGGCAGACAGTTGAGGAACTGAATGTGCCCGACCCGCGGCCGCTTCCCCGGCTCGTGCGGGACACGAGCTACGTGAGAGATCTCCACGCCGACAGGCTAGTACGTCGTACTCCGCCTCCTGCCCCCGCGTACGGTCTACCCGGCGTCGGGCTGGTGGGCGCCCCAGACGTAGCTTTCGGGCAGCAAGTCGGTGATGCGGACGGTTCGGACCCGGTCTCCTGTGCCGACGATGACCCCGATGTCGGGGAAGTAGTCGAGAAGAGCCTGGCGGCACCTGCCGCATGGAGGGACGACGCCCCGGTCACGGTCGCCCACGGCGACGACCGTGACCAGCTCGTAGGCGCCCTGGGCGGCCGCCGCGCCGATGACGACCAGTTCCGCGCACGGTCCCCCGGTGAAGTGGTACGCGTTCATCGCTGTGACGATCCGCCCGTCCCGGGCCCGGGCCGCGGCCGCCATGGTGTGGTTGTCGCCCCGGCAGCGCGTGCGCGCGAGGTGCGCCGCGGCCTCGATGAGTTCGTGGTCGACAGGGTGGGTCAGCGTGGTCATCTTCTCCGCCTTCGTCAGGTGTCAGGCGACGTTGACCCGACCGGCGACGGTGTGCAAGCGAATATCGGCGGTCTGGAAACGCCTCATGAGAGACCGCTCATGAGGCTGTCCCAGGCTCAGCCGGTCGTCGGACCGGGGCCGGGAGCCGCACCACCCGCGGCCTCACCTCCGGCGACCGCGCCGATGTCCACCGGAGCGGAGGTGGCGCTCGGCGGCGGGGTGAGTACCACCATCGGCTGCCCGAAGGACGGAGGAGGCGGAGTCAGGTCGGACGCAGGCAGCGTAGGCGGACTGGTCTGCTTCAAGAGGATCTCCTCGAAGTTGACCAGGCCCGTCCTCTCCATGACCGTGATGTGATCAAGCATGGTGTCGTCGGACCGGTCCGCCGGAGCACGCACGAGCGTGTTCTTGGGGTGGAGCGGATCTTCGCCACCGTGTTGACAATCGATCCGTGTGTCATCCGCAGGATGTTGGCGAGATCCGTGTCGACCTGCTCGCCGTTGTCGGCCGTCAGCGTGAACACGAATCCCTGCTGCTGGGGGCTCGCGACACCGGGCAGGGAGATGTTCAGCGTGGGTGCGGTCCTGCGGCAGGTGGTGTCCAGTGCGAAGTGTCCGTCGACCAGGTGCTGACTCGCGGTGCCAACGGCCTTCGAAGTGCCCTTCTGCAGACCGATCTGGCCGACCGGGTACTCCCACAGTCCAGCAGCCCGGCCCTTCACGACGAAGTCCCGGTCCGTCTCGGCCCGCGGACCCCACGGCGTCCGGGCGACGACGGTGTCGTGCGAGGCGGAGGCCGCGCCGGCGCCCAACCTGCCCGGATACACGAACGCCGCGAGCACGAGACTCACGGCCCGCCGATCACGAAAGCTCCCGCCACATGCCACATGCCACGTGCGCGGGACGCACGTGGCTCGACAGCCTTGGTGACGGTTCGAGCGACGCGCACCGGGAAACGGACGGGGTGCGTGCGCAGTACGAGCCTCTGCGGGAGCTGTTCAGCGAGCGTATCGACCGACACCCCGGTGATCTGCGGAGCCGTCGCGGCCCCGCCGTCCTCCCGGCAGAACCCTCCCGCCGCCTCCGCGGGCCGTATCGCTCACGCGTGCCTCGGTGGCCTCGCCCGCCCGGCCAGGTCGAGCAGTCGGCGCGCGGCCACGGCCGCTCCGTCGGTGACGACCGCGGCGGCCACCGCCTTCGCCCGCGCCCGGACCCCGGGTTCCAGGGCCGTGCCGAGCGCGGCCGACAGGGACTCGACGGTCGGGGCAGGGCCGTCGTGTGCCGCGCCGACGCCCAGTTCGGCCACCCGGCCGGCCCAGTACGCCTGGTCCCCGGCCTGGGCCACCACCACCTGGGGTGCTCCGGCTCCGGCGGCCGTGGTCGTGGTGCCCGCCCCGCCGTGATGCACGACGGCGGCGACCCTGGTGAACAGCGCCTGCTGATTGGCCTCGCCCACGACGAAACAGTCGTCCTGGTCGTCGATCGCCTCCAGGCCGGCCCGGCCGCGGTCATACGGTGCCGGGCAAGCGCTGTGCCGCCGGGGACGTCGCCCGAGGTCACGCGTATCAGGCTGGCGGCCGAGCCGCCCTCGTTACCGATGCGGAAGAACGCGGCCGTCTGCGCCGCCCCGGCGGACGGCAACAGGACGCGTCCGTCCGTGACTGTCATGCGTGCGGGACTGCCCGCCCTGCCGGTTCCGGTCCAGGCGGTCAGGCCCGCCAGTGCCACGATGCACGCGGCGACGGGAACAAGGACGGCGAGCGCCGTCCCTCAGCCGCCGTCGGTCACCGAGCACCGTCTTCGTCCACTTCACAGAACCGCCGCCTTCCCTGACCGTGTTCCGCGCCCTCGGCCGCCGTCCGGCGCCGGCTGCCAGCCGCGCAGCCGCAGGCTGTTGGCCACCACCAGAACGGAACTCACCGACATCGCGGCGGCGGCGAGCATGGGGGTGAGCAGTCCCACCATGGCGAGGGGCACGGTGACGACGTTGTACCCGAAGGCCCACAGCAGATTGGCGCGGATGGTGCCGAGCGTGCGCCGGGCCAGCCGTACGGCGTCCACGAGCGCCTCGATGTCGCCGCGCACCAGGGTCAGGTCGGCCGCCCCTATGGCCACGTCCGTGCCGCTGCCCATGGCGATGCCCAGGTCGGCGCCGGCGAGCGCGGCCGCGTCGTTCACACCGTCGCCGACGGCCGCGACCCGGCGGCCCTCCTCCTGCAGCCGTCGGACCAGGCCGGCCTTGTCCTCCGGGGAGCAGCGGGCGTGCACCTCGTCGATCCCGAGTGCCTGCGCCACCGCCCGCGCGGGAGCCTCGCGGTCCCCGGTGGCGAGCACCGGGCGCATGCCCAGTCGTCGCAGCCGCTCCACGGCACGGTAACTGCCGGGCCGTACGAGGTCGCCGACGGCGAGCAGCGCCGCGGCCCGGCCGTCCACCCGGACCACCACGGACGTGTACGCCTCCTCCTCCGCCACGGCCAGAGCCTCGGCCAGCGCAGGCGGCAACTCCCCTTCTGGTGCGGCGACTTCGACCGCACGACCGAGCACGCGCCCGGTGACACCCCAGCCCGCGGCAGCGGTGAAGCCGACCACGTCCGGCAGTGGCTCCTCGTTCGCCGAGCGGCGCGCGTACGCCGTCACCGCCCGTCCGATCGGATGCTCGGAGCCCTGCTCCACCGCTCCGGCCAGGCGGACCAGTTCCTCCGGTGCCGGGCCGCCGGGCACGGTGGCCACCCGGACGACGGTCATGTGACCGGAGGTCAGGGTGCCGGTCTTGTCCAGGACGACCGTGTCCACGTGCTGGAGCGCCTCCAGTGTCCGCGGACCGCTCACCAGCACGCCCAGTTGCGCCCCGCGTCCGGTGGCGGCCATCAGGGCGGTCGGGGTGGCCAGGCCCAGCGCACAGGGGCACGCCACGACGAGGACGGCCACGCAGGCGGTGAGCGCCGCCTGCGGGTCGGCACCGGCACCGAGCCAGAACCCGAGGACGGTCACCGCGATCGTCAGCACCACCGGTACGAACACTCCGGCCACCGCGTCGGCCAGTCGCTGCGCCCGTGCCTTGCCCGCCTGCGCCTCCGTGACCAGCCGGGTGATCCGGGCGAGCTGGGTGTCCGCGCCGACGGCCGTCGCCCGTACGAGAATCAGCCCGCCGGCGTTGACGGCCCCGCCGACCAGCGCCGAGCCCGGGCTCACCTCGACCGGTTCGCTCTCTCCGGTGACCAGGGACAGATCCACGGCGGAACTGCCCTCCGTGACCCGGCCGTCGGTGGCGACGCGCTCGCCCGGACGCACGACGAAGACCTGCCCGGCCCTCAACTGCCCGATGGGCACGTGCCGCTCGCCGTGCTCGTCGCGGACGGAGACCTCCTTGGCCGCCAGGTCCCCCAGCGACCGCAGGGCCGCCCCGGTCCCCCGGCGCGCCCGCGCCTCCAGGTACCGCCCGGTCAGCACGAACAGCGGCACGCTCACCGCCGCTTCCAGGTAGACGTGCGCCGTACCGTCCGACGCGGACGGCAGCGGGCTGAACGGCATCCGCATCCCCGCCTCTCCCGCTCCTCCGAGGAACAGCGCGTACGCCGACCAGGAGAAGGACGCCACCACACCCAGCGAGACCAGGGTGTCCATGGTCGCGGCGGAGTGGCGCAGTCCGCGCAGTGCCCGCTCGTGCAAGGGCCAGGCGCTCCACGCCGCCACCGGGGCGGCCAGCGCGAAGCACAGCCACTGCCAGTTGCGGAACTGAAGGTCGGGCACCATCGACAGCACCAGCACGGGGACGGCGAGCAGCGCGGTGACGAGAAGCCGCTCGCGCTCCTGCCGGTCGGCGGCCTCGGGAACGTCCGCGTCCGCCGACCTCTCGCCCTCCTGGACGGGCGGCGCGGGCAGGGCGGCCTGGTAGCCCGCCTGTTCGACCGCGGTGACGAGTTCCTGCGGCGCGACGCCCTGGGGGTGGCTGACCCGGGCCACGCCGGTGGCGAGGTTCACGGTGGCCGTGACGCCGTCCAGCCTGGCGAGCTTCTTCTCCACCCGCCGCACACAGGCCGCGCAGGTCATCCCGCCGACGGTGAGGTCCGTGACCACGAGGCCGGTCAGCGCTTCGCCCGCCGTCACCGGCCGCTCCCGTCCGTCATCCCGTGCATGTCCTCCATACCGCCGCCCTGACTCCCGCCACCACCGTCGCCGCCGCTGCCTCCTCCGCCGCTCCCGGTCCCGTGCATGCCGGGCGCCACCGGTCCTGCGGCCGATCCGGCGGCGTAGGACGCCGAGAACACGAGGACGAGGAGCAGCAGGAAGCCGCACAGCGCCGGGGGCGGCAGCAGCCTGCGGGCGGTCACTCCGGCAGGGTGGGACGGTTGTCGGATCTCGGCCATGCTCGACCCTCCTGGTCACATCGAACCGTCGTACGCGAAACGGCAGCTGATGCCGTGACGCTTCAGTAGTCGGCGGGACGAAACATCGAGTTCCCGCATCAAAACGTGACGTACGACACACATCGGGCCGGGTGAAGGAACAGCCCGCAGCCGGCCCGGCGCCGTGGAGGCGTCCTGCCCTCGTGCTCCGTTCCGGCACCGGCACAGCCGCTCCGGAACTTCCGGCTCCGCCCAACCGACTGTTGTGGTGACGGAAAGGGACTGAACGTCTGACCCCATACGTCCGTGGACCATCCAAACCCCCATTGGCATCGAGGAGTTGCGCCATGGCACAGAAGCAGTACAACGTCACCGGCATGAGCTGTGAGCACTGCGCGTCAAGCATCAGAAAAGGGGTCTCCGAGGTCGCGGGAGTGAGCGAGGTCGTGGTCGACGTCGCCGCCAGGTCCGTCACCGTGCACGGAACGGACCTCGACGACAGCCGGATCCGCGCAGCGATCGTCGAGGCCGGATACGGCATCGCCGGCACGGTCGCCGCCTGAGTTACGCGCCACTCGCGCCGGGAAGGCCGGACAGGGCCCGCCAGCCGCTCCTGTCCGGCCTTCTCCGCAGACCGCACGCGTGCGTGCGTCAGCGTCGCGCCTGCCCTCAGCCCGCGAGAGCGGCGGGCTCGTCCGTCGCCTCAGCCTGTTCCAGCAGGCCGATGAGGGTTGCGCGGGCACGGGCCACCCGGGAGCGGACCGTGCCGATCGCGCAGTCACTGACGCCGGCCACCTCCTCGTAGTGCAGGCCGAGCAGTTGGGTGAGGACGAACGCCTCACGGCGTTCGTCGGGCAGTGCGGCCAGCAGGTCCAGCAGCGCGATGCCGTCGTCGAAGCCCGGCAGGTCGCGGGGCTGTGCCAGCTCGACGGCCAGCTGCCAGTCCGGCACGTCGCTCCGGCGCGGGCGGGCGGCGGCGTACCGGTAGCTGTCGATGACCGCGCGGCGGGCGATGGACAGCAGCCAGGAGCGGGCCGAGGAGCGCCCCTCGAACAGGTGCAGGCTGCCGAGCGCCCGCAGAAACGTGTCCTGTGCCAGGTCGTCCACGGCCTGGGGATCGCCGCACAACTGGGCGACGTAACACCGGACGTCCCGCTGCAGGGCGCCCACGAACCGCTCGACCGCGTCGGCGTCACCGCGTCGGGCGGCCAGCGCCCACGCGGTGATCGATTCGTCGAGCGCCGCCGTCTTGCCGTTCCTGGTACGCGCGGGCAGGGCAGAGGTGATCACCTGGTGTCCTTCTCGGTCGACCGTGATCCGGACCAGGGCGCACGAGAGCCCAGCGAGGTCCGGTGAAGTGGGGGAACGGCCTACCGCACGGCGGCGACACTGCGCCGGTGTGCGGTCGTACGGCCGTGGCCCGAGGCACACGCCATGAGGGGTGCCCCGGGAAGCCGGCTGTCCTCAGACGACAGCAAACGTCAGCGGTGGGCCCCGAGAAGTGATCGCGTGGACGAGGAGGAACAGGCAGGGCGCCCGGTCCGCATGGCGTCCGCCCGGGCACGCGGGCGGGTGATGAGTGGCCGCGGGCAGGGCGAGCAGCAGACGAAGCGGCGCCGTCAGCCATCCGGCGGCGGCGCGCGTGATGCGGTAGACGGCCTGCTCGCCGTACGCCAGCCACAGTCCGCACAGCAGTGCCGCCGCCAGGTGGGCCACCAGCATGCCGGGCGAGGGCGAGGCCCCGGCCAGGGAGCGGCCCACCTGGTCAAGGTGATCCATGTGGGCCATACCCATGGAGCCGCCGCGCATCAGGCCCATGCTCATGGAATGCGCGTCACCCATGTTCATGGAATCCGCGGGGACGAACGCCCCGGCCGCCGGTCGCGCGAAGGAAAATCCCTCGTGCAGCAGCGCCTGGGCGGCGACCACGGCCGCGACGATCGCCGGCATCCCCCGCTCACGCCCCGTCAGGCACCAGCCCACGGCGCCGGTCGCGAGGACCCCGGCCGCCAGCGCCCACGCGGGCGCCTCGCCGCCGGACATCATCACGTGGCCCAGGGCGGCAAGCAGCACGCACACGACCGCGAACACCGCGGCCCGCAACGCGCGAGAACGCCACCCTGCTGTCATGGCGCCACATCCTGGCACCCGGAATCCGGACGGCGGGGCTGCCGCACGGAACCCACAGGCGTTCCCACCCGATCCCCAGCATGTGATCTGAATCACGTGAGCTGCCTGGAACTCGAGCACTCTCGGGCCCGACTCCTGGAGGAGAGCCAACCGTCAGGCCTGGTCGGCGCCGGCCCGCTTGCGGGCACGATAGTTGCGCAGGTTGGCCGCGTTTCCGCAGACATGGACGTCGTGCCAGACGCCGCTGTTGTTGCGGGAGCGGTCGTAGAAGGCGGTCAGGCAGCGGGGGTTGCGGCAGGTCTTCAGGCGGCGCAGGGTGTCGGTGCACTGCGCCTGGAGGATCTCGATGAGGGCGAGTGACGCGGCCTGGCGCCATCCCGTACCGCGAGGCTCGGCACGGACGATTCCGTGCTCGTCGAGCCGCAAGGCGGTGGGCAGGGTCAGCAGCGAGGCCACCGGGGCGGGCTCCGGAGCGGTGTCACCTTCGTGCTGGGCGTGGAGGCTCCGGGCCAGGTCCTCACGGAAGCCCTGGAGCCCCCGCACGTCCTCGGCGGTCAGTTCGACGGTGGGTGCGGGCCGGCGGGTCGCCGCGCTCCAGCTCCGCAGCGCCTGGTCGAGCCAGGCCCGGGCGTCGTCGGCGGTCTGCAGGAGGTCGGGTTCGCGCGGCTTGCCTGCCGACAGCGTGTTGAGCAGGTCCTGCACGAAGGCCAGCCCGCCCGGGGCGGGCGCCAGGCCGTATCGGGCTGTCGCGGTCCAGGACATCGCGGGTCTCTTTCGGTGACTGCGGTCACGCCGACATAGCCATGACCTATTCAGTTATTACACGTTCCAGTGTAGCGCTCAGCCCTTGACGGACCCGGCCGGGCCCACAGTGCTCCCCGGCCGGCCAGGCCGGCCGGGGAGCCATGCGACTTCCGCGAGCTCCACTCGAAGGTAACTGAAGCAAACAACAGACACAAAGAATGCATGCACATGTCGCACTCTACGCACCACAGGCGCCCTCCTTCGAGCCCGGATCCCAAGGGAGTCCGCCGTTGAACGGCACCTTCGCGATCAGGACCGTGGCGAGCATCGCATCGATGCGACATATCTGAAAGGAATACGATTCTGTCGCACGAACATTTGCACCTTGAGGACAGGTGCTCAGCACCGTCGTGCGAGCCACTCCTGGTAGTCGTGGACCGCGCCTCAACCCGACGGAGGTCCGAAGATGATCATTGACGCCGCTGAACTCGACGCCACACCCTGCCCGGTGGGATCCACCGGGTCGCCGAGCGTCCGGGCCGTCGGTGGCGTCTCCGCGGCGGACGAGGCGATGTCCGACACCGCCATGCCGTTGTTCACGACCGACGACGTCACCAGGAGGCTCGCCTGCGCCGTCAAGGCCCTCAAGGCGAAGCAGCCTCGACGCGCCGTCGACTTCGGGGCCGCTGACCGGCCCGGACACCCCAGGCCCCGTTCAGCGACGTCCTGACCTGGCCGAGCGCCGACCACATCGTCCTGTCCCCCTCACTCTCACTGCCGCCGTTCCGTCACCAGTCATGGAGAAACCCGGAGTGCATCCCCAGCCCCGCCCCCCGCGGCACAAGCGCCGCTATCCCGTCCGCCTCTGGCTCCAGCCGTTCCTGATCGGCTTGGTCATCGTCTCGGCGTTCGTCACCTGCTACATCGGGCTCACACGCGATCCCCAGCCCCACCGGATCCCCGTGGCGGTGACGGGTCAGAAGCTGGCGGACAAGGTCCAGCAGGCCCTGGGCGACTCGATCGACGTGCGGCGCGGCGACACCCCCGCCGAGGCACGCGACGCACTGCGTCACCGCGATGTCGTGGCCGTGCTCGGCGCCGGTGCCCATGCCAAGGACCTCAAGCTCGACGTCGCGAGCGCCAACGGCCTCTCGACGACCTCCGCGGTCACCAATCTGGCCACAGCCTACGCACACGGCGCCGACCGGCACCTCAGCGTCTCCGACGTCGTGCCGCTCGAACGGTACGACGCCCGCGGCCTGGCCGGCTTCTACGTCTCCTTCGGAGTGACCCTCTCCGGCTTCGCCCTCGCCCAGAACGTCGTGGGCCTCAGCAACCTGCTCCACCTGCGGCACCGCTTCACCCTGATGACCGCTTTCGCCGCGGCGTCGGGCCTCGTCGCGGCGGCCATCGCCGGCCCCGTCCTCGGAGCCGTCCCGGCCCCGTTCCTCCCTCTCGCCTTCGTCCTGGCGCTGCTGGCCGCGGCCGCGGCCTTCACCACGAAGATGCTGGCCACCTACATAGGCCCGCTCGGCATCCCCGTCGCCACCCTGTTGCTCCTGACCGTCGGCAACTCCACCAGCGGCGCGACCATCGGCATCAACCTCATGCCCGGCGGAGCCCGGATCCTGTCGGAGCTGCTGCCGCCGGGCGCGGCCGTCCGCGCCGTCGCCGACCTCAGCTACTTCCAGGGCTCGCACGTCCTCGCCCCGCTGGCGACACTCGTCCTGTGGGCCGCGGGTTCCGCGGTTCTGCTGACCTTCCGCGCCACCGGACAGGGCCCGGCGCCCGCCGCCCCGGCCCCGGCCCCGGCCCAGACGGCAGACGACCTGCCCGCAGGGCGCCGGTCCGCAACCGGCGACACACCCACGGCCCACCGGGCCGGCGCGGACGCGGACGCGGACCGCTTCGCACCGGTCGGTCCGTACCCGGTGACCGACACCGCGCCCCTGCGTGCGACCGCCGTCACTTCACGGGCATGAGACCAAGAGGCACGCACGCTCCATGACAGCCGAGCTCCGCTTTCAGGTGCATGTGGCCGATCCGACTCCCGAACACAGCACGCCTGGTACCAGGGACCAGCCCGACGACGCGGGGGCGGCGGTCCTCCGGCGGACGCGCACCTGCCTCAGCACCTTCCAGCGCCTGCACGAGGAGGGAGGCCGTACCATCGGCCGCTCCGCCCCCGGGCAGGGGAGAAAGAGGTGGTCGGTGGCCATGGCCAAGGGGGGCGGCGGCCCAAGGCGGATCCGGACAGCGGCGTCGAGGACGCGATGATCCGGGTCGACGCGGAGCGGATGCGTGACGGTCAGCCGGCCTGGACGTTCCGGGCCTCCGGCGGGCTCCTGGACGGCGGGTTGAGGGCCGACGGGGCCTCGGTCGCCGAATGCACGAGCAGGGCGTCGGCCGGATTGCGAGAGGCCGGACTGGTCGTCCCCTTCTGAAGACGCGGCAGCGGGTGGCGGGGCGCCGGTTCCTCGAACAGAGCCTCCGTCCGGGTCCTGACCGGGTCGGGTTCCGGCGCGCGTCGCCGCCCGGAACGACGTGGCGTGCCGCCGGGACCCGCCGGCACGCCGCGTCATCGATGGTGTGCGGACCTCACCCGTGGTGCCTCACCAGGGCGCCGGGGCCGCCGGCGGGATCACCGGGGGCCGGTCGTCGCAGGTGATCGTGTTCGGCAGTTCCCAGGACGCCAGCCAGGGACCGGTCGTGCCGCCACCGTCGTTGCCGCCGAGGTCGTTCACCGTGAACTCGGAACCGGAGGCGGGGAAGTTGAAGGATCCGCAGTTGTTGACGCCGACCGCGCCGACGTTACGGGCGTCCACGTTCTCGAAGGACGCCGAGCCGGCGGAGCGGGCGCTGAGCACGGAGGTACCGGTGCCGTCCACGCGGATGTCCTTGAAACGGACGCCTCGGATCGCGTACTCGTCCTTGACCGGGAAGTCGGAGACCAGCATGACCGCGTTGTAGGTGTTGTCGAGGAAGTGGTCGCCGGTGACCTGGATGTCGGCGTCGATGTCCCGCTCCAGGGCGTAGAACCAGATGGCTCCGAGGCCGATCTTCCAGTTGAGCTCGAACGGCCCTGACCTGACTGTCGTGTTGTCCGTGATCCTCAGTTGTCCGCCGAAGGGCTCGGCGCCGAACCGGGAGCCGACCTGGATGGCGCTGCCCTCTCTGATGGGGTCGGCTATGAGGTTGCCGGTGACCGTGTTGTCGGTGCCGCCGTACAGGGCTATGCCGTTGGCGAGGACCGGGGTCTGCACGGTGTTGTGGGAGAGGACGTTGCGCGCGTCGCCCGTCTTCTCCGACCACATGGCCAGACCGTCGTCGCCGGTGTTGCGCACGAAGGTGTCGGAGACACTCGAATCGGTAACCCCGGTATGGAAGTTGAGGCCGTCGGCGATCTGGTCGGCGATCACGGTGCGGGTGACACGCAGCCGGGTCATCGGGCCGTCGAACCACATGCCGACCTTGGTGTGGTGGAGGTACAGGCCGTCGATCGTCGAGTCGCCGAGGGCCCCGCCCAGGGCGTTGACCTGGTCGGTGTCGATGCGTTCGCGTACGTCGCCCTCGACGGCGAAGCCGGACAGGTGGACGTCGTGGCTGCCGCCGTCCGCGGCGTCCTTGCCGTAGAAGCCCACACCGGTGTGCACCGAGCCGTCGGGGGCGGGCGTGTCGAGGGTGACCTGGTGGCCCTTGACGATCGTGTACCAGCTGCCTGCCCCGACGATCGTCACGTCGTCCACGGTGATGTGACGGTTCACCTGGTACGTGCCCGGCGGCAGGTACACCTTGAGGTGGTGTCTCCCGGCGTAGGCGATGGCCCGGTCGAAGGCGCCGCCCGCGTCCCGCCGGCCGGTGGGATCGGCGCCGAACACGACGACGTTCACGGCGTGTTTCTCGACGTGCGGCGCGCCGACGAGTTGCGTGTCGAGCAGGTCGATCACGGTCCAGGCCGCGGTGCTGTTCCTGGGCGCGGTGAGACGGACGGTGTCACCGGCCGCGTACCGCTTGCCGAGCAGCAGTCTCTGTTCGTCGTAGAAGTGGCTCGGCCGGAACGGCTTGCCGATGGCGGGCGTCGGACTGGTGGCGGCGGGAACGCAGCCGCATTCGGTGATCCACCAGTCGGGGTGCAGCAGGTCGCCCTGGGGGTCGTTGCTGAACGGGTACTGGTTGTAGAGCCAGGAGTACTGCGAGGTGAGGGTCATCGTGGTGCGGCGGCCCCCGCCCACGGAGACGTCGAGGGGCGCGGTGATGCCGCCGCCTCGCGGCGCGTCGGGGATGCTGTACCGCACGGTGAGGGCGTTGGCCGCGTGTGGCAGGGTGAACTCGACGTACTGGCCGGGCTTCAGGCGCACCGCGGTGCGGCCGGATGCCTCTGAGGGCAGTGTGTACGCGGTGCGGTCGGGGCCGATGACGGTGCCGTCGGTGGCGGCGTTCTCCGCCTCCTGTTCGTCGAAATCCACCGCGGCGCCCCGCCCCGCGACGAGGGCGGGGTCGAGCCCGGCGCGGGTCACCACCGGGGTGCCCGCCCGGACACCGTGCGCCGTCGCGGCCGGGGCCGGAGAGCCGAGCCCGAGGACGAGTCCGGCGACGGCCGTGGTCAGCGCGACGAGGGTCCGCGCCGGTCTTCGCGTACGGTTCCCGAGCCGCACGGCAGACAGGTGGTGGGTGTACCGCGCCATCGGATTCTCGTTTCTCTGGGAGCGGAGGTCACCGAGGGCAGCTCGGCGCACGGCGGGACGGCGGGAACGGGCCGTGCCGCTGCGTACCGGGACATTAGGGTGCGCCAGGACGGCCGGACAAGATGGTGGACGCTTCTTTCCATCGATCAGTAAGAATCCTGCAAGCGATTGTCGATTCCTTGCGGATGCGGGTTACCCCGGGGCATCACGGCGGGCAGTGCTGACGCGGCGCTGGTAGGCGGCGGGAGCGACGGAGAGCTCCCGGGCGAAGACACGGCGGAGGCTTTCGTAGCTCGGGAACCCGGCCAGGGAGGCCGCACGGGTCGCGGTGTGCCCCTGGTCGAGCAGGGACCTGGCGATGCCGAAGCGGATGGACTCGACGTACCGGGCGGGTGTGGTGGACAGCTCCTCCCGGAACAGGCGTGTGAGATGGCGGGGGCTGAGGTGGAGGTGCCCGGCGAGTTCGTCGACCGAGTGGTTGCCTCCGGGATCCGCCGTCACCAGGTCGACGACCGTACGCAGGGCCGGGGACCGGGGCGGCGGCCCCTGCAGCGGTGCGGAGAACTGCGACTGGCCGCCCGCGCGTTGCAGATAGACGACCAGGGCGCGGGCGACGTCCCGGCTGACGTCGGCGCCATGGTCCTCCTCGACGAGGGCCAGCGTCAGGTCGATGCCGGCGGTGACGCCGGCCGAGGTGTAGGTGGTGCCGTCGCGGACGTAGATGGCGTCTGGTTCGACCTGGATCCGCGGATGACGCTCGGCGAGTTCGCCCGCGATCTTCCAGTGGGTGGTCGCGCGCTTGCCGTCCAGGAGGCCGGTGGCGCCCAGGACGAACGCCCCCGAGCAGACGGACGCCACCCGGCCGGAGCGGCCCGCCAGTTCCCTGGTTGCGTCGGTCAGTTCGCGGGTGACGGGCGCCCGGGGATAGACGGCCCCGCCCGGCATCACGAAGGTGTCGGGGTCCGGTTCGGCGGCCGGGCCGCCGTCCACGGCGATCCGGATGCCGGTCGAGGAGGTGACAGCGGTGCCGGTCGCCGACAGCAGGGCGATCCGGTAGTCGGCACCCAGCCGGTTCGCCTCCCCGAACACCTCCGCGGGACCGGCGACGTCCAGCAGTGCGACCCCGTCGTAGACGAGGATCGCGACCCGATGCGGTGCGGAGCTCACTGTCCCGTTCCCCAGGTGTCCGGATTCGAGTGGTTCATGGCCGTGCCGGGGTGGCGGCGCGGGCCGCGCGATCGGCACCGTGGAGATGAGGCGAACAGCCCGCTCCGCACGATCACACCGAAAGCGCGAACATCATGACCGACATCATCGCAGCAGTGGAAATTCCCGAGACGGCGGCTGTGACGGAGGCCACCGAATTCCTTCGGGAAACGGCCGGACCGCTGATCTTCCACCACTCCCGGCGAGTATTTCTGTTCGGTTCTCTGCAGGCCCGCGCACTCGGTCTGCGGCCGGATCCGGAGTTGCTCTACATTTCGGCGATGTTCCACGACACGGGGCTGTCGACCCCGTTCTCGGAGGTCGAGCAGCGCTTCGAGGTCGACGGCGCCGACCACGCCTACCGGTTCCTGATCGACCATGGCTTCTCCAAGAGCGCCGCGGAGGTGGTCTGGACGGCGATCGCACTGCACACCACCCCGGGGATTCCCGGCCGGATGGGCCCGGAGGCTGCCGCCACGAACTACGGCGTCCTGACGGACGCGATCGGCTGGGGGCTCGAGCGACTGGACGGCGGCCGAGTGGACGAGATCGTCGCCGCTCATCCGCGCGGACAATTCAAGGAAGGTTTCTTGCGGGCGTTCGTCGACGGACTGAAGAATCGTCCCGACACGACGTACGGGACCGTCAACGCGGACGTGCTGGAACATTTCATCCCGGGTTTCCGCAGCCCGACGATGGTCGAGCGTGTGATGAACGCACCCTGGCCGAATTGAGGCCGCGGAACCCAGCCGAAACGAGATCTCCCCCGGAGCCCGCATCCGGTTCCCTCATGCCTCGGGGATGGCGCGGCCGTAGGCGGCGAGCGTGACGGCTTCGGGCTCGGGGTCGCCGCGCCGGCCGGTCTCCAGTGCGTCGAGGGCGGCGAGCTCATCGGTGGTGGGCTCGAAGTCGAAGACGTCGATGTTCTCGGCGATCCGCTCGCGGCGGGTGGACTTGGGGATGACGGAGCGGCCCTGCTGGAGCCCCCAGCGCAGCAGCACCTGGGCCGGGCTCCTGCCGTGCGCTCCGGCGAGGCGCGTGACGACCGGGTCCCGCAGGACGCTCCTGCGGTCCTGGCCGTAGCCCGGGTAGAAGGTGATCCCGCCGATGGGGGACCACGCCTGGTCGAGGATGCCGTGCTCGTCGTCGAAGCCGAGGACGGCGCGCTGCTGGAAGTAGGGGTGGATCTCCAGCTGGTTGACGGCGGGGACGACCGACGTCGCGTCGAGCAGTGCGGTCAGGTGGCCGGCCATGAAGTTGCTGACGCCGATGGCACGGACCTTTCCGTCGGCCAGGAGCTTCTCCAGGGCGTGGTAGGCGGCGATGGTCCGGTCGAAGTCGGAGGGGAGTGCCTGGTGCAGGATGAGCAGGTCGATCCGGTCGACGCCGAGCTTCGCGGCGCTCTTGTCGAAGCCGTGCAGGGTCTCGTCGTATCCGTAGTCGCTGATCCAGATCTTGGTCTCGATGAAGAGCTCGTCGCGCGGCACGCCGGAGTCGCGGACGGCCTGGCCGACCTCGCGCTCGTTGCCGTAGGCCGCGGCGGTGTCGATGTGCCGGTATCCGAGTTCGAGCGCGGCCGTGACGGCGTCCCTGGTCTCGCCGGGCGGTGTCTGGAAGACACCGAGCCCGAGGGCGGGCATCTCCACGCCGTTGTTCAGGGTGAGGGTCCGCGGCACGCCCGCCGCGCCGGCCACCCGGTCGGTCCGGGACCTGCCGTTCACGGCCGCACCAGCACCTTCAGCGCCTCGCGCGCGTCCATGGCCCGGTAGCCCTCCGGGACGCCGTCGAGGCCGACGGTACGGTCGAGGACCCGGCCGGGTTCGATACGGCCCTCCAGTACGTCGGGCAGCAGCTCGTCGATGTGGGCGCGGGCCGGGGCGGGACCTCCGGTCAGGGTGATGTTGTGGCCGAAGAGGCTGCCGAAGCCGACCGGGGCCTGCCCGTACTGCGGCGCGCCCACGCGGCTGATGGTGCCGCCGGGGCGGACCACTCCGTAGGCCTGCTCGTAGGCGGGCCGGTGCCCGACCGCCTCGATGACGACGGGGCTGCCGCCACCGGTGAGCTCGCGTACCTTCTCGATGCCCTCCGCCCCGCGTTCGGCGACCACGTCGGTGGCGCCGAAGACACGGCCGAGGCCGGTGCGGGCGGGGTGCCGGCCCATCAGGACGATCTGCTCGGCTCCCAGCCTCTTCGACGCGAGGACCGCGAGGAGGCCGACCGCGCCGTCCCCGATCACGGTGACCGTGCTGCCCGGCCAGCACGTCGGAGAGGGTGAGCAGGGAGGGAATGAGCGCGTCGTCGACGCCGACGGAGAGCTTGACGAGGGTGCCGTCGGCCAGCGGCACGCGCGCCGCCTCCCCCTGGCCGCCGTCGACACCGTTCCTCCCCCTGCGCAGTCCCGAGGTGGCCTGTGTGGTCGCGGGCTTCCGCTCCGGCGACGAGGTCGCGGCCGCCGCCCGCTGGAGCGAAGCCGCCCTGCCCGATGAGGCATGGGCCGACCTCGACGGCCTCGCCGAAAGGGCATGCGGCGTACGTCTGTGGTGAGGAACGGGTCACGGCGGGCCTGCGGCCGCGCGTCCGGCGCTGGGATCACCGGAGCGGGGTGGAGCCGCGCCGCCACCGGTGGTCCGGTCACCTCCGATCGACGCGGAGGGAACCGGACGGTCCGGACGGGTCCACGGTCGTGGATGTTCCTACGGCAATTGCCGATCCGGTCGTCCATTGCTCATCCGCCGTTCACGACGCCCCGGAACAGTCGACGCGAATCCATGTAGCGACCACACACCATGAGGGCACATGTGTCTTGACGGACATTGCGAACACGAGGTGGACGTCCTCCACGTCGAGCAGAGCGACGACGCGACGAGCGCGCCCGGGCGCCGCCGGTTCCTGGCCGCGGCGGCCGCCGGTGCCGCGGCGCTCACCCTCGAGTCGGTCTCCTTCGCGCAGAGCGCGGACGCATCGGTGCGAAGCACGCCGCCCGGGACGGGCGAAGTGACCCGCACCATCAGCGGGCATCTGGACACCGGTGTGGCGGACTTCGTCTACCTGCCGGTCGAAGTACCCAAGGGTGTACAGAAGATCACCGTGTCGTACTCCTACGACAAGCCGGCCGTCCCCTCGGGCACGCCGGGCAACTCGTGCGACATCGGCGTCTTCGACGAGCACGGTGTCGCGCTCGGCGGCCGGGGCTTCCGCGGATGGTCCGGTGGTGCCCGGACCTCGTTCGAGATCAGCAACAGCGAGGCCACACCGGGATATCTCCCCGGACCCGTCGGCCACGGCACCTGGCACGTCGTACTGGGCCCCTACCAGGTGGCACCGCAGGGGCTGAACTACCAGGTGCAGATCACCCTGACGTACGGCCCGGCCGGCCCCGCCGCCCCGCGCAATTACCCGCCGCAGCGGGCCAAGGGACGCGGCCGTGCCTGGTACCGCGGAGACTGCCACCTGCACACGGTCCACTCCGACGGCAAGCGTCAGCCCGTGGAGGTGGCGGCGGGAGCCCGCGCCGCCGGCCTGGACTTCATGGTCTCCACCGACCACAACACCTCCTCCGCCCACGCGGTATGGGGCGACTTCGCCGGTTCCGACCTGCTGATCATCACCGGTGAGGAGGTCACCACCCGCAACGGGCACTGGCTGGCTCTGGGCCTGCCTGCCGGCGACTGGATCGACTGGCGCTACCGCAACCGTGACGACGCGTTCCCCCGCTTCGCGCGCAAGGTGCGCCGTGGCGGCGGTCTCGTGGTCCCGGCGCACATGTACTGCGCCTACGTCGCGAGCCAGTGGAAGTTCGGCTTCGACGACGCCGACGCCACCGAGGTGTGGACCGGCCCGTGGACGTACGACGACGAGCACGCCATCAGCACCTGGGACCAGAAGATCGGCGAAGCCGTCCGCTCGGGCGGGCGGTGGGTCCCCGCCATGGGCAACAGCGACGCGCACAGCGAGCCGCAGGTGATCGGCCTGCCGCACAACGTCGTCCTCGCCGAGGACCTGAGCACCGACGCCGTCATGGACGGCATCCGCGCCGGACGCAGCTGGATCGCGGAGTCCTCGGCCGTCCAGCTCTCGTTCACCGCCAGCGGGAACGCGCGCCAGGCCGGCATCGGCGAGACGCTGACGGTACCCGCCGAAGCTCCCGTGGACATCAGGCTGGACGTGAAGGGCGTCCCCAACGGCACCGTCCGCTTCATCACGGACGAGGGCCAGATGCACCAGGAGTCGGTGGACGCCGCGGGCGAGGGCACGGTGGTGTGGCGTACGACGGCTTCCCTGGCCGCCTACGTCCGCGCCGAGGTACGTCACCCGATGGCGAACGGCTCCCCGGGGCAGGGCAACACGATGGGCGACGCCCTGCTGTTCGGCCCCATGGCAGCCCTGACCAACCCCATCTTCCTCACGCCGAACCGTCACTGACGGACGCCGGACGCCGCGGTGTTCCGCTCGCGGAACCCCGCGGCCACGGCCGCTCGGTGGGAGGAGCACCGGCCCGGTTCACCGTCGTGGTGCCGGCGGACCGAGCCGGACAGCAGGCCCAGCAGCCCGTCGTCGGTGGAGAACCCGTCGCGGACAAGAGCCCGACGACGCACCGGTCAGTTCCCGATGCCGTGGGCGAGGAGGCTTTCGGCTGTCTCCGCGACGGTGTCCTCGATCGGTCGTGCCCGCCACCCCAGAAGGCGCTCCGCCTTGGCGCTGGTGGCGTCGGGATACTTGCCCAACTGGTGCCTGAGCAGTCGCAGTTCCGGGTTGACGGCACTCAGCGCGCGGGCGAGCCACACGGGCATTTCACGGGTCGGTGCCTTCGTGGCACGCTCACCCAGACGGTCGTGGAGGATGCGTGCGATCCCGATGACGCGCAGGCCGCGCCCGGCGGTCGCGAGGAACCGCTCGCCGGCGGCCGCCGGATCGGTCATCGCGCGCAGGTGCAGATCCGCGACATCGCGGACGTCGACGAAGCCCATGCCGAAGGGAGGGCACGCGGGCACCTGGCCCTCCAGCATTCTGCGCACCAGACGCAGGGACGGCGGGTCGTCGGGGCCGAGGAGGGGCCCGAGGACTCCTACGGGATGAACCGCCGTCAGTTCCAGTCCAGCGCCTTCGTCCGCGACGAACTGCCAGGCCGCGCGCTCGGCGAGCGTCTTGGACCGCTGGTAGGGCGGGATGCCGGCGTCGACGTCGGTCCAGTCCTCCTCCGTGAACGGGGTCGAACGTGGCGGATGTCCGATGCCGACGGCGCCGAACGCGCTCGTCAGGACCACCCGGCGCACCCCGGCGTCGCGTGCGGCACGCAGCACCCGCAGGACGCCCTCCCGTGCCGGGGTCACCAGCTCGTCGTCGTTCGCCGGCCTACGGCGCAGGGTCGACGAGGCGACATGGAGGACGAAGTCGCAGTCGGCGACGGCCTCCCCCCAGCCGTCGGGGTGTTCTAGGTCGGCGCGTACGACCGTGAGGCGGTCGTCGTCGAACGGCGCCGCCGCGTGGAGCCAGGAGCGCAGCGCCGGCTCGCGCCGCAGGTCGCGGACTGTGGTGCGTACGGTGTGCCCGGCTTCGAGCAGGGCCAGGACGCACCAGCTCCCGATGAATCCCGTTCCGCCGGTGACCAGTACCCGTGTCATCTCTGTCTCTTGTGCCTTCGGTGGCTCTTGTGCCTTCGGTTCGCGCATCGTGCGGGCGGGGGGTCTCATGCGAGTGCCATGCCGGGCACGCGCTTGCGGATGGCTTCCATCTCGGCCTCGTCGGAGACGCCCTGCCAGTCGTGGCGTGGGGTGTACGGGGCCTCCAGGGCGCGCACCTCGTCGTCGGTGAGTTCGATGTCGAGGGAGGCCACCGCCTCGTCGATCTGCCGGGTCGAGCCGGCGCCGACCAGCGGTGCGGTGACGACCGGCCGGCGGCGCAGCCAGGCGAGCGCGACCTGGGCGCGGCTGGCGCCGTGGGCGTCCGCGACCTGTCCGACCGCGTCGATGATGGCGTGGTTGGACGCCTCCTGCTCGGGCGAGTACAGGCTGTCCGCGTACGCTCCGTCCGCCTCGGAGCGCGCCGTCGAGCGGGCGTCGTCCCAGGCACGGGCGAGGCGGCCGCGGGCGAGCGGAGACCAGACGACCGTGCCGACGCCCTCGTCCAGGCAGAGCGGGATCATCTCCCGCTCCTCCTCGCGGGCGAGCAGGTTGTAGTGGTCCTGCATGGACACGAACCTCGCCCAGCCGTTCTGCTTCTGCAGGTGCAGTGCCTTCGCGAACTCCCAGGCGTGCATGGACGAGGCGCCGAGGTAGCGGACCTTGCCCGCCTTGACGAGGTCGCTGAGCGCCTCGAGCGTCTCCTCCCACGGGGTGGCGTGGTCGTTGCGGTGGATCTGGTACAGGTCGATGTAGTCCGTGCCGAGGCGGCGCAGCGAGTGGTCGACCTCGGTCATGACCGCCTTGCGTGACAGACCGCGGCCGTTGGGCCCCACCCGCATCGGGTGACGCAGTTTCGTGGCGATGACCACGGCGTCGCGGTCGGCGAAGTCCCTGAGCGCGCGGCCGAGGATCTCCTCGCTGGAGCCGTTGGAGTACATGTTCGCGGTGTCGAAGAAGTTGATCCCCGCGTCCAGCGCGTGCTTGACGAGCGGGCGCGCGTCCTCTTCGCCCTTCGACCAGACGGGATGCCCGCGGTCAGGTTCGCCGTAGGTCATGGCACCGATCGCGATCGGTGACACGTCCATCCCTGTGGTGCCGAGCTTGATGTACCGCATGATGCCCCTCTAAAGTAAGTGGAGAACTCTCCAGATAACGTAATGGAGAGCTCTCCACTTATCAAGTGAGGTCTTGTGGTCCGTTCAGACGCCCGGGAGAACCGGGCACGCATCCTCGCGGCCGCCCGGGAGGCATTCGCCAAGGACGGCGGCGCCTCGATGAACCAGGTCGCCCAGCGCGCGGGTGTCGGCGCGGGCACCCTGTACCGCAACTTCCCCACGCGCGAGGCTCTGGTGCTGGCCGTCTACCAGGACGAGGTGACACGCATCGTCGCCACCGTGCCCGACCTGCTGGACGGGATGCCGCCCCTGGAAGCGCTGCGCCACTGGACGACCGACCTCGTGGAGGCCATGCGCAGAAAGCACGGCCTCGGCGACGCCCTCAGCCCCGGCGCGCACCAGACGATCACCGAGCAGAGCTACGGGCCGGTCATCACCGCGATCACCGAGCTCCTCGACGCCGGGAAGAGGGACGGAAGCATCCGCACGGACGCCGACCCCGGCGACTTCCTCCAGCTCACCGGCGCGCTGTGGCGTGCCGCGTCCAGCCCCGAGGACCGCGCACCCCACATGCTCGCGCTCATCCTCGACGGACTGCGCACGCCCCGGTAGCCGGCACGGCGCCGCGGCCCCGCCACGCCGGCGGGGCCGCACCCGGGACGTCAGGCGACTCGGGTTCCCTCCGGTTCCGGCGTACGCGGCCCGTGCACGCGGCCGGCACCGGGACGGCCCGGCCACCAGGCCACCTCTCCGAGGTCCCGGACGAGCGCGGGCACCAGCAGGGACCGCACCACCAGGGTGTCGAGGAGAACGCCGAAGGCGACGATGAACGCGATCTGCGCCAGGAAGGTCAGCGGGATCACCGCGAGCGCGGCGAAGGTGGCCGCCAGCACCACGCCCGCCGACGTGATCACGCCGCCGGTGCCGACCAGCCCGCGCCGCACGCCCTCGCGCGCGCCGTGCCGCAGGGTCTCCTCACGGACGCGTGACATGAGGAAGATGTTGTAGTCGACACCGAGCGCCACCAGGAACACGAAGCCGTACAGCGGGACCGAGGGATCCGTGCCGTTGAACCCGAACACGTGGCGGAAGACGAGCGAGGAGACCCCCAGCGTGGCAAGGAAGTTGAGGCCCACGGTGGCGACCAGCAGCGCCGGGGTGAGCAGCGAGCGCAGCAGCACGGTGAGGATCACGAAGATGATCGCGAGGACGACGGGCACGATCAGCGTGCGGTCGTGCACGGCGGTGCGCTGGGTGTCGTAGCGCTGGGCGGTGTAGCCGCCGACCTTCGCGTCCGCGCCCGGCAGCGCGTGCAGGGCGGTGCGCAGCCGGACGACGCTCCGCTCGGCGGCCTCGCTGTCGGCGGCGGAGTCGAGCGTGACGTCCACCCGCACCCGTCCGCCGGCGATCTGCGGGTCGTCGCCGGGCCGTCCCGACGCGGCGACCGCGGCCGCCGAGGCGACGCCGTCGGTGTCACGGGCGGTCGCGAGCACGCGGTCGAGCCGGTCCGCCCTGGCGATGACGACGGCCGGGTTGCCCGAGCCGCCCGGGAAGTGCCGGGCCAGGGTCTGCTGGGCGACGACGGACGGCGTGTCGTCGACGAAGGTCTCGTCGAGGGCGACGCCCCTGGAGACCAGGGTCGGGGCGAACGCGGCGCTCAGCAGCAGGCCGGCCAGCGACACCGCCCAGACCTTGCGGGGCGACCTGTCGACGAGCGCGGCCACGCGGCGCCACACTCCGTGCCCGCCGGACGGGCCGTCCGCCGGGCGGGGCGCGGCCGGCCAGTACGCGGCCCGCCCCAGCAGGACGAGCACGGCGGGCAGGAACGTGAGCGCGGAGACGACCGCGCAGACGATGCCGATCGCGCCGACGGGTCCGAGCGCCCGGTTGTTGGTGAGGTCGCTGAGCAGCAGCGCCAGCAGGCCGAGCGCGACCGTCGCGGCGCTGGCCACGACCGCTCCCCAGGAGCGGCGCAGCGCGGCCCGGGCGGCGGCGAACTGGTCGGCGTGCGCGGCGAGTTCCTCCCGGAACCGGGCGGTGATCAGCAGGGCGTAGTCGGTGGCGGCGCCGATGACCAGGATCGAGAGGATGCCCTGCACCTGCCCGTCCACCCGGACCAGGTCGTGGTCGGCGAGGACGTACACGATCGCGCAGGCCAGGCCCAGGGCGAACACGGCACCGAGGATGATGACGAGCGGCAGCAGGACGCTGCGGTAGACGAGGAGCAGGATGACCAGCACGGTCACCAGGGCGACGGCGAGCAGCAGTCCGTCGACGCCGGCGAACGCGTCGGCCAGGTCGGCCTGGGCGGCGGCCGGTCCGGCCAGCTGGACCGTGACACCGGGTACGCGCTGTGCCGCCGCACGGACCCGGTCGAGGGTGCCGGGCAGCCGGTCGCCGAGGTCCGGCCGGAGCTGCACCACGCCTTCGAGGGCGGCACCGTCCTTCGACAGCAGGGCCGGCGACGCCCGGCCGACGACTCCGGGGGTGCCGGCGAGGGAGGCCAGCGCGCGGGTGGCGGTGGCCTTGCGGTCCCGCACCGACCCGCCCGTGCCCGCGGTCCACAGGACGACGACGGGCAGCGTCTCGTCCTGCCGCAGCTCCTGCCGGGCGGCGACGACCTGGGTGGACTCGGCGCTGCGCGGCAGGAACGCGGCCTGGTCGTTGGTGGCGACCTCGCCGAGCCGGCCGGCGTAGGGGCCGAGGGTCCCGCCGACGCCCAGCCAGACGAGCAGCAGGAGCAGCGGCACGAGGAAGCGGGCTCGGCGCGAGGTGAGGGACATGGATCTCCTGGCAACGCGGACGGGGACGGCAGATATCTCAAGGAAAAACAATCTCAATCATCAAGATATAAGACCGCCGGACGATCGTGGGTGACGCCACCTCTTCCGCGCCCGGGGCCCCGCCGGATGCGACGGACGCGGAGCGGTTCCTCGCCCGGACGGTCAGGCGCCGGGGGACCTGACCGGGACGAGTTCCTCGTTCATGGCCGCCAGGAAGCGCAGCACGACGTCCAGTTCCTCGTCGGTGAAGCGGGCCCGGGCGGCTTCCGCCGCCTGGGCCAGCGGCCGGAAGTAACTGCGCGCGGCGGCCCTGGCGTCGGCCGCGTAGTACAGGTGCACCACCCGGCGGTCGGCGCTCTCGCGGACCCGGCGGATGTGCCCGGCCCGTTCGAGCCGGTCGAGGCAGGCGGTGACGGCGCCCGAGGTCAGGCCCAGGTGCGCGCGCAGTCGTCCGGGGGTCATCGGGTCCTCGGCGTCCAGGATCGCGGCGAGCGCCTGGACGTCCGTGGCGTGCAGACCCTGCTCGCCGGCGAAACCGTGGACCAGCCGGTTGATCTCACCGTTCATCCGGCGCAACCGGACGGCGAGCGTGTGCAGTTCCGTCCCCGCCGCCCCACCGGAGGGTCCGGCCGCCGAAGGGCGCCGCTGCTGGTCGTCCGCTGTGGTCACACGGCCAGCCTATAGAAGCCTCCGGCCAGTCCCGGCCCATGGCGGCAGGCGGGCGACACGCCCGGGCCGGTCCAGGCCTCCGCAGGTCACGGGTCGGGCGGTGACCGGTACCGGATTCACTCGCAGCCCCGGGAGGCCACCGGCGGCGCCGCCCTGCCGGCCTGGGCGCACCAGGCGTGCGCGCTGACGTCGCTGCGCGGGGCGGGCGTACGGGCGGTGAACGCGTGGGACTTCGCCGAGCAGGATCTGCCCGACGGCGGCGGGCAGGCCGTGTGGACCTGCGCCCGCGCCGACTCGTGGCGCGGTCCCGGCGATGTCAGGGTGGGCCTGCGTACGAGCCGCGACGGCCCGGCCGAGCCGGTGCGCACGGTGGCAGGCGCCCGGTCCACCGGCGCGTGCAGCCGGTTCGGGCAGCACGTCGTGGCCGCCACCGGCCGGCGGTCACCGAAGGGCCGCTGCTTCGTGCTGGCGGCCGGGAGCCGAGCGGTGACGGCTCTGCGCCTGACCGGTGACGTCTCCGCCACCCAGGACGGACACACGCCGGCCCGGCGGGCACCCGGGCAACCCCACGTCACGGTACGGGCCCGGCTCACCACCGGACACGACCTCGACGGCCTGGACCAGCGGGGCCCGCCCACACCGGCGACTCAGCGGGGGCTGTGCAACGTCAGTACCGTGTCGGCCGGCACGTCACGCAGCACCGGCGACTCGCTCCGGGCCTCCCACCACCAGTCCCCGTCGTCGTCCGCCAGGAGCAGCAGCCGGAAACGGGTGGCGGGCGCGGCGAACGCGCGACGGGCGACGGTGTCCAGCAGGGCGAGCAGGGTCTCGGACCGGGTGTCCGCGTGGTCGACGACGAGGAGCAGGGGCACCGCGGTGTCGGCGACGACGTCCAGCGCACGCTGGTCGGCGGCGGTGGCGACGAAGCCGGTGGCCCAGTCCCGTCCGCTCATCCTCCCGAGCAACGCCTGGGCCAGGCGCCGCCGGTGGTCGTCGTCCGCTCCGACGACGAGCCGTGACGAGAAGGAGTCCCGCTCTTCGCACCACCGCGTCAGTGACTCCGCTTCGACCGGTTCCGGTCCTTGGGGCGCGGTCGGCCCCTCCTCGAGAACGGTCTGGAGTTCGGCCGCCTCCAGCGGCCCGGGAGCTGCCAGGGCGCGGAAGCCGGAGTCCCGCACCAGTGCCTCCGCCGGCACCACGCTCAGCCACGCCGTGCCGGGTTCACGGCCTGCGTCGGCCACCACGCCGAGGACGAGTCCGTGGCACACCACCGCGGCACCCGCCGTCCCGGGCCACGGCTCGGGGCCGGCCGCAGACGCCGAGCCGGGCAGCGTCACGTGGTAGCGGCCGGCTTTGACCGATGACCCGGCGTTGACCGTGCCCTGGACGACCACCGCATCCCGGCCGGGAAAGACGGTGACGCTGACGGGGACGGACGGGCGGCGGGTAGCCAGTCTGCCCCAGCGTGGTGACGGCGACCGGCTCCGCATCCGGCCCTCGTCCCAGTCGTCGTCGAGGACGCGCAGCAGCGCCGCGTCGAGCCGCGCGGCCCGGGGCCGGGCCGGGTCGTAGCGGTGCCACCGCATCGCGCACCGCCAGGGGCGGTCGGCGCCGGGCAGCCGAAAGGTGACGGTGGAGGGTGCGGTGCCCACCAGTTCCGCCGAGGTGAGCAGCAGGCCCCCGTCGAGGAGGTAGCCGGCACCCTCGCCCTCGGGTCCGCGGACCTGTACGGCACGCGGATCCGCATCCGGCGGCACAGATGATCCGTCCGAGGCGCGGGGCCGGACGGATGCCGTCATTCGGCGGGCAGTTCGTCGAGTTCGTCCCCGACCTCGGTCATCGTGAACTCGTGGTCGCTGAGTTCGGCGCCGAGCGGCTGCTGCTCGGGCGCGGGCGGGGCAGCGGGCGGCGCGAGGTCCGCGGCCGCTTCCTGCTCCGGCGCATCGGCGTGCGACGACTGCTCAGGCATGATGTTCTCCCCTCACGTCACCCTCCGAGCGCGAGCCTACCGGGTCGCCGACGCCTCGTCGGCCCCGGCGCTGGTCGGTCGTCACGTGGCCCGGCCGGGGGCCAGACCGCGCAGCGCCGCCGCGCAGCGGTCCGCGAGGCCGGTGGCACCGCAGCGCACGGCGTCCTCGGCCGCCTGGCGCAGGAACTCGCGTGCGGCCGCCGGATCGCGGGCCCCGAGAGCCAGTCCCCGGTACAGCAGGATCCGCCCGGCGGTCGGGCCCGGCCCCGGCGGGCGCCATCCGGCCGTGCGTGCCACCGTCAGGGCGCGGACCGCCTCGTCGGTCACGCGCTCGGCGTCCTCCGACCGGCCCGTGTGCCACAGCAGTACGGCTTGGTCGGTGAGGGCCACGGCCAGTCGGCCGGTGGCGGCGGAGCCGCCGTCCGCCGCGAGCGTCCGGCGCAGGGCGACGGCCTCGGCGAGGGTGTCCAGGGCGGACCCGGTCCGGCCCGCGTCCGTCAACCGGGCGGCCAGGCCGACCAGTACGGCCGCCAGGTCCGACGTCCGAGGCGGCGAGGTGCCGTCCCCGGCCAGCCCGCGGTGGATGACCGCCGCTTCCTCGGCGCACATGAGTGCTCGGTCGGGCTCGCGCAGCGCGGCATACAGGCGGCCCTGGTCGTGAAGGGCTCTGCCCAGTGCGGCGAGATGGCCGTCCGATGACTCATCGGCCAGCCGCCGCAGCATCGCGACGGCCTCGCCCAGCGGCCCGGCAGCCGCCTCCGGGTTGCCGTCGGCCTGGAGGTACAGCGCGTGGTTCAGCAGCGAGCCGGCCAGTTCCCCGGCCGGCCGGCCGGGGTCCCGAGCCGCGAGCAGCCTGCGGATCTCGACACTGCGGGCACCCGCGTACAGCGCGTCGGCGGACCGGCCGGCCCGGTGGCACCAACAGGCGTGGTGGTGCAGGATCCTGGCCAGCCGTTCCTGGTCCTCGGCGTCGTCCGCGGCACGCGCCGGGGAGCCCGCGCCGTCCCCGGACAGGACCAGCAGACGGTCCCCGGCGCGTGCCGCCTCCTCGTGCCGTCCCACCTCGTCGAGGCGGGCGCCGTAGCCGAGGAGCACGTCGATCAGCTCCGCCTTCCCGGCACCACCGCTGCGCAGTCCTACGGCTTCCTCCGCCGCCGCGACCGCCTCCGGATAGTCTCCGGCCGCGGAGAGCCGGTAGGCGAAGACGCGCAGGGCGTCGGCGAGTCGAGCCGGTGCGGCGTCCGGCGCGGTCCGCAGGCGGGCGACGTTCTGCCGGGCCATGGCCAGGGCGGAACGGGCGAGGACCTCGGTGTGGCGCGGTACGGCGGACAGCAGATCGGCGGGCAGCGCCTCGTCGGACGTCACGTTCGCCAGGACCGCGTCGAGCGCGGTGGTCAGGGTGGTGTCGGGTTCCTGGGGCATCAGGTCGACGGCGGCGAGGGCCAGCGGGCGCGGGCGGGCCGTCACGGCCTCGATGATCCGCTCCCCCAGTTCCGGGAAGGGCTCCCGCGCCCGGCAGAGCACCCGCAGCACGTGGCGGGCCCGCTCCCGGGTCGCCCGTCCGGTGATCTCGGGCAGGAGTTCGGGGAAGTCCCGGAGTGTCTCGCCGACCTGGTAGGCGCCGAGGGGGTCCGGGGCCAGGCCGGTCCAGTAGCCGTCCTGACCGCCGTACAGCTCGTGGAGCCAGACCGCGGCGGCGAGGGCGGTGTTGGCGGTCTCACCCGTCAGGCAGGCGAGGCCGGTCAGGAAGGCGCGGGCCTCGGCGAGGGTTGCGGCCCGGTGCAGCGTTGCGGCGGCCACCAGCTGGCGCAGGGTCGCGGGGTGGAGGTGGCCGATGCCATGGGCGTTCGCGCTCTGCGTCCAGTACCGCTCTTCGTGCAGGAGCAGCGTCTCTTCCCCGTCCGCGGTGGGGCCGCCTCGTCCGGGCACGGGTCCGTCGCGTTCCAGCAGCGCGGTGAGCGCGGCCACGTTCAGGGCGAGTGCCCCCCGGTGGCGCCGGTCGGCCAGACGGAGCGTGACGTGCGGCGCGGCGCCCGCCTTGGCCGGCATGCCGGGCAACGCCGCCAGTGCGGGGGCCAGTTCGTCGACCACCTGTCTGAAGGCCTCGGCCCGGCTCTGCGCGTCAGGGGCCAGTGGCTCCAGTTCCCGTACCGCGGCCGCCGGCAACTCGCGCAGCGCCCGCGTGGTCGCTCGGGCCTGCCGCCACCACTCCCCCGCGGCCCGGGCGAGCAACAGCAGCCGCACCCTCGTTCCGCTGCCGGTGCCCGGCCGCATGACGCGCAGGCAGGCCCGTAGCTGGTCGGGGCGGGTCTCGGCGTAGTCCATCACCAGCAGCAGCGGATCCGACAGGGTGGCGAGCCTGTCGAGGTCGTCGTCGGGGCACTGGTCGTCCAGAAAGCCGGCCGCCCAGCCGCGATCGGTCATACGCTCCACCAGTTCCCGGCCGAGCCGGGTCTTGCCACGGCCACCGGGGCCGGTCAGCAACCGCAGGGAGAACTCCGCCGGTTCCTGACACCAGTCGGTGAGCGTGGCGAGCAGGTCGTCCCGTCCGTGGCAGCCGACCGGGCTGACCTCCGCCCGGAGCAGGCCCGCCGGTGAGCCGGGCGGTGCGGGCGGTGGGAGCAGTACGGAGGCGAGCTCGACGCTGCGCGGGCGTACGCCGCCGAGGAGCCGTGCCGCGTCCGGATCGGCGAGGAGGGACTCGACGGGGACGGCGGTGAGCGCGCCCCCGGTCGGATCGCCCGGGTCGACCGCCACGAGACCGACCAGCAGCCCCTCGCACACCACGCCCGCGCCGGACATGCCGCTCCAGCGGGACGGCGGGCAGCGCCCCGCGTCGGCGGTCGGCGGGGCGGGACCTCTCGGCCGGGCGGGTGGGACCGGGGTCCGGACCGCGATCTCGTAGCGGCCGGCCTTGAGACGGCTGCCCGGGACGATCTCCCCGGTGACATGGGCGCTGTCGCGGAAGGCGAGCGCGCCCTCGGTGAGCAGTTCCATACCGGCCGGGAAGCCGACGGCTTCGACCGCCCGGGCGCCCCGGGTGCCGTCGAGCCGTCCCCAGCCCAGTGGGGGCAGGGCACCCGGTGGCCGAAAGCCGCGCTCGTCGAGGCCGAGCAGCGCCGCGTCGACGCCGGTCCCGTACGGCTCGTCGTGCCGGGACCACAGGACCACGCAGGTCAAGGGCTCGGTCCGGCCGGGAATCCGTACCAGGGCCCGGCCTCCCGCCGGACCGGCGACATGACCGGCGGTGAGCACGAGGCCGCCGTCCACCAGGAAGCCGGTCCCCATCGCGTGCCAGCCCGTCGTCCTGGCCCGGTAGACCTCCACCGCCCGTCCGGCGGCGGGCGTCCGGGACCTGGTCACTGTCCGGGCACGTGCGCCGTGGTGCCGGAGACCTCCAGCGGACCGCCCGCCGGGCTCTGCGGGGTGAGGGTGAGCCGTACCGAGTGCGTGGTCCGGTTCTCCGTGTTCCGCCGGCCGCCTGCGGACAGTACGTAGAACTTGGCGCCCCCACTGACCTCGGCCCCGCTCACCAGCTCCACCTGGAACTCGAGTTCGACGGGACCGACCTCGAAGCGCAGGCTTCCGGGCGGCGCGAGCCGCCGGGCGGCCTCCAGTTGGGCTCGAAGCGACTCGATCGCCTCGGCGAGTTCGACCGCCGTCCCGGCGCCAGCATGCTCGGCCATGCCCCTCCTCCGTCCGACTGCAAAACAGCCCTACCCACCGTCAACCGGTCCTATCGCTGCCACAATCCCGTCACGGGCGCAGCAGGGCATCCACGGAGGCGATTCATGGCGGTCGACGGGCAGCGGTCGGACGACGGGGTCGTCGAGGTCGCCGCGTATCCGGCCGGCTCATCCCGCGTGACCATGGGTTCGGGTCGGCTGCTGCCCGGCGGACATGTCCTGACCGCGGCCCATCTGGTGCCCGAGCCCGGAACCGGTGAGATCTTGGTGCGTCCGGTGGCCGGACCCGACCGGGACTGGCTGAAGTGCACGGTGGTGTACCGCCGTTACGTACCCCGGGGCCAGACCTCGCCCGGCCGGGACGCGGTGGATCTGGCGGTGTTGCACTGCGCGGATCCACGGCTGGCGGAATCACCGGGGCTGGCTCCGCACCAGTGGGGGCGATTGGTCACCGACCCCTGCCGGGCCCTGGTGTCGGCGACCGGGTTCCCGAGCGGTTCCACCGTGTTCGACGTCGAGGGGATGCCCGCGTTCCGGGACACGGCACAGATCGACGGCGTCATGAACTCCCCTGTCCCCGCGATCGGTTGGCATGAGTTACGAGTGCGCGGTCCGGTTCCGGCGGCACTCGCGGGCCGCCGGGCGGCTTCCCGGTGGAAAGGGATGTCCGGGTCGGGCGTGCTCTGCAACGGCCTGCTGGTGGGCGTGGTGGTGAACGCCAGGCCCGAACCCGAGTCGGGCCGGCTGTTCGTCCAGGACCTTGCCCCGCTGTGGGACGACCCCGGCCTGCGCGACCTGCTGCGGCTGCCGGCCGAGGGGCTGCGCGCCGCCGAGCTGCAGCCGCTGCTGCACCCTCACACCGGGCACGCGATGGACTCTCCGGTCTCCCTGCTCCGCCCGGAGGCGGGTGTCGTCCGGTTCCGCGGCCGGTGCGCGGAACTCCGTGACATCGCCGACTGGCGGGACGGCGACCGGTCCGCGGCGGTTCGTCTGGTCACCGGACCGGGCGGTCAGGGCAAGACCCGGCTGGCCCTGGCCGCCGTCGAGGAAGCGCGCCGGGCGGGCTGGGCCGCCGGATTCCTCGCCGACCGGGCCGACTTGGACGAACTGCGCGCGTTCCTCGCCGCCCGTTCGGTGCCGCTCCTGCTCGTCCTGGACTATGCCGAGGCCAGGACGGGTCAGGTGCGGTCCCTGTGCGAGGCCTTGCACGTCGAGCCCGGCCTCCCTCCCGTACGGATCCTTCTGCTCGCCCGGAAGGCCGGCGAATGGTGGACGGCGGCCGGGGAGTACGCCCGCGCCCGCCGGCTGCTGGACGACGGACCCGACTCCTTCGCTCTGCCCGCGCTCGCACCGTCCCCGGAGGACCGCGGTGAAGCCGCACGGTTCGCGGCGCGTGAGCTCGGTGAGCGCCTGGGCGGACTGCGTCCCGGCACCGACCCGCTCGACGCACCCGTCCCGGACGTCACCGACCAACGTTTCGCCGGGGCCCTGAACCTCCATATGGCCGTCCTGGTGGCCCTGCTCCAGCACGTGGACCCGGTACCCGTGACGGGTGGCGAACCGGACGAGGTGATCCTGCTTCTGCACGAGCACAAGCACTGGCGGAGGACGTTGAAGCCGTTCGGACTTCACGGTCTGACCCGCAAGGAGCTGAACGTGCTGGTCGCGGCCGCGACGTTGTGCGGAGCCGCGGACATGGACGAGGCGGTGGTCACGCTGGAGCGGCTGCCGCGGGACGGTGTGGCCGCTGCCGACCGCACCGACGCGGCACGCTGGCTGGCCGGCCTGTACCCGTCGGACGGGCGCTACTGGGGGGCGCTGCAACCCGACCGGCTGGGCGAGTTCCTGGTGGGCAGCGTGCTGGCGGAGGAGCAGCGGCTGCTGGAGTGGCTGTTGCCGACGGCCGGCCGACGGCAGGTCGAATCAGCCTTCCATGTCCTCTCCCGCGCGGTACCGCACCAGGCCCCGGTGGCGGAGCGGCTGCGCGAGGTGGTGACCCGGCACCCCGGGCAACTCGCCCTGTCCGCCGTACGGACGGCCACGGAGGTGGCGGAGCCGGCCCCGCTGCGCCGGGCACTCGACACCGTGCTGGAGGACCTGGAGCGTCGTCCCGGCAACGACGCGGCGCTCGCCCGTGAGTTGTACGAGGCCGTGCCGCTCCCGACGCTGGCGCTCGACCAGTGGGCCGCCGATCTCGCGGCGCTCCTCGCCCGCCGGGCACGCGACGTCACCACCGGTGGAACCGCCGAACTCGCCGGCCGTCTCCATCGCTACGCCATCCGGCTGGGCGAGGTGGACCGGGCCGAACAGGCGCTGCCCGCCGTCCAGGAGGCGATCGCGCTCCGGAAGGAGCTGGCGGTGCGCGGTGATCCCGGCGCGCAGGAGGATCTCGCCCTCTCGCTCAACACCCGCACGGGTCTGCTCGCCGACACCGGCCGCACGCTGGAGGCGCTGGCGTCCGCCCGAGAGGTGCTCGAGTGCTACCGCCGGCTGAGCGAAGACGATCCGGAACGGCATGTCCGTGATGTGGCCATGGCCGAGACGAACCTCGCCAACCAGCTGGGGGACGCCGGTTCGCGGACGGAGGCTGTCGCGCCGGCTCGAACCGCCGTGGAACGCTACCGGAGCCTTGCGGCGAACGATCCGGTCTACGCGCCCGACGTCGCGCTCGCCTGCCACAACCTGTCGCACGCGCTGGCCTGGGCCGGGCTCAGGTCCGAAGCCGTCGCGGCGGCCGCGGACGCCGTGGCCGCCTACCGCGACCTTGCCCGGGAGACACCCGACAGTTTCGTCCCCGAACTCGCGGACGCACTGGTCAATCTGGGCAACCAGCTCGAAGAGGCCGACCGTCATCACGAGGCCGAGGCCGCCATGGACGAAGCCCTGGACATGTACCGGAAGATCGCCGACCGCTCCCCCGCCCGGCACCTGCCGAAGCTGGCCGACGCCCTCTCCAGTGCCGTGCAGGTCTTCCGGTCGTGCGGAGACGGCACACGAGCGGTCGCGGCGGCGGAGGAGGCGGTGAAGCTGCTGAGGCCGCTGGCCGAGCGGCAGCCGCTCGTCTACCGGTACTCGATGGGTACGGCGCTGAACAACCTGGCCAACCAGCGCTCCGAGGAGGAGCAGCCGGAAGAGGCCGTGCGGGCCGTGCGGGAAGCGGTCCTGCTCTTCCGGGAAGGCATGCGGACGCTGCCCGACGCCTACCGCCCGGCGCTGGCCGACGCGTTGTGCAATCTCGGCAACTTCTTGAGCGACACCGGACGGCACTCGGAGGGCCTGCGGACCGTCAGGGCATCGATCGACCTGTTCAGGGAGCTCGTCGCGACGGAACCAGAAGTCCACGCGCCCCGCCTGGCGGTCGCCGTCGACGTACTGGGCAACATCCTCACCGACCTGGGCGAGGAGGAGGCCCTGACGCACTACCAGGAGGCGTACGAACTCCTCGTCCCGTTCGCCGAAGCCGAGCCCGGCGCCCAACTGCATGCTCTGGCCGATGTCGGCGCCAACTGGGTGGCGGCCCTGATCCTCCTGGACCGCTGGAACGACGTGCTCGTCCTCGCCGAACGCACCGTCGGCCTGCTGCGCACGGCACGGCATCACCCTGCTCCCTACCGGAAGGCACTGTCCAAGGCCCTCAGCACGCGCGGTATCGCGCTCGAGGACCTGGGCCGCCCTCACGACGCGGTCGGCCTTTTCCGTGAGGCGGCATCGCTGTCACGACAGGTGGTCAAGGAGCGGCCGGATCATCTGCCGGTCCTGCTCCACGATCTGCGGCATCTGGCCGACGCCCTGCACAATGTCGGCCGTCGGCGTGAGGTCGCCGAGGTGACGGCCGAGGCTCTCTCCGTGCACCGGCATCCCGCCGCGGCCGGGCTCCCGCCCGAAAGCGAGGCCGAGGCACTGATCGCACACGCGGAGGCACTGGTGGAGGCGGGCGAGCATCAAGGTCTGGAGGTGGCCGCGAAGGCCGTGGGGAGGTGTCGCGAGCTGGCACCGGACTCCGCCGAGGCCGAGGCGCTGCTCTGCCAGGCGCTCGCCTGGTACGCGTCCGCCCTGTCCCGGGAGCGGATGCAGCAGGCCTCGATCGAGGCCTGCGAGGAGGCGCTGCGCCGTAACCGGGAACTCTCCCTCGACGTGGCGTCGGCAGCGCTGTCCCTGGCCTGGGAACTGGCCGAGACCGGTTCCGGCGGACGCGCCGTCGAACTCGCCGAGGAGTCCCTGCACCTGCTCGACTCCGAGGACCCCGACATGGACATCGAGGTGGCCACGGCGTTCGAGGTCATCGCCAGAGCGCACATCGGGCTCGGCCAGGCGGACCGGGCACTCGCGCCCGCACTGCGTTCGGTCGACCTCCAGCGCTCCCTCGCGGAGAAGGTGCCGGAGGTGTACGCGTCGGGCTTCGCTCAGGCACTGGGCCCCTACGCGCTCGCCCTGCGCGCCGTGGGCCGCCACGCGGAGGCGAAGGCCGCCGCCGGAAAGGCGGTGGCCCTGGTCCGCGGCCGCTTCGCCGAGGAGCCCACGGCCTACGCCTTCGACCTGGCCTCGGCGCTGATCCTTCAGGGCCGTGTGCAGCCCTCGTCCGCCGCCCTGGAGGAGGCGGGGCGGATCGCCCTTCGGTACGGCTGGCACCGCCTCGCCGAGGAGGCGCGTCCGGCGTAGCGGCGTTCCGCCGTGCTCTGCCCGGGAAGCGCCCCGTGGCCGCCCCCCCGGCACGGAGTCACATCTCGTGCACGTCGACGGAGAAACCGCGGGCGAGCGCGCTGTTGAGGTGTTCGGCGTGTGCGCCGAGCCACTGCACGGTGGGGGTGCCGGGGGCGCTGATCCCGAGGAGTACGTAGTCGTCGGCGTCGTCGGTGCTCCGTCCGCAGACGCAGCACAGGAGGCGCTGGAACATGGTGTCGGCTGGGCTTGTGGCACTGGGCATGAGCGGCAGGGTAATGAGCATGTGCGGTCCGGCGCCGGGATTTTGTGCCGCGCCCGGTGCGCACCGGCTCGGCACCAGACTGGCTGAGCCTGCTTCCTTCCTTTGGCGGAGCCCGGGTGACACCGGTGGGTTCGCGGCGGTGACCTTGACGAGGACGCAGGGCACGCGCCGATGACCGGCTGGGTACGGTTGCGTCGGGGGCGCTCGTACCGCTACGACCAGCGCGGCACCGGCGAGTCCCGTTGGCGGGGCCGCCATACCCTCGCCCGGCACGTCGGGCAGCTCGGCGGCGAGCTGGGGTGACACCGGGTCGTCACCGCCCGGGGCCGCCCGGTCCCCGCCACCGAGCTGCCGTGGCTGCGCGCCCGCGAAGTGTGCGTCCATGCCGTCGACTTCGGCACCGGTACCACCTTCACCGGCCACTCGGACGGCTTCCTGACCGCGCTGGCCGACGAAGTCCGGGGCCCGGGAAGCTGCCAGGCACCGCTCACCGTCACCGACAAGGTGGAGGTGCCCAGTTGGAGCAGCGCGCCGTTCGAGGAGCCGGCCGAGATGACAGGCGCCGGCGCGGCCCGCCTGTTCGCGTCGATACGTGCTGCGGCTGTACCCGTGCGCCGCCACGTTCCGTCCGGAGCGCCGCCCGGTGGTGGAGCTGTCGAACGACGAGCCACCGGCCGACGCGCACAACGCGCTGCTGCCGCCGGACGCGACGCGCTCCTGACCGGCACGCGAGGCAGGCGGCGCGACCGGATCAGACGGGCCGTTCGGGAATCCTCGGCAGAATCCGCTCGGCGAGGCCGAGGAGAGCGCCGTCCTCCGGGAGGGCTCCTGACGCGCTCCACACCGTGATCTCGCAGTAGCCGCCCCGGTCCTTGCGGTCCAGGGCCACGGACAACGTCCTGGCCAGGGGACCCTGTTGGACCGGTCCGCCGGATCCGCCGCCTCCGAGATCTATCTCGAACCTCATGGTGTGATCGGAGAAGAGGACCGCCGGCCGGCCGAGAACCGTGAGGGTCCTGATGTCCTGCTCGTGGCCGAACTTCATGAGCTTCACGTACTGGTCCGTCGACAGCTCGTTGTAAGTGGCCGAGACATTCACGGTGTACGTGTCGAAGGAGACCTGGGCCTGTGGCCGGGCGACTTTCCCGCCGGTCAGCGGGGCGGAGTCGCTGGTGCCGGAAGCGGAGGCCGCGGTCTCTCCAGGCGTTCCGAGGAGCTCGGCCAGGTCCGGCCGGTTGAGCGCCTCGCACAGCTCGTCACCCGTGACGGGCCGGGGCGTCCGCCGGTAGGCCTTCGGCAGCTTCCCGTGTTCCCCGCTCGCACACGAAGCGGGGTGCGGAGTGCTGTCGGCGGACGGCGTCATGCGGGGAACCACCCACAGCGCGGCCCCAATGGCCCCGAACAGGGCCACGGCCGCGACGGCTTGGACCCAGGCGTTGGGCTCCTTCTCCTGAACACCGGAGCCGGGACGCGAACCCGTCACGGCCTGGGCCTGCGTCTGGGTCTGGGTCTGGGCGTGGATCCGGGTCTGAGCCTGGGGCTGGGGGACAGCCGTGGCAGCGCTGACGATGCCGACCGCCGCCGCATCCGCGGACGTTGCCGGGTTCGGGTTCCGGCGTGCGCGCAGGGCCCGGACCACCGCGTGGACTCGTACCGCGGTGAACACGAGGAACACCGCGCCGAGACCCGCCGCGATCCCGTCGTGATCGCGGACGGCGAGATACATGATGCGTACGCCGAGAACGGACCCGATCGCGATGAGCAAGGGCTCACGGACCCAGAACGGCAGGAAGCGGAGGAGGATACCGAGCACCCGGTGATCTCACCAGAACAAGACCCCGAACGCCGTGGTGGAGGCCACAGTTCCGGTCGCGCGGGGCACGCCGGAGAGGTCGAGGCGTCGGCGGGGCCCAGTCGGCGGGCGGCCCGGACTGGGCCGGGACCGCGCCCAGGCTGTAGAAGTCCTGGTCGGCGGCGATCCGGTGGCCGTCCCGACAGGCGGCGCGCACGGTGACGTGGACGTTCCCGATGAGGCTGTCGGTACGGGCCTTCCACCCGGCGATCTCCTGACGCCCATGGAAGGTGACGCCTATGCCCTGGTCGGTGCAGGTGCCGTCGGCGGCGGACAGGGAGCCGAGGGCATCGGGGTCGGCGCCGTTCCAGGCGGCGGACCAGTCGGTGACGACCCTGGGCAGATGCCGGCCGGCAGGCTGCGCGGCGGAGGCGGTGGTACCGAGAGCAGCGGTGGTGACCATGACGCCGAAGAAGTCCCCACACACAGCATCGCGATATGCAAGTACGTTCGCTATACCCTCTAACTATGGACGAAGGGACGCGGTCACTCCCCGCCGGTCCGGCCCCTCAGCGGGGCGGCGACGACGGCCGCCGACCTCGATTCCACCCGGGCGGTAACTCTCGCTCCCGCGGACGGTGGAGCGGTAGTCCTCCAGGAAGAGCTCGCCGCTTTTTCCGAAGAAACGGAAGTCCTGGAAGGCGTAGTTGCTGCGGGCGGATCCCAGCAACTGGCCTACCTTTTCCCTGCCGAGAACCTCACCGTTGGCGAAGTTGCCCCGAAGGATGACGTCGTCGGCGAGACTATCGAGCCACTCCGGGTAGTAGTCCAGCGTGGGGTGCCTGATTCTTCGACGTGGTCATGACGGCTCTCTCCTCGTTCCCCGACTTATTCGGCATGCTTCCTGACCGCCCTGTCGGTGCTTTCCGAACAGGGCGGGACCCGGAATTGATAAAGAGGGGAGTTCCTCCGGTGACAAGAATCGGTGAACGTCACCGCCGCTGTCCAACGAATGTCGGTGACCGGACCGATCTCGCCGGGCGTCACGCTCACCGACCTCACCGCCCCGGTGCTCGACCTCGTCGTGCCGGCCGGCCATCCGCTCGCCCGTCGCCACACCGTGCCGATCACGGAACTGGACGGCCCGGACTGCGTGGACTTCCCCGTGAGCTACGGCATCCGGACCGTCGCCGACCGAGCCTTCGCCACCGCCTCCGTCACCCGGCGCGTCGCCCTGGAGATCACCGACCTCCCCACCGGCGTGGCCTACGTCCGCGGCGGCCTGGGCGTGGCGCTCTCGTCAGGGCAGCGGACGTCGCCACGTCGACCGTCGACGACGCGGACCTGGTCTGGCCGTTCTCCCTGGCCGTCCCCTCCGAGCGCGCGCCCTGATCGCGACGGCCCACGAGTTCCTCATCTGGCGGGACTGACCGCCGGTCTTGCCGGCGGGACGGCAGCGAGCCGCTCAGCGCAGGCCCGCTGCCTCACCCGGTCCGCCGGGCTCGGACCGCTGTGGTCCCGGACCGGGAAGGACCCGTGGCTCGGGGCCGGTGCCGCCGGGGCGGCCCGGCCCCGCCGTCAGCACCAGCACTTCGTCCTCGGCATGCCACACGCGCCGTTCGGACTTGCCCGGAGCCAGCTGGACGGCGCCGTACCGGCGGGCCGCCCGTGGAAGGTGCGCGTGATAGCCGATGGCGCACTCGCCGCGTTCCAGCGCCGCCGCGACCACCGTGGCGAACGCGGCCTCACGGCCCGGTGTTACGTAGTGGTCGGCCGTGCGCAGGGCGAGCGCTCCGCCGCGCTCCGTGAAGATCTCCTCGAACACGGCGGCGAGTTCGGGGGCGTGCGCGATCTGGGCCATGACCAGGGCGGTGAGTTCCCCGCGGACCACGACGTCGGAGGCGTGCCCGAGCGGGGCTACCCTCCCACTGCGGCGGTCGTGCATCTCCGCCACCACCGGCAGCACCCGGCCCGTCCGTTCCTCCCACGACCGCAGGGTCAGCAGCGCCAGCAGGGTCGGGGCGTCGGAGCCCGCGGGAGCGGGCCCGTGGTCCGTACCGAGAGCGATCACGCTGTCGTACACGGACAGTTCGAGCCCGTGGAGGGCCTCGGGGGCAGCCAGGTCGCGGGTGTGGTGCGTGACGGCGAGCGCGGGCGCGTCGGCGGCGGGGCCGGGGGATTCCTGCCGCGCGAGGGCGAGTTCGAGGTCGGTACCCGGATCCGTGACGACGTCGAGGGACGAGCCCGGCCGGACGGTTCGGCACAGGGTGTCCACGATCATCGGCGCGCGGCGGTTCCAGCCCAGCAGCAGGAGCCGGGAGGGCGGTTCGGGCACGGGCCCGGGCGGTGCGCCGGCCATCATGTCGACCGGCGCCCGGCGGTCCAGGAGCGGGGCGGGCCGGTCGTCATGGGCGACGGTGACAAGACGGTCGCCCTGTTCCAGGACCGTGCGGGGTGCCGGGGTGAGCAGGGGCCGCCCGTTGCGGAGCAACCCGACGGCGCAGGACGTGTCGAGGCGGAGGGCCACCTCCTCGAAGGACAGCCCGACCGCCTCAGGCACGTCGGTCACATGGAACTCGGCGCCGGAGAAGTCGAGGAGGTCGCGCAGGACCGACGGCATCCCCGGGCGCCGCGCGGACTGGACGAGCAGCCGTGCGGCCGTCCGGTCGGTTTCGAGCACCGTGCCGCGCGGCCCGGCGGCCAGGCGCGCGGCGGGCAGATAGCGGCCGTCGTGCACCGCCGCCACCACCCGTGGCCCGGGCCCGTCGGCCGGCAGGGCGCGCAGCGCCAGCAGGGTCCGTACGGTCGTCAGGTCGCCGTCGGCGTCCGCGGCGGGCAGCACCACCACCGCCCTGGCCGCGGCCGGCGTGACCAGCGCCAGGTCGTCCGGGTCGGTGAGCGTGCCGCTGCGGCAGACCAGCCGGACGCCCTCGGTGACGCCGAGGGCGGCCGTGAGCGCCATCCCTGTCTGGGCAGGGTCCCGGTCGGCGAGCACGGTGATCACATGCCGCCCGCCGCCGGCCCGTCCGGCGATCAGTTCGCGGATCACGGTGACGATCTGGTCGTTCCAGCCGACCACCACGTCGTGGTCGCGCTCCAGTACCCGGGAGCGGCCGCGCCGCAGCTCGGTGAGCTGTTCGCCGAGGCCCGTGGTGACGACGCCGACGACGGTCGACACGCACAGCAGGGCGATCAGGCCGAGGAGGAGGGACAGCAGCATCCGCGCCGGCGCGCCCGTCACCGCGCCGAGCCGCAGGGTCTCCGCGCTGGTACGCCACACCTGGGCGAGGCGGCCGGAGAAGGAGTGCGGCGCGTCGGGATCGGTCCACACCAGCAGGGCGCTGACGGGGACGACGACGGTCAGGCAGCAGACGGCCAGCCAGCCGAGCAGCGTCCCCGTGCTGCGGGCGAGTGTCCTGTCGAACAGGTAGCGCGCCCGGTGCCGTAACGGAGTCCGCTCCTGCCCTCGGTCCACATCTGCCCCCTGATGATCTCCGCGTACGTCTCCCGGAGTCGAAGCGTGCCCGGCACAGATATCGCGACACGCCGTCCGACCGGCACCTTCACACTTTCGGGCAGCATCGGTCGGCTCAAACCCGGGTGCGGCGGCCGGGTTTCCGCACCGCGGCCAGGTCGACGGCGGTGCCGGTCAGGGCGAGCAGGGCGGGGCGGGTGCGGTCGAGGGCGCCCTCGGCGAGGGCGGCGAGCGCCTCGGCTCCGATGCCGAGCCGTGAGAACCCCAGGACCGCGAGGGCGGGCTTCGACCAGGCCGGCAGCGGGAGTCCGCGCCCCGCGGCCGGCCCGGGTGAAACGCTGCCGGGCCAGGGCGATCACCGTCCACACGCACAGCAGGCCCAGCACGAGGAGCCAGCCGACGCCGAAGAGCATCGAGCGGATGGGGTCGCCCTCGGCGGCACGGAGCCGTCGGGCGTTCAGCACGCTCGCCGTGAACAGAGCGAGCAGCACCACGGCGGTGGGGACGAGCAGCGTCCGGGTGTCCCGCTGCCCGGGGGTCAGCATCTCCCCGACGCTCCCGGCCAGTTGCTCGTACTCGTCCAACGTCTTCACGTGCTCGCCGGAGCGCGGTGCGGCCCGACGGTGTCAGGGCGAGGACCCGGCGACTGCGGCCGCTCTCCCGCCGGACCTCCGTCAACAGGCCGGTCTCCGGCAGCCGTTCGCACGGTGCGTAGACCTGCGCGTGCGACACCGACCAGAACGGCGCGGCGGTCCGGGCCGCCTCCGCGCATCCGCGCGGGCGCCGCGCGGACCGGGTTCGCTCCAGGGGCCGTTCCGCGACGCGCACTTGTCCCACCGCCGATTCCCGCTAGCGTGGGGGCGCCAGGTCACCAGGTCCGCCTCTCCCCCCGCCCCAGGAGGCTCCGTGTCCATCCGTCCTCGCCGGCTCGCCGTCCCCGCTCTGTTCATGGCGGCCGCCCTCGCCGTGGCGGCTCCGGCCGCCCAGGCCAGCGGCACCAAGATGACCCAGGCGGCCGCGGCCGCCAAACTCTCCGCCGCGGGCATCACCTGGAGCTCCAGCGGCAACTGCACCACCCGCTCCAACTCCACGTGTACGTCGTTCGACCAGATCAACTCCGGCACGGTCGACGCCATGATCACGCTGAAGCGGGCCAGTGGCTGTGCCGTCAACATCACCGGCGGCACGGAGGTCGGCCACGCGTCCGGCACCTACAGCCACTACAACGGCTACAAGGTCGATCTGGCGCACAACTCGTGCCTGGACGGCTATGTGCACAACAGCTTCACCTACATCGGTTACCGCGGTGACGGCTACCCGCAGTGGCAGGCCGCCTCCGGCAACCTCTACTGCGACGAGGGCAACCACTGGGACGTCACGGTCTACTGAGTTCAGCGGCGCGGCCCAGGCGCGACGCCGCGCCGCAACGGAACGCATCCGCCCGCCGGGTGCCGGCCGGGATCGAGTACCGAACGGCGGCAGGGCTGAGTACGAGCACTCACCCCCGGCCTCCTCGGACCTTCGACACTGGGGATCGTACTCGTCGAGACCAGGAGATCCGATGCTCAGCCGACTCGCCGATTCCCTGCTCCCGGCCCTGGGCCGCCTCACCGTCACCGCCGACACCGACGCCGCCCTCGCGCCGGGCAGCATCGTCGTCTCCAACCACACCTCTCTCGCCGACCCGGTCGCCGTCCTCGCCTCGCTCCGGCGCGTCGGCGTCGAGCCGGCCGTCATGGCGGCCGCGGGCCTGTGGCGCATCCCTCGTCTGGGCCGCATGCTCGCCCGCGAAGGCCACATCCCCGTACACCGCGACGACCACCGCGCCTCCCGGTGCCTCGGCCTGGCCGCGGCGGCCCTCGGCGAGGGCCGTCTGGTCCTCATCTACGGCGAGGGCCGGCTCCCCCGCCGCACCGACCCCTCCGAGGCCGCACCCGCCGCCTTCCGCAGCGGCCTGGCCCGGCTGGCCGAGTACACCGGGGCCCCCGTCGTCCCTCTCGGTCAGGCGGGAGCCCGGCGGATCACCTCGGGCAACACCGTCAAGCAGATCGCCGGCCTCGTCACCGCCCCACTGCGCCGGCCCACCGTGCACGTCCACATCGGGGCGCCGATCACGCTCACCGGCGACCGGGCCACGCGCACCGCGCAGGCCCACGGCGCGGTGACGGCCGCGTGGCGGACGGCGGCCGAACGCCTCGGCGAACCCGCCGGGCCGCCGTCGCGTCACGGCTGACCCGCGAGCCGGACGGTCGGCCTCGCCGGGTACGGCCGCCTAGCCGCGCCGCCGGCCCTTGGGGCGGCGGGGGTAGGGGAAGAGCCGTGGGCGGCGCTTGGCGGCCACGTCCTCGATCCAGCCGAAGAGCAGGATCGCCAGGCAGATCAGCGGAACGGCGATCACGAGCGGCGTCCACTGGCTCGCCAGCAGCCACTGCGCGTGGTCGTAGAAGAAGCTGTTGCTCCACAGCGGGTCGATCAGCGGCTCGGTCAGCACCAGCGCGAAGGAGTGCCACAGGTAGACCGTGACCGCACGGGAGTTGAGCAGGCTGATCACTCCGTTGAACCGCTCCAGCGGCCTGGGCCACCGCTCCCAGGACGGGCTCAGGTGGAGCAGCAGCAACACCGCGCCGAACGACCAGATCGCCTGGGCCACCGGCACCGCTTCCAGGTCGTGCCCGAGCCGTGGGTTGTCCACCGGCGACCGCAGCAGCCACCAGCAGCCGAACATGAGCACCAGCGGGGCGAGGGACGGCACGACGTACTGCGGGATCCTGCGGAGCAGCCCCTCCTGGTGCGCCATGCCGAGCAGCCAGCAGGCACCGAAGGTGGTGAAGTCGGTGGCGGCCTCCATCAGCCGTCCGGACTGCTCGACCAGACCGGAGTTGATGACGAACGCGAGCGCCAGCGGCACCAGCAGGGTGACCCAGGGCAGTCTCCGCATCGCCCTGAGCATGAGCGGCGAGAGCAGGACGTACCAGAGGTAGGCGCGCAGGTACCACAGCGGCACACAGATCTGTTCGGCCCAGGAGCTCGGCAGGTGACCGCCGAACGTGTGCAGTGAGGCCCCGAACGGCGGCTCGCTGAGCGGCAGGACCCAGTACGCCAGATCCGTCCACCACCAAGAGGGGTGGTGGACGTCGGGCCGCCAGCCTTCCAGGAGCATCAGCGGCACCACGACCGCGCCGAACAGCCACATCGGCGGCAGCAGACGGCGCAGCCGGCCGCGGATCACGCTCAGCGCGGGCCGGTTGAGGGACCGCGCCATCAGCGACCCGGCCAGCGCGAACATGACGCCCATGGAAGGGAAGACGATCGGCAGCCAGTTCCAGCTGAAGTTGTGGTAGACCACCACGCGGACCAGGGCGAGCGCGCGCAGCAGGTCGAGGTAGCGGTCGCGGCCGGGTGTGCGCGCGGGCTCCGGCGCCGCTTCCCCGGCCCGCGGGAGGTGCTGCGGGGAAAGCACGGCCGGGTCGATCACCCGCAGGGCGACGGTGGAAGCGTCCTGGATGCCGAGGGCACCTCGTTCCGCGGTACTCATGAAGAAGTCGCCCCCGTGGTGACGTCGAGTCCTACCTCACCGGTGCGCCGCAGCTTCTGCCAGCGCAACCGGCCTCCGGTCAGTGCGGTGATGAAGGACTGCATCAGCACCATGTACATGAGCACCCGGTAGACCACCTGCTGGGCCGGCAGCGTGATCAGGTGCCACGCCTTCTCCCTGTCCAGGCGGAAGGACCACCAGGCGCAGACGGCCTGCAGGGCCATCACCGCGAACCACGCGGCCAGGGTCTTGTACGCGTCGACGAAGACCACGCCGTAGACCATGCCGATGTCGATGGCGGGTGCGAGCATCGGGGTGACCACCATGAACAGAGCGACGAACGGCAGGCCCACCCGGCCGAAGCGGCCCGCCGCGCCGCGCTCCAGCACCGCGTGCCGGTGCTTCCACATCGCCTGCATGGTGCCGTAGCTCCAGCGGTACCGCTGCGACCACAGCTGCTTCATGCTGACGGGCGCCTCGGTCCAGGCGCGGGCGTCCTCTGCATAAACGATTTTCCAGCCGGCCCGGTGCAGGGCCATGGTCACGTCGGTGTCCTCGGCGAGCGTGTCGTCGCTCATGCCGCCCGCCTGCGCGAGCGCCGTACGGCGGAAGGCGCCCACGGCCCCGGGGATGGTCGGCATGCAGTCGAGCACGTCGTACATCCGGCGGTCGAGGTTGAAGCCCATCACGTACTCGATGTGCTGCCAGGCGCCTATCAGTGTGTCGCGGTTGCCGACCTTGGCGTTGCCCGCCACCGCGCCGACGCGCGAGTTGCCGAAGGGCTGCACCAGCTCCCGGACGGTGGCGGGTTCGAAGACCGTGTCGCCGTCCATCATGACGACCAGGTCGTACGAGGCGGCGGCCACACCGGTGTTGAGGGCGGCCGGCTTTCCGCTGTTGGGCTGCCGGATCAGCCGGACCATCGGCAGATCGAGCTCGTCCACGAGGGCGGCCGTGTCGTCGGTCGACCCGTCGTCGACCACGATCACCTCGATGGGATGCTCGCTTCTGGCAAGCGAGAGCAGGGTGTTGGTGATGCATTCCTGCTCGTTGTACGCCGGTACCACCACGGTGACCGGTTCGACGACCGGGTCGCCCCAGGAGAAACCCGGCCTGCGGATGCGCCGCACGTGGATCGCCGAGAGCACCAGCATCAGCGCGAACCGCGCCATGACCAGCACGCCGACCACCGCGAGCAGCCCGACCAGCCACGGCAGCAGCCGTACCGAGAAGGTGGTGCACCACAGGAACGCCTTGCCGACCCACAGGTTGTACCCGGTGACCTCGGTGTTGGCGGAGCCGGTGCCGAGCGCCTCGCCGAGGGTCTTGAAGGTGTAGCCCTGTGCCTTGAGCTTGTCGATGACGACCGGGAGCGCGGCCAGCGTCTGGGCCCGGTTCCCGCCCGCGTCGTGGAGCAGGATCATCTCGCCCTGGCCGGGCAGGTCGGGCATGGCGGACCGGACGATCGAGTCGACGCCGGGGCGTTTCCAGTCGTCGGTGTCCTTGTCGATGAAGGCGGTCAGGTACCCCTCCGACCCTGCCTGCTTCGTCACCGGCCACGACCAGTCGTCCAGCGCGTCCACGGTGGAGGAGTAGGGCGGCCGGAACAGGCTGGAGTGGATGCCGGCGACACCGGCCAGCGCGAGCTGGGTCTCGCCCAGTTCCCAGGTGAGCCTGGTGCCGGAGTGCAGCGCGAGGTCGGGGTGGGTGAAGGTGTGCAGTCCGATCTCGTGGCCGTCCGCCACGATCTGGCGGATCAGCGACGGGCTGCGGGTGACCATCGAGCCGGTGACGAAGAAATCGGCGCCGACGTTCTCCTTCTTGAGCACCTTGAGGATCTTCGGCGTCCACTGGGCGGACGGGCCGTCGTCGAAGGAGAGGACGACCGTCTTGTCCGGGATCGTGTAGTTGACCGGCTTGCCGTTCCTGTCGCCCCGTGCGTCGACGACCGGTCCTCCCTCCAGCACACTGGTCGGGACGGTGCCCTTGTCGACCGAGACGGCGATGCGCTCGTCGTGGAAGACCTCGTTGTTCGCCATGCCCCGGAGCACCATCAGCGCCAGCAGGGTGGCCAGGACGGTCACCGGCAGGAAGAAGCGCAGGGGAGGTGCGGCGAGCCGGCGCGGCCTCGCGATGGACTGCCGGGAGCGGTGGCGGCGTGAGCGGGACATGGTCTTCCTGGTCGGTCGCGTCTGGCTACTGCGCGGCGGCGGTCACGGAGCCTGACGCCGCCGTACCGGCCGTCGCCGTCGTGGCGGTGACCGACGCGGTGGCGTCGGACGTGGCCGCTGGGGCGGTGGCGCCCGCTCCGGACCCGGCGACGCCGGGAGCCGCGGGCAGCGGTGCGTTGAGGTACTGGCCCGGCGGGGTGGTGTCCGCGGTGCCGGGGACGGTGAGCGCGGGCGCCTGCGACTGGGTTCCGGCCAGGCCGGAGACCATCGCCACCACGAACCCGGTGCAGACGAGCCCCACCAGCCAGCCGAGTCCGCGCAGACGGCGGCCGCGCAGGCCGGTCCGGTCCACAAAGACGGGAGCCGATTCGACCTCCGTGGAGGCACTGCTCATCGACGGCCTCGAGCTTCCTTGATCGTGTTGCGACTGTCAGCCCGGTGCTGCCGAAAGCAGTGACTGGTACGGAAAAAGATCAATGGGTACGGCAAGGAGGTCATCCCGCCCGCTTCCGATCTTGCGGCAAGATTAGTATGGAGATTCAGTGAATGTCACGCGGGTCTCGTAGAGTTCCTGCTGAGTCGCTTGCCTTCAGCCCGATCGGACCTCGCCGCATGGCCATCGCCCGCCGCCACCACCGCCTGACGGTCGCCGTGATCCTCATGGTCGCCGTCTGCTTCGTGGCGGATGCCTGCGGCGGCGCGGGAACCAAGGGCGCGGCCGACCCGGCCGCGTCCGCCACCCCGGCCGCGCGCTTCCGGGTTCCGTCCATGCTCAGGCCGTCCGGCCGCGCGCTCGGTGTCGTCGACGACAAGACGCCCTGGCAGTACGGGATCGTCAGCACCTTCACCCACGAAGCTGGGCGGGCGCCCGACATCCGCGAGTACTACAGCTCCTGGGGCGACGACTTCGACACGGAGGGCAACGCCTTCCTGTGGCGGCGCGGCCGGCTGCCCATGATGGCGCTGGTCCCCTCCGACACCTCGCTCGCCGACATCGCGAAGGGAACCGACGACCCCTACATCCGCCGGCTGGCAGGCCAGATCACCGCCTACGACGGGCCGTTGGCCCTCTCCTTCGCCGGCGAGATGAACGGCCCGTGGAACTCCTGGGGTCCCCGGCACACCAAGCCGTCCTCCTTCGTCGCGGCGTGGAAACACGTGCACGACATCTTCGCCGCGCGGGGCGTCACCAACGTGATCTGGGTGTGGACCCCGCACGTCGTCGACTCGGGCACCACCGCCGGGCTGCGCCCCTACTACCCGGGCGACGCCTACGTCGACTGGGTCGGCCTCATCGGCTACTACGGGCCGATCGACGGCGCCGCCTTCTCCAGCCTGTTCACCCCCACCCTGCGCCAGATCAAGGGCTTCTCCGGCAAACCGGTACTGATCGCGGAGACCGGGGTCGCTCAGAGCAAGGACAAAGAGGCCCACATCCGCGACCTGTTCCAGGGCGCCGCGAAAGCGGGCGTCATCGGACTCGTCTGGTACGACCAGCACAAGGACTGGCCGGGCAGCAAGCAGCTGATGGACTGGCGGATCGGCACCTCGACAGGTGCGCTGGCCGCGTTCCAGGTGGAGTCGGCCCGCAACGGCTTCGGTCATCCGTTCAAGAACGGCTGATCCCGAGCAGGCAGGGCAAGCCGGGCACAGGCCCGCAGGAAACGACCCTTATCACCGCGCGTCGATGCGACCGGAGCATGCGAGCGCGGCTACCCGACCAGGGGGGATCACGGAGATGACGAAGGAATCGTCACCGGGCCAGCGAACTCCGCGGGAGGAGCCCGGCTGGGCCTTCCAGCCCCGCCGGCGGGCCGCCGCCCCGCGGCCGTACGAGGAGCGGCGGCAGACGGAGCCGTCCGCACCCGGGCACGGCCGGCCGTCCGGCAACTCCTCGGCCCCGCGCTGGGACACCACCATGCCGCTGCGGTTCCCCGAGCCCCGCACGGGCCGCCACGAGGCCGTCCCCGAGCCGGACCGCGGCAACCCGCCGCTCCCCCGGCGCGGCAGCGAAACGGTCGTCACCGAGCCCGGACACCCGGCAGCGGCCACCGCCGTCCTCGACCGGACGGGCCTCACCCACCCGGAGTCGGCTGCCCCGCAGCCGGCCCCCGCCGCGGGCGCGGGCGGCGGCGAACGGCGTGGGGGGACCAGCCGGTTGGGCAGAATCGCGCTCGTCCTCGTGGTCCTCGCCGCCCTGGTCGGGGCCGCCGCCGTCCTGCTCGCACAGGAGGACGCGGCCACCGTCGCCTCCAGCAACCTGAGACAGGCGTGGCAGATACCGGCGCCCGCCGCCGACGACACGCTGACCGGCAGCTGGCTCACCGGCGAACTGCTCGTCCGGGCCGGCAGCCGAGGCGGCCTGCGGGCGTACGACCTCACCGACGGCGGGCAGCTGTGGAACACCACACCCTCCGCCGACGCGGCCGAACGCGGCACCGTCCCCTGCGCGATGTCGCCGACGCTCAGCGCCCGGGGCATCGGCACGGTCGCCTTCGGCAAGGACGGCAGCACCTGCACCTGGCTGGCCGGCGTGCGGGCGGCCACCGGAAAGATCCTCTGGTCCATGCCGCTGACCAGCACGAAGCACCCCGCCGCGGCGACCGCCACGACCTACCTGCAGGGTGATGTCGCGACCGTCGTCAGCGAGAACTTCCTGGGCGGGGTGGACATCCGCACCGGCGACCGGGTGTGGGGGTACAAGGCCCGCGGCCACTACTGCAACGCGTACGACTGGGGCACCGACGGCACCGTACTCGTTGGCGACTTCTGCCTCGACCGGAAGACCAGGTTCACCCTCACCGCGTACGACGGCAGGACCGGCAGGAAGATCTGGCAGAAGCCCGAGAACGCCCACTCCGAGGTGACCCACATCCTGTCCGGCTCACCGCTGGTCGCCGCCGTCCACACCGCCCGGCAGGGCGCCGTGCGGGTCTTCGACACGAGCGGGACCGGCCGCAAACTGGCCGTGGGCGACGACGAACTCACCAGCGGCAACGACACCGCCGCCGATCACTCCGCCCGGATCTACGGCCACGTCCTGGTCACTCCGGCCTCGGCCGCCGGCCGCACGGTGATCGACGGCTTCGACGTCACCACCGGCGCCAGACTCTGGACCCATGACTCCGCCGTGCTCGCCGTCCCCGCGCCGGGCGCGGACGACACGGTGTACGCCGTCACCACGTCCGGCTCCCCACAGCTCATCGCCATCGACCCGCGCACCGGTCACAGCAGACCGGTAGCGGGCCTGCCGGCAGGGACCGGCACCTGGCACCTCACCTCCGGCACGGTGTACGTCCGCCCCAACGGCGGCGTGCTGGAACTCAACGCCCTCGGGACGAACGGCGGCGTACGGCTCTACCAGTAGGGCACCGTGCGCACGAAGCCCGGGCCACGCGCCCACGGGCGGCTCGTTCGCCCGCGGCCCCGTGCGTCGCCGGATCCGCGGCCCTCGTGGCGACCGCGCCGCTACGAGTCGTCCGATCCGCGTCCCCGACCGTGGAGCGGCCCGTCGTCGTTCGCCTCGTGGTGGGACGGGGCGTCCTCGTCCGTGTGGCGGCCGGGCCGGTCCTCGGGCGTGGCGTGCCGGGCCCCGGCGTCGTGCGCGCTCCGGTGCGTCGGGCCGTCGTCGGTTCCGTGACGGTGGTGGTGGACATCTTCGGCGGGTACGGCGGTGACCTTCCCGGAACCCGTGGCGACCGACACCTCGTGCGCGGCTCCGTCCGCGCCCGCGACCGACACCTGCCAGACGCCCGCCCGGCCCCCGTCGCCGTCGATCTCGACGGACGTGGCCGAGCCCGGGACGCGGGCCAGCGCCGTCCGCACCGCCGCGGCCAGACCCGTGCGCGCGGACCGTGCGAGGGCGGCCTCGCCACGGTCGTCGTTCCCGTCGGGCCGGCTGCCGGTGACCGTGCCGTCGGCGGGGTTCACGCTCACCTCGTGCCGGACGCCCCGGGCGGCGACGATCTCGACCTCCCAGACGGTCCCGTCCCGGTGCTCGTCGAGTTCGACGGCGGTGACCGTGCCCGGCTGCGACGCCATGCCCGCGTCGGCGGCCCGCGTGAGGCTGATCACCCCACCCGGGACCGCGGTGCGGCGGGCGGCGGACGGGGAGTCGTCCGCCCGCCGGGGGTGCTCGGTGGTCCGGGAGGCACCTGCCCGCGTGCCGTCACGAGCGCCGTCGTCTGCGACGGCCACCGCCGTGACGGCCCCCGCGCCGCCGAGAGCCGCGGTCACCGCGAGCACGGCCGCCACGGTACGCCGTCGACCGGCCGGGAAGCTTCGGGAAGTGTTCATGACGCGTGGTCCTTTCGCTCGGTTGCGGCCGGAACCTGGCCCCGCGGGAGCGCGGCCGGCCCGACGTCGACCACCCTGCGGGAGCGACCCTGAAGCCACGCTGAAGCTTCCTGAAGACCTCTTCAGGAACGGTCTGCGACCCTGTGGGCATGCGCCTGCTGATCGTGGAGGACGAAAGACGTCTCGCCGTCGCCCTCGCCCGCGGCCTGTCCGCCGAGGGGTTCGTCGTGGACGTGGCCCACGACGGGGTCGCGGGCCTGCGCCTGGCACAGGAGCGGGAGTACGACCTGATCGTGCTGGACATCATGCTGCCCGGCCTCAACGGCTACCGGGTCTGCGACCGGTTGAGGGCGGCGGGCGACGAGACCCCGATCCTGGTGCTCACCGCGAAGGACGGCGAGTACGACGAGGCGGAGGGCCTCGACACCGGCGCTGACGACTACCTCACCAAACCGTTCTCCTACGTCGTGCTCCAGGCCCGCATCCGCGCCCTGCTGCGCCGCCGCAACCGTGCGGGCGCCGCCCCCGTCCTGCGCTTCGGGGACCTCGCCGTCGACCAGGGGGCCCGCCGTGTCGAACGGGCGGGCACCGACATAGCCCTGACCGCGCGGGAGTTCGCGGTCCTGGAGCACCTCGCCCTGCGCGCCGGACAGGTGGTGTCGAAGTCGGACATCCTGGCCCACGTCTGGGACTTCGCCTACGACGGCGACCCCAACGTGGTCGAGGTCCACGTCAGCGCCCTGCGCCGCAAGCTCGACGCCCCCTTCGGCCGGCGCACCATCACGACCGTACGGGGCGCCGGTTACCGCCTGGAGACCGACGGCGGCCCCGGTGCCTAGGCCGCTCGCCTCCGTGCGAGCCCGCGCCGCGCTCGCCGCGACCCTGGTCGTCTCCGTCGCCCTGGTCGTCACCGGCGTCGCCGTGATCGCCGTACTGCGTCACAACCTCACCGGCCGGGCGTCCCTGGAGTCCGAGGTCGCCGCCCGTACGGTGGCGGGCGCCCAGGCGGCGCTCACCGGAGACTTCACCGCCCTGGACCTGCCCGACGACCGGGAGCGACTGGTCCAGGTCGTCGATTCCGGAGGCCGGGTGCTCGCCGCCGGCGAGGCGCTGCGCGGACGCGGCGCGCTCACGGACTTCGCGCCGGCCCCCGCCGCCACCGGCACACCGAGCACCGTCTCCACCCACCCCACCGTGTCCACCAGTCCCACCGTGTCCAACGCGCCCACCGCCTCCGGCACTTCGGCCGACGACGATGACAGCGGCGACGACCACCGCGGTGGCCGGAGAAGCGGCCGACGCGGCGACCGGGCCAGCGGTCACGGAGGCGACGCGGGCGACGACACCCAGGGCAGTGCCCCGGCCCGTGGCAAGGTGGGCACCGGCGTGGACCGCGCGACGCTGGCCGTGCGGTTCGGCGACCGGACCCACGACTACGGCTTCGCCGCCGTCCAGGGCACGACCTACGACGGCCGCGCCTACACCGTCTACGCCGGCACGTCGCTCGCGGACGAACAGGCCACCCTCGACCAGGTCTCCCGCGCCATGCTCGCCGCCCTGCCGTTCCTGCTCCTCGTCGTGGCCGGCGTGACATGGCTGGTCACCCGGCGCGCCCTGCGCCCGGTGGAGGGCATCCGGGCCGAGATGGCCGCGATCACCGGCAGCGGCGACCTGACCCGGCGGGTCCCGGTACCCCGCTCCCGCGACGAGATCGCCCGTCTCGCCCGCACCACCAACCAGACACTGGCCGCGCTGGAGAAGTCCGTCGAACGCCAGCACCGGTTCGTCGCCGACGCCTCCCACGAACTCCGCAGTCCGATCGCCTCGTTGCGCACCCAGATAGAGGTCGCCGACCAGCACCCCGGGCTGCTGGACACCGGAGACCTCCACCACGACGTCGTACGCCTTCAGCACCTGGCCGCCGACCTGCTGCTGCTCGCCCGGCTCGACGCGGGCGAACAACCCGGCCACGCCCGCCTCGACCTGACCGCACTGGTACGGGAGGAGGTCGCCCGGCGTTCCCCGTCGGACCGGGTGACGCCCGGTGTACGGGCCGACGAGGACGTGCCGCAGGTCCGGGGCAGCCGCGGCCAACTGGCCCGCGTGCTCGGCAACCTCCTGGACAACGCCCAGCGGCACACCGCCACCGCGATCACGGTGACCTTGGTCCGCGCGGGCGACGACGCCGTCCTCACCGTCGCCGACGACGGTCACGGCATCGCGCCCGCCGACCGTCCCCGGGTCTTCGAACGGTTCGTCCGCCTCGACGAGGCACGCAGCCGCGACGAGGGCGGGGCCGGCCTCGGCCTGGCCATCGCGCGGGACGTCGTACGCAACCACGGCGGGGACCTCACCCTCGCCGAGGCGCCCGGAGGCGGCGCCGCCTTCCTGGTCACCCTGCCGGGCGCACCGCCCGGCGACGGCGACCGTGTCTGACCGCGTCCCCGTGCCCGGGCCGTGACGCCGGCAGGGCCGGAGCACGAGCGGCACAAACCGGTCGCGAGGGTTTTGGTATCGTCACGCCGTCGGACCACCCAGCATCCTCACGGTCCGCGCAACCACGGCATTCCCAGCCGGTGACACGAGCCCACGAGCCGTCAGTCCGGCCCCAGTCGCCAGGACCACGCGCGTCCGAGGCGGGGCATGCTCTCTCGTCCAGAGGCAGACCGTCATGCGCAAGATCCGGGCCGGCTCCCGCCGTGCCGCCGTGCCCCTCTCCGTCGTTCTCGCCGTGGCCTCCCTCGCCGCCGCCGGCTGCTCCGGCGGCCGGACCGGCACGGGTACGTCCCCGAAGGCACCGGCGGCGAAGGTGTCGGCCCCGCCCGTCCACGCCGGCGTCGACTACCAGCTCGGCGGCGCCTACACCCCGCCGAAGGGCGTCTCCGTGGTCTCCCGCGACCACACGGCGTCTCCCGCCCGTGGGCTCTACAACCTCTGCTACGTCAACGCGTTCCAGGCCCAGCCGGGCGCCGAAGGGGAATGGGACGCCGACCTCCTGCTGCGGGACCGCTCCGGGAAGGTCGTCATGGACGAGGACTGGGGCGAGGCGATGCTCGACATCGGCACCCCGGCCAAGCGCGCGCGGATCGCCGAGAAGGTGGACGACTGGATCGACACGTGCGCCGACAGGGGGTTCGACGCCGTCGAGCCGGACAACTACGACAGCTACACCCGCGCCCCGCGCGGACTGCTGACCGCCGCCGACGCCGAGGCGTTCCAGACCCTGCTCGCCCGCCACGCGCACGCCCGGCACCTCGCCATCGCCCAGAAGAACACCCTCGAACTGGCCAGGGACCGCAAGCGGGTCGGCCTCGACTTCGCGGTGGTGGAGGAATGCGGGCAGTACGACGAATGCGGCTCCTACGTCGACGCGTTCGGCGACCACGTCATCGTCGTCGAGTACACCGCGAAGGGCATGAAACGGGCCTGCGCGGGCTGGGGCGACCGGATCAGCGTGGTCCGACGGGACCTCGACGTCGCCCCGGCCGGCCGCGAAGGCTACGTACGCGAGACCTGTGACCGCTACTGACGACGAACCGTCAGGGCCGGGCCGGCCGACGCCAGACCCCCGCCCCGAGGGGGCAGGGATCCGCTGCGAGAACTTACGCCGTGTTCGCTCAGCTTCTCGCGGCCACGGGTGTGCTCGCCGTCCCGACCGTGGTCCCCGGCCCGGACATGGCGGTGGTGACGAAGCGGGCCATCGCCCCGGCCGGCGGGACGGGCTTCGGACGGTGGGCGGCATCACCGCGGGGCTGCTCATCCGGGGCGCGCTCGGCGTCGCCGGTCTGGCCGCCGTGCCGGCGGCGTCCGCCACGGCCTGCACGGCAGTCAAGCTCCTCGGCGCGGCCTACCTGGCCCTCCTCGCGATCCAGGCGCTCCGGCAGAGCCGGGGCGGCCGTGCCGTCACCGCGCCCGCTCTGCCCCTGGCCGGCAACCCGTGGCGGACCGGGCTGGTCGGCAACGTCCTCAATCCGAAGATCGCCGTCTTCTACACGGGCCTGCTGCCCGCTCTCGCACCGTCCGGCTTCTCGCCGCACGCCGGGACGGCCGTTCCGGGACGGCCCCTGCTGGTCCTCGTCCACACCGCCCTCACGATCGTCCGGCTCGCCAGCTGGGTGATGCCGCTTCCCCGAGCCCGTGCCTTCTTCGGCAGGCCCGCCGTACGCCGCGCCCTGGACCGCGTCACCGGTGTCCTCCTGATCGGGTTCGGAATCAGGGTCGCCACCTCTCAGCCCTGAACCCGCATGTCCGGGCATGGCGCCCGGCGGGCGGCGGGCGCCGAGGGTGCTGCCTCCCTGCTTAGTTCATGACTTGATTTAACTGGTGAGTTTCAACGGTCCGCAAGCCTCGCGCAGGTGGAATCTTTCCGGAGCCCTCTTCTGCCGGATCCCTTGACACCTGGATGACATGCCCTCAACACTCCTCGGCGGGAGAGCGCTCTCCCAACGTCTCCCGGCGCCCCCCACGTCAGCCCGTCCGACACCACGTCATGGGGGCGCCCGGCGACGGCCTCTGACACCCCACCGTCCAGGAGGAGGTCTCCATGCCACGGAGATCGAAAGGCCTGTCAGCCACGCTGATCACCGGCGCGCTCCTGCTGACCTCGCTCGGCCTCGGCGGCATCGCCGTCAGCGCCGGGCCGCCGGCACCGCACAGCGCCGCCGCGCAGTCGTTCGCGGCCACCCACTCCGGTCATGCGATGGCCGCGTCCACGGCCAACTCCCCGGAGGATCCGGACGGCGACGGCTACATCCCCGCCAACCCGCCGGTCACCGGCGTGACGCCGTCCACCCAGGACCCGCCGCACCGCTACTTCCACGAGTTCCAGGCCAACTGTGCGGTCACGCACACCAGGCCGGACGACCCCATCGTCTACCCGCAGCAGCCGGGCAAGTCCCACGACCACACGTTCATGGGCAACACGACGACCGACGCCAACAGCACCACCGCCTCGCTGTCGGCCGGCGGCACCACCTGCAAGGCCCCCGGCGACCTGTCCGGCTACTGGATGCCCACCCTGTACAACGGCGACCAGCAGATCCTGCCCGTCGGCCCGCAGGTCATCTACTACAAGTCCGGTGTCACCGACTACACCAGCGTCCGGCCCTTCCCCAAGGGTCTGCGCTTCGTCGTCGGCAGCCCCCTGCAGAGCGCCGACGAGTTCCGGCACCATCCCGGATTCGTCGAGGGCTGGGAGTGCGGTGACAGCTACTTCAACACCGAGTTCCCCGCGACCTGCCCCAACCGCGCGGACGTCCAGCTCAACATCCGCTTCCAGGCTCCCAGTTGCTGGGACGGAAAGTACCTCGACACTCCGGACCACAAGAGCCACATGGCCTACCCCGTGGTCAAGCCCGGCACGAACGACAACATGTGCCCGGCCGACCACCCCGTGGCGCTGCCGATGATCGAGTTCAAGATGGCCTTCCCGGTCAACGGCGACATGTCGAAGGTCCGGCTGGCCAGCGGCACGGGCCACAGCTTCCACTACGACTTCTTCAACGCCTGGGACGACCGCACGCTCAAGGCGCTGGTCGACCACTGTGTCGTCGGCGGCCTCCAGTGCGACGCGCGCGGCTACGACGAGACCCACCCGGAGGCGGGCGCCGCGCTCGACGAGCACTACCGACTGCCCTGAGGAGCTCGCGAATGACCCCACGCACCCGCACCCGCACCCGCACCCGATCCAGCCGTGTCGTGGCACCCCTGACGGCCGGCGTACTGGCCGCCGGATTCCTCGCCGCTCTGCCCGCCACCCAGGCCCACGCCGCGGGCAGCGTCGTCAAGGTCACCGGCGGCCAGGGCGCCTGGCAACTGACGGTGGACGGGCAGCCGTACCAGATCAAGGGCCTGACCTGGGGCCCGAGTGTCTCGGACGCCGAGAAGTACCTGCCGGACCTCAGGTCCATGGGCGTCAACACGATCCGCACCTGGGGCACCGACGCCACCAGCAAGCCGCTGTTCGACTCCGCGGCCGCCCACGGCATCAAGGTCGTCGCGGGCTTCTGGCTGCAGCCGGGCGGCGGTCCCGGCAGCGGCGGCTGCGTCAACTACCTCACCGACACCGCCTACAAGAACCAGGTGCTCGACGAGTTCCCCAAGTGGGTCCAGACCTACAAGGACAACCCCGGCGTGCTCATGTGGGACGTCGGCAACGAATCGGTCCTCGGGCTGCAGAACTGCTACAGCGGCGACGAACTGGAGAGGCAGCGCGACGCCTACACCACCCTCGTCAACGACATCACCAGGAAGATCCACGCCATCGACCCCAACCACCCGGTCACGTCCACCGACGCCTGGGTCGGTGCCTGGCCCTACTTCAAGAGGAACGCGCCCGACCTCGACCTGTACGCCGTGAACTCCTACAACGCGATCTGTGACATCAAGTCCGCCTGGCAGCAAGGGGGTTACACCAAGCCCTACATCGTCACCGAGACCGGGCCGGCCGGCGAGTGGGAGGTCCCCGACGACGCGAACGGCGTCCCGCTGGAGCCCTCCGACCAGGCCAAGGCCGCCGGCTACACGCGGGCCTGGGGCTGTGTCACCGGGCACCAGGGGGTCGCGCTCGGCGCCACGATGTTCCACTACGGCACCGAGTACGACTTCGGCGGCATCTGGTTCAACCTGCTGCCGGCCGGCCAGAAGCGGCTGTCGTACTACGCGGTGAAGAAGGCCTACGGCGGCGACACCAGCCACGACAACACCCCGCCCGTCATCTCCGACCTGACCGTGGAGGGCGGCGCGGGCCAGGTGCAGGCCGGACGAGACCTCGTCCTCGCCGTGAAGGCCACCGACCCAGACGGCGACCGGATCTCCTACGAGGTCCTCGACAACAGCAACTACATCGACCAGAGCAAGAACCTGGCCTCGCTGCCCTTCACCGACCTCGGCGGCGGCCGCCTGAAGTTCACCGCGCCCGACCGTCCGGGCGTCTGGAAGGTGTACGTCAAGGCGACCGACGGCAAGGGCAACGTCGGGGTCGAGACCCGCTCGATCCGGGTCGTGCCGCCGGTCCCGTCCGGCACCAACGTGGCACGGGGCAAGCCCGCCACCGCCTCGTCGTACCAAACGAGTTACGGTGACTGCCCCTGCACCGCGGCCAACGCGGTCGACGGCAACCAGACCACGCGATGGGCCAGTGACTGGAGCGACCCCCAGTGGCTCCAGGTCGACCTCGGCACCCGCACCACGTTCCGGCACGTCCAGCTGTCCTGGGAGGCCTCGTACGCCAAGGCCTACACCATCCAGACCTCCGACGACGGCCAGAACTGGCAGACCGTGCGCACCGTGTCCGACGGCAACGGCGGGATCGACGACTTCGACGTCACCGGCACCGGCCGTTACGTCCGCGTCAACGGCACGGCGCGGGGCACCGGTTGGGGCTACTCGCTGTACGAGTTCGGCGTCTACGCCTGACCGAGGCAGCTCTCCCGGAGCGGCGACCCCGCTCCGGGAGAGCGCTCTATTGCGAGATTCGCAGGTCCGTTAGGGTGCCTGCATGAGCAGACGGGCCCCGACGCTGGAGGACGTCGCCCGGGAGGCCGGTGTCTCCCGGGCGACCGTTTCCCGCGTCGTCAACGGCATCCGGAACGTGGATCCGGAGATACAGGAGGTGGTCCGCGGGGCCATCGAGCGGACGGGTTACGCGCCCAACCGGGCCGCCCGTTCCCTGGTGATCCGGCGGGCCGAGACCGTCGCCCTGGTGGTGTCCGGCGCCGGCGACACCACGGACGCCGGCCAGAACGCGTTCGCCACCTCGGTGTTCGCGGACCCCTTCTTCGGACGGGTCGTCAGCGGGATCGTCGGCTTCCTGCGCCCTCGCTCGATGCACCCCGTCCTCATGTTCGCGGAGTCCGCCCAGGCCCGGGAGGAGGTGCTGACCTACCTGCGCCAGGGCCGTGCCGACGGCGCCCTCGTGGTCTCCACCCACGCGGACGACCCGCTGCCCGCCCTCATCGCCGACGCCCGGCTTCCGGCGGTGCTCTTCGCCCGCCCCTCCCATCCGGTCCGGCTCAGCTACGTGGACCTGGCGCACCGGGACGGCGGACGCCTCGCCGCGGAGCACCTGCTCGCGCGCGGCTGCCGCCGGCCCGCCACGGTCTGCGGCCCCCTGGACGTGGCGGCGAGCCAGGAGCGGCTCGCCGGGTTCCGTGACGCGCTGGCCCGCCACGGCCACCCCTGTGTTCCGGTCGCCGAGGGCGGGTTCACCCTGGACAGCGGTCTCGCGGCCATGTCGGACCTGCTGGCCCGCCACCCCGACACGGACGGTGTGTTCGCCGCCAACGACCTCATGGCGCAGGGCGCCTGCCAGGTCGTACGGGAGCACGGACGGCGGGTGCCCGAGGACGTCGCGGTCGTCGGCTTCGACGACTCCGGCATCGCCGTGACCTGCCGGCCCCGGCTGACCACGATCCGCCAGCCGGTCGAGGAGATGGCGGCGGAGATGGCCCGCCTGCTCGACGAGCACATCCACGGCGTACGCACCGAAGCGACGTCGGTCATCTTCGACCCGGAACTGGTGGTGCGCGACTCGGCCTAGCGCCGGGTGGAGGCGGACGGGTGTCGGGCGTGGTCGGGCCGTCGGCCGACGACTCGTCCGGTCCGGGAACCCTGCCACCGGCGCAGTGATCCGCCGGACCGCACGCGCTACTCGTCGAGGAACCGGTACGCCTCGCCCAGGGCCCGGATCACCACGGTGCCGTCGCGGACCTGCCACTCACTCATGCCGTCGACCTCGTGGCTGACGACGAAGAGACCGGTGATCAGGTCGTTGTCGTCGTCGGAGGCAGGAATACGCGCCACGCTCCGCAACCGCTCCAGAAACCAGTCGACGGACTGAGCACGCATCTGGGCCCCGAAGAAGACCCAGTTGACGAAGTTGTACTGCCGCGGGGGAAAGGCCCAGCCACCGCTGTACGTCCGGTCAGGATCGTCCGATCCGACGATCTCCCTGACCTGGGCGAGTTGCCGGTCATCGCACTGCAGCCAACCCCTGGCGTCGACGAAGACACCCACGACGACCACTCCCCCCGCGTTCCACACGCCGTCCGGGCCGGCCGTCCGCCCCGTCGGCACGATAGAGGCGACCGGATCGTTCGAGCAATGCGTTTCGGCCCGCGCGGGAGAACCGCACGATCCTTCGCGGCGGCCGGCGGCGCGCTCCGGCGCCGCGTCCGGGCCGTCGCCCGCGGGCACCACCTCGCCTTGGGCGCCCAGTTGCCGACCTCGGCCGGCCGCGCGTCGAAAGGCGGCTCCGGTGGCCCCGCGACGCCCCTGGCGCATGACCTCGTGCAGACCCCCTAGGCGTACCGACCAGTCGGTACTACCCTCTGGCCACGCTCTCGGAGCCGGGCCGCCGCAGTGCCCGTCGCACCGACGCGAAACGCCCGGTTTCCGGGTATCCCTGGGAGGAGCCGCATGTCCGCTGCCACGACACCGTCCGACGCCGACAGACCCGCGCCCGATGTCCCCTCCGCGGACACCCGCGGCCCGATGGCCCGGCTGTACCGCCGCGAACTGACGGACTACCCGCCCACCGGCCGCCGCATGGCCTACCTCGCGATCGTGGTCGTCACCACGGTCGTCCTGTACTACATGCTGTACATCCAGTACGCGGTGGCGACGTCGATCATCACGCACTTCGACATGACGTACCGCTACTTCATCTGGGTCTCGGTGATCGGCAACGCGGTCGGGGCCTTCGCCTCGCTGGTGGCGGGCCTGGCGGACCGCTGGGGCCGGGCGAATCTGGTGGTCTACGGGCTCCTGGTCGCCGCGCTCCTGGTCTTCTTCGGGCTGCCGAACGCGGCGCACGAGACCACCTATCTGGTGCTCTTCGCGCTCGTCAGCTTCATCGAGGGCATCGTGCTGGTCGCGACCCCCGCACTGATCAGGGACTTCTCCCCGCAGCTCGGCCGGGCCACCGCGATGGGGTACTGGACGATGGGCCCGGTCATCGGCTCCCTGGTGGTCACCACCGTCACGAGCAACACCCTCGACAGCGCCACCTGGCAGGACGAACTGCGCTATTCGGCGATCGCCGGGTTCGTCGTCTTCGTCGTCGCGGTCTTCGCGCTGCGCGAGCTGTCCCCGGCGCTGCGCGACCAGATCATGGTGACGCTGCGGGACCGGGCGCTAGTCGAGGCACGCGCCAAGGGGCTGGACACCGAGGCGCTGCGCCGCGGCGAGTGGCGGCAGATGATGCGCCTGGACGTACTGGGCTCGGCCTTCGCCATCGCCGTGTTCCTGCTGCTGTACTACGCGGCGGTCGGCAACTTCGTCGTCTACTTCTCGACCGTGTTCGGCTACAGCGAGCAGCGCACCAACGCGCTGGCCAACTGGTACTGGGGGGCGAACGCCATCGCCCTGGTCCTGGTCGGCCTGCTCTCGGACCGGCTGAAGGTGCGCAAGCCCTTCATGATCGTCGGCGCGGTCGGCTCGATCGTGGTGACCGCGGTCTTCGCCACCCGCGCCACCCACCTGACGACCGGCTACTACACCTTCGCGTGGCTGTTCATCGGCATCGGCGTCTTCAGCGGCATCGCCTACGCGCCCTGGATGGCGAGCTTCACCGAGACGGTGGAGAAGCACAACCCGGCGGCCACCGCGGCGGGTCTGGCGGTGTGGGGCTGGACCGTGCGCATCGTGGTCGCCGTCTCCGCCGCCTTCATCCCGGTGCTCGTCACCTCCGTGACCCCCCTCGTGGAGCACGGTGCCGAGGTCAAGGCCGCCTCGGCGCAGGCCGCGCCCGCGCTGGCCGTCGTCAACGCGCACCCGGAGCTCTTCGCCGAGATGAACAGGTACCCGCCGGGCAAGGTGCCGCCCGCGCTGGGCGCCCGCGCCGTCCAGGAGGTCGGCGCGGAGAACCTCGCCGTCGTGAAGAAGGCGGGGCCGCAGCTGAAGCTGTTGCAGGAGTACGGCGCCAAGGTCGAGAAGGCGTCGAAGGACGGCCCCGGCGAATGGCGCACCTGGTGGTGGATCTGCGTCGGCGGCCAGGTGCTCTTCCTGCCCTTCGTCTTCGTGATGGCGGGTCGCTGGAGCCCCAGGAAGGCGCGCATGGACGCCGAGGCGCACGAAGCCGCCGTCAACCGCGAACTGGCCGCGCTCGCCACCGCCGAGGAGTGACAGGACGCTGGACCCGGCACCGGCCGCCCCGTACGGGGCGGCCGGGATCACCCGGCAGGAGCCGCCCGGTGGATGAGGCACGGATCGCGCCGGGGCGCCTCGCGAACCGCGCCCTGGCCTCGATGACGGACGACCGAAACACCCTGTTTGGTCCATGAAGAGGAGGAACGTCGCGTTGTCAGTGGCGGACGGCAGTATGCACGTCATGACAACACCTGCAGCACAGATCGTGGATGCCGTCGCCTACGCGCGGGCGGTCCAGGAGGCCGTCGGGGCGGCCGCCGCGTACTACGCGGGCGGCACGTCGCCGCTGGACGACGACGCCTACGACCGGCTGGTGCGCTCGATCGCCGGGTACGAGGCCGGACACCCCGAGCAGGTGCTGCCCGACTCCCCCACCGGGAAGGTGGCCGGCGGCGCGGTGGAGGGCGATGTCCCGCACACGGTGGCGATGCTGAGCCTGGACAACGTGTTCGCCGCTTCGGAGTTCACCACCTGGACCGAATCGCTGGCCCGTCGGATCGGGCGCGAGGTCACCCGCTTCCACGTCGGCCCGAAGCTGGACGGCCTCGCGATCGCCGCCCGCTACACCGACGGCCGCCTCACCCGGCTGATCACCCGCGGGGACGGGACGGCCGGGGAGGACGTCTCGCACGCGATCGGCATCGTCGAGGGGCTGCCCGAGCGGCTGGCCGAGCCCGTCACCGTGGAGGTGCGCGGCGAAGTCCTGATGACGACAGCCCAGTTCGAGTACGCCAACGAGGTGCGCACCGAGCACGGTGGGCTGCCGTTCGCCAATCCGCGCAACGCGGCGGCGGGCACGCTCAGGGCCAGGGAGCGCCTCTACACGGTGCCGATGACGTTCTTCGGCTACGGGCTGCTGCCCCTGCCCGGCACCGACCCGGAGCTCGCCGACCGGCTGACCGCGTCCGCGCACAGCGACCTGATGCACCTGGTCGCCGAGCTCGGCGTGCACACCAGCGCCCGCACCGCCGTCCCGGACTCCGTCGCCGAGTCCGTGGCGGAGGTCCTGGCCCGGGTGCAGGACATCGCCGCGGTCCGGGCCGGCCTGCCGTTCGCGATCGACGGCATCGTCGTCAAGGCCGAACTCGCCGCCGACCGGCGGGCCGCGGGCTCCGGCTCGCGCGCGCCCCGATGGGCGATCGCCTACAAACTCCCGGCCGTGGAGAAGATCACCCGGCTGCTGGCGGTCGAGTGGAACGTCGGCCGCACCGGCGTCATCGCCCCGCGCGGCGTCCTGGAACCGGTCGTCATCGACGGTTCCACCATCACCTACGCCACCCTGCACAACCCGTCCGACATCACCCGTCGCGACCTGCGCCTGGGTGACCAGGTCATGGTCCACCGCGCCGGCGACGTCATCCCCCGCATCCAGGCCCCCGCCGCCCACCTGCGCACCGGCGACGAACAACCCATCGCCTTCCCCGAGACCTGCCCGCGCTGCGGATCCGGCATCGACAGAAGCCAGGAACGCTGGCGGTGCACGCAGGGCCGCAACTGCCACCTGGTCGCCTCGCTCTCCTACGCCGCCGGCCGCGACCAGCTCGACATCGAAGGCCTCGGCCACACCCGCGTCGTCCAGCTCGTCGACACCGGGCTCGTCACCGACCTCGCCGACCTGTTCACCCTCACCCGCGAACAGCTCCTCGGCCTGGACCGGATGGGTGCCACCAGCACCGACAACCTCCTCGCCGCCATCGCCAGGGCCACACGGCAGCCGCTGTCACGCGTCCTGTGCGCGCTCGGGGTACGCGGCACCGGCCGCTCCATGTCCCGGCGCATCGCCCGCCACTTCGCCACCATGGACAACATCCGTGCCGCGGACGCCGAAGCGATGCAGCAGGTCGACGGCATCGGCGTGGAGAAGGCCCCCTCGATCGTCGCCGAACTGGCCGAACTCGCCCCGCTCATCGACAGACTCGCCGCCGCGGGCGTCAGCATGAGCGAACCCGGCGCCACTCCGCCCGCGCCCGCCGATGCCGCGGACTCCGACCACGCGGCACCCGCGGCGGCCGCGACGGAGGCGGGCCCGCTGGCCGGGATGGCCGTGGTCGTCACCGGCGCGATGACCGGAGTCCTGGAGAAGCTCTCCCGCAACGAGATGAACGAACTGATCGAACGGGCCGGAGGGCGTTCCGCCTCCAGCGTGTCCAAAAAAACCGCCCTCGTCGTCGCCGGTGCGGGCGCGGGCTCCAAGCGGGCCAAGGCCGAACAGCTCGGCATCCGGCTCGCCACACCCGACGAGTTCGCCGCGCTCGTCTCCGCCCTCCTGAGCTGAACCGTCGATCACCGATGGGGCCCGGCCGGCGCCGGGCCCCGTGGCGGCGGTGCCACGGTCGGCGCGGTGCGAAGGTCAGGTGCGACGCGGCGAGCCTCGTTCACTCGCCTGAATCGTTGTCACACCTATTGACCCCACTTCGGAGCCCGGATTACGGTTCCCGAGCCCACCGTGATTGAAACGATTCAATCTCTGGGCCTGTCCGTGATCGCCCTTGGGACGACTTGGGGTTGAACCATGCACGAATCCTCCGCTCAGCGCGCCGGGACCACCCGCCGGACGGTGCTCGCGGCCGGTCTGTCCGCCGGTGCTCTCGCGGCTCTCGGCCCGGCGGCGGACGCCGTCGCCGCCCCCGGCGGGGCGGTCGCCACGGGCGCCTCGCCCTCCGCGGACTGGTTCGCCGCACCGGCTCGGTCGGTGCGGCCGAAGTTCCGCTGGTGGTGGCCGGACGGACTGGTGGATCCGGCCGAAGCCGCCCGGGAGATCGACCAGATGGCCGACGCGGGCTTCGGCGGCGCCGAGATCGCCGCCGTGCACCACAGCATCACCGACACCTCCGTGCTGGACACCGCCCACCACGGCTGGGGCAGTGCCCCCTGGCGGGAGGGCGTCAAGGCCGCACTGCGCCAGGCGGCCCGGCGCGGCCTGACCGTCGACCTCACCCTCGGCCCGAGCTGGCCCGTCGCCGTACCGGGGGTCACCCCCGACGACGACGCGGCCGCCAAGGAACTCGCCTACGGCAGAGTCACGTTGACGGGCGGCACCACCTACGACGGCCCGGTGCCCGCCTCGGTCTACGGTCCCGCCTCCGGGGTCACCGCGCAGAAACTGTTCGCGGTGCAGGCCGCCCGGGTCAACACCGCGTACTCCAGCGGCAAGGCGACCGGCCTGGACGCCGACAGCGTCACCGACCTGAGCGCCCTGGTCGTCGACGGCCGGCTGGCCTGGACCCCGCCCGACTCCGCGACCTGGGTGATCCTCTCCTACTGGCAGCGGGGCTCGGGACAGCAGCCCGAGGCGGGACCGCACTCCTCCCCCGCCGCGTATGTCGTCGACCACTTCAGCGCGCCCGGCACCGCGGCCGTCACCCGCTACTGGGACCACGAGATCCTCGACGCCACGCTGCGCCGACTGCTCGGATCGGCGGGCGGCGCCTTCTTCGAGGACTCCGTGGAACTCGAGTCCAGCGGCCTGCAGTGGACGCCCGGCCTGCCCGGCGCGTTCCGCCGGCACACCGGCCGGGACCTGTCGCCGTACCTGCCGGCCGTCGTCCTCGACAAGGGCAACCTGATCTTCGCCTTCGAAGCCCGGCTCACCCAGGAGATCCGCCACGACTTCTGGGAGACGGTCTCGAACCTCTTCGACGAGCACCACCTGGGCGCCCTGAAGGACTGGGCGCACGGCCACGGCATGCGGCTGCGCTCGCAGCCCTACGGCCTGCAGACCGACGCGATCGCCTCCGCGGCCCTCCTGGACATCCCCGAGGGCGAATCACTCGGCTTCAAGAACCTCGACGACTACCGCTGCCTCGCCGGCGGCCGGGACATGGCCGGCCACCGCATCCTGTCCTGCGAGGCCGGCGCGTACGCGGGCGGTGCCTACAACACCACCTGGGACAAGTTCCTGCGCACCATGGGCGGCGCGTACGCGGCGGGCGTCAACCAGACCGTGATCCACGGGTTCTCCTACGCGACCGCGCCGGGCGTCGGCTGGCCCGGGTTCGCCGCGTTCAGTCCGTACAGTGGTGCACCCGGATACGGCGAGTCATGGGGGCCGCGCCAGCCCACCTGGCGGCACGTCCCGGACATCGCCGGCTATCTCGGCCGGGTCCACCGGGTGCTCCAGTCCGGCACCGTCCGCGCCGACGTCGCCGTCTTCCGGCAGACCGGCTACAGCGCGACCGGCATCGGCGCGTCCTGGCTGACCTCGACCGGTGTGCCGCTCGGCTGGACCCACCAGTTCCTCAGCGGACCGCTGCTCGACCTGCCCTCGGCCCGGGTGTCCGGCAGACGCCTCGCGCCGGACGGGCCCGCCTACAAGGCCCTCTTCCTGGAAGGCGACTTCTTCTACGGCTCCAGCCCGACGCTGGCCGTCGCCGACGCCCGCAGGCTGCTCGCGTTCGCCCGCGCGGGACTGCCCACCGTGCTGTTCGGCGCCTTCGACCAGGCTCTCACGCCGGGCCTTCCCGACGACGGCGAGACCGCCGAAGTGCGGTCGCTCACCGCGCGGTTGCTGGCCCTTCCGAACGTCCGCCAGGTCACCGACAAGACCCTGGTCGGTGCGGCCTTCGAGGACCTCGGGGTGACGTCCGACGTCTCCTACAGCGTCTCCTCGACACTCCTCAACGCGCACCGCGCGACCGACGAAGCCGACTTCTACTACTTCTGCAACGGCAAGCACGCCGAGACCGTCAAGCCGGCGGTGGCCGCCATCGACCACGACGTGACGGTGCACAGCACCGCGCGCTCCGGTTCCGGCACCGTCCCCTACCTCCTGGACCCCTGGACCGGCCGCGTCACGCGGCTCGCCGAGTACGCCCAGGACGACGACGCGTTCACCTTCCGGGTGACCCTCCAGCCCGGTGAGACCCTGATGGTCGCGCTGGCGCGGCCCGCCCTGTTCGGGGACCGGACCGGTGCCCGTCCGCACGCGGTCGCCACCGACGCGGACAGCGTGCGCTTCGCGGACGGCTCGCTGACCGTGCGCGCGACGACGGCCGGCACGTACACCACCACCCTGTCCGACGGCCGCACGGTCACCGCGAGGATTCCCGAGGTACCGGTGCCTCTCACCCTCGACCAGTGGACCCTGTCCGTCGACGACTGGCGGCCCGGCCCCGACGCCGACAGCACCGAGACCGTCGGACACACCCTCCCGCTGGACGGGCTGCTGCCCTGGTCGCAGATCCCGGAGCTGGCCGACGTCGGCGGCATCGGCCGCTACCGGACGACCGTCACGCTGCCGAGGACGTGGTCGTCCTCGACGGGCGCCCTGCTGCGGCTGGGGAGCGTCACCGACACCTGCCGGGTCACCGTCAACGGCGTCCGGCTGGACCCGGTCGACCGCCTCAACCCCGTGGCCGACCTCGGCGGCCACCTCCGCGCGGGCTCCAACACGCTCGAAGTCGAGGTCGCCGTCCCGCTGTTCAACCGCCTGCGGGTCAGCAACCCCACGGTGTTCGGAACCGCGACACGCCAGGCCTACGGCCTCGTCGGCCCGGTCCGACTCGTCCCCTACGCCGAGCAGACCGTGTCGTGAACAAGCCGGGGACAGGGGCCGCGGGCGCTCGGTAGCCGTACCCGCCGGCTGAACTCCCCGGATTCCGCCTGGCCTACGATGTCGCGGTGAAGTTCGTGATGGTGCCGGGGGGCTGGCAAGGCGGGTGGGTGTTCGACTCGGTGGCCGCCGAGTTGAACCGAGACGGTCACCAGGTCGAGGCGGTGACCCTGTCGGGATTGGAGTTGGACGGTCCGGTCGATGTGGACCGTCCGCCCAATCTCGACACTCACATCGACCAGGTGGCCGAGATCGTGGAGAGCAGCGACGGCGCGCCGCTCGCTCTGTGCGGACACAGTTACGGCGGGATGGTGATCGCCGGTGTCGCGGACCGGCTCGGCGACCGCCTCGACCAGCTCGTCTTCATCGACGCCTACGTTCCGGAGGACGGGGATTCGTGCTGGTCTTTGACCAGCGACGGTTTTCGGGAGTTGTTCGTGGCCGGCGCGCGCGGCGACGGCCGGTGGGTCGCGGTTCCCGACGGGCTCGACCCTCGCGCGCGACCGCACCCCATGGCGAGCTTCGTCCAGTCGGTCAGCCTGGGAGGCGACCCCGGCCATGCGCTCGGCCGGACGTTCATCAGTGGTGGCGCATGGGCGGGCAGCCCGTTCGTGACCCTGACGGAACGGCTCCGGGAGGACTCGGACTGGCAAGTCCACGAGATTCCCGTCGGCCACAACATCGCCCGCCGCGACCCGCACGGCCTCGCCGCGGTTCTCCGCGACTTGCCGCCGGGCTCCGCCTGATCCACAGCCGGTCGCCCCGGCGTCAGTCCAGGGTCTGCGTCAGTTCGCTCCGGCCGGGTGTGTGAACGAGACGGCCGTACGCCCCGTTGACGATCGGCATGTAGGGCGGGACGTGGCCGCACTCGATGTCGGCGACGATCGGCACGTTCAGGGAGCCGAGCGCGTCGAGGACGGCCTCGTGCTGGCTGAGGGAACGGTTACCGGGTGCGTGGGTCCGGCCGACGAGCACCGCGTTCGCGTGGTCGAAGAACCCGGCGAGCCTCATGCCATGCAGGTTCCGGCAGATGGTGAAGGCATCGTCGCCGGCCGCCTCCACGTACACGAGGAGCCCGTCCGGTGACTCCTCGAGGGCGAAGGCCGAGACGTCCAGGCAGGCCGTCCCGGTGAGATTGCACAGTGTCTCGATGCAGCCGCCGATCAGCCTCCCCTCGGCCTCGACGTCACCGCTCCCGTCGAGCCGGGTCCAGGCACCCGCGGAGTCGAGCGTGTACTCGCGTACGTCGGGGAAGGCCGCGAAGTCGTCGAAACCGCTGCTCCGGTGGCGACCGGGCGGGGTCTGGGTGAACCGGTGCCCCGGGGGCGCCGCGACGATGTCGAGCCACGGCCGCAGTCCGTCGGGCACTCGGTAGGGCGTGTCCATGAGGTTGTTGCCATGGAGGGTCGCCGTCCGGGTGAGCAGGGTCATCGGCGTGATCAGGGTCGACATGTCGGAGAATCCGACCAGCCAGGTGGGCTCGGCCTCCCGCAGCCTGTCCCAGTCGAGCAGCGGCAGGAGGTCGATCGCGGTCTCCCCGCCCCACGGCGGGACGACGGCTTTGACGGTGGGGTCGGTCAGCATCGCCATCAGTTCGCCCGCGCGCTCGGCGGCCGACGCACTGACGTGCCCGGAGCCGTCCATGCACCGGCCGACGACGACCTCGTACCCGCGGTCCCGGACGTGCCGGACGGCGACATCGAGACGCGCACGGAGTTCGGTCGGGACCCCGCTCGACGGCGAGGTGACACCGACACGGTCACCGGGACGCAGCGGGGACGGGTAGCGAATGGCCATGCGCCGGATTCTGGCACGGTGCCCTGCCCGTGCGGCACCGAGTTCCCCGCGCCCCGAACGGTCAGTAGCCGACGGTGAAACGCTCACCGATGTGCTGTGGCCGTTCGATCTCGTCGAGCAGGGCCACCGCGTAGTCCTCCGCGGAGATGCGGCTGCTGCCGTCCTCGGCCACGATCAGGTCTTCGGTGGCGGTGCGGTAGGTGCCCGTGCGCTCGCCCGGTTCGATCGTCGCGGCAGGGCTGAGCGACGTCCACCTCACGTCGTCGACGGTGCGGCAGTAGTCCAGGGCGTCCCCGTGGGCGTGCATGATCTGAAGCAGGAACTCCGGCAGACCCTCCGCGTCCCAGACCTGCGAGCCGTCCGGGTTGCGCAGGGAACCGGCACCGCCGACCAGGATGAGCCGCGGTGCGCCGGCGCCCAGCGTGCGGATACCTGCGACGAGGGATTCGGCGCTGGGCTTGATGGTGGCGATGTGGCCCGGCCCGCCACCTCCGCCGACCGCGCTGACGACAGCACTCTGTCCCCCGGCATGCGCGGCGACGGACTCCGGGTCCAGAACGTCCCCGGTGACCACCGTCAGGCCGGCGTCGTCCCGGTCGATCTTCGCCGGGTCACGGACGACGGCGGTGACACTGTGGCCGCGACGGAGCGCCTCGTCCAGGATGCGGGATCCGAGGGTGCCGGTGGCACCGAACAGGGTGATCTTGGACATGCGAGTCTCCTGTTCCCGTTGGTCGTCACTGGGCCCGCAGACTAGTGAGATCACTTCGCTACAGGCCTGCCGCATCGGCTCGCCCCGGACGAACATGACCCCATCGGACGACACCGTCCGACCAGATGGGGAGCGGGACCGGTGACACGGACCCGCCGCCGGCCGCACGTCACACCTGGGTCGGGCGCCGGATCGTCTAGAATCGAACACATGAACGAGTTGCCGCCTGATCCTCCGCGCCTCCGGGCGATCCTGGCGCACCTCGACAAGCAGATCGCCGACACCGAGACCGTCGCCACCTACCTGCGTCTACAGCGCGGTGCCGTCCTGACCGCGATCTCCCGCACCGAACGCAAGGCGGTCCCACGCCCCGCGCCCCCCGCACCCCAGCGGCCCCCGGCCCCGGCCACCCGCCGCGACTCCGACGGCCGCCCGGCGACCCGCTACATCGTCGAACGGCCCACGAGCGCCTCGAAGACCGCGCTCGTCCACACCGGTGACTGCACCAAGGGGCTCACGGCCAGCCGTCCCATCGAGGCCGACGTCGCCCGCGAGGTGCTCACGAACGACCACAAGGGCTTCCAGGCCTGCGATGCCTGCCACCCGGACACCGAACTGGGCATCGGCACCGCATGACCGGTCAGGACCGGTGCCTCCTTGCCGCCCCGCGCGCCCGTCAACGGGCGACCGCGTCCTCCACGGTCGGGCGGACATCCAGGACGGTGTCCGCTCCCGTCAGTTCCAGGACCCTCGCCAGCGGCGGGGCGGGCCTGGCCACGCGGAGCACAGCCGTCCGGTTGAAGTGCAGCAGCAGGTTCAGGACGGTCGAGTCCGCGAAGGTGAGGCCGGCGGCGTCCAGCACCACCTTGTCGTGCGTCCGTGCTCCGGCCTCCAGCGCCGCCGCCAGGGCCGAGGCCGAATTCAGGTCGAAGGCGCCGAACACGGCGACCAGCCACGCGTCGCCGTGTTCGCACTGGACCACACGGGGCAGCGATCCCGCATGCGCCGTGGTCGGATCCTGCCGCCTGTCCTCGCCATCCGCGGAACTCATGCCGGTGAGTATGTCGTGAAGATCTCGCCCGCGCGAGAGAACGGCACCAGCTCGAAGAGACATGCGTCCGGCCCGTCACCACCGCGGAACGGAGTGACGGGCCGGGCTGGGTCAAAAGCACCGGGAGCGCCGGCGACCCCGGCTCAGGACCGGGTCGCCGACGGGTGGGTCAGTGGCGGTTGGGGGTGCTGTTGCGGTGGCCGCCGTTGTGGTGGCCGTGGCGGTGGCCCCAGCTGACCTGGTCGACGATGCGGGCATGGTCGTTGCGCAGGGTCGCGGTGTCGTTGTGGTCGTCCCAGGCGTAGCCGCGGCGGTCCTGGTAGACGTCGCGGGCGTTGTCGCGGCCCACCCCCGGTGTGGACGCGGACGGTGGCCCGTCCTTCCAGACGGACGTGGCGGAAGGTGTAGCGGCGGCCGTCCCTGCCGGTCAGGGTCCAGTGGTCCAGGATCACCGTCCGACGGGTGGCGTTGGTGATGTCCACCCACTCGTTGTTCAGGGAGCGGTTGGAGCGGTCGTCGCGTCCCGGGGAGTCGTACTGCACCCTGCTGATCACCACGTCGCCGTGCGGGCAGGCGACGGGAACGTCGCAGGCCACCCGGGATGCGTGGTGCGGGTCGGCGGCCGGTCGGCCGCACACCCACACCCTGCCCGCCGTGCGGAGGGAAGGTGAGGGGTACGCGAAGGTCACGACAGTTCCGTCATGTTCCTATGACTCTCCCCTGCAACCTCCATGTATGCGCCGAATGCGCGGTGTTGACGCCCACCCACCGCTCGATCCCCCACGGACTGCGGGCTTGCGCCCCACCCGCCGGCCCACCGCACCACCCCCACCACCCAGGCCGTCACCCGAAAGTGAGCAACAACGGGAGCGACCGGGCGGGGCCGGGACTTGGACGGTCGCGGTCGTCGGAAAGTCCGCACGGAAGCGAGAGCGGCGGGACGTTCGCGAAGTGGGCGGAACGTCCAGCGGGATGGTCATCCCGCCCGCCCTGAACCGGTACCTGTGGTCAGAGCAGTCGCCGGATGTCACCGCGCACCCGGTAGAAGCCGCCCGCCGCCGTGTGCAGGGAGTCCACGACGTAGCGGGCCCCGGGTTCGCGTATCGCGCGCGGGAACTGGACGTTCAGCGACTGGTCGAAGCCCTCCGACACGACGTGCACCCGGACCCGGCCCGACTCCTGGACGCACTCCACGACGATCGCCCCGGTCGGCGCCTGCGCGACGGTGGCCACCGCGCTCACGGTCGTGGCGGGCGCGTGGGCCGGCATCGCCGCGGCCAGCTTGACGTCCCGCGGCACCGGCACCGTGCCCCGCTGGGCCGCCGTCACGGCCGCTTCGCTCGCGTCCACGCAGACCAGCGAGCCGTCGGTGGTCACCAGGTAGAGCCGCTCGTCGTGGTACTGCATCGACAGCGCCGAGCCGTCGCCGGTGCCCAGCTTCCACAGCCGGGTGCCGTCCTGGTCGAAGCAGTAGACGGACGAGGACGCGTCACCGGCGAACACGAACCGCCCGCCGGGCGAGGTGGCGCACGAGTACACGGCGCTGTCGCAGGTGTACGTCGCCTCGATCGCGCCGGTCGCCTTCGAGAGCCGCTGGACCGCCTTGTGGGCGGTGCCCGCGTACACCACGTCGCCCTCCTGCCAGCCGAACAGCACCCCGCCCTTGGTGGGCGTGTGCCACAGCTCCCGGCCGCCGTCGGGGGCGTAGGCCGTGACGCCCCTGCTGTGGCCGTGGTAGACGGCATGTTCGTCGGCGCGGACCATCCAGGCCTGCTCGCCCTGGCTGCGGCGGGCCCACTGGTGCTCGTCCTCGTGGTCGATGACGGTGAGCCGGCCGTCGCGGTCGGAGACGTCCAGCACGCCCTCGTGGATGTCCAGCCAGAAGATGTCGACGTCCGCGGCGATGTCGTAGGCCACGAACGGCAGCTTCGAGGACAGGTCGTACACCTTGCCGTCGTCACAGCCCGCGTAGATCCAGAAGTCGTCGGCGACCAGGCACTTCACGCCGTCCGGGAGGCTGAAGCGGGCCAGCACGCCGCCCTCGTGGTCCAGGTTGTACACATCGCCCGACTGGTTGCCGACCCAGCAGCGGTCGTCGTCGACGTGGATGCCGAACGCGGCGGATCCGGTGCGGAAGCGCCACAGCACGGGCGCGGCGGAGCGCGCGGTGGAGGGGGCCGACGCGACCTGACGCCGGGTCACCGAGCGTGGCGCGCGCACTCCCCGCACGGCCGGGGCGTATCCCTTGCGGACCTTCTCGCCGACCTTCTTCGCGGCCGCGGCCCGTGCCTTGTCCACCGTCGCGAACGTCGTCGTCTGTGTCTGCCCCTCGGCGCCGATCCGGCCGTACCGCACCGTCACCACCAGGTCGGCGACGGACACCTCGTAGAACTTGTGCGCGGCGCCGTCTTCCTGGGACAGCTCCAGGTACGTCGTCGACACTGCCGCAGAACCGGTGGACATGGCAGACCAGACCCCTCCCGTTACGGATCCGCCGTTGATCCGGCGAATCCCACTGGTCAAACCGTAGTCGGCGGCACTGACAACGGCCTTCGTGCGCCCGCCCGGTACCGGCCCCGCTCGCTCGCGCCGTCTAGGCGCCCGTCCCGGCCCTCGCCTCGTCGTCGTGGGATTCCGCCGCGTGCGGGATCACGGGGCGGTGCACCGTCAGGTTCTCGACCCGGTAGGAGAGTTCGGTGGTCTTGGGGTCGGGGCGGGGGTGGTAACGGCCGGCGCAGACGGAGAGGTTGACGATGAGGTGCGCGTACCAGCCGGATCCGACACCCCGTCCGTCGGCGAAGACCTGGGTGCCGTTCAGCGCCCAGAGGACACTGCGCCGGCCGAAGGTCACCCCGAGGTCGACGGCCCCGCCCGGACGCACCGCCGGGTGGTGAAGGTAGGTGTGTCCCTGACCGACGTGGTTGGTGAACTCCAGCAGATCGGGGTTGTCGGGGTGGTACTCGAAGACGTCGACCTCGTTTCCGCCGTCCCGCCAGGTCCAGATCGCCGGCCAGGCGCCCAGCCCGGTGGGGAGGCGGACCCGCGCCCGGAGCTGGTCACCGGTGCGGACCGTGAAGCCCTCCTCGCTTCCCTCGGTGGTCAGCAGGCCGGTGTTCCACCAGCCGTCGGTCCTGCGGGTGGCGCGGAACGTGCCGGTGCGGCAGTAGGCCGCATCCGAGGTGAGGCAGTCCAGTTTGTTGTCGTCGGGGTTGGTGGGGCCGCCGCCGGGATAGGCCCAGGAGCGTCCGGCCACCCATTGCCGGGCGGAGGTGAAATCGGCCGTGAAGACGACGTCGCTCACGTGCGTGCTCCCTCGGTGGCGGACACGGCATCGGATGCCGCTGTGCTGCCCGGCCCGGCGGCCGGCCATGCGGTGGCCGCCGGTCCCCCGGTGATCCTCGCACCTGGGCGTGAAGGGGCAACCGTCCGCGTTCGAACCGCTTCACGGCATACGAACACGTTCTCCCGCCGGGCAGGCGACGGCCACCGCGGCTCACACGCCGGTGGGAGGACGTGGCCGGGATCGTACGCGGGGTCGTACGGTTCGGCGGCCCGGACCGTACGACCCCGGGGTCACCGGTGCCCGCGCGGTGTCACCCGCCCGCCCTCGGTGGTCAGCGCTCCTCCTCCTGGCCCAGACCGAGACCGGTCGACCAGGACGTGACGTACACGCCGCCCTTGTAGATGTCGGTCGTACCGGGGAAGAGGAAACTCGTCGCGCGGCTGCTGCCGTCGGGCATGGCGAGCTTCAATCCGCTGACCTGCACCTTGTTCTCCGGTGCGTCGGGGACCGAGTAGGCGATGGTCGTGTGCAGCGGCGAGTCGGAGCGCAGCACGAGGGTGCCGCCGCGGCCGTTGACGGTCACCGGGAGCTTGTGGGTCTCGTCCGGCGGCGAGCTGAAGGTGATCAGCGGGGTGTCGCTGAGGGTGCAGGTGATGCCGTCGTGTGCGAGGAGCGTCAGGTCGAAACTGCGGTGGCTGAGTCCGTAGGAGTAGCCGCCGAAGTAGAACGAGACGTTGTTGGTGGAGCACGGTTTGACGGATGGCTTGGCCGATGGCTTGGCGGGGCTGGCGCTCGCCATCGCGGAGCCGGCCAGGAGCATGGCGGACAGCGCCGCCGCGACGGCCGTGGCCCGAGTCCTTCGACGCATGGGGACGGGTCCTCTCGTTTCTCGTCGGTGGAAGCAGAATCGGTGGTGGCGGAAGAGGTGGGTCAGAACGCGCCCAGGCCGTGGGGCATGCCGATTCCGGTCAGCCCGTCCCAGCCCTTGCCGGCGTTGCACAGCGACGCGCTGGTCCCGGGATAGTCGGCGCACTGCCGGTAGTCCTCGTTGTTCCCGCCCGTGACGTCAGTGAAGTCGGACTGCGGGGCCTTGTAGAGGGTGTTGGGGCCCTGGACGGCGGCCAGGTGGCCGGCCCGGGCGTACAGGCCCGCTATGTAGGGCGCGGAGGCGCTCGTACCGCCCACGATGGTCCAGTCGTCGGGCTCGCCGCTGCTCGGCGCATAGGTGTCGTAGACGGCCAGACCGGTCGCCGGGTCGGCGTCCGCGGACACGTCGGCGGCGGCCCGGTGGTGACCGCAGGCGGCGGTGGCGGACTTCGGCTGCCCGGTGGCCGCGGCGAAGCGGGTCTCGCAGCCGCTGCCGGCGGCCCACCAGCCCGTCGCCGGAGCGTCGGCGGGCAGGGTGACACCACCGACCGCGGTCACCGAGGGCAGGTCGGACGGCCATGACTGGTGGATGCCGCCGTTGAAACCGGAATCTCCGGTGGACGCCGTGATCGCGACGCCCTTGTGCCGGAGAGCCTTCAGGTAGGCACCGCTCGTGTTGGTCACGTCCGCGGTGTACCCGTAACTGATGCTGATCGCCGAGGCTCCCTCGGCCACCGCCGTGTCGACCGCCTTGGCGAAGTCACCGGTGGACACGTCGTTGTCGTCCTCGCCGTCCTGCCAGGGCACGGAGATCTCCAGCAGGTGGCACGTGGGGCAGGCGGCGGAGGCCGCGTCGAGGTCGAGCGAGGTCTCCAGGGCGACGTCCTCCTCCAGTGCCGCCCCGGCCCCGCTCCTCTGCGGTGCCGGCTGCTTGCCACCGGTGTAGTTCTTCAAGGTCAGACAGCCGGACGCGGTGCCGCAGGCGGGCAGCCCGAAAGCGGCGCGGTAGGTGGCCAGATCGGAGGCCAGGGTGGCGTCCACACCCGCGTCGATGATCGCGATGGTGGCGGTGCTCTTCGACTTCGCGGGCAGGCCGTAGGCCTTGGCGAGGTCGCTCGGACCGTAACCGGCGGGCGCGGAGGCGCGCAGCGGGGTGGCGCTGCCGGTCTTCACCGTGACGACCTGGGCCGCGCACCGCGGACATACGCTGCGCACGCCGTGCGCGGCCAGCAGGGACCCGGACCGCACCTCCTGACGCAGCCGCACCACCGGGTCGCCGCCGTCGGTTACGGCGGCCGTCCGGGCGGTCCCGGCGTCGGCCGTCGGCGCCGCGGCCACGGCGTGGGAGGAGGTCAGAGCTCCGACCAACAGGGCGGAGACCACGGTCAGGACGGCAAGCCCCCCGGCCGTCCGGCGCCTCCCGCCGACCGCCCCCGCGGCCAAGCGCAGGACGGTGCGTCTTTCTCTTCTTCGCTGCACGGATCCACGAATCCCTTCTGCGTTCCCCTGGTTGGGTGCGACGCGCCATGCGACGCGTCACGCCCGTGGGATCCATGCAGACGCCGAAGAGTTCGCCGAACGGCCAGGAATTTTTCTGACACCCCGTCATGTCTGTGCCGTCGGCTTCCATGACGGGGTGTGTCGCCGTCACGCGCTGCGGGCCCGTCCGCCGGAGTGGACGGGCCCCGGGCTTCGCTTCGCGTGCGTCACTTCACGTGGATCGTCACCGTGACGGTCTTGAGCACGGCCGGCAACTTGGTGGTGTCGACCCTCAGGATCTCGCCGTTGTCGGTCTGACCCGTGGCCGGAAGCACCTTCTGGTGGACGGTCCACTTCCCGTCGGGGTCGACGGCGATGGTGTCGATGCCGAAGTCGTCGTCGTTGGACAGGTACAGCGTCCTGCCGGCGTCCGTGGTGGCGATGCCCTCGACCTTGTCGTGCGCGAAGAACTTCCCACTGGGGTCGAACTGGCTCACCAGCGTACCGACGTTGAGGTACGGCTGCTTCTGCGCGACCTGGACGCCGGCACCGGTGAGCGCGGTGAGCGCGGCGTCGGTGCCGACCTTGCCGACGAACGCCTCGGGCGACTTGCCGCCGATCGTCACTCCGCTCACGTCGGTCGCGCCGTTGATGTCGACCTCGTAGAGGGACTTCTGGGCGAACGGCTCGACGTTGCCGTCACGTTCGTCGATCACGAACTTCGTGTCGGACAGCGCCGTGATCTCGCTGTTCGCGTCGCCCGTGGTGGCCGGGTCGTCCAGCAGGTACAGGTACTGCTTCGTCTTCAGCGTGCGCAGGTCGACGGTGACGATGCGGGTGGGCGAGAGGTTGGACGCCTTGGTGGTGCCCAGATCCGGCTGCTGGAGCGCGGCCTGCATGACGCCCACCAGGGTCGACCCGTCCGGAGTGACCGTCAGGCCCTCCATGCCCTTGTTCTTCAGGCGGTTGGCGAGCTCGGCCGGCAGGTGGCCGACGACCTTGTGGTACTGGTTGTCCTGGCTGTCCTTGTACGGGGTCAGCCGGCCCAGCTCGTAGCCCTTGGCGTCGAAGTGCGTGAGGTACGGGCCGTACTCGTCCGAGACCCAGAACGTGCCGTCGGGCAGTGCCACCAGGCCCTCGGAGTCGTAACCGTAGGGATCCCGTTGGACGGGCACGGGCGTGCCGCCGCCGGCGTTCGTCGCGTTGACGGCGTCGATCACCTCGGTCGTGTCGTGCGGCGGCCGGCCGCTGTAGGGCACGCCGCCAAGGCTCTTGGGCCCCTTCAGGGTGATCTTCCCGACCAGCTCGGCCTTGCCCTTGACGAGCTTGAACTCGCCGATCTGCGGAATGAAGTCGGTCAGCATCTCGGACTTGTTGCCGTCGGGGGCGTCCGCGTTGGGGCCGCGGTCGGTGAGGCCGTAGAAGCGGCCCGACCTGCCCGGCACCGGGGCGAGCGCGGAGCCGTAGCCCTCACCGGAGATCTGGGTGGTGGTGCCGCCCGGGCCCGCCACCGTCGCGAGCGAGGGCAGCGGGGCGCCGTTCGGCTGCGTGTCCTTGAACAGCTGTACGGCGTCGGTCGCCGTGTAGGTGAAGGTGTCCGTCCCCTTGAAGCCGGGGCTCGGCGTGTAGCTGAACGTGCCGTCCGCGTCGACCGTCGCCGTGCCGTGGGACGGGTCGGTGTGCCGCACGACGGCGGTCGCGCCGGAGTCGTTGCGCAGCACGTCGCCGGTGACCTTGTCATGGCCGGAGAAGGAGTCTGCGGTCGCGTCGAAGTCGTGCGTCGGGGCCGACAGCCAGCCGTGGGCCTGGGCCACGACTGTTCCGGTGCCGGCCACGGCGACGGTGACGGCGATCGCCGTTCCGATCCGGGTGCGCTTGCGCAAGCGAGGTCTCGAGGTCATACCTGAGAACTTGTAGGTCAGTGATGAACTCCGAGTCGTCATTGGGTGAACCGACGGTTCAGAACCGGCCTGCTTTCGCTCTTGCGGCAGCCGTGGCTCAGAGCGTCCCCGTCGTCTGCTCACCCGAGGCACTGCCCGCGAGCCACTCGTCCCAGCCGAGGTTGAAGTCGGCGTAGCCGTTGTCGGCCGGGGCCTTGGCCCGGGGCGAACCGGTGATGGTCACGGGGTCGCCCTGCTTGACCTGGCCGTAGAACCACTTGGCGTCCGACATGGACAGGTGGACGCAGCCGTGCGAGCCGCGGGCGCTGCCGCTGCCCGGGTTCGGGTCGCCGGTCGAGTAGTGCACGTACGTGCCCGACTGGGTCAGGTGGACGTCCCAGGGCAGGGTCAGGTCGTAGTAGTTGGGGCTGCCCTTGTCGCAGCTGATGCCGACGCTGCAGGAGGTCATGTGCACCTTCTCCTGCTTGTCGATGACGGCCATCGTGCCGTTCCACGTCGGGTACTCGGCGCTGCCCGCGTTGATCGACAGGGTGCGTACCGTCTGGCCGTTGCGGGTCACCTTCATGGTGTGGCCGGTCACCGAGACGTCCGCACGCAGGTCGTCGCCGATCTTGAAGGTGTGCGTGTAACCGTGCACGCCGTAACGTCCGTTGCCGTTGCTGACGCCCTTCATGTCGGCGTCGATCTTCACCGTCGTACCGGAGGGCCAGTACGTCTTGGGACGCCAGTCGGCGCGCCTGTCGCCCATCCAGTGCCAGGCGCCCGCCACCGGCTGCGAGGCACTCACCTTCATGTGCTTCTCCACCGTGGCCCGCGCCTTGGCCGCCACCGGGTTCGTGAAGATCACCGAAATGGGCATCGCCACACCGACGGTGGTGCCCGTCTGCGGGGTGATCGTGTCCAGCAGCATCGGCGGACCCGCGGGCTTCGTCGGCGTGGGCGAGGCACTCGCACTTGGTTTCACCGAGGGCTTCGCGTCGCCGCCGCTCGCCTTGTCACTGCCGCCTCCGCCGCAGGCACTCGCACCCACCAGCATCATGCCCGTGACGAGTGCGATTCCTATGCCGCCCTTGCGCCGCCCCACAGCCTGCCCCGCTCTCTCGTTCTCCGGCCCGTACGGACCGGACTCCCAACTTAGTCTCAGACAGTGATGGCATGGCCCGCGGTTGCCTCTCGCGCGTAAAGCCTGTCTCAAGATTCGGCGCGCCCCCCGGGAGGAGCCGGTCAGAAGCCGGCCAGCGCGTCACAGACCGGCCACCCGCGCCAGGGACGCCCGCTCGTCCTCGTCCAGGTGAAAGCCGGCCGGTTGTCCGCCGTCGGCCAGCAGACGCCGTACCCATGCCGCGTCGGCGACGAATGCCGCCCGGCACAGGGCCCGTTCGGGGTGGTCCTCCTCGGGACCGCTGACCGCCAGGTCCCACGCGCTGTCGGGGTTGGCCGGCGCGGACAGCGCGGCGGCCACGAGCACGAGACCGAACACCTCGTTCCGGCGTGGGACCGACGGGTCGGCCGCCAGCCGCAGCAGGTACGGGAGGACCGCCGGCATCGTGGCGCTGATGGACATCGGTCCCGACATCACGAGCCAGTCCAGTGCCCGTTCGGCCATCTCGGCCGCGCCGGGATCGAGCAGCCCGCGCAGGACGACCGGGACATCGCCCGGGCAGCCGGGAATGGAGGACCACTCCACGCCCTCGCACCCTTCCAGTGCCGGATGCGGAGAACCCTCCTGCCTCAGGTATGGATAGGCGGCCGTCAGAGCCGCGGTCGCGGCCACCGCCGCGGCCTCATGGTCCACCGTGCACACCGGCGTGCCTCCTCTCCGCTCACCCGCACCGTACCGGCGGACCGGGGGCCGGGTCTTGCCGCACCCCGTCGGCCAGGCCCCGGGCGGGCCTACGCAGCCAGGGTCTCGTCCTCTTGGATGTCCTCTTCCCTGATGCCCTCTTCCCGGATGCCGTCCTCACGGGTGCCGTCCTCGCGGCTGGAGCGGTAACCCTGCAACAGGCTGTCCGCCATGTGCAGGGCCTGCTCGGTGCCGGTGGCTCCGGTGATCACGCACAGCGTGTAGGTGGCGTCCTCCAGCCGACGGCTGGTGCGGCCGGTGGGGCGTACGTCGTGCTCGATGCGCGCGTCGGCGAACCGGGCCAGCGCGGCCCGCAGTTCCTTCTCCGCCGGAAGAATCATGTCGCTTCCCACTCCCCCAAGCTCGGCTCGCGGGCGCGTCGGCGCCACGGCGAGGCACAGGTTGCACCGATGGCGCCGTGCGCCACCGCTCGACGCGGGATCGCGACGAGTGAGTCTCCGTCTGCCCCGCACCTAGAGGTCTATACCTGGAGGGGCGCCCCCCGAGCGGCGGCCGAGGACACCTACCGGGCGTGCGGCGGCTCACCGCACATCAGGTTGCCCGGCTCGCGAGGGTCGTCGCTGGTCCAGAACTGGGTCCACAGGGCGGCGAACTCCGCGCGGCTGAGGTAGCCGTCGCCGTCCAGGTCCAGGCGGTCGAACACGTCCCCTGTCTCGATGACCTGCCCGTGCCACGTGTCGATCAGGCGTTTGTGCTCGCCGCGGCTGATCTGCCCGTCGCCGTTCTCGTCCACCGCGTCGAAGACGGTGTCGGCCGTGGCGGTGACGGCGTCCGGAACGGAAGGCAGCAGGTCGACCATGGCGAGGAGATCATCCATGTCGATCCTGCCGTCCTCGTCCGTGTCGACGGCGGCCGACAGCTGCTGCCACCAGCCCCTCATCACGCTCTCCACCCGCACGGCCAGCCCCGTCTCCGTTCTCACACGCGGCAACCGGCCCCAACGGATGGCGAGCGCCGCGAAGTCCGCTTCCTCCAGATATCCGTTGCCGTCCGCGTCGAACGCGTCGAACATCGCCCGCAGCTTTTCCCGCTGGAACTCACTGGCCATCACATGCCTCCTCGCACGGTGCTGAGGAGATGCTGTCCGCCGGCGCCGCTTCCCCAACGGCGCACGCGCTCACTGGCCCCCAGGCCGACGACCCCGCCCGCCGGGTCCGCGCCACGCGCGCCGGTTTGGGCCGTCGTCAAGAGCACAGCCATCGCGGGGCGCGGCCCCCGGCGGGCAGGGTCACGCCATTCTGCGCCAGGCGGCGATTCTGTCATGTTCACACCTTGACGGGCTTGGTATAGACCTTTTACTTTCCCGGTGTCAGGTTGTCCCGACGTGCGTCCTGTCGGTGTCCGCCGCACCCACGTGCCGCCTCGGAAAGGCTTCCCCACCCCCATGGCTGCTCGCTCCTCCTCCCCCTCCTCGCTCCCCCTCCTCACCACCGCGTTACGCGGAACTCCTGTCGTAGCCCTGACGGCCTTGCTGCTCAGTCCGTTGACCGCGGCACCGGCGGCCGCGGCGACCGGCACGGTCACCGGTCTCGCCGGCAAGTGCCTCGACGTCGCGAGTGCCGGCACCGCCGACGGCACCCCGGTCCAGCTCTACGACTGCAACGGCACCGCCGCCCAGCAGTGGACCCCTGGCGCCGACAGCACCCTGCGCGCCCTCGGCAAGTGCCTCGACGTGACGGCCAACTCCACCGCCGACGGTGCCAAGGTCCAGTTGTGGACCTGCACCGGCGCCGCCAACCAGCGATGGACCGTCACCGCCGCCCACGACATCGTCAACCCGGCCGCGAACAAATGCCTCGACGTCACCGACCGCTCCTCCGCGAACGGTGCCCGGATCCAGATCTGGACCTGCACCGGCGCCGCCAACCAGAAGTGGAACGCCCCCGCGCAGCAGTCCGGCGAACAGTGCTGGGCCACCCACTACGGTCCCCAGCCGCCCGGCGCCCTGACCGCCAGTGGTGAACTCTTCGACAACAACGCCGACACGGCCGCCACCTCCCTCTCCCGCCAGCCCCAACTGCCGTTCGGTACCCGTGTCCAGGTCACCAACGTCGCCAACGGCCGCTCGCTGACCGTTCGGATCAACGACCGCGGCACGTTCGCCCAGACCCCGCAGGAACCCAAGTGCCTTGATCTGACCGACGGCGCCTTCAGCCGGCTCGGCGGTGTCCTCGACCCCGACGCCGGACACATCGTCGTGACCCAGCAGGTCCTCGGCTGACACGTCCGTCGCCGGCAGGCCGGTCCCGCACTCCCCCCTCCCTCGATCCACGTCAGGAGCAGTCCCCCATGCGCCTTCCTCTCCTCATGTCCCGCCGCCGTCGGCGCGGCGCCCTCGGCCGGCTGACGCTGGGCGTCGTCCTCGCCGCCGTCCTGTCCGCCCTGTTCACCGTCGCCCCGGCCCAGGCGGCCACCGGGCAGATCACGGGGCTGGCCGGCAAGTGCGTCGACGTGGCCGGCGCGAGCAGCGCCAACGGCACCGCCGTCCAGCTCTACGACTGCAACGGCACCGGCGCCCAGAGCTGGTCCAACAACGGCGACGGCACGTTGCGCGCCCTCGGCAAGTGTCTCGACGTGGTCGACCGCGGTACCGCCGACGGAGCGGCCGTCCAGCTCTGGGACTGTTCCGGCGGAGCGAACCAGCAGTGGGTCGTCACCGCCGCCCACGACATCGTCAACCCCGCCGCGAACAAGTGCCTCGACGTACGGGACAACAGCAGCGCCAACGCCACGCGACTGCAGATATGGACCTGCACCGGCGCCGCGAACCAGAAGTGGAACGCCCCGGCCGGTGGTGGCGGCGGCAACCCGTCCGGTTTCGTCGTCAGCGAGGCGCAGTTCAACCAGATGTTCCCGAACCGGAACGGCTTCTACACCTACAGCGGTCTCACCGCCGCGCTGAGCGCCTACCCGGGGTTCGCCACCACCGGCAGTGACACCGTCAAGAAGCAGGAGGCCGCCGCCTTCCTCGCCAACGTCAGCCACGAGACCGGCGGACTGGTCTACGTCGTCGAGCAGAACACCGCCAACTACCCTACGTACTGCGACCGCAGTCAGTCCTACGGCTGCCCGGCCGGCCAGGACGCCTACTACGGGCGCGGCCCCATCCAGCTCAGCTGGAACTTCAACTACAAGGCGGCCGGGGACGCGCTCGGCATCGATCTCCTCGACAACCCCTGGCTGGTGCAGAACGACTCGGCCGTCGCCTGGAAGACCGGCCTGTGGTACTGGAACACCCAGAGCGGACCCGGCACGATGACCCCCCACAACGCCATGGTCAACGGCGCCGGCTTCGGCCAGACCATCCGCTCCATCAACGGCTCCCTGGAATGCGACGGCCGCAACCCGGCCCAGGTGCAGAGCCGCGTCGACGCCTACCAGCGCTTCACCTCGATCCTCGGCGTCACCCCTGGCGCCAACCTGTACTGCTGATCACCTCTGCGGGTGCGTGGAGCCGGCCGGGCATGCGGTTGCCCGGCCGGCTCCGTCGGGTGTGGGGGCCGTCGACTCCCCCGCCGACGGCTCAGCCCGGCAGTCTCCAGTTCTGGGCGGCCGTGGCGTTGCAGGTGTACAGCTGGAGCTGGGTACCGTTCGCCGTGGAGGAGTTGGGGTCGTCCAGGCACAGCTTCGACTGGGGGTTGACCAGCAATCCGTTGCCGCCGGCGGTCCACTGCTGGGCGCCGCTGCCGTTGCAGGTCCACAGCTGGACCAGCGTGCCGTTGGTGGTCCCGCTGTGATCGGCGTCCAGACACTTGCCGAGGGTACGGATCGTCCCGTCGCCGGCGATGATCCAGTCCTGGGCGTAGGTGCTGTTGCAGCCCCAGATCTGGACGTGGGTGCCGTCGGAGGTGCCGGAGGAGGCGTCGTCCACACAGAGGTTCGAGGCCACCGCCGAGGTGAGCGGACCGATGCGCGGCGAAGCGGGCGCCGCGGTGTCTCCGGCGTAGGAGGGCGGTGCCGCGCCGGCCGCGGTCGCCCAGGACGTGTTGGCGCTGGTGCCCAGCGTGAAGTCGAGCGTGCCGCCGGCCGTGATCGCCGTGGTGGGAGCGTAGGCGTTGTTCCACGCCGTGCCGTTCCACGCCGCGGACTGGACGTAGGGGGCGTTGTCGGCGGCGCCGTTGCCGTTGACCGTCAGCGTCGCACCCGAGGGAAGGGTGACCACTGCCTGTGTGAACAGCGGTGACCCGAGGGCGAGGTCGGAGGTGCCGGGCGTCTCGGGGAACATGCCGAGCGCCGACCACACGTACCAGGCGCTCATCGCGCCGAGATCGTCATTGCCGTCGGCCAGGCCGCCCGGGGTGTTCGACCAGATCTGGTCCTGGATCGCCCGCACCGTGCCCTGCGTCTTGTAGGGCTGCCCCGTGTAGTCGTACTCCCACGGAAGCTCGATGCTCGGCTCGTTGCCGACCCAGGCGTAGCCGTTGGCTCCGGTGTAGCTGCGCAGCACGGTGTCCAGGTAGTGGTTCATCGCCGTGTTGCCGCCCTTGGCGCGCGCCAGCCCGCCGATGTCGAAGGGCACCATTGCGGTGTAGATCCACGAGTCGGCCTCGACCATGTCGGTGCCGCTGGTGGGGTCGAAGCCGCCGGTCCACGAGCCGTTGGCGTTGCGGGGCTCCACGAATCCGGAGGCGGGGTTGAGCACGTTGCGCCAGTCCTGCGCGCGGTTGGCGTAGGTCTTCTGGTTGGCGGTGTCGCCGAGCGCTCCGGCCATCGCGGAGATCGCGAAGTCGGCCGTGTCGTACTCCAGGGTGGTGGCGACCGGGCCGTAGAAGTTGCAGCAGCCGTAGCTGCCGTCGTGCGGCATGTACCCCGGCGCGTTCAGGTAGCCGAGGCCGGGCCGGTCGTTGTTGGTGGTGCTCGCCTGCTTGACCATGTCGGCCAGGGCGGTCGTGGTGTCGAAGTTCCGGGCACCGAAGGCGTAGTAGTCGGCGATGACGGCGTCCGCCGGGTCACCGACCATGACGTACGACTCGCCGTTGTTCTCGGACCACTTGGGGAAGATCCCGGTCTGCGCGTAGTCGTCGACCATGGACTGCGCGGTGTCCGAGGCGACCTGCGGGGCGATGAGGGCCTCGAGCTGGGCCTGCGACCGGTAGATGTCCCAGCCGGAGTAGTTCGCGTACGCCGCGCCGTGACCGGCGTCCACGGTGTGCGTCCTCCCGTCGAAACCGTAGTACTGGCCGTTGCTGTCGCTGATCACGTTCGGGTGCAGCAGCGAGTGGTAGAGCGCGGTGTAGAAGCTCTGCTGCTGCGCGGCCGTCCCGCCGGCCACCTGCACCTTGCCGAGCGTGCTGTTCCACGCGTTCTGCGCGGCGGTACGGGTCGCGTTGAAGTCCCAGCCGCCGTTCTCCGCGGTCCGGTTGGCCACGGCGTTGGCGACCGACACGTAGGAGATGCCGACCTTGGCCTGCACGACCGGGTTGCCCGTGGTGTTGAAGGTGACGTAGCCGTTCGAGGCGGCGGCGGCAGGGGTGGCGGCGTCCTTCGTGGCGTTCGGGTCCGCGGTCCTCGAGCTCTTGCCGTGCAGTACAGGCTCATCGGGCTGCTCGGCGGTGTTCTTCGACGCCTTGGCCGCAGCCGCGGAGGTGGTGGGCGACTTCTTGGCGACCGAACTGCCCTGCGACGCGAACGGCTGGTCGAAGACCATGTCGAAGTAGACGTTGTACGTGTTTCCCGCGCCGCAGAAGTGGCCGCTGGTGACCTGCCCGCTCACCTCGGTGTTCGACACCTTGGTGAACTGGGTGGAACTGGCCCCGTTCTGACTGTCCGTCAACTTGAATATCAGGTTGGCCTGGCTGGTCGAGGGAAAGGTGAAGCGGGCCATGCCGCTGCGTGTCGTGGTGGTCAGCTCGGTGGTCACCTGGTTGTTGAGCGTGACCTTGTACGACCCGGCGGACGCCGACTCGTTGGCGTGCGAGAAGGCGTCCGTGGCACCGGTGTTCACGGCTCCCACCGTGGGCAGCACCGGTACGTCACCGGCCGCTCCGCAGCCGGGTCCGGCGATGTGGGTCAGGCTGAAGCCGGTGATCGACGAGTCGTTGTACTCGTAGCCCCCGCCGTCGGGACGCGAGGGTGTGTCCGGGCTCCACTGCACCATGCCGAACGGGACGTCGGCCCCCGGGAAGTCGTCCGCCTGGTTCGACGTCCCGATGAACGGATTGACAAGAGTCGCGGGCGAGGTGACGAGCGCGGCCTTGCCTGCCGCCCACGCGGGCGCGCACAGCCCGGCCGCGGCAAGTGCCGCGGCCGCGAGGAGACCGATCGCCATGGTTCCGGGCGGTCTCGACAGTCGTGTGATCACGGGGTTTGCTCCTCTACTCGGAAGTGGAGGTCCGACAACGTTGTCTTCGCGCCCGAGAGCACGGCCCTGGTGATGAACGATGTGCCGGGACGGTGAGGTCACCGAGGCTGACAACGTTGTCCAACCGTGGAGATGAGGTGCCTGAGAGACGAACGCTTCGAGAGGACCCTGAGCTGCGGGCGCCCAAGGAGCAGAGCGGGAACTCCTCGTGAAGCTAGCCACAAGGCAGGGGCATGTCAACGAGTGCCGCAAGCCTGCCTCCGGGGGCGACACGAACCGCGGCCCGGCGTGCGGGTCGCGGGTCGCGGACGGCGTCCCGGCGGAGCGACAGGCTACGGTGGCGCATCCGGCGCCAAGGGAGGCAGTACGTGATCGATGTCGTCTTCGGAGTTGACGTTGGCACCTCGAGCACCAAGGGCGTGGTCGTCGACACCGCCGGCCGCATCCTGGGCGAGGCGGTTCGCGGCCATGTGGTCGACCGTCCCCGGCCGGGGCACGTCGAGATGGACGCACTCGTGTGGTGGGACGAATTCGTCTCGCTCGCGGCCGAACTGCTCGGCCGTGACGACATCACCGTCCGGGCCGTCGGAGTCAGTGGCATGGGCCCGTGCACCCTGCTGGTCGACGGCGCGGGAGAGCCGGTGCGCCCTGCGGTGCTGTACGGCGTGGACACCCGCGCCGAGGAGCAGATCACGCGGCTGAACGAGGAGTTGGGCGCGGACGCGGTCTTCCGCAGGTGCGGGTCGGCGCTGTCGTCCCAGGCCGTCGGGCCGAAGCTCGCCTGGATCCGCGAGCGGGAACCGGAGGCGTGGGCACACGCCCGCCGCCTCCTGATGCCCGCGTCGTGGCTGGTCCAGCGGCTGACCGGCGCCTACGTGCTGGACCTGCACTCCGCCAGCCAGTGCGCCCCGCTGTTCGACATCCAGGAACAGTGCTGGATCCCCGAGTGGGCCGAGTACATCGCGCCCGGCATCGAACTCCCCCCGCTGCGCTGGCCGGGCGAGGAGGCTGGCCGGGTGAGCAGGCCCGTCGCGGGCATCCCGGCCGGCACACCGGTCATCGTGGGGACGATCGACGCCTGGAGCGAGGCGGTCAGCGTCGGCGGCCACGGCGTCGGCGACCTGATGCTGATGTACGGCACCACGATGTTCCTCGTGAACACCGTCGACCGGCTCCTGACCAGCCCGTCGATGTGGTCCACGGTCGGCGCCCTGCCCGGCACCCGCTGCCTGGCCGGCGGCATGGCCACCTCCGGAGCCGTCACCGACTGGCTGGGGCACCTCTTCGGCGGCGTCGGCCCCGGCGTGCTCTTCGGCGAGGCGGCCGCCTCGCCCCCGGGCGCGAACGGCCTGGTGATGCTGCCGTACTTCGCCGGGGAACGCACACCCGTCATGGACCCCGACGCCCGGGGTGTGATCGCGGGCCTGACACTGCGTCACACCCGGGGCGACCTGATGCGGGCGGCGCTGGAGGCCACCGCCTACGGGGTACGGCACAACGTGGAGACCATGCTCGCGGCCGGTGCCGACATCCGGAGGATCGTCGCGGTCGGCGGCGGTACCCGGGGCGGACTGTGGCCCCGGATCGTCAGCGATGTCACCGGCCTCGAACAGATCGTCGCCCGCACGACCATCGGTGCCAGTTACGGTGCCGCCTTCCTCGCCGCCGGCCTGATCGGCCGACCGGACATCACGGCCTGGAACCCGGCGGAGTCGGTGGTCCGGCCCGACCGTGCCACCGCACCTGTCTACGACCGCCGGTTCACCCAGTACCGGGCCCTGTACGAGAACACCACCGCGGTCACCCACGCCCTGGCCCGCGACCAGGACACCGACCCCGCGCAACACGCCCTTCCGTAGGCGGTGCACCAGAGCCCGCCGGCGTCCCGGTTCCTCACGGCACCCGCGAGTTCAGGCCGCGGGGGTGTTGTAGTTGACGATTCCCTCCACCATGAGCGCCACCGCGCCGGCCAACGGGCTGGCCGTTCCCGTACCCACGACGTCGGGCAGCCGGTGCGCCTCGCTCTCGGTGACGGCCACCATGCCCCAGAACGCGTTGAAGCCGGAGGGATCCGCCGGCTTGTCGGTGGCCGCGCCCACGGTCAGGACGCCTCCCGCCTCGGCCACCGCCAACGCGCCCATCTGCCGCAGCGTGTCGTGATCCCGCTCCGCCGCGGCCACCACGCTCCAGCCCGCCACCTCCACCTGCCGCAGCGCGTCGAGGAGCGTGCCCTGCGCGTCCGCGCCCGAGACAACGATGTCGGGCAGCACGAGGGCCACCGGTCCCCGTGTCATCGGCAGGGCGGACCGGATCGCCCCGTCGAGACCGGGTCCGCAGGACTCGTCCTGGTAGACGAAGACCATCTGGAACATGTCGGCGTAGCGGGCGAGATGACTCACCGTGTCCAGCTTGTGGGGTGCGAACACGACGACCAGGCGCACGTGGAGTCCGCTCTTGGCGAGTTCGACGACGGCCTCCAGGCTGCGGTCCAGGACGGTGACCCCGGGAGCCAGACAGTGCAACTCCTTCGGGTAGGGCGCCCCGAAACGTGTTCCGTGGCCGGCACAGGGCAGGATGACCGAAACATCAGGTACGGGTGTGGACGGACTCTGCATCGCGTAGCACTCCGGTTGTGTGGACGATGGGGGATCTTGCACACCTCGCCGAGCACAGACTGCCCAGAGCCGGCCGCCACCGAACCTCCGGCACCACGCGCACCACGGCCACCTCGATGAGCGCTCTCGCGATTCCCGGATAATCAAGTCCGTTGTGGCGCAACCGAGTTGACCGGCGCGGCCGTGCGTGGAGGGGGGGCGAGGCGAGCATCGCCGGCCCCGGCCGACCGGCAAGACCCGACGGAAGAGGACACTGAATGCGGGTGCTGTTGTCTACATACGGGACGCGTGGCGACGTCGAGCCGCTGGTGGCGCTCGCGGTGCGGCTGCGGGAACTCGGCGCGGAGGTGAGGATGTGCGCGCCGCCGGACGAGGAGTTCGCCAGGCGGCTCGCGGGTATCGGTGTGCGGCTGGTGCCGGTCGGGCTCCCGGTCAGGGAGTTGATGCGCGGGCAGACCCTGCCCTCGGCGACGGACCTGGCCCGCTACCGGGACGAGCTGGTCGAGGCGCAGTTCGACGCGTTCCCCGCGGCGTTCGACGGATGTGACGTGGTGCTGGCGGCCGGTCTGGGGCAGGTCGCCGCACGGTCCGTGGCCGAGGCTACGGGTGTCCGCTACGTGTACGTGAGCTACGCGGCGGTCCATCTGCCCTCTCCATACCACGCGCCCCCGCCGCGGCCGGGGTGGCCGGAACCCGAGGCCGCCGACAACACCAGGCTCTGGGAGCTGGACGCCCGCAACGTCGACGCGCAGTTCGGCGAGGCGCTCAACGGCCACCGGGCGGCCCTCGGTCTGCCGCTGGTGGACAACGTGCGCGATCACGTCATCACCGGCCGTCCGTGGCTGGCGGCGGACCCGGTCCTGGGGCCGTGGCGGACGGCCCCCGGCCTTGACGTCGTCCAGACGGGCGCGTGGACGCTCGCGGACGAGCGTCCCCTCCCGGCGGACCTGGCCGGGTTCCTGGACGCGGGCAGCCCGCCGGTCTACGTGGGCTTCGGCAGCATGGCCCCGGCCGAGGGCGTCGGCGGCATGGCCGTCGAGGCGATCCGCGCCCAGGGGCACCGCGTCCTGGTGTCCCGTGGCTGGGCGGACCTGGACCTCCTCGACGACGGGGACGACTGCTTCGCCATCGGCGAGGTCAGCCATCAGAACCTGTTCCGCAAGGTGGCCGCCGTGGTCCACCACGGCGGCGCGGGCACCACGCTGACGGCGGCCCGGGCAGGCGTGCCGCAGGTGGTGATACCTCTCCAGCTGTCGGACAACCCGTACTGGGCCCACCGGGTGGCGGCCCTGGACCTCGGTGCGGCTCTCGACGCCCCCACCACGACCGTCGAATCCCTGGGCATCGCGCTCAAGACCGCCCTGTCCCCCGAGACCCGCGCGCGTGCGACGTCCCTGGGCGGCCGGCTCCGCACCGACGGAGCGGAGGTGGCCGCGCGCCGGCTGGTCGAGGAGTCACGGTGAACGACGCCGTCCCGTAGCGCCCGGACCGATCCCGGCGAAGGGGCCCCGGGCGGGGTGAGCCGTCCGGGGCCTCGGCGTGTGCGGGCCGTGATCACGTGGTCGATCGTGCCGGGGCCGGCCCGGCACTCCCGTTGCTAGCGTTCGGGTTCATGGACGACGGCGTGTACACAGGCAATGCGGGCAAGGACGCGGCAGCGGACCGGGGTTGGCTGCTCGGGCACTTCAAGGAGGAGGGCGATCCCCGCCACAGCGACGCCGTCGAGGTGAAGTGGGGTGTCCATCCACGCGGTGAGCAGCGGGCGCAATGGGTGAAGGGCGAGGTGCGGACGGCGCTGCTGGTGCTCATCACCGGACGCTTCCGTATGGAGTTCCCCGGCCGCAGTGTGCTGTTGGAGCGGCAGGGCGACTACGTCGTCTGGGGTCAGGGGGTGGATCACTCCTGGCGCGCCGAGGAAGACTCCGTGGTCATGACCGTGCGATGGCCTTCCGTCTCCGGATACGCCGTCCCCGACGAACACGTCGTGCCGCGACCGAAGTGAACCATTGGCCTCGTGTGGTCCGCTATCTTCGGGCAAAACCCTTAATGTCGCATGCCGAACGTAAACGGTAATCCGACGCCCAACGTGTGTGGCGTTGGTCACGGTTGACCGCTTAATCGGAGCACATTTAGCATCGACGGAAATGAGCCACCGCACAGGTGGTCGAATAAACAGCAACGTCCGCAATCGCCACCCGCCCGGATCCGTGAAAGCCCGGTTCGAAATCCGGAACGACCTGCTCTCCACGCCGTTCGCGCGGCAGCGTGATGGAGGCTCTGACCAGTACGGACAGCAGAATGTCCCCACAAGGGTCCCGCCGGGGCCCCGGCCTCGTGGGCATTGTTTTCTGGTCGCACATTGATTGCAACGCACGCGTTCCGGACGTCGGTCCGACACTCCGGGAACGCCGTCCCTGATTTCCGCCGCATTCTGTTCTCGTGAAGGGTAATCCGTGTCTTTACCCCGAATCGCAGTCAGTAATCATTTTGACCAGGAGACGGAATCCGCGCCTTTGTCACTGGCGCAGGAGCGTCTGTGGGTCATGGCGCGCATGGACGGAGACGCCAGCGCCGCCTACAACGAGCCGATGCCCTTCGACATCCGGGGGCCGCTGGACCGGGACGCGCTCATCGAGGCGCTGCATCTGCTCGCGGCCCGGCACGAGGCCCTGCGCACCCGGCTGGTCCCCTGTGAAGGTTCGGCTCTTCAGGTCGTCGATCCGCCGGACACGGGGTTCCCGGTGACGTTCGAGGATCTGACGGGGCTGCCGGACCGGGCCGAACGGTTCACACGCATACGGTCCCGGGTGGAGGGCGCCCCGTTCCGTCTGGGCGAGGAGCCGATGGCACGCGGCTGCCTGATAGCGCTCCGACCAGACCATCACGTACTTGTGCTGATGGTCCATCACATCGTCTTCGACGGCTGGTCCCGCTCCCTGCTGCTGAGAGAGCTGGGCCAGGTGTACTCCGCGCTTCAGCGGGGGCAGGACGTCTCCCTGCCCGAACTGACCTGGCAGTACAGCGATTACACGCGCTGGCAGTGGGAGTGGATGGCCGGAGACGAGCCCGCCCCGCACGCCGACTACTGGACCACCGCGCTGGCGGACACCCCGGCCGTGATCTCCCTGCCGACCGATCGGCCCCGGCCGCCCGAACAGGACTTCCGCGGCGACCGGTTGCCCGTGTTCGTCGACGAGGACCTGACACGGGACCTGCGCGCGCTGGCCTCGGACAACGATGTCTCCCTCTACGCGACCGTCCTCACCGGCTGGTCCGTGCTGCTGTCCCTGCTCTCCGGGCAGGACGACATCGTGGTCGGCGCGCCCACGTCCAACCGCCGACGCGGGGACGTCGAGGGTCTGATCGGCTTCTTCGTCAACACCCTCGCCCTGCGCGCGGATCTCTCCGGCACGCCCAGCGTCAGGGACGCCCTGAAGCGGGTGAACCAGCGGATCCGGGACGGCCTCAAACACGTCGACCTGCCCTTCGAGCGAGTCGTCGAACTGGTCAACCCACCGCGAAGCCCTGCCTGCACAGCCCTGTTCCAGACCATGTTCGCCTGGGTCCCCTCCATGCGGAAGGAACTCGAACTTCCGGGCCTGGACGTCGAGTTGCGGCAGGACGCCGCTCACGTACCCGCGAAGTTCGACATGGTCCTGGCCCTGGCCGACGAGGGCCGGCACCTCACCGGGGAGATCGACTACGCGGTGGCGCTCTTCGACCGGGGGACGATCGAACGGTACATACGTCAGTTCCGCCGCGTGCTGCGTCTGATGACCGAGCAGCCCGATGCCGAGATCGCCGACCTGACACTGCTCGACGAGGACGAGCAGCGGAATCTCCTCGCCGCCTTCGGCACGGGCCCCGCCGTGGCCGACCCGGCGCCGGCGGGCGTGCTGGAGCGCTTCGCCGCGCAGGTCCGCGAACGGCCCGGGCAGTGCGCGGTGGCCGCCGGCGGCACGGAACTGGACTTCGCGACGCTCGACCGCCGGTCCAGCCGTCTCGCCCACGCCCTGATCGCCCGGGGCGCCGGTCCCGATCGTGTGGTGGGTCTGCACGCCGGACGCACGGCCGAACTCGTCGTCGGTGTCCTCGGGATCCTCAAGTCCGGAGCGGCCTACCTGCCCCTGGACCCCGGCCAGCCCCCGGAGCGGCTCACCGCCATGGTGACCGACGCCGCGCCTGTCCTCGTGCTGAGCGACCGGAGGGACTCCGCGGACGACCGCGGACAGCCGTGGGAGCACCTCGCGAAGGTGGAGGCGGAGGGCGGGCACGACGAGCCGCCGGCCGTCGGCGCGGAGCTGGCCCGGCTCGCCTACGTCATCTACACCTCGGGATCGACCGGCCGTCCCAAGGGTGTTGCGGTCACGCACGGCAGCGTCGTCAATCTCCTCGACCACTGGCGCGACCTCATGGGGGACGCGCCCGGCGAGGCGGCCTCGGCCTGGTCGAACATCGGCTTCGACGCGTCGGTGCACGAACTCCTCGTCCCGTTGACCACCGGCGCCGTGCTCCACCTGGTTCCCGACGAACTCCGCGGTGACCCGCGGGCGTTGCTGGACTGGATGCGCGAACGCAAGGTCACCCAGGCGTTCCTGCCCCCGTCCTACGTCCTGTGGATCGGCGAGGACCCGGCGGCGCGCCTGGCCGGATCGAGCCTGCGCCAGCTCCTCACCGGGGTGGAGTCCCTGCCCGAGAGCACCCTGCACCGCATGCGTGAGCTGCTGCCCGGCCTGCGCGTCTGCTTCGGCTACGGACCGACCGAGGCCACGCTCTACTCCACCGCCTACACCGATCCACAGCCGTTGGAGAGGCCGTGCCCCATCGGGCGGCCGCTGCGGGGCACTCGTCTGTACCTGCTCGACGGCCGCATGCGCCCGGTGCCCGTCGGAGTGCCCGGAGAGGTCTACCTCGGCGGCGCGAGTCTGGCCCGTGGATATCTGAACCGCCCCGGCCTGACCGAAGAACTCTTCGTCCCCGACCCGTTCGTCCCCGGTGAACGGCTCTACCGGACCGGCGACTTGGCGCGCTGGCTGCCGGACGGCAACGCCGAGTACGTCGGCCGCCGCGACGACCAGCTCAAGCTGCGCGGCTTCCGTATCGAACCGGGCGAGGTCGAGGCGGCGCTGCTGGCGGTCCCCGGGGTGCGGGAGGCCGTCGTCCTGGCCGATCGCGACACACCCGGCGGCCCCCATCTGGTCGCGGGCGTGGGCTGTGACGCCGAGGCCACGCGGATGCCGTACGAGTGGCGTGCGGCCCTCAGGGACCGGCTGCCGGACTACATGATCCCCGCCGTGGTGGCCGAGTTCCCGCGACTGCCGCTGAACCGCAGCGGCAAGGTGGACCGGGCCGAGGTGCTGCGCGCCGCCGCCAAGACCCGTGCGGGGCGGGTCAACGCGGCCGCGCCCCGCGACCATGTGGAGATGGCGCTGTACCGGGTCTGGCGCCGGGTGCTGCTCCATCCCGACATCGGGATAGGCGACAACTTCTTCGAGCTGGGCGGCACTTCGATCTCGGCCATCAAGATGGCGTCCGCCGTCCAGGACGAACTCGGCGTCGCCCTGCCCGTCCGGGACGTCATGCTGCACCCCACCATCGAGGCGCTCGCCGAACGGGTGCGCGGCAGCGGCAGCGAGGCGGGGTCCGCGGGATCCAGCAGTCTGGTCGAGTTCCGTGCGGGCGGCGGCCGACAGCGCGTGGTGTGTGTGCACCCCGCCGGCGGCACCGCGTTCTGCTACCTGCCGCTCTCCGCCGAACTGGCCGACGACATCGGCGTGGTGGGGCTTCAGGCGCCCGGCATCAATCCCGGCGAGTCCACCCTGCCCGGCGTCGAGGCGATGGCGGCGGAGTACCTGCGGCTCGTCGACGCACGGGCCGACGAGGCACTGGTGCTGTGCGGGCTCTCCTACGGCGGTCTGATCGCGTACGAGATGGGCCGTCGCCTGGTGGCGGCCGGTCACGAGAAGGTGAGTGTGGTCCTTCTGGACACCCATGGTGCCCAGGACGACGAGCAGCGCGCCGCGATCACGCCGGTCGGCATGGCGGAGTTCCGGGAGAAGCTGGTGCGCTTCAACGGCATGTACCCGGGTATCGACGACGACCAGGTGGCCCGGTACCTGAACGTCTACAACCACCACCGCGCGACCGGGCGCGACTACGCCGTACCCGAATCACCCGCCCGTGTCGTGCTGATGCAGGCCACGGACGTGGCGGACGAGGACGCGGACACCGAGGACGCCGCCGCCCGTCTGCGCGCGTTCTGGCGGCGTCGCGTCAGCGGTGAGTTCGCGGTCGAGCCGGTCGCCTGCGGTCACTGGGACATGCTGGAGAGCGACGAACTCCCCCGCGTCGCCGCCGTCCTCACCGCCGAACTCCACCGGCTGACGTCCGCGGACGACGCGGGCCAGACGCGGCGCACCACCCCCTCAGGCACGTCGGAGGCACGATGAAACCGCGCGTCGAGACATCCCCCGCCGACGGAGCCGAGGACCCGGACGCCCCGACCGGAATAGCCCTTTCGGTTCACCGCCGGGCCCTGAGGACACCGCATGCCGAGGCCGTCGCCGACGGTGACGTCGGCCTCGACTACGCCACGCTGAACACCGCCGCGGCCCTCGTCGCCCGGGAGCTGCGGCGCCGGGGCGTCACCGCGGGGCAGGCCGTGGCGGTGGCGCTGCCGCGGTCGTGGCGTCTGGTCTGCGTGATGCTGGGCATTCTGCGGCTGGGGGCACAGGTCGTGCCTCTCGACACACAGAGCCCCGCCGAACGCCGTCACTTCATCCTCCGCGACTCCGCCGCGGTCGCCCTGGTCCACGAGACGGCCGGGACCGCCGCTGACCTTCCGCAGGACCTGCCGGCACTCGCCGCGCACGACCTGCTGCCCGGGCCTCCGGAACCCGGTGCCGCCGTGCAGGACCCGTCCGGCCCCGGCGAGGTGTCCTTCCTCTTCTACACCTCCGGAACGACGGGGCAGCCCAAGGGAGTCGAGGTCCGGGACGCCGGGGTGCGGCGGCTGGCACATCCCGGGTACATCCGCATCGAGCCCGGACTGCGCTACGCCTGCCTGGCCAATCCGGCGTTCGACGCGCTGAGTTTCGAAGTCTGGGCGCCCCTGCTGACCGGTGGCTGCTGCGTGGTCCTGCGCGAGGGTGACGTGCAGACTCCCGAGCGGCTCGCCGCGGCGCTGCGGCACGAGCGGGTGGACACCGTCTTCATCACCACGGCGCTGTTCAACGCGATGGTCACGGCCGTGCCGGACTGCTTCGCCGCGGCAGGCGAGGTCCTCGTGGGCGGCGAGCAGCTCGACCCGCGGGTGATGCGCCGCTGGTACCGGGACAACGCCGGCAGCGGCACCCGCCTGTTCAACATCTACGGGCCGACGGAGTCGACCACCTTCGCCCTGTGCCACCCGATCCCGCGGGACTTCGACGGTGACGTGGTGCCGATCGGCCGGCCCCTGCCGCAGACCGGTGCGGTCGTGGTCGTACCGGGTCAGGAGCGGATCGCCGCATCCGGTGAGGTCGGCGAACTCCTGTTGAGCGGGGCCGGACTCGCCGTCGGATACCGCAGCCTTCCCGAGGAGACCGAACGGCGTTTCGTGCGGCTGCCGTGGCTCGACGGCGGCGAGGAGCGGTACTACCGCACCGGCGACCTCGTGCGGACCGACGACGAGGGCCTGATCGAGTACGTCGGGCGAACCGACCGCCAGGTCAAGGTCCGTGGCTTCAGGATCGAACCCGGCGAGGTGGAACGGCGCGTTCTCACCCACCCGGCGGTCCAGCGTGCCTATGTGTGCACGCGCCGCGCGGGCCTGGCGGGGCCCAACGAGCTGCTGGCGTTCGTCGTCCTCCGACGGGACGTGTCCTACGAGGAGTTCGACAGCCACCTGGCGGCCCAGCTGCCCGCCTACATGCGCCCCCATCAGATTCATCTCGTGGCCGAGCTGCCGCTCAACGCCAACGGCAAGGTCGACCGGGCCGCCCTGCTGCGGCAGACCGACCGTCCCTGGCGGCCCGTCGCCTGCGGCCCCGACGGTCCGGCCGTCACGGAGACGGAGCGTCAGGTCGTCGAACTGGCCGAGGAGATACTCGGCACCACAGGTCTCGGGCTGGGCGACCGGTGGATCGCCAGTGGCGGCGACTCGTTGAAGGCGCTCCGGTTCTGCTTCGCCGTGCGACAGCGATGGGGCCGCGAGCTGACGCAGGCGGCGGTCCTCCACGGCGACCTGGCCGACGTCGCCCGCTCCCTCGCCACGGGCCGTCCCAGCGAGCAGAACACCTTGCCGGCACCGGTGGTCTCCGGTGCCCGCTCGGCGCCCGCCGGCAGCGAGCAGCAGCGGCTGTGGCTGCTCCAGCGCCGCGCCCCGGGCTCCCGGGCCTACTCCGTCAACCAGGCCTTCCGCGTGGACGGCCCCGTCGACACCAGTGCCCTGCGGCGGGCGCTGCGCGGCCTGGTGGCACGCCACGAGGCGCTGCGGACGAGCTTCGGCCTCGGCCCGGACGGCCTGGAGCAGACCGTCGGCGAGCCGTACGACCCCTGGCACGAGCCGGGGCCCCGGCGGACCTGGGACGAGGAAGAGGCGCACACCTTCGCCGACACCTTCTTCGCCGAGCCCTTCGACCTCGCCGTCCCCCGCATGCTCCGCGCCTGCTGGCTGCCGCGAGACGGCGGCGGCACCCTGCTGCTGCACCTTCACCACATCGCCGTGGACGGCTGGTCGTTGGGCATCCTGCTGCACGACCTGTCGGCCGCCTACGCCGGAACCGCGCGGCCCGGCACCCCGGCACCGACCCCGCTGGACTTCGCCGTCTGGCAGAACGACCGGTTCGCGAGCCCGGTCTACCAGACACAGCGCGACGAACTCCTGGCGTTCTACCGGGGACTGGCGGATCCCCAGGAGCCGTTGCCCGCCCCGGACGCGGATCCGGCACCTCGGGCCCGCCTGCTGCACACCTCGCTGGACGTCGTCCGGCGGTCGCACGTGGACCAGTTGTGCGCCGAGTTCGGACTGACCCGGTTCCAGATCCTGCTGAGCGTGTTCTCCTGGTGCCTGTACGGCGTGACCGGCCTGGTGCGCCCACGCGTCGCCGCCCCGGTCGCGGGCCGCCCGGTGCGCGAGTGGGAGAACAGCGCGGGCATGATGGCGAACACCGTACTGCTGCCGCTGACCGTCGCACCCGGCGCGGACCTGCGCTCGCACCTCGCCCGCACCGGGACCGACACCGGGCAGGTACTGGGACGCCAGGACGTGGCACTGGCGGACGTGCTGACCGGCTGGGAGGCCGTCGGGGACAGCACACCGTTCGACTTCCTGTTCGTCCTGGAGAACACCGACTTCGGGGCGTTGCGTCTGCCCGGCTGCGTCCCGACCCCCCTGTGGTGGGCGGCACCGGAGGCCAAATGCCCGATGACGGTCTCCGTGGTCGAGCACGCGGACGGGCTCGACGTGCTGTGGGAGTACGCCGAGGACCGGTTCACCGCCGAGGACGTCGAGGCGATGGCGGACCTGTTCCGGCGGGGCGTGGACGCGCTCGCGGCCGGTGGCCGCGGCACCGCGCGTGAACTCGTCGCGCCCTACCGGCGGTCCCTTCCGGTGCACGGGCGCGGACCCGCCCCGGAACCCGGCTTCACCACGATCGCCGAGGGCTTCGGCCGGCAGGTGGCCCGCACTCCGGACGCCCCCGCCGTCGTCACGGCCGACGGCGCCACCCTGAGCTACGCGGCCCTCGACGCCCGTGCCGCGGCCCTCGCCACGGAACTGGCCGGCCGCTACCCGATCCCGGCCGACGGCGGCCCCTGCCGGGCGGCCCTGTACCTGGATCCCTCCGCCGAACACGTGGTGGCCCTGCTGGCCCTGGCAAGGCTGAACGTCACCGCCGTCCCCCTCGACCCCTCCTACCCGGCCGACGTACTGCGCCGGGTCCTGGAACAGGTCGACCCGCTGTGCGTCCTGACCGCGCAGGACGGCTCGGCCACGCTGGACACGCTGCTCCCGGACGGCGTGGTGCGCCATGTCGTCACGGCGGCGGATCCGGCGCGGCACGGCGGCGACGGCACGGGCGCGGAGCACGACCGGCACAGGGGTGACCGGCACCGGGACGACCAACGCCCGGCCGACGCACCGGCGCACGGCTCCACCCGCCCGCTGTACACGCTGTTCACCTCCGGCTCCACCGGCGTCCCCAAGGGCGTGCAGATCTACGACCGCACGCTGTGCGACCTGATCAGGTGGCAGTCCGGTCCTGGCGGCCTGACCGCCCCCGCGGCCACCCAGCAGTTCTCGATGCTGGCGTTCGACGTGTCCTTCCAGGAGATCTTCGGGACGCTGTGCACAGGCGGCGTCCTCCACCTCGTCCGCCCGGAGTGGCGGCAGGACGTACCCGCGCTCCTCGACCGGCTGGACTCCGCGGGCGCCGAGCGGATCTTCATGCCGTACGTGGCCCTGCACCTGCTCGCCGAGTACGCCGTCCGGCTTAACAGGTATCCTGCCCGCCTGCGCGAGGTGGTCACCGCCGGCGAGCAGTTGGTGTGCACGGACAGCATCCGGCGGTGGTTCGCCGGGCTCCCCGGCGCGCGCCTGTTCAACCACTACGGGCCGACCGAGACACATGTGGTCAGTGCCCTGTGCCTGGAGGGGGATCCCGGGCGCTGGCCCGAGCGGCCCGCCATCGGACGCCCGGTGGCCGGCGCCGACCTGCGGGTGGTGGACGCCCAGGGCGACCCGGTCCCGCCCGGCCGCACCGGCGAGCTGCTGATCGGCGGGACCATGACCACCCGCTGCTACCTCGACGCACCCGCGCTCGACGAGACCCGGTTCGTCGAACTCCCCGGCGCGGGACTGTTCTACCGCACCGGCGACCAGGCGTACTTCGACCGTGCGGGCCTGCTGCACTACGCGGGCCGTGACGACCAGCAGATCAAGCTGAGCGGGCACCGGCTGGAACTCGGCTCCGTCGAGGCGGCCCTGCTGCGCCATCCCGCGGTGGCCAATGCCGTCGTCACAGGCGACGGCGGCCGGCTGACGGCGGCCCTGGAGGTACGTGGCGAGGTGCCGTCCGCCGACGGCCTCACCGCGCATCTGTCCGCCCTGCTGCCCTCCTACGTACGTGTGGACCGCTTCCGCAGGCTGGAGAGGCTGCCCCGCACCCCCAGCGGCAAACTGGACCGGCGGGCCGTCCTCCGGGCACCGGGGGAAGAGATACGTCGTTCCGGGACCGCCCGCACGGGCCTGTCGGCCGAGGAGGAGCGCATCAGCGCCGCCTTCGAGGAGGTCACCGGATCGGCGATCGCACCCGATCAGACCTTCTTCGAGGCGGGCGCCTCCAGTCTGACGCTGATGCGCTTCCATCTGCGCTGCACCACCGAACTCGGCCTGCGCTTCAGCGTCGCTGACCTGTTCGAGCACGTCACCGTCCGCTCGCTGGCCCGCCATCTCACCACCCGGCGGCCGCCCACCCGGCCGGCCGCGACGGACGACGGGCCCCCGGGGCGGACCACCGGACCCGGCGAGCCGATCGCGGTCGTCGGCATGGCGGTACGAGTGCCCGGTGCCCCGGACCTGGCCGCCTTCTGGGAGCTGGTGGTCTCCGGCGGCACCGGGATCCGCCGCATCGACGCGCCGGAAGGAGTCGTCGGCGCGCACAGCACGCTCGACGGCATGCTCGACTTCGACCCGGCTCACTTCGGCATCAGCCCGCACGAGGCACGGCTGATGGACCCGCAACAGCGTCACCTGCTGATGGCCGGCGTGCAGGCCCTCGCGCACGCCGGAGTGGCGGACACCTCGGCCACCCGGGTGGGCCTGGTGGCCGGCGCGGGAGAGAACACCTACTTCCAGTCCCTGCTGCGCGAGGCGGACCCCGCCCGGCTGCCGGACAACTTCCAGCTCGCCCTGCACCACGAGAAGGACTTCCTGGCCACCAAGGTCGCCTACCACCTCGGGCTGACCGGCCCCGCCTTCAGCGCCCAGACGGCCTGCTCCAGTTCCCTGGTCGCCGTGCACCTCGCGGCCGGCCTGCTCCGGCAGGGTGAGGCCGACGTGATGCTCGCCGGCGGAGTGCTCGTCGACCCCGGGCTGACCGGCGGGTACCGCTACCGTCCGCAGCACATCTTCTCCGCGGACGGCGACTGCCGGCCCTTCAGCGACGACGCGACCGGCACGGTCGGCGCGAGCGGTGTCGGCGTCGTGGTCCTCAAGACGCTGCGGCGGGCACGACGGGACGGCGACACCGTCTACGCGCTCATCACCGGCTCGGCGATCAACAACGACGGTGGGGCGAAGATGAGCTACACCGCGCCGTCCCTGGCAGGACAGCGCGAGGTGATCCGCACCGCCCTGTCCCGCGCCGGGCGCACCGGCGCCGACCTCGGCTATGTGGAGGCCCACGGCACCGGCACCCGGCTGGGTGACCCGATCGAAGTGGGGGCGCTGCGGCAGGCGTTCGACGTGAGCGAGTCCGGCCGCTGCGCCCTGAGCTCCGTGAAGAGCCAGCTCGGCCACCTGGGCGCGGCCGCCGGTGTGGTGGGCCTGGTACGGGCGGTCCTCGCCGTGCACCACGGGACCCTGCCGCCCAACCTCAACTTCCGTGCCTTCAACCCGGAGATCGGTCCCGACCCGACGCCCTTCCACGTCCCGGCCGAGGCCGTGCCCTGGCCCGAGGGCCGCGAACGGGTGGCCGCGGTCAGCAGCTTCGGGATCGGCGGCACCAACGCCCACGTCATCGTGGAACAGGACACCGCGACGGGAACGGTGGCGGACCGCGAGGTACCCGGGTGCCTCGTCCTGTCGTCCTCCAGCGCGGACGCCCTCGCCGCCGACGCCGCCCGCATCGCCGACTACCTTCGACTGCACCCGCAACGGTACGGGTTCGTGCTGCGTCATCTTCAGGGCGGGCGGGTCGCCCGCCGCCTGCGGGCGGCGGCACCCGTGACGGACGCCGCCGCGGCCGGGCGCTGGCTGCGCGCGGTGGCCACCGGGGCGGTGCCGCTCGGTACCGCGGACCCGGACGCCGCACCGGTCTCCGCGGCCGGCCGCGCGGCCGACGGCCTCGCCGCGGACTGGGCCGCCGGACGCCCCGTCGACTGGGGGGCAGGCTCCGCTCCGGCGCCCTGGGACTTCCCGCCGCCGTCCTTCTCCCTCGCGGAGTACGACTTCGACCGGCCGCCCGAGGAGCCGCGCGAGGCGCCGGCCGCCCCGCCCCGGCGGCTGCCCCGGGAGAACTGGCTGCACCAGCCGCACTGGGTCCGGCTGCGCCGTGCCGCGGTCGCGGACACCTCCGTGCCGGGCGGCCGCGCGTCCGCCGTGGTCGTCGTGGCCTCCGGGAACACTCCGCGGACGGCGCTCGCGCCCTTCAGGGCGGTGGCGTCGCGCGTCGTCCGGGTGCGCCCGGCCGGCTCCTTCGCGCGCAGCGGACCGGACGCCTACGAGGTGGACCCCACCGATCCGGCGTCGCTGCGCCGGCTGCTCGACGCGCTGTCCGAGGACGGTGTCCCGGTCTCCGCCGACACCGAGTGGGTGCACGCCCTGCCCCTCGACGTGACGGGGCCGGTCGGTCCCGTCACCCTGGAACACGCCCGCCGCACCTGCGTGGACGGCACGGCTGCCCTGGCCCAGGCGCTGACCGGGCGAAACGCCTCACCCCGGGTGTGGTGGCTGTCGTACGGCGCCCGGCCCGTGGCGGGTGTGGTGGACAGACCCGAACTGGCGCTCCTCACCGGGCCGGTCGAGGTCGCCCACCAGGAATCGGTCCTGGAGGGCCACTGGCTCGACCTCCCCGACGGCGACCTCGGCCGGTGGGGCGGTCACGTGGCCGCGGTCCTCGCCGAACCGCGTGCGGCCGGGCGTCCCGACCGACCGGCCCTGCCGCGCCAGCTCGCGCTGCGGCAGGGTTACTGGTGGCGGCCGGGCACCGTCCCCGTGGCGGTACCGGAGGGGACGCGCTCCCTCGTACCGGCCGGAGCGGACACCGTCCACCTGGTGCTCGGCGGCACGGGTGGCATCGGCCGGGCCGTAGCCGCCTGGCTGCTCGAACACACCCGCGGCCGGGTGCTTCTGCTGTCGAGGAACCCGCGGCTGCCCGTGGAGCTGAACGGCTGGGCGCACCGCGTCGGGCTCGTCCCGGCGGATCTGGCGGCCATGCCCGTGCACGAGGTCGCGGCGGCCGTCGCCGGCCACACGGCACGGCTGGACGGCGTCGTCCACGCGGCCGGTCTCGGCCACGGAGGGCTGCTCGTACGACGTGACGCCACCGCGATGCGCGAGGCCGCCGCGGTCCGCGACAGGGGCGCACTCGTCGTCGAGCACCTGATCGGAGCCTTCCGCCCGGAGATCGCGGTCTACTGTTCCTCGATGTCCGCCCTGCTCGGCGGTGTCGGCCAGAGCGACTACGCGGCCGGGGCGGGGCTCCTCGACGGCTTCGCCCACCACCGGGCCACCGGGACGGAGACAACCGTCCGGATCGGTATCGACTGGGACATCTGGAGCGAGACCGGGATGGCGACCCGGGTCCGGAACCCGGACAGCCGCCATCAGGCCCACCTCGGGGTCGGCCTGACCGTCGAGGAAGGCAAGGCGGTCTTCGCCGATGCGCTCGCCCTGCAACTGCCGCAACTCCTCGTGTCCACCACCGACATCGAGGTCTCCCGAGCCTTCTACGCGCCGGCCCTGATCGCGGACCGGCCCCCGGGCTCCGGAGCGGTGCCGGCCACGGACGGCGGGGAGACAGACGCGGCCTCCTGCGACACCGGGGGTGCCGGAGCGCGGGCGGACGCCATGGCCCGGGTGGTCCAGGACCTGCTGGGCGTGGCGGAGCTGGACCCCGAGGACTCGCTGTACGACCTGGGCGCGGACTCGCTGACCCTGCTCAGCCTGATCGCCCGGATCGAGGACGACTACGGCGTCGAGTTCGACCTGGCCTCCTTCAGTCACCGTGTCAGTCTCACGGAGATCCTGAAACACATCGAGGCGGCCCTCACCTCCGCCGAGCCCATCGCCGAGTCGGCCGACGGCGCCTGCCGGGTCGTGCTGGACATCTGGCAGGAGGGAACCGGGCCGGCCGTCCTGTGCCTGGTGCACCCGGTGGGCGGAGACATCCAGGCATACCGCGCGCTGGTGGCGGCGCTCGGCCCGGCGCCCACGGTGTGCCTCATCGCCGACCCGGGCCTCCGCGACGCCGGGACGCCCGCATGGTCACTGGCCGAGCGGGCCCGTCACTACGACACGGAACTACGAGAGCGCTTCGGCGGACCGGACCACCGGCTGCACCTCGCCGGATGGTCCTACGGTGCCCGTGTGGCGATGGAGATGGCGGGTCTCGCCGAGTCGGCCGGCCGGCCGCTGGAGGCGCTCTACCTCCTGGATCCGCCACCGCCCCAGGCGCAGGCACTGGTCGCCGCCTACGACGAGGCACATCTGGAAAAGGTGTTCGCCGCCGAACTCGGCGCCGGCGCCTCCTCGTCGCCGGCCGGGCACGCACAGGCCTACGCCGAGAGGCTGGCCCGGTGCTGCCGCGCGAACCTGCGCAGCCTCGGGGAACACCGCGTACGGCCGCTCGTCTCCGTCCCCACGTATCTGTGGCTGGCCGGACACCCCACGGCGGGCATGCCCACCCCCGTGGGTCCTCGGGAGCCGGACCGGCAGTGGGCCACCTGCCTGCCCCCGTCCGCCGTCCTCAGGTCTCTGCCCACGGACCACTACGGCATCGTCGCGGCACCCCACGTGGACACGGTCGCCGAGACGATCAGGACGACGCTGGCGGCATCGGGCACCGCTGCCCGCGGGATCGCCGACCTGTAAACCGCATCCCCCTCAGGAGGTTGACATGGAGTCATACGAACGCGAGGCACTGGAAGCGGTGACCACGCGTCCCGCGTACCCCTACCGCACGCTGACCGTCGAACGGATCACCCCCGTTCTGGGGGCGGAAGTCTCGGGCGTCGACCTGTCGCAGGAGATACCGGCGCAGCAGCTGGAGGAGATCCGGGCCGCCTTCCGCGACCACCACGTCCTCGTCTTCCGCGATCAGACGATCACCGCCGAGCACCACAAGCGCTTCGCCGCCGCCTTCGGTGAACTGCGCCCCGTCAACCCGCCGCCGGAGGAGGGTGATCCCTGCATCCTGGAGATCCGCACGACGTCGGCCGCGGCGGATGTGGCGGGCAACGGCTGGCACGCGGACGGCACCGCCGACGCCGAACCGTCACTGGGGTCGATGCTCTACATCACCGAGATCCCCGAGCCGGGATGCGGCGGCGACACCCTGTTCGCCAACATGCATCTCGCCTACGAGATGCTCTCGCCGGCCATGCGTGCCCTGCTGGACCCGCTGACCGCGATACACGACGGCGCGCAGGCCCTGGCGGGATACACACCGCCCGCCGACTACGTCGTCCCCAAGAGCGAACACCCGCTCATCGCCCGGCACCCCGAGACCGACCGCAAGCTGCTGTATGTCAACAAGGCCTACACCAGCCGCATCCCGCAGCTCTCCGCCGACGAGAGCCGGGCCCTGCTCGACATGCTCTTCGACATCACCGCCCGCAGGCCGGTCCTGCACTGCCGCGTCCGCTGGACGCCGGGCACGCTCGTCTTCTGGGACAACCGGTGCGTCCAGCACCACGCGTCGTACGACTACTACCCGTACGCCCGCTACGGCCAGCGCGTCGCCATCAACGGCGGCCCCGTCAAGGGCTGATGCCGTGCACAGGTGCGGCGTCGTACGCGGGACCGGTCCCGTGTACGACGCCGCCCGGTCAGCTTCTGTCCGTGAGGTCTAGAACTGCTCGACGAAGTAGGGCTCGACGGTCATCCAGCCGTTGCCCGAGGCGCCGTTCAGGCGGCCCGAGGAGTTCTGGGCGAGGGTGTACCAGGACTCCACGTAGTCGGGGTCGTCGGTGAACCACCCGTCGGGGATCGCGCTCAGGACCGCGTTCACCAGCGGGATGTAGGTGCCCTGGTCGGTCACCGTGAGCAGCGCCGTGGTGATCGCCTGGGCCAGCGCACGGTAGTTGGTGCCGTCGTCGTCCTCCATCATGACGACGTCGGCCAGGTTGTACTTGTAGTTCGACCAGTTGACCAGGATCTGGTTCGGGTAGTAGACGGTGCCGTCGTAGTCCAGGTAGGGCATGTCCACCGAGTCGACGCGCGCCGCGCCGTCCTGGCCGAATCCGGTCACCAGCGAGAACATCTCGGCGGAGCCCTTGAACCACGGCTCCTCGTCGTCGTTCACCTCGATGGCCGTGACCTTGGTCGCCCACCAGCCGGCGCTCGCGGCGGCGGCGCTGTTCGCCGCCTTCGGCGCAGAGGTCAGCCCCTTGTCGACGAAGGCCTTCTGCAGCACCTGCAGGCCGGCCCGGTGCGCCTTGGTGACGTCGATGTCCAGGATGTACAGCGGGCGGTCCGGGACGCGCGCGGTGCCGACGGCGTGGGCGTGGCCCTGGCTGTCGTACGCCGTGATGGTCGTGGCGTCGTCGTCGGTGGCGGCGACGGCGATCCAGGGGGTGACCTTGGTGTTCAGGTGCGACCGCATGGACGGCGCGCCCAGCCGGACGCGCAGCAGCGAACCGGTCGACGCGGGCAGGCCCTTCAGGTCCGCGATGCGACGGTCCGCGGCGGAGACGGCGGCGAGCAGGTTCCTGCCCTGCGGAGCCGCGGTGCGGCCCGCCAGCGACTGGAGGTCCACGTCCTCGGTGCCGAGCGCGGCCGCACGCACCTGCGCGCGCCACCGCGGGTCGCGCAGCGAGGCGGACAGTGCCCGCGCGATGTCCTGTTCGGTCGACCGCACCGGGGACTTCCGCAACGGTGTGGCCTGGTCGCCCGCGTCCCGCACCGGCGCGGCGATCGCCGGCTGGACGGCGCCGCCGATGACCGCGGACAGCATCACGCCGATGAGGACGCCGCGTCTCTTGCTTGATCTGCTCACCATGCTCCTCGTGTTGGTGGTCGCCGCCGCGCCCACGGTGAACGGGCGGCCGTGCTGGGGTGGTGGGCCCGAAGTGCTCCGGGCATCCGGAATTAGCCCGTACATGACACGCGTAGACACAGCGGATGAACGGGCGGCCATGCTTGATCGGCGCCGGGCCGCACAGCGGCACTCGTCGCCTCGAGGGGAGGCTGTGGGAACGGAGTCGCGGCCGGGAGGCGCGGCTACCGGGTACGGTCGGCGGCCGGGCGCCCCCGCGGACTGCCCAGCGACCTGAGCATGATCTTCTCGGTGCCTGCCAGGTACGTCTCCGCCGCGCGGCACGCCTCCTCGCAGTCCCGGTCGACCACCGCGCGCACCACCGGCGCGAGCCGGTCCGCGGCCCGCGCGGCGTCCTCGAACGGCGCCCGCAGCGAGGCCCGTACCGGAAGATATGCGTTGAACAGCGTGTTCGTGAGGAGGAGATAGACCCGGTTCCCCGTGGCCCGCGCCAGTTCGCGGTGGACCTCCGCGTCGGCGAGCTGGACGGCGTCGGCGTCCGGGCCGTCCGCGACCAGACGCAGCAGGTGTTCCAGGCGCCGGGCCTGCCGTTCCGTGCGCCGTACCGCCGCGCGGCCGGCGATCAGAGTGCCGACCTGCCGCCGCACCTCGAAGACCTCCCGCAGCCAGGAGGGGTCCTGCGCGGCCAGCATCGGGAGCAGGTCGGCGCCGCCGACCCGCAGGTAGTCCAGGATGCGCGTACCGATGCCGTGCCGGGTGCTCAGCAGTCCCGCCTGCTCCAACCGGGACAGCGCGTGCTTCAAGGTCGTCCGGGTGACCCCGTACCCGGCGGCCAGCTCCCTCTCGGGGGGCAGCAGGGCGCCGGGTACGTGCGTGCCGCTCAGGATGTCGTCACGCAGCCGTGCTTCCAGCAGGTCGACCACGGTTCGGCGCGGAATGCTTTCGACGGCCACGGAGGATCTCCCAGGCTTCGGTCAGTGGTTCAGCGGCCCGCTGGTCCAGCGGGCCCCCGGTTCAGCGACTTCTTGGTCCAGTGGCTCAGCCACTGCCTCAGTGAAGCAGCCTCCTGGCACCGCGTCAATTGCCTGACGGAGAGGTTCGGTTGCCCACGGTCTACGCGTGGAGAGCCGGCGCGCGGCCCGGGCCCTCGCCCGGTCGTCGCCTTCCCTGGAGCCGCCCTGACCAAAGAGGGGACCGACCACCACGCCGGCCTCTGAGGACATGCGCGACCGGGCCCCGGCCCCGGGCCTTCATCAGGCACATCCCGCCCGGCCGCGAAGGGCTGTCCGGCCTCATCCGGTCCCTCCCCGGCACACGGCGGTGCGAGAACCGACTCGCGGTCGCCGGGGGTGACCGCGTCGTGCTCTCGCAAGAGCCGGGGAGAGCTGGGCCCTAAGCCGGGTCCAGGCCGGTCATGAGTTCCGCGAAGGCCTGGGCGGCCGTCGGTGAGGTGAAGAGCCGGTCGAGACGGGCCCGGGCCACATGACGCAGGAACGGGCCCGCGTGGGTGTCGTCGCCGGCGTCGTGGACCGTCCGGGTCAGCCAGTGGGAGAACTCCTGGTCGTTCCAGACCCTGCGCAGGCAGCGCCGCGAGTAGGTGCGCAGCCCCGTGTCGTCCTGGTCGCGGACGTGGTCCCGCACCGCGCGGGCGAAGAGATCGGCGTCGTACAGGGCGAGGTTCATACCCTTGCCGCCCATGGGGGACACGATGTGGGCGGCGTCCCCGACGAGGAACAGCCGGCCGTACTGCATGGGGTCGTGGACGAGGCTGCGCAGCCGGAAGGTCTCCCGGTCGGTGATCGGCCCCGCGATCAGGGCCGGGTCGGCCAGGCGGGTGCGCAGCGCCTCCCAGACGCGGGTGTCCGGCCAGGCGTCGGGGCGGTCGTCGGGCGGGCACTGGAGGTAGTAGCGGCTGCTGTGCGGTCCGCGGGGGAAGTGCGCGGCGAAGCCGTGCGAACTGACGGCGAGCAAGGGGTGGGCGGGCGGCGGGGCGTCGGCCAGGACGGTGAGCCAGCCGATGCCGTGGTCGAGGGTGTGCGCGGTGAGCACACCCTCGGGGACGGCGGACCGGGAGACGCCGTGATCACCGTCGCAGCCGGCGACGAAGGCGCAGGTGATCGCATGCCGGACGCCGTCGGCGGAACGGAAGCGCACGGTCGGGCGGTCTCCGGTCAGGTCGTGCAGGGAGACGTCGGCCACCTCGTAGCGCAGGTCGCCGCCGTCGGCGAGATGGGCGGCGGTGAGCTTGTGGACCAGGACCTGCTGGGGACACAGACGCGCCCCGGGGCCTGCGGAGCCGTCGCTGTCGTCGACGAGGTGGCTCTCCCCGTCCACCCGGAACTCCAGGATGCCGTCGTGCGGGGCGCCGCCCAGCACCAGGTCGGCCAGCCCCCAGGACGCGAACATCCGCACGGCACGGCTCTCCACGATGCCGGCCCGCTGCCGCTGCGCCACGTACGCACGGCTGTGCCGCTCCAGGACGACACAGTCGACGCCGCATCTGCGCAGCAGACTGGCGACGGTCAGCCCGGCCGGACCCGCACCGATCACCACGACCGTCGTGGACTGCGACACCTCGGCCGACTCGTGCTCCCCTGCTGCCACTTGCCACCTCCGCGCTCAGCGTAGCGAGGGCCTGGCGGTGTCCGTCGCACGGTCCGCCGCGGGCCCCGTCAACTGCGGGTCGCCGGCCATGATCCGGGCGTGCAGGCCGGCCGGCTCCGGGCCGGGGCCGATGCCCAGTTCCTCGGCGAGCACCTGGCGCGCCCTGCCGAACACCGCCAGTGCCCCGGCCTGGCGTCCGTGAAGCCGATGAGGTCCGCGACGACCAGCCCGTACTGCCCCTCCCCGAGACGGTGCTCGAATTACTGCTCCACGAGGTCGAGACCCCGGCGAGGGGTTCGCCCCACCGGAGCGCGAGCGCCTCGTCCAGCAGGCTGCCGCACCCGGCCTCCCGGCCGGCGTCCCGTGCGTTCATGGCTTCGGCGGCGAGTCCCTCGGCCCGCACCGCGTCCACCGACGCTGGTGGGACCGTCAGTTGGCAGCCGTCGCGCGGCGACACCAGGAGCTTGGGCGCGGCCCGGTCCTCCTCCACGACCTGCCGCAGTCCGGATGCCCTCGGCCATCCCCCTCCCCTGACCCAGCCTCCCCGCCGGGCGCATCCCGATGCTCTGCCAGCCTCGACTCACCTGCAAGCCGCACGACCGATAATCGAGATCTTTTGACCGAAAACAGCACTCGATTTCCGCCGCTCCGTGGCCCCGACCGCGCATCGGAAGCGCCGGAACGGGCCGCGACCTGCTCCTTCGCCGGCACCACCGCCCGTGACGGGCGTCGGCCGGTCGGGCCACGTACGCGAGACCGCCCACCCCGGGTCCGCGGCAGAGGCCGGCGCGGACGCGCCATGGGCGCGCCTCGAAGGCCTCGCGCAAGCAACGCACAGGAGTCGATGAAACGTTGCGCCACTCTATTGACGCCGCTCACCAACTTTCATATGTTGCCACCGCATTACCGATTTGAAACGTTTCAAGTCACTGTCCGCTCCACCGCTCACCGAGCCGCCCTGCTTCGCCCGACGCGTGTGAAGGAGAACTCCGTTGGCCAGTCAGACCACACCCCCCACCCCCGGCTCACCGGAACCCCCGGTCAGCAGACGCGGCTTCCTCGGCACGGCCTCGGCGCTGGCGGCCGGTGCTCTCGCCGCGGGCGCCGTCGGCACGTTCACCGCGGGCGCGCAGGCGGCCACCGGAGCACCCGCGGCCGGGCCCGCCGGGCTGTCCCCGGCCCGCTGGATCTGGTACCCGGAAGGAGATCCGCGCTCCGGCGCCCCCGCCGGACACCGCTACTTCCGCACGAGCTTCACCGTCGCCGAGGGTGAGGTGACCGACGCGCAACTCGTCGTCACCGGCGACGACTCCGTCGACGTATGGCTCAACGGAAAGCCCCTCGCCGCCTCCCCCAGAGCCGCGCAGTCCTGGCGTGAGGCCCTGTACGTGGACCTGCGGTCCGCCGTGACCGCGGGGACCAACACCATCGCGCTGGCCGGCCGGAACGAGGGCGGGTCGGCCGGTGTCATCGGGCGGATCCGAGTGCTGACCAGCGGCGGCACGACCGATGTCGTCACCGACGGCCGGTGGTCGGCGGGCAAGGACGTGCCGACGGGATGGGAACAGCCGGGCTTCGCGGCCGAGGGCTGGCCGGCCGCCCGGGATCTCGGCGGCTACGGAACGGCTCCCTGGTACGCGCGGGTCGCCGCTCCCGACCTCTCCGCCCCGTCCCCGCTGAGCGTGGCCGGCCGCACCGTGGAGCGGCGCGCCCTCCCCCTGGGCGTGGACGCGGACCACCCGCGCTTCGGCTGGAGACTCGACTCCTTGGAGCAGCAACAGCGCCAGGGCGGCTACCGGATCCAGGTCTCGTCCACGGCGGGCGGCTCCGGTGACCTGTGGGACAGCGGACGGGTCGCGTCCGCCAGCCAGACCGACATCGCCTACGCGGGCCGGCCCCTGAAGAGCCTGACCCGGTACTTCTGGCGGGTGCGTGTCTGGGACACCCAAGGCCGGGCGGCCACGTGGAGCGAGCCGGCGTGGTTCGAGACCGGGCTGCTGGCGCCCGCGCAGGAGTGGTCCGCCGCGTTCATCGGGCGGCCGCCGGGCCCGGACCTCTCGGGAGCCACCTGGATCTGGTACCCGGAGGGCGATCCCGCGTCCCAGGCACCCGTCGCCACCCGCTCCTTCCGGCGCACCTTCACGCTGGCGGCCGCACCCGCCGCCGCCGGCCTGATCGTCACCGGCGACGACACCGCGGACGTCTGGGTCAACGGAACGAAGGTGAGCAGCTCCCGGCGCGTCACCGACTCGTGGAAGAGCGCCGCCACGGTCGATGTCACCCGGTATCTCAGGAGCGGCGACAACACCCTCGCGGTCGCGAGCCAGAACACGACCCTCTCCCCGGCCGGACTCATCGCCAAGCTCACGGTCACGGGCGGCCCGACCGTGGTCACCGACGAGGCGTGGAGGTCGCACCAGGACCCGCCCACGGGCTGGCAGAGCCCCGGATACGACGACAGCGCCTGGCCGGCCGCACGCGCGCTCGCCCCGTACGGCAGCGGCCCATGGGGGTCGAACGTCCAGGTCGCGGGGCCGGCACCGATGCTGCGCGGCACCTTCAACGTGCGGGGACGCGTCACCTCGGCACGGCTGCTCACCACCGCGCTCGGCCTTCACGAGACCCGGCTCAACGGCGCTAAGGTCGGCGAGGACGTGCTGGCCCCCGGGTGGACCGACTACGCGAAGCGCCTCCAGTACAAGGTGTTCGACGTCACCGCGGACCTCCGGCGCGGGACCAACGTGCTCGGCGCCTGGCTCGGCAACGGCTGGTACTCCGGCAACCTGGGCTTCGCCGGCAGCCGGCACTACGGCACCCAGCCGTTCTACGGCGCACAGCTGCACATCACCTACGCCGACGGATCCACCCAGCTCGTGACGACGGACCGCGACTGGAGGACGGCCACCGGCGCGATCACCGCGGACGACCTGTACCAGGGCGAGTCCTACGACGCACGCCTGCACGTAGAGGGCTGGGACTCGCCGGGCTTCGACGACAGCGCCTGGACCGCCGTCGCCGTGCACGACGGGGCCGTCCCCCGGCTGGTGGCGCAGGTCGACGGCGGTGTCACCGTGCAGCAGGAATTCCGCCCGGTGTCGGTCACCGAACCGCGGCCCGGGGTGTGGATCTTCGACCTGGGGCAGAACTTCGCCGGCTGGAACCGCATCGCGGTCCGCGGCGACGCCGGCACCACGGTCACCGTCCGGCACGGCGAGGTCCTCAACCCCGACGGCACGCTCTACACCACCAACCTGCGGGCCGCCCAGGCCACCGACTCCTTCACCCTCGCCGGCACCGGGAGCGTGGAGACGTACGAGCCCCGGTTCACCGTCCACGGCTACCGTTACGTCGAGCTCAGCGGCCTGCCGTCCGGGTTCCGGCCGGACGCCGGCGCCGTCACCGGTCGCGCGGTGTGGACGGACGCCCGGCGGCCGGGCACGTTCAGCGCGTCGGACCCGCTGCTCAACAAGCTCCAGCACAACATCGTGTGGGGCGAGCGCAGCAACATGCTCTCGATCCCGACCGACTGCCCCCAGCGGGACGAACGCCTCGGGTGGACGGGCGACATCGCCGCCTTCTGCGCGACCTCCACCTTCAACCTGGACACGCACGCCCTCCTCGCCAAGTTCGTCGACGACCTGGCAGACGCCCAGCAGGCGAACGGCGCCTTCACGGACGTCGCGCCCGCGGTGATCGGCGGCTCCGGCACGGCCGGCTGGGGAGACGCGGGAACCGTCATCCCCTACACGCTGTGGCAGCGCTTCGGTGATCTCAGTGTCGCGGACCGGCACTTCACGGCGATGGCCCGGTGGGTCGACTACCTGCGCGCCACGGCCGGCAGCGACCTGATACGCGATCAGCAGACCTACGGCGACTGGCTCAACGTCGACGACAACACGGCCCAGGACCTCGTCTGCACGGCCTACTTCGCCTGGTCGGCCCGCCTGGTGGCGCGCATGGCGGCCGCCACCGGCCGGGGCACCGAGGCCACCGCCTACGGGCAGCTCGCCGACCGGGTCGCGGCGGCCTTCCGCGCCCGGTTCGTCTCGGACGACGGCACGGTCCGCGGCAACACCCAGACCGGCTACGTGCTGGCCCTGGCCTTCGAGCTGCTGCCCGCGTCCCTGGCCGGGGCGGCGGCGGACAAGCTCGCCGCCAAGGTCGCGGCCACCGGCGGACACCTCAGCGTCGGCTTCCTCGGCGTGGAGAACCTCCTGCCCGTGCTGGCGGACCACGGTCACGTCGAGACGGCGTACCAGGTCCTGCTCCAGCGCGGCTTCCCCGGCTGGGGCTACATGATCGAACACGGGGCCACCACGATCTGGGAGCGCTGGGACGGCATCCGCACCGACGGCTCGTTCAACGACCCGGGCATGAACTCCTTCAACCACTACGGCCTGGGCTCGGTCGGCGACTTCCTCTACCGCCAGGTCGGCGGCCTCGGCCCCGCGAGCCCTGGTTACGCCTCGCTGCGCATCGCGCCGCGGCCGGGCGGCGGCCTGACCTCCGCCGTCAGCACGTACGACACCCCGTACGGCGCCGCGGCGAGCAACTGGGCCGTCTCAGGCGGCCGGTTGCGGCTGCACGTCACCGTGCCCGTCAACACCTCCGCCGCCGTCACCGTGCCCACCTCGCGGCCGGAGTCGGTCGTCGCCCCGGCGCAGGCTGTCCCGGCGGGCCCGGCGACCTACCATCTGCCGGCCGGTCACTACACCTTCACGGCCACCCTCTGACCACTCGGGAGGTACGCGGGGACGGGGCGCACGCGCCGTCCCCGCACGACCACCGGGGCCCGCGCCGACGGGCCCTCTTTGAGAAACGACAGCGATAAATCCGATGTACGTGAGCTGTTGGACTCGGGAATCAAGCCGGGGCACAGTAGGCACGTTCACCCCCCGAACGGTATGAAACCCACTGCCACCTGCGGAGACCCCCATGAACCACGTCGCGGACCCCGAGCGGTACAACGGCACGATGCGCTATCGGCGCACCGGGCGCTCGGGCCTCGACCTGCCCGTCCTGTCGCTGGGTTACTGGCACAACTTCGGTGACGACCGGTCCTTCGAGAGCCAGCGGGACATCGCGCTGCGCGCCTTCGACCTCGGGATCACCCACCACGACCTGGCGAACAACTACGGCCCGCCCTACGGCTCCGCGGAGATCAACTTCGGGCGGCTGATGAAGCAGGACCTCGCGCCGTACCGGGACGAGCTGGTCGTCTCGACGAAGGCCGGATGGGACATGTGGCCCGGCCCCTACGGCCAGGGCGGTGGCTCCCGCAAGTACCTGCTGGCCTCCCTCGACCAGTCCCTGCGGCGCACGGGCCTCGACTACGTCGACATCTTCTACTCGCACCGGCTCGACGCGGGCACGCCCCTGGAGGAGACGATGGGCGCGCTGGACACCGCCGTCCGCCAGGGCAAGGCCCTGTACGTCGGGATTTCCTCCTACGACGCCGAGCGCACCCGGCAGGCCGCCGCGATCCTGCGGGACCTGGGCACACCCCTGCTCATCCACCAGCCGTCGTACAGCATGGTGAACCGCTGGATCGAGACGGACGGGCTGCTCGACGCGGCGCAGGAGGAGGGCTTCGGGGTCATCGGGTTCACGGCGCTCGCGCAGGGCCTGCTCACCGGACGCTACCTCGACGGAATCCCCGAGGACTCGCGGGCCGCGGCCGGCACGTCGTTCGACACGGACTGGCTGTCGGACGACATGGTGAACAGGCTCCGCGCCCTCGACGCCGTCGCCCGGCGCCGTGGGCAGACCCTGGCGCAGATGGCGCTCGCCTGGGCGCTGCGTGACCGGCGGGTCACCTCGCTGGTCATCGGCGCGTCCCGTACCGAACAGCTGGAGCAGAACGTCGCCGCGCTGGAGAACCTGGAGTTCACCGCGGAGGAGCTGGCCGAGATCGACACGCACGCCGTCGACGGCGGCGTCGATCTGTGGCACGACGCCCGGACCGGGAAGATGAACTGAGGCCCCGCGCCGGACGTTCGGCGGCGGCCGTGCCGGGGTGCCACCCGGGACGGCCGAAGCGGTGGGCGGCCCAGAGCAGGGCCGTGGCTCCGGCGGCCAGCAGGAGCGCGCCCTCAGGAGCAGGGGAGGCTGCCGGCCGGACCACTCGACGCCGGGTGTGGTCGCCGTGGCGCAGTTGGCGGCGCACGTGCGCCACCGGCCGGAAGTACTTCCCCCGTTCGACCGAACGGCAGTCGTGACTCGATCAGGACAGAAAGCGGAAGTTGATTCCTTATCAAAATGGCTCGGCGCCGAGATTTCAGGAGTACCGCGGCATTACACCGGCCCCGGCTCCCCCGCCCGTCGCCTCGCTCGTGACGGAGAAACGCACCGCCCCTGGCCCGCACCATGCGCCGGTCCCCCGCTTCGGCGGCGCGATCGAGTGCGCACGAGCAACAGCCGTGACGAGGGCGTAGACAAACGGCGCAGACCGGCCCCCGCTTCACCGCCGCCCTCCGGCCGGCGGTACGCGACGGAGCCGTTGCCCGAGGTCAGCAGGGGCGGGGCGGCATCAGGCGAAGGCGAGCGAGCGGAACGCGTCACGGACGGGGACGAGGGACTCGTATTCCCCGGTGCGGTGGCCGGAGTTGGTCAGCAGGACCGCCCAGCGGCCCTGCCCGGGGGACAGCCATGCCGCGGCCGCGCCGGAGCCGTGGTGTTCCCAGACGTCGTCGGCCCCGGGAGCCGTTTCCGGGGCCGGACGCCAGAACAGGCCGCCGCCCGGGGTGAGTCCGCCGGTCTGGAGGCGCAGCGACTCCTTGATCCAGGCGCTGCCGAAGCCCGGCCCGCCGTCGCCCCGTCCCGGCTGGAGCAGGTGGCGGAGGAAGGCCGCGAGGTCGGGCAGGACGGAGAGGACTCCGGAGGTGCCGCGGGGGCCGAACCGGGTCCGGGTCATGCCGAGGGGCTGCCACACGTCGGTGGCCGCGAGGACCTCGAGTCTCTGACCGGAGACCTCCTCGGCCAGGTAGCCGAGGACGAGGGCGGCGCGCCCGGTGTACTCCACGGCCTCTCCGGGCGGGCGGCGCACGGCGTCATGGAGGACGCCGTCGCGCATGTCCCGCGGGTCGGTGCCGTACAGGTTGCTCAGGTCGGTCCGGAGCGGGAGACCCGCCGTATGGGTGAGCAGGTGACGGGCGCTCACCCGGCCCAGCGGACGGCCGCGCACCTCGGGCCAGAAGTCACCCAGCGGCTCGTCCAGGAGCAGCTTGCCGCCCTCGACGAGCGCTCCGACCGTCGACCACACCGCGAGGACCTCCGTGAGGCCTTCGACATCGAAGACGGTGTCGTGCCGCATCGGTTCGTCGGGCCGGTCGGAATCCGGCAACCCCGGCGTGCCGAGGACCATGTTTCCGGAGGGGTCGCCGACGGCCCAGACGGCGCCCGGGTAGACCTGGTCGCGGACGCCTTCGTCGACGGTCTGGCGGATGCGGTCGATGTCGAGCTCAAGAGCCATGGTCTCCCGATCTGTCCTGATCCATGCCGTTCCATGCCCTTCTGTGCCATCTCCTGCCGCTCAGCGTAGTGAGACGAGCGGGGAGGTCCTGGCTGCGCCACGGCGGCGCGGAGACGTGACACCCGCTCTCCGGCTCCGCGGACCATGGCGGGGGCGGACTTCCGGCCTCGCCCGGGCGGACCGCCCGACCCGCCGCACGCGGCGGCGCCCGCCGACCGGCTGAGGTCGCGCCGCCAACCGGCGGGTTTGTGACCGGCCGCCGGCAGACGGGCTCCCGCGGGGGTAGGCATCGACCGATTGACGCGAGGAGCGGAGCGCCCATGATCCGGGTACTGGTGGTCGATGACGAGGCTTTGATCCGCACGGGTTTCACGCACATCCTCGAATCGGCCGACGACATCGAGGTGGTCGCGGCGGTGCCAGGCGGCGAGGCCATGCACATGGTGCGGGAGCTGCGCCCGGACGTCGTCCTGCTCGACATCCGGATGCCGGACGTGGACGGGCTCACCATCCTGGCGGAACTCCGCCGCATGCCGGAGCCCCCGGTGACCGCCATGCTCACCACGTTCGACACCGACGAGTACGTGGCGACCGCGCTGCGTTCGGGCGCCGCCGGATTCCTGCTCAAGGACACCGATCCCGAACAGCTGCCCTACCTGGTGCGCAGCCTGGCCGAAGAGGGGACCGTACTGTCGTCCAAGGTGACACGCCTGGTGGTGGGCGGCTATCTCGACAACACCGTCCGTGAGCCCGGCGCCCTCCGCCTCACCGCCCGGCTCACCGAGCGCGAGCGTGCCGTGCTCGTCCTGATGGCGGAAGGACTCGCCAACAACGAGATCGGCGAACGGCTGCACCTGAGCACCGGCACCATCAAGGGTCACGTGACCAGCGTGCTCGGCAAACTGCGGGTGAGCAGCCGGGTCCAGGCGGCTCTGATCGCCGAGCGCGCGGGGCTGCTCACCCACGCGCAGGACGAGGGCGCCAGGTGAGCCGCCGCCGGCCGCCGGCCACGCTCGTCGACCTCGTCGTCGTCGGCGTCGCGCTGGCCGACGCCTGGGCGCACGTCGACCTGCAGGACCGGCCGACCACCGGATGCGCGGTGGTCGGCGCCCTTGCCCTGGCGCTGCGTCACCGCACACCCCTGACGACCTTCGTCCTCACGCTCCCCACCGGTCTGGTCACCGACGCCGTGGTCGCGCCCATGGTCGCGCTGTACACGCTGTCCTCCCTCAACCGCCACCGTCTGCTGCTGGGCGGCTGTGCGCTGCTCTACGCGATCATCGACTTCCTGCCGTGGCCGTGGTCGTCCCTGGACGCCACCGAACTGTCCCAGACGAACAGCGTGTTCCACCTCAGCTATACCCTGGCCACCGCCGCCGCTCCCGTCTTCCTGGGCCAGCTCGTCCAGGCCCGGCGCGAGCTGTCGCTGCGGCTCGCCGACATCTCCGAGGCCCGCAGACAGGAACGGCTGCTGACCGCTCAGAGCGTTCTGGCGAAGGAACGCGCCCAGCTGGCCCGGGAGATGCACGACGTGGTCTCCCATCAGGTCAGCCTCATCGCCGTACAGGCCGGAGCGCTCCAGGTGGGCGGGCGGGACGCGGAGACGAGACACGCCGCGGCCACCATCCGTCGGCTGAGCGTGCAGACCCTGGAAGAACTGCGGCACATGGTCGGTGTCCTGCGGGCGTCGGGCAGCAGGCCCACGGAGCTGACCCCGCAGCCCTCGCTCGCCGACCTGGAGCATCTGCTGGAGGCCGGCGGTATCGAGGCGAAGCTGGAGATCGATCTGCCCGACGAGCTGCCGCCCACGGTGCAGCGCGCCGTGTACCGGACCGTGCAGGAAGCACTGACCAACGTCCGCAAACACGCCCCCGGCGCCACCGTGACCGTCCGCATCGGGCTCAGCGACGGCGCCCTGCGCGCCACGGTCACCAACACCGCCCCCACCCGCAGCGCGCTCGCCCTGCCGAGCGCCCACCACGGCCTGGCGGGACTGGCCCAGCGGGCGGAGCTCCTCGGCGGCACCGTCACCTCCGGCCCCACGGCCGAGGGCGGCTACGAGCTCTGCCTCGAACTGCCCCATGAGCGCGGCCGCTGACCACGGACCGCGGTCCGGCTCCACACCCGGCCGGTCGGCCGGGTGCTTTCGGACACCTGGCGGATAGTGCCTGCCGGGTCCTGCGCCGACTGTGGAAGGCACGGGTCTCACCCCGTCGGAAGCCGCACCCGGCCAGGAAAGAGGTAGGTCCCATGACGATCCACCTGACGCTTCTGTGTGCTCCCGGCGGCGACGCCACCGTGGACCCGCTGCTCGGTGACGCCCATCTGAGTGACCAGGCCCTGCACCTGGCGGAATATGCGAGAGCGGTGCTCTCTCCCCACGAGCCGGCCGTCCGGACGCCCTCCGTCCGCTGTTCGGAGACCGCCGACGCCATCGGCCTGGCGGCCTCGTCCGAACCCATGCTGCGCGATCTCGACGTGGGCAGCTGGCGCGGCCGCACGGTCCGTGACATCGCCGCGACCGATCCCGACGGGTTCAGCGCCTGGCGCACGGATCCGGATGCCGCCCCGCACGGCGGGGAGTCGGTACGGCAGCTCTGCCGCCGGTCGGCGGACTGGCTGGGCAGCGTGGCGCAGGACACGGGCCACGCGGTGGCCATCGCCGAGGCGGCCGTCATCCGGGCGGTGCTCGTCCACGCCCTCGCGGTACCTGCACGAGCCTTCTGGCACCTCCCCGTACCGGCCCTGTCCGCGGCCTTCCTCACCCGGCGGGACGAGGGCTGGGACGTCCGGTTCGGCTCGGCCTGGCCCCAGGGGTCCCGGACGCGTCTGGGCTTCGTACCGAAGCCGGCCTCCAGCGGCTGCGGATAGGGGTCCGGCACCGGCCGCCGACGGTCCGGGGATGCGCCGTCGACATCCCCGTACGAGCATGGGGTTATGGCATATCCACTCGTCCCCCCAGGGGAGACCCCGCCGGCCGAAGGCTGTACGGCGGAGGCGCACGAGGAACGCGCGGACGGCGGCGCATGGGAGCACCCCGGCCTGTGGCTGGGGCTGATTCTCATCGGCGTCGCGGTCGTCGCCGCGTACTTCATCGCACGCATCTTCCCCATGTGAGCCGTCAGCGGTCCTGAGCAGCCTCCGTCGGAGCAGACCCGGTGCGAGCCTGCCCGGAGGCGTGGGCGCGTGATCGGCAGGTGCGGGCGAATGCTGAGGGAGCCGTATGGACTCCACGCCCTCCCCCTCGTCCTCTTCGCCGTTCGACATGGTCAGCAGCGCGCTGGGGCGCTACGTGCCGCGCGGTGGGACGGCGCCCGCCGGCAACGGCGACGGACCCGCCGGTCACGCCATGCGCCGGCGTCCGGCCGACGACCCCGCGGCCGGGCGTCAGGACCAGATCCTCGGCGTCGTCAACCTGGACAAGGACCTCAAGGTCATCCGCCGCAATCTGGACGCCCCCGTGTTCGAGGGGCTGGACGCCGTGCCAGGGAGTCCCTTCGTCGGTCTGCTGCCCCCCGGGGACGTTCCGACGGTCACGCGGCGGCTGCGGCAGGTGCTGGACACCGGTGAGGCGCACGTCGCCCGGATCCAGCGCCTGCGGCGCGGAGACGGTTCGGAGCTTGTGGTCTCGCTGAGCATCCTGCCCGCCGCGGCCCCCCAGGAGGGGCTGACCGTCTCCCTGATCGCCATGGCCACGCGACTGCATCTGTACGCCGCCGAGACCGCGATCGGCACCTCCCTGGACATAGGCGAGACCGCGCAGTCACTGGCGGAGTCCCTGCTGGCCTGGGGGGACGTGGCCGCCGTCGACCTCGACTTCACCGTGTGGACGGGCGAGGGGGTCACCGGTCAGGCACAGGGGCGCATCCGGCTGCGACGGGCCGCCCTGGTGCCGGACCGGGCCTGGCCCCCGGGCTATGTGACCCCGGGTGACGACCTGCCGGGCGACGCGAGCCGGCTGCTGACCCAGGCGGTACGGCGGGACGACGCCCCGCAGGCCATCGTCATCCCCGACCGGAAGGCGGTCGAGCGGGTGCTCGGCGACCCGCGGGTGATGCGGGCCCTGGTGCCCGGCGACCGGTCGGCCGGTGTGGCGTGCATACCCCTGGTCCTGGACGGGACGCCGCCCGTCGTGCTGGGCGTGGTGGAGGTCTGGCGGCGGGCGGACCGTCCGTTCCGCGACAGCGAGCTTTTCGACCTGCAGGAACTGGTCGCAAGGACCGCCCACCACGTCGACCTGGCCCGTCAGCACCAGCGCGAACACAAGCAGGTGCTGGCCCTGCAGCGCCGGCTGCTGCCACGGACCGGCGGCGACACGATCGAGATCGCCAGTGTCTACCAGCCGGCCACGCCGGACAGCGCGGGCGTCGGCGGCGACTGGGTGAACAGCTTTCCGCTGCCGGACGGCCGTACCGCGCTGGTGGTCGGAGACGTCGTCGGGCACGGTCTGGGAGCCGCGGCGGCCATGGGCCAGCTGAGCATGGAGGCCCGTGCGCTGCTCTCCGCGGGGCTGGCTCCGGACGAGGTGCTGGAACGCCTGGACGAGACCGTGACGCTGCTGGACGACGCCGAGTCCGGACTGGCGGCCGGCTACAGCGCCCTCGGGTCGACCTGCTGCATCGCTCTCTACGACCCGGTCCGCCACAGCGTCGCGCTGGCCAGCGCCGGCCACCTTCCCCCGATCCTGGTCTCCCCCGACGGGCGGGCGAGCACGCTCGGGGTCCGTCCGCATCCCGGCCTGGGCGCCGAGTTCGCGCTGCGCGAGCCGTTCGACGTACACATGTTCGACGTACCACCCGGGTCCCTGCTCGCCCTCTACACGGACGGTCTCGTGGAGGATCCGAGCGTGTCGATCGACGAGGGCATCGGCGCGCTGGCGGACGCCGTGTCCACCGTGCACCCCTGGGACGGCCTGCAACAGGCCGCGCGGCACGTGGTCGCCGCCCTGGCGCCTCCTCACCAGCGCGACGACGTGAGCCTGCTGCTGGCGCGGATGATCGGCTATCGCAAGGGGGACACCGCGACCTGGCGGCTGCCCGCCCGCGACGACGCGCCCGCCCGGGCCCGCGCGCACGTCTTCGCGCAGCTGGGGCGATGGAGCACCCGGGACGACACCCGCGACAACGTGATGCTGCTGACCAGCGAGCTGGTCACGAACGCGGTGCGCTTCGCCACCGGTCCCCTCACGGTACGGCTGATCAGGATCGGCCACGGCCTGCTGGTCGAGGTGGGCGACACCGGTAACGGCAGGCCCCGGCTGAGCCGTGGCGGCCCTTTCGACGACGGCGGCCGCGGGCTGCACGTCGTGCACAAGCTCACCACCCGCTGGGGGGTGCGCTGGACGGACGCCGGCAAGGTGGTCTGGGCGGAGGTCGTGAGATGACCGGGCCCGGGCAGCCGGGCCCTACAGCCACTCCCCTTCCAGGGCGGTCGCGCTGAGGCCCGGGGCGGCCGCGTACAGGACCGCGCGACTGCCCGGCCTCTGTCCGGCGTCGTACGCCCGGCGCATGATGTCGAACACGGCGGCGCCTCCGCGGTTGCCGGTGGTGTAGCTGTCGCGGCTGAAGTCCAGCAGGCCCGACGGCCACGCGTCGGGCATCGTCTGTTCCATGTACTCCAGCACCCGGGTTCCGCCGGGGTGCGCGAGCAGCACGTCGGGGTGCCATGAGTCGGGGTCGTCCTGGTACCGGACGCGCAGCCACTCCCACATCGCGGTCACCGTCTCCTGCACGGCACGCGGCCCGCGCCGGTCCATCACGAAGTGGGTGCCGTCGGCCCGCGTCTCCAGGCGGTGCAGGTCCTGTGTCCCCGGCAGGGTGTGGTGCCAGGCGGCGTCCAGTCGCAGCACCGACTCGTGCCGCCGGCGGCCCGTGACCACCGCGGCGACCGCGGTGTCCGCGAACAGCAACCGGACGATCAGGGACTCGAGGGTGTCGTCCGCCGGCTGGTAGGTCGTGCTCAGCGCCTCCGAGATCACGACCAGGACCACCCGGTCGGGGTCCGCGGCCACGAGATCCGCGGCCAGTGCCAGCGAGCGGGTTCCGGCGATGCAGGCCCACTGCGTGGCGGGCAGCAGCATCACGTCCTCCCGGAGCGAGAGCCTGTTGGCCAGGGTGACGTCCAGCCCCGGGAGCGCCGGGGTGGTGGAGTGACTGGTGATCAGGCAGTCGACGTCCGAGACGTCCAGACCGGCGCTCTGCAGGGCTCCGCGCGCCGCGCGCTCCCCGTAGGACTGCACCGCCTCCCAGGCGGGCGCGGTGCGCTCCTGGACGGTCTGCGGCGCGGGTATCGCCTCCAGGGCGGCGATCACGCGGTCCACGTCCTGCTGGGTGAACCCTTCGCGCGCCAGGGCCTCTTGGGCCGGCGTGCTGCCGACGGCCCGCAGAGCACCGCCCTTGCCGGGCGCGACGGCGGCCTCCAGCGGCAGCATCCACCCGCGGCTCGTTATCCCCGTACTGGCCGCGATGCCGTCGATCCGTGGTGCCCACGCCGCATGCGGATGCCGGTCGCGCACCTCCGTCACGATCTGGCTGGTTTCCACGGTGTGCTCTCCGTGTATGACGGCAGGAGGGCAGAGGTATGCGGCCATGATGAGACACCTTTCGAATGAAAAGGGACAAATGTCGCGAATGCCGTGCTCTGGGTCACTGTGGAACGCCCAAGAGGTCGGCGACTGGCTCCACTTCGAGCACCGGCCGCCGCATCGAGCATGGAGGGTAAAGGGACATTTCTGCTGTGATGCAGACAACTCAGACGGCCATGGGTTCACGTGACAAGTCACACACCCCGGAAGCCGAGGCCCTCAGGCCCGTGCCGGGTCCCCACCTGACCCGCCGTCAGTCGGGCCGGATGCCGCGCCGTTCGTGAGCCCTCCGCCGGGCGCGGCGATAATCGGCACGTGAGCGCCTACGAGTCCACCGATGCGTCCCAAGGGCTGGCCACGCGGAGCACCACGCGCTGGCGCTCCTTCGTGCAGACCGAGACCGGCAGTGCCGTACTGCTCCTGGGCGCGGTGTGCGTCGCGCTGTTGTGGGCCAACACCGACCCGCGCTCGTACGACGCCGTGTGGCAGGCGCACTTCACCATCGGCTTCGACACGAAGCACCTGTCGCTGACCCTGCACGAGTGGATCAACGCCGGGCTGATGAGCCTGTTCTTCTTCGTCGTCGGCCTGGAGGCCCGGCACGAGTTCGACATGGGGGAACTGCGCGACCGGCGCTGGGTACTGCTGAGCGCGGTGGCCGGTCTGGGCAGCATGGTCGTTCCGGCGCTGGTCTACCTCGCGTTCAACGCGGGCCGGGACTCCGCGCACGGCTGGGGTACGGCGATGTCGACGGACACCGCCTTCGCGCTGGGCATCCTGGCCGTACTCGGGTCGCGGCTGCCGGCTTCCCTCAGGGCGTTCATCCTGTCCATCTCGGTCGTCGACGACCTGGTCGCGCTCCTGGTGATCGCCGTGTTCTACAGCGACGACATCCACCTGCCCGCGCTCCTGGTGGCCGTGGGCACCCTGCTGGTGATCATGCTGCTGCGGCTGGCGCGCGTCCGGAAGGGGCGGTACTGCGCCGTCCTGTCGGTGGTCGTGTGGGTGGCGCTGCACGAGGCCGGGGTGGACCCGGTCGTGACCGGGCTGGCCGTCGGCGCCCTGATCGTGGCCTATCCGGCGCCGCGCGAGGATCTGGAGCAGGCCAGTCGTCTCTTCCGCCTGTTCCGGGAACAGCCCACACCGGAGCTGCAGCGCTCGGCCGTACAGGGCCTGACCGCGGCGATCTCCCCGAACGAGCGGCTGGAACAGAGGTTCCTGCCGTGGGTGAGCTTCGGCATCGTGCCGCTGTTCGCGCTGGCCAACGCGGGCATCGAGCTGAACGGTGCGAAGCTGGCCGAGGCGTTCACCTCGCCGATCACGCTGGGTATCGTGTGCGGCTGCGTGGCGGGCAAGGTGATCGGGCTGGTGGGGTCCATGGCGGCCGCGCGGCTGCTGTCCGGAGGACGGCTGCGGCCCGGTGTCGGCTGGGGCTCGGTCACCGCGGGCGGCGCGATCGCCGGAGCGGCCTTCACGGTGTCCCTGCTGATCGCCTCGCTGGCCTTCGAGGGCGAGGAACTGGACCAGGCGCGCATCGGCATCCTCGCCACGCTGATCGGCGCCTTCGCGGCGAGCTGGGCGGTCACCGGCGTGGTCAACCTGCTGCCCGCCGCCCGCCGGGCCCGGGCTCTGCTGGGCAACACCGATCCGCTGACCGACCTCGCGGTCGCGGTAGACGTGCGCCACGACCGTGTCCGCGGCCCCGAACGGGCGGCGGTCACCCTGGTCGAGTACGGCGACTTCGAGTGCCCCTACTGCGGCCAGGCCGAGGCGGTGGTGCGGGAGTTGCTGGGCACCGACGCCGACGTCCGCTACGTGTGGCGGCACCTGCCGCTCACCGACGTCCACCCGAACGCGCAACTGGCGGCGGAAGCATCGGAAGCCGCCGCCCGCCAGGGGCGGTTCTGGGACATGCACGACCTGCTGCTGGAGAGGCAGGACGCTCTCGGCGCACGCGACCTGCTGCGGTACGCCGAGGAACTCGGCCTGGACGCGGCGCGGTTCCGGCGGGACCTGGAACAGCGGCGCGGAGCCCCCAGGGTGGCCGAGGACGTGGACTCCGCGGACCTCAGCAGCGTCTCCGGTACGCCCACCTTCTTCATCAACGGCCGACGTCACCACGGCGCCTACGACATCCAGACGCTGGCGGCGGCCGTCGACTACGCCCGGCAGCGCGCACTGGCGGAGCACGCGGGCGCAGCCCGGACGAAACCGGCGACGGACTGAGCGGCTGAGCGTCCCGGCGCATTCCACGGCACGGCACGGCGCCGCGGTCACGGCCGGGGGCGCGGCTGCGCCCGCACGGGTGACTCCGTCGTGCCCACCGCGCGGCACCCGGGTCCGGCCGGGCCGACCTGATGATCATCTGAGTGTGACGACCTATCACGGCCCCCGTGCCGCGCACCCCGCACGCCGCACGGCGCTCTCCGCCGGACTCGGCGCCCTCTCGCTGCTCTGCCTCGCGTCTCTGTCGGCCGCACCGTCCGCGACCGCGCACGAGGGGTCCGTCACGGGGGCGCCCCGGCCGATGACGGCCGCCGAGGCGCGTACGGCCGCGTACCTGGAGTCGATCCGCAACGACCCAAGGCTGCTGCGTGGTTTCTTCCGGCATCTGCCCAAGGGCGGCGACCTGCACAACCACCTCTCCGGAGCGGTCAGGACCGAGTACCTGATCGAGCTCGCGGCCGAGGACGCACTGTGCGTCGACACGGCCACACTGACCGCCGTCGTACCGCCGTGCGGCCCCGGCACCCGGCCGGCCGCCGACGCCCGCACCGACCACGACTTCCACGACGCGATCGTGCGGGCCTGGTCGATGCAGGACTTCCCGCCGGACCAGAACGGTCACGACCACTTCTTCGACACGTTCAACAAGTTCGGCGAGGTGCCGTGGCGCCACCGCGGCAAACTGCTCGCCCAGGTCGCCGACGCGGACGCGGCGCAGAACCAGTTCTACCTGGAGACCATGGTCACCCCCGCCTCCGACGGCGCGCGGCAGCTGGCCGCCGAGGTCGGCTGGGACCCCGACCTGGCCGCCCTGCACGCCAAGCTCGTGGCCGGAGGCAGGCTCGACAGGGTCGTGGCCGACGCACTCAAGGAGGCCGACGACGGTGACGCCGAGTTCCGTACCGCCGCCCGCTGCGGCACCAGCCGGCCCCGCCCGGGCTGTGCGCTGACCGTCCGCTGGATCTCACAGGTCAACCGCGGCAGTTCGCCGGAGCGTGTCTTCACGCAGCTGGCCCTCGGCATGCGGCTCGCCGAGCGCGACTCCCGGTTCGTCGCCGTCAACCTCGTCCAGCCCGAGGACTGGGACAGCTCGCTGGCCGGCTACAGCCTGCAGATGCGCATGATCAACTACCTGCGCACCGTCTACCCGAAGGCCCACGTCACCCTGCACGCGGGGGAGTTGTGGCCCGGACTGGTCAAGCCCGAGGACCTGAAGTTCCACATCGCGGAGGCCGTGAACGTCGCCGGCACCGAGCGCGTCGGCCACGGCGTCGACCTGGTCCACGAGGACGGCTGGCAGCAGACGGCCCGGACGATGGCCGCCCGCGAGATCGCCGTCGAGGTGCCGTTCACCAGCAACGCGCAGATCCTCGGCGTGCGCGGCGCCGACCACCCCTTCGAGACCTACCGTTCCTACGGCGTACCGGTCGTCCTGGCCACCGACGACCCCGGCGTCTCCCGTATCGACGTGACCCATGAGTACCAGTACGCCGCCCGGACCTACGGCCTGACCTACCCCGAGCTGAAGGACCTGGCCCGCGCCTCCCTGGAGTACGCCTTCCTCCCCGGCCGGAGCCTGTGGCAGGGCAACCCCACCCGCGACGGCTACCGCCCCGCGACCGCCTGCGCCGGCCAGTTGCCCGGCAGCGGCCGCACCCCGGCCGCGGACTGCCGCCGGCTCCTCGCCGGCAGCGCGAAGGCCGCCGTCCAGTGGCGGCAGGAGACCGCCTACGCCTCCTTCGAGCGGTGAGCGGGGGACGCGCACCCGGCCGGTGTGAGCCCATCGGCTGCAAATTCGGTTGAACAGGTGTCGGGCGACGCATGGTGAGTCATTCATGTGTCGCCCGGACCGATCAGGACAAGGGGTGCAGGAGGCACCGTGCTCACCGCGTTCGTCAATGCCTTCAAGACGCCCGACCTGCGTAAGAAGCTGCTCTTCACGTTGGGCGTCATCGTGCTCTACCGGATCGGCACCCACGTCCCGATCCCCGGCGTCAACTACCGAGCCGTCCAGACGTGTGTGAACGAGGCGTCCGGCAACCAGGGTCTGTTCGGACTGGTCAACCTCTTCAGCGGGGGCGCGCTGCTGCAGATCACGGTCTTCGCGCTCGGCATCCTGCCGTACATCACCGCCAGCATCATCCTTCAGCTGCTGACCGTGGTCATCCCGCGCCTGGAGGCCATGAAGAAGGAAGGCCAGGCCGGCACGACGAAGATCACCCAGTACACCCGCTACCTGACGGTGGCCCTCGCCGTCCTGCAGGGCACCGGCCTGGTGGCCACCGCCCGCAGCGGCGCCCTCTTCTCCGGCTGCTCGGTCGCCGCCGGCATCATCCCGGACCGGTCCGTCTTCACCACCATCACGATGGTGATCTGCATGACCTCCGGCACCGCCCTCGTCATGTGGCTCGGCGAGCTGGTCACCGACCGCGGCATCGGCAACGGCATGTCGATCCTGATGTTCATCTCGATCGCCGCCTCGTTCCCGTCGGCGCTGTGGGCCATCAAGAAGCAGGGCACCCTGGCGGGCGGCTGGATCGAGTTCGGCTCGGTCATCCTCGTCGGCCTCGCCATGGTCGGCCTGGTCGTCTTCGTCGAGCAGGCCCAGCGCAGGATCCCGGTCCAGTACGCCAAGCGCATGATCGGCCGCCGGGCCTACGGCGGCACCTCGACCTACATCCCCGTGAAGGTGAACCAGGCGGGCGTGATCCCGGTCATCTTCGCCTCCTCGCTGCTGTCGATCCCGGCCCTGGTCGCACAGTTCTCGGGCGGCGACTCCGTCTGGAAGCGGTGGATCGCCCAGAACCTGACCAAGGGCGACCATCCCGTCTACATCATCCTGTACTTCCTGCTGATCGTGTTCTTCGCGTTCTTCTACGTCTCCATCTCCTTCAACCCGGAGGACGTCGCGGACAACATGAAGCAGTACGGCGGCTTCATCCCCGGCATCCGGGCCGGGCGGCCGACCGCGACGTACCTGTCGTACGTGCTCAACCGGATCACCTGGCCGGGTTCGCTGTACCTGGGGGTGATCGCCCTGGTCCCGACCATCGCGCTGGTCGGGTTCGGGGCGAGCCAGAACTTCCCGTTCGGCGGCACCAGCATCCTCATCATCGTGGGTGTCGGCCTGGAGACCGTGAAGCAGATCGAGAGCCAGCTCCAGCAGCGCAGCTACGAAGGCTTCCTCCGCTGACCCCCGACCGGACAAAATCGATAAAATCGGTACGACGTGCGGTCCGGACTCCGACTTCAGTCATCCCGTCATCGAAGGAGTGGCCATGGGTGGGCCTGAACCGATCAGCGCCGAGGGCCGTCGCGCGCTGGAGCAGCAGCTGGCCGATCTCCACGCCGAGCGGCAGGACGTCGCCGCGACGCTGGTCGGCGACGACTCCCCGGGCGACCACGCGGACCAGGCCGACGAGTTGCAGCGGGCCGACGAACTGCGGCGCCTGGACGCCCGCATCGAGGACATCACGCTGCGGCTGCACCAGGCGGTGGCCGCCGGGCCGGCCCCCGCGGGCGTGGTCGGTGTCGGCAGCACCGTCACCGTGCGGTTCACGGACGGCGCGGTGCAGAGCGTCGCGATCGGCGAGATCGCCTCCGCGGCCGACGAGAACCTGGTGACGGAGGACAGTCCCCTCGGGCGTGCGCTGCTCGGGCATCGGGTCGGCGACACCGTCAGCTTCGAGACACCCCAGGGCAGCGCGCACGCCACCGTGGTGTCGCTGGGCGACTCCTAGGGCGTGTCACTCCCCCTGGCCGGTGTCCGGCGTGACGGGGGCCGCCTGGTCGGCCGGGGCGGCGGGCTCCCCGCGCCGGAGGACGGTGAACCTGGCCGGCAGCCGCCGCACCGCGCCGATCACCCAGGCCTGGGTGTGCGCGCGGAGGTAGCGGCGGGCGCGGACGTGGGCGCGGTCCACGGCCAACTGAGCCCTGGAGCCCGCCTCGGTGGGCCCGAGGTCGTTGGTGAGGGAGATTTCGAGACCGCCGTTGTACGGGGCGGTCAGGTTGTACAGAAAGGTGGTCAGGGCGGCCAGACACGAGCCCAGGACGACCTCGAGGACGATGACGCTGAAGGCGATGGTCAGGAACGTGCTCAGCCGGGGCAGGGCGTCCGGTGCGAGGAGCGCGGCCAGACCCCAGGCGGCGACCGAGGCGAGGACGGTGAGGACGCCGAGACCGCCGAGGAGCAGGAAGCTCATCACCGTCACGGACCAGGGCTGTGCCTCCGATATCCGCATGCGCATCGTCCGCGGCCGGGACCTGCGGGCCGGCGCGGGGCGGTCCGGTATGGACTCACGCCGTGCGACGGCCGTCGCCGCGGTCCCGGTGCGACCGGGCGCGGTGGCGTCGCCGTCCCGGCCGTGCGGCGCGGGTCCCGGCCCGGCGGCGCGGCTCTTCCGCTCCGTTTCGACGGTTGCGTCGAGCCCGGACGTGGCCCGCTTGCGGGAGGTGTTACGGGTCCTGCGCTTGGCGCGACTCATACGTGTCTCCCTGAGTGGCCCGGCAGCCTCGCAGGGACTCCTCCCGCATCGGACGGGCCCCCGACGGCCGCCCGGCGGCCGGTGGGGGCCTGCTGGTCGTTGCCTTCGACGGTATGGGCTCCCGCGTGACCCTGCACTCCTGGTGGCGCACCCGGGGGTGTCCAGGGCCGGCCGCGGCACGGGCGCGGACCGCGGACGCCCGCGGCGCCGGTGGTGCGTGCGGGCCGCCGGCGAAGGGCGGCTCAGGCGCTGTGGACCCCCACCTCGTACAGCGAGTACCCCCAGCCGGTGCCGCGGGCGAGGCCGTGGACCCGGACGTAGCGGGCCGGGGTCCCGGTGAACCGGGCCGTGTCCAGGCCGCCGTCGCCGGAGGTGGTGGACCAGGCGGTGACCCAGTCCGTGCCGTCGGTGGAGAGCTCGATGCGGTACGACCTGCCGTAGGCGCGCTCCCAGTCCAGCGTCACCCGGGACACCAGGTGGGTGGAGCCCAGGTCGACCTGCCACCACTGGTCCTCGCTCCAGTCGCTGGCCCAGCGCGTGGAGTCGTCGCCGTCGGTGGCACGGCCCGGCTGATAGCTGGTGAACGGGTTCCACTCGGACGAACCGGCGCTCGCCGGCCGTCCCCCGGCGAGGTTCACCGAGGCCTGGTGCCGCTCCGTGGCCCCCCAGGTGCCGAGGTAGGACTCGGCGCCCCGGAAGAGGTCGTCCACCGCGTCCCGGCCGCCGGCCTGCCGGATGTCCTCGATCCAGTCGGGGACCATGCCGACGTGCGCGGCGCCGTCGGTGTTGATGTCGAAGGTGCGCTCGCCGGAGGTCTGCCGGTCGATGACGGAGCCCCCGTCGACGCTCCTGAAGGGGTACGTCACCTTGTTCGCGGCGTCCGCGCCGCGCGGGGCGGGGTGGTCGCCGACGCCGTTGAAGTCGGTGCCGAAGCCGTAGCCCACGCCGTACCTGTCGCGCAGCGCCTTGGTCCGGGCGGCTTCCGCGACGAATCCTTCGGAGCCGTGCATGTACTGGGCGACGAAGCCGCCGAGGGAGTAGACGCGCTCGGTCCAGTTCAGGTCCATCCAGCTGTGCGAGGAGATCACGCCCGGGTAGGACTCGGACTCCAGGATGTCCAGGGCCTGGCCGACGGCCTTGACGCCCATGTGGTCGATCTCCAGCATCATCTTGCGTTTCGTCATGCCGCGCACCGCGTACGCCCCGAGCTCGGTGAGGCCGCGTGTGTTGCACCGGGCGTCCGAGTCGTAGGCGGGAACGGGCACACCCGCCGGGAGGTCCGACTCCGCCTGCGACGAGGCGTTGCCGATGGGGTTGTCGTGCTGCGGGCCGGCGCACTTCTCGGTCTGCCAGAACGTGCCGGTCGACAGGAACTGCCCGACGTTGACGGCCGTTCCGAGGCCACCGGAGTCGAAGCGGACGCCGCACAGCGCGTTGTCGAACTTGTGGCACAGGAACATGGAGCGCACGCCGAGCGCGTACAGCTCGTCCAGCCCCTTGTCGATGTCCGCCTTGCCGCACTGCGGGATGTCGAGGACCTGCTTGCAGCCGAAGGGCTCGGAGGTCTCGACGCCGAGGACGACGGCCAGCTTGCCCTGCTCGACGACCGCGCGTGCCTGCGCGCTGTCGGTGACGATCCGGAACCAGCCCTTGCCGGTGCCGCCGTACATCCGGTCGATGTACGCCTGGAGGTCGTACGTCATCTTCGCCTGCAGCCGGATCGACGTCATCTCGTCGCACCCGCGGTCCTTGAAGGGGTAGACCGAGCAGATCATCCCGTTGGTGACCAGGTCGTCGACGAGCACCCGCTGTCCGCCGCGCCAGGCCCGCTCGACCCAGGCGTAGTAGTCGGCCTGGTGGGTCATCGAGTCGTACGCCGGCCAGTCCTTGAACGTCGGCCAGCCGACCGGGTCGTGCCTGCCGTCGCCGCCGTGGGTGATGTAGTCGAAGAGCGCGAGTGAGCCGTCGGGGTAGTGCTCGGGACAGTCCTTCAGGGCGTCGGCGACCCCGGCCTCGGAGAAGACCTTGCCGCAGATCAGCCTGCCGCCGAAGGCCTCGTTGCCGAACAGGTGGTTGTGCGCGTCGACGAACCCGCGCACCTCGCCCGTGGCGGTGGTGCCGGTGAACGGTTCGCCCGTGACACCGATCTGGACGTCCGGGGCGGGTCGTGCGGCCGGGATCCACCAGTCGCCGCCCGCCGCCGAACTCGGGGTGGGCCCGAGGACCACGGCCAGTACCAGGAGGAGCAGCGACAGCACAGTGACGTTTCTGCGCCTGCGGTACGAGCCTCGAACCTGCGCCACGGCCACATCCCTCGGTCGGCGGGAAGGCGCGGTTGACGGACCCTTGAGGTTGTCATGACCCGCGCAATACCTCGGACGAGGATGGGGCCGCCCGGCTACCGAGTCAAGGGTCCCGAACGCTTGACCCGCGGACTCAACAGCGCGACTGGCGGGCCCAGTTGCCGAGCACGGGCCCACACTTCTCAGCGAAGTACTCGTAGTCGGCCGGGGTGTTGTAGACGTGGGCGGACACGCGGAGGTAGCCGATGCCGCCGAAACTGGTGAAGGCCGCCTCGACGGCGAGTTCGCGGGCCACCCGGTCGCGCAGCGCGTCGGCCTCGATCCGGCTGCGCCCGAGTCCCTCGGGCAGCCGTACCAGACGCATGCCGGGGACGGGCATCCCGACGTCGGCCCGGCTGTCGTCACCGGTGAGCCGGGTGAACGCGGCGCCGATGACGTGGGCCGCGTGGTCCGCGAGGCCGTCCATGTACCGGCGGGCGGCGGCCCAGCCCCAGGTGCGCTCGACGAAGTCGAGGGACGTGGGCGCGGCGAGGTAGGAGGTCGCGTCGAGCGTGCCCTGCTGGTCGAAGCGGTCGGGATAGGGGTCCTCGGCCCCCCAGGAGTCGATCAGCGGGTAGAGCAGGTCCCGCTGGGGTCCGCGGGCGACCAGGGCCGCCGTGCCGCGCGGGGCGCAGCCCCATTTGTGGAAGTTGCCGGTCCAGAAGTCGTAGGTCGCGCCGTCGAGCGGTGCCGCGAGCAGACCGGGCGCGTGGGCGCCGTCCACGAGCATCGCCGCGCCCTGCCGGCGTGCCTCCGCGCCGATCCGCTCGACCGGCAGCCGGCGGGCGGTCGCCGAGGTGATCTGGTCGATCACCACCAGGTCGGTGGCCGGCCCGATCTCGGCGGCCACGGCCTGGTACGCCTCGTCCTCGTCCGCGCCGAGCGGTACCCGCGCCGTGCGCACCCGGCCGCCCCAGCGGCGGGCCAGCCGTTCGGCTCCCATGGTGACGGCCCCGTAGCCGTGGTCGGTGACGACGATCTCGCCGCCACCGCGGCGTGGGAGGACGTTGCAGACCACGCTGGCGCCGGCGCTGGCGTTCGGAACCAGGGCGAGGTCACCGGCGTCGACCTGCAGGAAACCGGCGAGTTCGACGCGGGTGGCGGCGATCCGTTCCGGCAGCTCGGGGAACCACACCACCGGAGCGCGCTCCATCTCGGCGCGCAGCTGTGCCTGCCGCTCCTGTGCCACCAGCGGAACGGCACCGAACGAGCCGTGGTTCAGGTGGGTCAGAGCCGGGTCCAGGGACCACGCGTCGGCGGCGGGTGCGCCGTCGGCCAGCAGCAGGGGGTGCGGCGCGACGGCCACCTCGGTCTCACTCACGTCAGGAAGCCTCCGGGAACACAGCGATCTCCCGGCATCCTGACACGACGCCGCTCGCTCCCCGGGACCGGGTCGGCGCTCGTCCTCAGCCCGCCGCGGCGCTCAGTCCACGGGCCACGTGTGCGCCGCCGCGTTCAGGTGCATGTAGTCCATGTACGCGGTGGTCATGCGGCGCAGCGCCTCCCGGCGGTCGCGGACGCCGGTCCGCTCCAGGTGGTGGACCGTCTCCGCCTGCCACAGGGCACCGTTGCGGCCGTTCACGCAGCGCTGCTCGACGATGCCCAGCATGGGCTCGCGCCAGGAGGCGTCCAGGCCGGCCAGCTCCAGACCCCGGTGCGCCAGCGGCAGCAGGCGCCTGAGCACCAGTTCCGTGACCGGTACCTCGCCCACCCCCGGCCAGTACAGCCGGGCGTCGATGCCGTCCCGGGCCGCGGCGTGCAGGTTCTCCTCGGCGACCGCGAAGGACATCCGCGACCACACCGGACGGTCCTCGTCCACGAGGGCCCGGGTCAGGCCGTAGTAGAACCCGGCGTTGGCGATGATGTCGGCCACGGTGGGGCCGGCCGGCAGGACGCGGTTCTCGATGCGCAGGTGCGGCCCGCCGCCGGTGACGGCGTAGACGGGCCGGTTCCAGCGGTAGATCGTGCCGTTGTGCAGGGTGAGTTCCCCGAGCTGCGGCACGCCCCCGGCGTCCAGCACCCGCCGTGGGTCCTCGTCGTCGCACAGGGGCAGGAGCGCCGGGAAGTAGCGCACGTTCTCCTCGAACAGGTCGAAGACACTGGTGATCCACCGCTCGCCGAACCACACCCGCGGCCGTACCCCCTGCGCCTTGATCTCCTCCGGACGGGTGTCGGTGGCCTGCTCGAACAGGGGGATACGGGTCTCGCGCCACAGTTCCCTGCCGAAGAGGAAGGGCGAGTTGGCGCCGAGGGCGACCTGCACGCCCGCGATCGCCTGAGCCGCGTTCCAGTAGGCCGCGAAGTCCCTGGGAGCCACCTGCAGATGGAACTGGGTGCTGGTGCAGGCGGCCTCCGGGGTGATGGCGTCGGCGTACATCGAAAGGCGCTCCACGCCTTCGAGGCCGATACGCAGGTCCTCGCCGCGCGCCGCGAAGATCTGCTCGTTCAGCAGCCGGTAGCGCGGATCACCGGACAGCGCAGCCTCGCCCACGTCCGGCTCGCCCAGCGTCGGCAGGATCCCGATCATGATCAGGTGGGCCCCCACCGTCGCGGCACGGTCCTCGGCGTGGTTGAGCGCGTCCCGGATGGTCTGCTCCCAGGCTCCGGGGCCACCGGAGGTCAGCTCCCGGGGCGGGATGTCGATCTCCAGGTTGAAACGGCCGAGCTCGCTCGACCAGGCCGGGTCGGCGATCGCCCGCAGCACCTCGGTGTTCCGCATCGCCGGCAGCCCGTCGCCGTCCACCAGGTTGAGCTCGATCTCCATGCCGACCTGGGGGCGCTCACTCTCGAAGCCCGCATCACGCAGCATCTGCGCCAGTACGTCGAGACAGGTGTGCATCTTCTCGCGATACCGGCGCCGGTCCTCCCGTGTGAACACCCGGGCCGGCACATCACGTCCCATCGGGCCCTCCCGGGTCCCCTCGGCGGATGCCTTCCGGGTCCAGCGTCGCACTTCCCGGGCATCCCGGACACTCGCGGCGCCCGCGTTCACGGGGCGCACCCGGCGAGGCGGCCGGGAGTGACCAGCCGATCCCGTGATTGGCATGGACCTGCCCATGATCCACGGCTAGGCTCTGCCGCGCACGTCTGAGAGCGCTCTCACCGGTCTGCTGTTCCACCCCCACACCACCGGAACGACGAAGGGGCATTCCCTTGAGACGCACCACAGCCATGCGCTCCGCCCTGTCCGCGCTGCTGCTCCTCGGCACCTGGGCGACCGCGAACACCCTGCCCGCCTCCGCCGCGGACACCCCGGCACCCTCCCCCCAGGCACCGGCCTCGACCGCCCTCCTCTCCGCCATGCGCCACGATCTGGGCCTCACCGAGGCGCAGGCCGAGGCACGTCTGGCCGCCGAGAAGGCGGCGACCGCCGTGGAGCGGAAGGCCGAGCGGGCCGCCGGCTCGTCGTACGGCGGCTCCTGGTTCGACGCCGCGAGCGGCACCCTGACCGTCGCCGTCACCCGCGGCGCGGACACCGGAGCAGTGCGCGCGACGGGCGCGACCGTACGCCTGGTCGCACACAGCGCACGGCAGCTCGACGCGACGAAGGCGCGCATCGACAGGATCCACGCCCCCGCAGGGGTCGCGAGCTGGCACGTCGACCCCGAGGCGGGCGCGGTCGTCGTGAACGTGGTCCGCGCACATCGTGCCGACAACGATGTCCGGACCTTCCTGTCCCGCGCCCGCGCCTCGGGACCCGTCGTGGTGCGGCAGACCGCGCGCACGCCCGGCACGCTGGCCGCCGGAACCGTGGGCGGCGACCCCTATTACACGGGCAACGTCCGCTGCTCCATCGGCTTCTCGGTCTACGGCGGCTTCGTCTCCGCCGGGCACTGCGGTCAGCCCGGCGCCGCCGTGTACGGCTGGGACGGCTCCTACGTCGGGAACTTCCAGGGCTCCTCGTTCCCGGACAACGACTACTCCTGGGTGAACGTCGGCAGCGGCTGGTGGACCGTACCGGTGGTCCTCGGCTGGGGCACGGTCTCCGACCAGCTCGTCCGCGGTTCCGCCGAGGCGCCCGTCGGTGCGTCCATCTGCCGTTCGGGCTCCACCTCGCACTGGCACTGCGGGACCGTCCTGGCCAAGAACGAGACGGTCAACTACAGCCAGGGGGCGGTCCACCAGCTCACCAAGACCAGCGTGTGCGCCGAACCCGGTGACTCAGGCGGCTCCTTCATCAGCGGCGACCAGGCGCAGGGCGTCACCTCCGGTGGCTGGGGCAACTGCGGCTCCGGCGGCGAGACCTGGTACCAGCCGGTCAACGAGATTCTCAGCCGGTACGGGCTGACGCTCCACACGGCCTGATCCCGGGCCCGGGTGCACGACGCGCAACCGCCCCGGCCACAGCGGCCGTTCGGCAGGGCGGCCGCCCGCGCGGGTTCGCGTCGTGCACCGACGGCCCTCGTCCCACCGGACCCACCGGACCCACCGGAAGGCCTCGCCCGCCGTCACCGGCGTGTACAGGGGCCGGTACGGGCACCCGTGCGGTTCGATCACGTAGGGTGGGCGGGTCGAGCGCCGGTTCACGAGCGGGGAAAGGGGCGTCCCGCCTTGTCCGACACGTTCTCGGACGATCTGAAGCAGCTCATCGACAGCACACCGGTCTTCGCGGTCGTCGCGACCGTACAGCCCGACGGCAGCTCACAGCAGTCCGTCGTCTGGCTCCGGCGCGACGGCGGCGATCTGCTGTTCTCCACGACCGTCGGCCGCCGCAAGGGCAGAACCCGCGCCGCGACCCCCGCGTGAGCATCATGGCCAACCCGCCGAACGCGCCCTACACCTGTGCGGAGATCCGTGGCACGGCCGAGGCGACCACCGAGGGCGGCCAGCGGCTGATCGACGAACTGTCCCTCAAGTACACCGGCAAGAAGTACCGCGACTTCGACCCCGCGTCCGGGGACGACGCGCAACGGGTCGTCGTCCGCGCGACGCCCCGCAAGGTCGTGGGCAACATCTGAGTCCGCTCGCGGGCGGCGCGGTCGGGGGCGTGGTGTTGAATGCGGGTTCATGAGTGACAGCGGACGCGCGGCGAGCCGGACAGCGGTACTGGTCTGCCAGGGCCGGGCGGCGGCGGACGGGCGGATCGCCGCGGACCGGTTCACGGATCCGGTGGCGGTCCGGCTGCTGAGCGGCGCGGAGCGGGTGCCCGTGGACGAGGTGCGCGCGGGCACGGTCCCGGAGGGCTGGCGGGCGCGGGTCGCCTTCGAGAGCGTGCGCGCGTGTGCCGAGGTGGTCGCGGTGCGCACGCCGGCGATCGACGAGGCCCTGCGCGCCCGCCCGGCCGGCCAGCTCGTGATCCTCGGCGCGGGCCTGGACACCCGCGCGTGGCGGCTTCCCGAGCTCGCGCGCACGCGGGTGTGGGAGATCGACCATCCGGCCTCCCAGCAGGACAAGCGCGCCCGGCTCGCCGGGATCCCCGAGTTGCCGGCCGTCGCCCGCTCCGTGCGGTTCACGCCGGCCGATCTCGCCGTCGACGACCTCGGCGAGGTCCTGGACGCGGCCGGCCACGACGCCTCCGCTGCCACGACCTGGCTGTGGGAGGGCGTCGTCCCCTACCTCACCCGTGACGCGGTCCGCACGACGGTCGCCGCGCTCACCGCCCGCTCCGCCCCGGACAGCACGCTCGTCCTCAACTACCAGGCGCCCTCGGCGCGGGCGTCCGCGGGCCGGCTGCTGGCACGCGTGCTCGGCAGTTCCGTGACGTCGGGCGAGCCGTGGCGGTCACTGTGGCCGCCGAAGCGGATGGCCGAACTGCTGGCGGAGTACGGCCTGCGGGTGGTCTCGGACGACGACCTCCTCACGCTCGCGCGGACCGCCGGCACTCCGGCGCGGCACCGCTCGTCCTTGCGGTCGGGCCGCGTGGCGGTCGCCGCCTGCCACGGCGGCTGAGTACGGCGGTTGTCACCCTCCGGACCGACGACGGGACCGGCCCGTCGCTCCGAGCCGGACGGTCGCCGCGGCTGCGTGCCGCCGGCGAGGCCGCACGTGAAGCCGAGCGGGGTCGCGGGCCGTGACATCCGGGGCGGGGGCGTCGAGTTCGGGACGGGGCGACGGGTCAACCCTCCCGGCGGCGGCCGGCGGGGACGACGGACGGCACGGCAGGGGCGGCGTCCGTCTCCCGCTCGGCCGCCGCCACGGTCTCGGCGTCTCGATCCTCCCGGAGTCCTGGCTCTCGCAGAGCAGGGCCGGGTGAGAGCCAGGCCCGCTCCACCGGTCGTTCACTCCCGTCCGCCTCACCGCGTCCGCGCGACCGCGGGGCCGCTCCCCCGGGTTCGGCGTGCAGAGCCGAGCACGTCACGCCCCGTCCCACCAGGGCGGTCTGACGTGCGGTCGGCCGGCGCTCCGCGGGCGCCCGCACACGCATCTCCTGTACGAATACTGTTTGCCTGCTGCATGCTTTCCCCGTGTCTGATGGCGGCGGCCGCGCACGCTACCGGGGGGTTTTGTGCGTCCGCCGCCATCTCGCCCCGAGTCCGCACGGTCCGGGTGCCGTACGGGCTGACAACGTTGTCCCCGATGGGCCCGAACCGTGCCGTGTATCGCGACGTTGGAGAGGTTCCGTGCCTGTCAGACCCGATGCCCTGCTGCCCCGCCCACTGCCACCGAGAACCGCCCGCCGGCGTCGCCGGTCACTGCGCGCGGCGGTCGCCTCGCTGCTCGCCGGGGCGCTCGGCGCCGCCGCGCTGGCGGGCGGCGGCGCGGCGCTCGCACTGCCCGCCACCGCCGGGTCCGCGGGGACGTCCGGGGGCACCGACTACACGAAACTGGTCGACCCGTTCGTGTCGACCGCGGGCGACGACGGCAACGACCTGCCGGGCGCGCAGGCACCCCACGGCCTCGCCAAGGTCAACCCGCTGACCACCCCGGACCGCAACCACACCGGGTACGACTACAACGAGGACCACATCGCGGGCTTCACCGCGACGAACCTCGACGGCGTCGGCGGCTCGGGCGGCGGTGGCGACCTGCTCGTCGTACCGACCTCCGTGCAGTACGACAAGCGCCCCGCGCCCAGCACGTACGCCCACACCTACCGCCACGACGACGAGAGCGCGACGCCCGGTTCCTACCAGGTGGGCCTCGGATCCGTCTCCGGTACCGCGTCGTCGGTGACGCAGGACCCCGGCACCGTCAAGGCCGAGATGACCGCGACGACGCGCACGGCGCTCGAACGGTACAGCTTCCCCGCCGGATCGAACCCCGAACTCGTCCTCGACCTGGCGAACAACTTCACCAGCCGCACCCGTTCGACGATGAAGGCGACGACCCTCGCCGACGGGACCACCTCGATCTCCGGGCTCGTCGCGGGGTCGTTCAACGGCGCCGCGTACCAGCTGTACTACCACGCCACCACGAACGTCCCGGTGACCTCGCTCAAGAGCTGGGGCAACGACGGCAAACTGACCGACGCGACCAGTCAGGACGGCTCCGACACCGGCGCCGTCCTCGGATTCGACAAGTCCGCCGGGGACGACGTCGAACTGCGCGTCACGCTCTCGCCCGTCAGCGCGGAACAGGCCGCGACCGACCAGAAGAACGAGGTGGGGGGACTCACCTTCGACCAGGCCCGCGCCCGGACGAAGGCGGCCTGGAACAGCGCGCTCGGCGCGGTCGACGTGCGCTCCTCGGCGAAGTCCGACCCCGGGTCGACGCTCACCAAGGAGTTCTACACGCACCTGTACCGCATGTACGCGCTTCCGGTGAACGCCACCAGCACCAGCGGCACCTACCGCGGCGCGGACGGAGCGGTGCACAAGGCGAACGGCTTCACGTACTACGACGGTTGGTCCACCTGGGACGACTTCCGCAAGTACTCCGTCGAGGCGTACATCGACCCGGCGACCTACCGGGACATGATCCAGTCGCTGATCGAGCTCTTCGCCGACCAGCGCGCCTCCGGCAAGAGCCTCGGCAGTCTCACCCACTCGGTTCCCACGGTGCGCTGGGAGCGTTCGGCCGTCCTGGTCGCCGACGCGCTGTCGAAGGGCTTCAAGAACTTCGACCGGCTCGACGAGGCGTACCCGGCGCTGCTGGCGTACTCCGGGTACTACACGGGGGCCCAGTTGCGGCAGGGTTACGTCAGCGGCGACCCCGGAACGACCGTCCAGCGCGGCTACGACCAGTGGGCGCTGTCCGTCATCGCCGACGCGCTCGGCAAGGACGCGGACGCAAAGAAGCTGCGTACGCAGTCGACCATGGCGATCGACAACCTCGTGAAGTCCGACGCCTGGACCGCTGCCGACGGCACCGCGGTCGGTCTGCTCACCCCGCGTGCCACGGGCGGCGACTGGCAGGCCGCCGACTACGAGAGGTTCGAGGCGGCCGGCCTCTACCAGGGCACGCTCTGGCAGTACCACTGGTACGACGCGTACGACATGGGCGGCCTCATCAAGGCCATGGGCGGCGACAAGGCGGGCAGGGCCGCGGTCAACCACATGTTCGGCGAGGACTCGGCCGCCGACGACGGCTCGACCATGCTGCACTCCAACGCCAACGAGATCGACCTGCAGGCCCCGTACCTCTTCAACTACGTCGGAGAGCCGAGCCTGACCCAGAAGTGGGTGCGGTCCATCTACACCGGCACGACCTGGAACCGCTACATCGCGACGGGCTCCACGAACGAAGCCCCCAGCTCCGGCGGCCAGTTCACCCCGCCGGTCAAGACCCAGGTCTACAAGCTCTCCCCGAACGGCTTCCTGCCGACCATGGACAACGACGCCGGCACCATGTCGACCATGTTCGTCGGCGCCGCCCTGGGCCTGTTCCCGGTGACCGCCGGTTCCAGCCAGTTCCAGATCGGCAGCCCGTTCTTCGACGCCACGACGATCACCTACGCCAACGGCTCCAAGTTCACGGTGAAGGCCGACGGCGTCTCGCCGAGCAACTACTACGTGCAGAGCGCGACCCTCAACGGCAAGCGGTTCGACAACACGTGGCTCGACTACTCCCAGATCATCTCCGGCGGCACCCTGGACTTCACCATGGGGTCCAAGCCCTCGCAGTGGGGCACCCACTCGCAGCCCGCGTACTCGCTGAACACCGACGGGGGCGACACGGGTGACGGCGGCGCCGGAACGGGCAAGGGCGACACCGTCGTCTCCGCCCGTCCGGACACCGTCGACACCGGCGCGGACGGCGAGGTCGACGGCAGCGTGAAGCTCACCCTGTCCGGGCCGGCGTCGTTCGCCGCCCGCAACGGAACCAGCCTGACCAGGACGGGAGCGGCGACCGTGACCGGCCTGCCGGGCGGTGTCACCGCGGACCTCCGCGTCACCGGTTCGCGGACGGCGACGCTGTCGCTCACCGGCAGCACGCAGGTCGACGCGCACTTCGGCATCACCTTCGCCGACTCGGCCTTCGCCCACGGCGTGCGGGCCTCGACGGTGCGCGGCACCGGGGTGTCCCCGACCGACCCGCTCGCCGTCTCCGCCGCGAAGGTGCACCGCAAGGCCCTCCGCACCCTGGTCGACCAGGCGTCCCTGGTCCGCAGCGGCAACTACTCCGACGGTTCCTGGAACCTGTTCCGGTCGGCGCTCGAACGCGCGCGGACCGTCCTCGCGGACCCCGCCTCCGCGACCGGTACGATCATGGCCGCCGCCGACGGGCTGCACTCCGCCGTCGACACGCTCACCATCGACGAGGGCGGCTACGCCGTCCTGCAGGCCGAGTCCCCCGACCAGAAGGAGGGCCCCAGCCTCGTCAGCGAGCGGAACAACTCGGACGGCAACCTCGGTGGCGTCACCGACGGCGCCTGGGAGCGGTACACCAAGCTGGACTTCGGCGGGGTCGCGCCCAGGACCATCTCGGTCCGCTACGCCAACTCGCAGGCGACCACCGCGAAGCCGAGCAGTGTCGACATCCACGCCGGCGCCGCCGACGGTCCCGTCGTCGCCACCGTCCAGCTCCCGGGAACCGGCGGCTGGCAGTACTACAGCACGGTGCAGGCGGCCGTCACCGACCCGGCCGCGCTGCTGGACGCGTCGAGCGCGACGTTCGTGTTCCACGCGCCGGCCGGCCAGCAGTGGGTGTCGAACTTCGACTGGTACCAGTTCTCGCCGTACGAGGTCGCCACGTCCCCGACGACGACCCTCGCCACCCTCACCGCGGTCAACAGCACCACGACCGGCGGCGGTTCAGCCCCGCTCAACCTCTCGAACGGCATCTTCGAGAACGTGACGAACGGCGCCTGGGGCGAGTGGAAGGACACCGACCTCCGGGACGGTGCCGACACCCTCACCGTCCGCTATGACAAGCCCCAGTCGCGGGCGGCCTCGGACTCGCACATCGAACTGCACCTCGGTTCCAAGGACGGCCCGAAGACCGTCTCCGTCCCGCTCGACTACAGCGGATCGGGCTGGGGGACCATCGCGACCACGAGCGTCCACCTCGATGCGAGCCTCTTCACCGGCGTCCAGGACGTGTACGCCGAATTCGTCTCCAGCACGCAGTCCTCGTCCCAGCCCTACGTGGGCAACATCTACTCGCTGGCCCTGACGCAGCAGGCCGACGCGCCCGTCGGCTTCGACGCCACCGCGTTCCGCGCGAACAGCGGCGGCGGGCTCAAGAGCGAGCCGGTCGGCTGGACCGGCTCCGGCTCCACCACCGACCTCGGCGGCACCTACGACGGAGCCTGGCTCGACTACGGGGACATCGACTTCGGTGCCTCCCAAAAGAGCACCGTCACGATCACCTACGTCAACAACTCGGCGCGCTGCGGCACCGGTTCCGCCGTCGGCCTCTACCTGGACTCCTTCGACACCGCCGACCCGGGCACGCCGTACGCGACCGTCCCGCTGCCGGTCACGGGAGCCGCCTGGTCGTCCGGAGGGACGACGAGCCTGACGCTGCCCAAGGCGATCACCGGCAAGCACACCGTCCACCTGCGGTTGACCACGACCCCGGACTCCTCGCACCCGTACGTCGCGAACCTGGGCCGGATCACCTTCAACCACGTCGAGACGCCCGCCGTCACCGACAAGTCCGCCCTGCGCAAGGCCATCGAGCAGTACGAGGGCCTCTCTGCCGACGAAACGCGCTACGACACCATCGACTTCGGTGTGTACCGGCGCGAACTCAGCGCCGCTCGGGCCCTCGTGGACGCCGACGGCACGAGTCAGCTGGAGGTCGACACCCAGACCCGGAGCCTGACCCTCGCCGCCAAGCAGCTCGTCCCGGTGCCGAGGCTGCGGCTGGAGAACCTGGTCGCCACCGCGTCGGCGCTCCAGGACACCCGCTACACCGACGCGTCGTGGAAGACGTTCACCCAGGCGCTCACGGACGCGAGGACCGCGCTCGCGGCCGAGACGGCCACGGACGCGACCCTGACGGCAGGGTACGACGCGCTCCAGCGCGCCCTGTCCGCGCTCGCCACGAAGCCGAGGACGGTACCGGCCGCGCCGGACACGGTGTCGGCGACGTCCTCCGGCACGAGCGTGACCGTCGCCTGGGCCGCGCCCGGGGACACCGGCGGATCGCCGGTCACCGGGTACAGGGTCACCCTGGACGACGGTCACCAGGTCGAGATCCGGGACCCGGACAGCCGGAGCACCACGTTCACCCGGCTGCGGTCCGGCAGGTCGTACACGGCACGTGTCCGTGCGGTGAACGCGGTCGGCGCCTCCCGCCCCAGCGCGGCCACCGCGCCGGTGGTGACCAGCGGCGGCAAGCCGCAGAAGCCCTCCGTCACAGGCGTCGTCACCACGGGCAAGCAGGTCCGGGTGACCTGGCGGCCGGCCGGCGACGGCGGGTTCCCGATCGTCGGGTACACCGTGGCCCTGAGGGACGGAACCACCGCGCACGTCTCCGCCACCGCGGACACGGCACTGCTCACGACCGCGGGCAAGGCGAAGGCGCACACGGCCACCGTCACCGCGGTCACCCTGGCCGGGACCTCGGACGACTCCGCCCAGAGCGCCTCGGCGGACGACTCGGCGGCGGACGCCCCGGTGGACACCGCCGACCCGGCGTACGAGTCCTCCCCCTTCCCGGACGAGACGCTCGACGCGTCCTACCCGTCGGACAAGTGGCCGGGAACCGGTGACGGGACCGACTACTTCTACGGCCTGCTCAACGGCATCGGCGATCTCGGCTCCGGCATCATCGGCGCCGACACCAAGGTGTCCCAGGGCACCCCGCCGACCGCGGAGAACGACCGGATCGCCGTGCGGATCAACAACGCGGCCACCCAGAAGGAGGTGGACCGGGCCGAGGTCGACGCGACGAACAGCTCCACCGTCACGATGGCGGACGGCCTCGGGTCACGGCTCGGGCAGATCTACGGCGACGCCCTGAAGGACGGTCGGCTGCCCAAGACCAGCGCCCTGTTCTCCCGTGTCACGCAGAACCTCGACAAGGTCGACGCGGCCAAGACCCACTACGGCTACCAGCGTCCTTACGTGCGGCTCGGGTTCGTCGGCGACGGCGGCTCCGTCTACGAGTCGCAGGACGGTTCGTACGGCAGCCTCGCCACCAGCGGCTCGTACCCGAGTGGCCACACCTACGGCGGCTACGAGGCCGGCACGATACTCGCCACCCTCCTGCCGGAGCTGGCGCCGTCCATCCTCGCGCGCACCTCGGAGTACGGGGACAACCGCGTCGTCCTCGGGTTCCACTACCCGCTGGACGTCATGGGCGGCCGGATCTCCGGCCAGGCCACCGTGGCGCACCGGTGGGCGGACCCCGACTTCGCGAAGCTGCTGCTGCAGGCCCACACCGAGATGGAGAACGTGCTGCTCGCGCAGTGCCAGGAGGAGGGATACGGCGACACGCTCGCGGCCTGTGAGGGCGACCCGTACGCCGGCCTGAGCACGGCGCAGGACGTCGACCTGTACACGCGGCGTCTGACCTACGGGTTCTCCCAGGTGGGCAAGGCCGGGCAGGCCCTCAAGACGCCGTCCGACGCGGCGGCCCTGCTGATCACGGCCTTCCCGGACCTCACCACCGCTCAGCGCAGCCAGATCCTGGAGCAGACCGCGACGGACTCCGGGTACCCGCTCGACCTCACCGCCGACGGCGGGGCGAGCTGGCAGCGGATCAACCTCGCGGCGGCGATGGCGGCGAAGGTGGTCGTCAACGCCGACGGGTCGGTCACGGTGAAGAACTTCTCGGACGCCACCGGGGCCAGCGTCGCCGACGCGAAGGCGCTGACCGTCGGAGGTGCGGCGATCGACGGGTTCGACCCGGAGGTGTCCACCTACGTCGTCGACTGGCCGAAGAACGGCAGGATACCGGCCGTCTCCGCCGTGCCGGTCCGGTCCGGTGAGCGGGTGAAGGTCACCGAGGGCAGTTCGGTCCTCTTCTCGGCCGGGTCCGGGTTCACCACCCGCACCATCAGGGTGACCTCGGCGAACGGCGCGGTCACCCGGACCTACACGGTCGGGTTCCAGCGCACGGACCGCGACGAGCGGCGGGTACCGGCCGCGGGTGACGGTGACGTCGCGGGACCGGGCGGGTGGAACACCTCCGGCGCCCCGGGCGGCGGCGGGCTCTGGTCACGGGGAACGGAGTGGGCGGAAACCCGCGGCATGCCCTGGGCGTAGCGCACCGGGTGACGCCGGGACCCGCCGTGCCCTTCGGGGCACGGCGGGTCTTCGCCGTTGCGGGCCGCTACGAGACGTCGGGGGTGTTCATGGCCCAGCGGATCGTGCGGGTGAGCAGCTGACCGGCCGGCCGCACCGTGACGTCCTCGACGACCGCGAGACGGGGCAGCCCCAGCAGTGACCGGGCCCAGGAGGGCAGCAGGGTCACGGCGTTCGCGGCCAGGATGCCGTACAGGGGACGGACCGGCAGCGGCAACGGGGGTTCGAGGAGCAGGAAGCGCGCCGCGGACCGGGCGTCGGGCGTGGCCCTGAGCTCGGGCCGGTAGCCGGCCAGCCGGGCCGACAGTTCCCTGCGGTCACGCGGCGGATCGATCACCCCGAGTGCCTCGGCGACCCGTGCGGTGTCGGCGACGTAGGCGTCGTAGCCGGCCCGGTCCAGCGGAACGCAACCGTAGCGCTCGTGGGCGCGCAGGAAGCACTCCGTCTCGGCCGCGTGCACCCATCCGAGCAGGTGCGGGTCGGCGGCGTGGTAGGGCTGGCCGTCCGGCGTCGTGCCGCGCACCTTCGCGTGGATGCCCCGGACGGCGGCCACGGCCGCCTGGGCGTCGTCCGCCGTGCCGTAGGTGGTCACCGCCAGGAAGGCGCTGGTGCGCTGGAGCCGCCCCCAGGGGTCGCCGCGGTATCCGGAGTGCGCGGCGACCGCGGCCATGGCGAGGGGATGCAGGGACTGCAGGAGAAGGGCGCCCAGCCCTCCGACGAACATGGCGGCGTCCCCGTGCACGACGCGGATCGGACGGCCGGAGACGAACCAGCGGGGGCCGGGTGTGCCGTGGATCCGGGCACGGGTGGCCGGTCCGTCGGGGCCCGCCACCCGGCGGAAGAGCATCGCGCCCAAAGACGCGCGGACGTCCGGAACCACGGCTGCCGCCTTTCTCGCCCCTCGCATCGTGTCACCGGCCGGCCGGTCCGTCACCCCCGATCACCCGGGCCAGCCACTCGGTGCGGGTCCGGCGGGCGGTGACCGAGAGGCGGGCCTGCGGGAAGAGGGCGTCGAAGCCGTGGAAACCGCCTGCCCAGACGTGGAGTTCGGCCTGGCCGCCGGCCGCCCAGATACGGCTCGCGTAGTCGGTGTCCTCGTCCCGGAAGACCTCGGCGGAGCCGGTGTCGATGTAGGTCGCGGGCAGGCCGGAGAGGTCGTCGGCGAGCGCGGGTGAGACGTGCGCGGGCACCTCGTCGCCGGCGAGCCGGCCGAGCACGGCCCGCCACCCGAACGCGTTCATCTCGCCGGTCCAGACCCCGGGCACGCCGGTGTACTGGCGGCTGGAGACGGTGGTGTTGCGGTGGTCGAGCATGGGACAGATCAGCACCTGCGCGGCGATCGCCGGGGTGCCCAGATCGCGTGCCAGGAGCGTGAGACCGGCGGCGAGTCCGCCGCCCGCGCTGGCGCCGGCGACGATGATCCTTCCCGGGTCGATGCCGAGTTCGGCGGCGTGCTCGACGGTCCAGAGCAGGCCCTGGTAGCAGTCGTCGACGAGCGTGGTGCCGGTGGCCTCCGGTGCGAGCCGGTAGTCGACGGAGACGACGACCGCGCCGAACTCGTCGAGCCACTCCAGCGGGATGTCGAGCTGCGAGAAGCGGTCGCCCATGACCATCCCGCCACCGTGGATCCAGTAGACGCAAGGGGCGGCGGCGGCGCGGGGGGTGTGTGCGGGGCGGACGACCGAGAGGCGGATCGGGGTGCCGTCCTCGGCCGGCACGGTGATCTCCCGCCGTTCGGCCTGCCGGTGCGCGAGGAGGGAGTCGACCGGCGGGGAGGGGAGCCGGCGCAGCTGGGCGAGCAGGTCCGGGGTGAGGCGGGACATCAGCGGCATGCCGGCGAGCAGCCGGTGCAGTTCGGGGTCGAGGGCGGGGCGTGCGATGGTCATCGTCTGGCCTTTCTTCCGGTGCCGGAGCGGAGTGCGGGGGTTCAGAACGCGGCCCTGCCGCGGACCGGGACGTAGTCGGTGTACTCGGCCTCCTTGGCCAGCAGACCGCCGATCCGCGCCACGATGGCCTGGGCGGCCTCGCCGGCGAAGATCCGGTGGTGGTCCTCCTCGCTGGTCCAGCCCTCGGTGACATGGACGACGTCCGGGTCGGACGCGGACCGGGAGACCAGGTAGACGACGCAGAATTCGCTCGCGCCGGGGCTGCCCTCGTCCAGGCCGGTCAGCAGCAGGTCGACCAGCCGGTCGCCCATGCCGGGCCCGGCGGTCAGGGTGGCGTTGAAGCCGTAGGTGGCGATCATGGTTCCCTCTTCCCTGTGATGGAGTGCGGTGATTCCATTCAAGCGGCCTGACCTGCGGGAACGTTAGAACGATGCTCGCGTGCACTTGCACGATCCTCTCGACTGCGCGAGCACGATGGCAGCGGGGTGCTGCAATGGAGGCATGTCCCTCGACGAGTTCCGCAGCCTGCTGGACCGGCATGCCCGGTCCGACTGGACCACCGCCATCGACGGCGTCCTCATCTCCAGGGTCGACCGGCCGGACCCGCCGGCGCCCTCCATGTCCGGCACGGTGCTGGCCGTCATCGCCCAGGGCGCCAAACGCCTCGCCCTCGGTGAACGGGTCTACGAGTACGGCGCCGGCCAGTACCTGGTGGCCTCCGTCGACCTGCCCGTCACGGGGCAGTTCACCCAGGCCGGTCCCGAGCACCCGGCCCTCGGGTTCGGTCTCACCCTGGAGCCGTCCGCCGTCGCCGAACTGCTGTTGCGGGCCGGACCCGGGGATCTCCCCCGGGCCGGCGGAGGAGTTCCGTCCGGGATCGCCGTCAGCGACGCCCCGGCCGCACTGCTCGACGCGGTGGTCCGGATGCTGCGGCTGCTCGACGAGCCTCGCGACCGGGCCGTGCTCGCCCCGCTCGTCAAACGCGAGATCCTGTGGCGCCTGATCACCGGCGAGCAGGGGGCGACGGTGCGTGAACTCGGCCTGGCCGACAGCGGTCTCAGCCATGTCTCCCGGGCCGTGCGCTGGATCCGCGAGCACTACGCGCAGGCCTTCCGCGTGGAGGACGTGGCCCGCATGTCCGGCATGAGCGTCTCCGCCTTCCACCGCAGCTTCCAGGCGGTGACGGCGATGAGTCCCATCCAGTTCCAGAAGCAGATCCGGCTCCAGGAGGCCCGGCTGCTGCTGGCCACCCACCCCGGCGACGTGACCGGTGTCGGCCGGCGCGTCGGCTACGACAACGCCTCGCAGTTCAGCCGGGAGTACCGACGGCAGTTCGGCGCGCCCCCGAGCCAGGACGCGGCCCGGCTGCGCGGCACCACCCGGGCACCCGCGGGCGTCCTTCCCTGAGCGGACCCGCAAGACCCCGACCGGCTGCGCCGGAACGCGCCCCGTCCGGCGCGCACACCTGGACCGTCGAGCCGGGCGCCGCCCTATCCGCAGGTCAGTGTGGGTGTCCCCCAGTCTCCGTGGTCGTTGCCGTTGCCGTCGCCCGCGTCACCGACCTTGAGGTCGATCACCTGCGCGCCGCTGACGTCGACGTCGATCGGCACGGCGGCCTGTTTGCCACGGACGGTCGGTGTGGTCACCAGGGTCCTGCCGTCGGCGATCACGGAGAAGGTGACCGTGCCCGCCCCGCCCGTCTCGTCGTCGACCCCGACGTCCGCGGTCAGCCTTGAGCACTGTCCGCCGAGGTAGAGCTGGACGTCGCTGACGGAGTTGGTGCCGAGGCCCTTGGCGTGGCCCGCGCCCGCGATGGTGATCGGACGGCCGTCGCCGGCGGCCTGCTCGCCGACGCTGCTGTCACGCTCCACCGGGCCCCACCCGTTGGTGGACGACAGGAACGGCAGGTCGCTCACCGCGCTCCGCCCGGCCGGCGGCGCCGGTGGGATCCCGCCGACGATGCGCTCGTCGGTGCCGGTGGCCGGCCGTCGGTTCTGCCGGTAGCGCACGGTGGTGGTGAGGGCCGAGGCGGACGGCAGTGTCCCGGCCGGTGGCTGGACCTTCCAGGTGACGGCGGCCGAGGTGCCGGGCCGCACCCGCTCGACCGACGTGGGGCTCATGGCGGTCACGGTCCAGCCGTCGGGCGCAAGGAGCGCGGCCGTCAGCCCGGTGACGGCGGGCCTGTCCTTGGGCACCTCCACCGTCGTACGGGCGGTGAACGCCTGCTCCGGCCGGGCGGTGCCGGGCACGTCCAGGGTGACGTCGGCTCCCGGACGCTTCGGCATCGCGTACGTCCGGGCGTCGTAGCGGGGAGCGTCGTTCTGCGCGACGCGCAGGGACGAGGCGTAGCTGCCGTAGTCGGTGAGCGAGACCTTGCCGAGGCCGCCGGTACTGCCGTCGAGGTTCCAGACGGCGATGGCGATGCTGTTGTGGCCGTTCGGGTTCAGGATGCCGTCGGGGACCGGGAAGGTGTGCTGCGGGCCGAGGTAGTTGACGTAGTTGCCGACCTGCCAGCCGTTCACGAAGATCGTGGCGCGGTACTTGCGGGACGGGTCGTCGGTGAACGTCAGCCCGAGTGAGGTGTCCTGGCCGTGCGGCAGATCCAGACGGGCGTCGGTGCGGTACCAGGAGACCCCTGGGCGGGTGTCGGCCGTCGGCAGGGAGACCCGGTCCCAGGCGCCGTCCGGGTACCCGGGCAGGGACCAGCCGGCCCGTTCGCCGTACAGACCGCCCGTCGAGAGCGGACCGCGCACGGGGTCCTGGAGATCCTCGCCGCCCCGTACGCCCTGCAGCCGCCAGGTGACGGAGGTCAGCGGCGCCCCGACGAGGGAGGCGCTGGTCAGGCCGCGCGCGGTCTTGTTGCCGTTGGTGGAGTTGTAGTCCTCCTCGTGCCCCATGTTCACGGTGAGCACGGAGATCACGTCGTCGCCGTCGGACTTCAGCGCGCCGGCCGGGAAGGTGAAGTCGGCGCTCCCCGTGGTGGAGCTGCCCAGGAAGGTGCCGTTGAGCCAGGCGGAGAAGGCCTGCGCGCCGCCGCCGGAGTCCGAGACCAGGTGGATGCCGTTCTCCTTGCCGGTGGCCCGGAAGCGGCCGCGGTACCAGGTGTTGCCGGTGTGGAAGCCGTAGTCGTCGGCGTAGAGCACCGGCAGTGAGTTGACTCCGGAGACGCTGTCGGTGGTCGCCTTGTCGGCCACCTGCCAGCTGGAGTCGTCGAAGCCGGGGGCCGCTTCGGGAGACTCCTCGGCGTGCTTCCAGTGGGTCAGTGCCGGCAGGTGAACGGGGGCGGCCACCGCAATGGTGCCGGCCAGACTCCCCGCGTCGGCCCTCCTGCTCCCCAACGCCTCGCCGTTCCAGGTGACATGGGCGGCGGAGGTGAACACCTCGATGTTCTTGCCGTCGGCGTTGTCGCCGGTGAGGGCCACGGTGCGGCCGCCGTCCCGGCTGGTGGCGGTGCGCAGCAGATGGGTGCCGCGCACGAGTACCGGGCCGGCTGCCGTGTCCTGGCGCCAGAAGGTCTCCGCCGTGGCCTTGTCGCCGAGGAGGAGCAGAAGCGGGCGCTGTCCGCCGCCGCTGACACTGACCCGGATCAGGCCCTTGTGGGTGTAGTTCAGCCGCAGGTCGCCGGTGGCCGCGTCCCAGGTGGCGGCGACCGTACCGCCGGTGGCGGTCACGCTGGGCTTCGCCGCGTAGCGCAGAACGGTCTCGCCGTCGCTGTCCTGGTCGCCGTAGAGCACGGCCACGTCCCGGTCGCCGATCGTGGCGCTGGTCATGATCTCGGAGGTGGAGTACTGCAGCTGTGAGTCCCCGAGCCGGTAGTTCGCCACGATGACGTGCGAGTCGCGTCCGTCGAGGGTGATGGCGGTACCCGGCTGCTGCGGCACGACCGGATAGGTCGGCTGCACGGCGTCGGCCGTCGGCACGTCGATGGCGTCGACGGCCACGTAGTCGTCCGTGGACCCCGCACTGTGGTCGCCGTTCACGACGATCTTCAGGGTGTGCGCGCCGGCCGCCAGGCCGGTCTTCTGGAAGAGCACGGCCTGGTTCTCGTTGCCGGAGTCGTCGACGGTGGCTGCTTTGGCGCCGTCGAGGTAGACGTCGGCGTAACCGTGGTTGTTCGTCTTCGACCCGATCCAGCGGATCGCGGTGCCGTCGAAGGCGACGGTGAGGGAGTCGCCGGCCTTGGCGGAGAACGACTCGGTGTGCTTGTAGTCGCCGCCGGTGTAGCTGGTGTCGGCCACGTGGGACCACGAACCGGAGTACTGCAGCGCGGAGTCGGGGTCGTCCCAGGTGTAGGTGGTGTCCGCGGCCGGCTGGGCGTTGAGGTCGAGCGCGATGTGGGTCGTGTCGACGGCGGTGGACGTGGAGTTGCCGTGCCGCAGGACGTGGAACTGCGTCTTCGTGTCGGGGTTCATCCGGGCGGTGTCCACGACGGCGGAGTCGTCCGGCGGGGTGGCCCTGATCGCCTCGGTCCTGGTCAGCGGGGCGACCGACTGGGTGAAGTACCCGATCAGCTTGTCCTCGTAGTACTTCGGATCGAGCTGGCGGGTCTCCCGGATCGCGGCGCCGTAGTCGTAGGACGTGTAGTTCTCGGGCATGCCGAGCCAGCCCCAGTTGGTGCCGCCGTAGGTCATGTAGAAGCTCTGCGCGGTGGCGCCGACGGCGATGTTCTGCTTGTAGAACACGTCGGCGAACCGGTCGTCGATCAGCTGGGCGCACTTGTCGTAGCCGGGGCCGCCCCAGGGGTCGAAGGCGCCGCCCTGGAACTCCGGTGAGTAGAGCGGCTTTCCGGCCGGGTGGTCGTAGCTGATGTCGGGAACGCCGTTCCACTTCGCGGGGTTCGAGCAGTCGAAGCCCTGCGGGTAGGAGTCCGGGCCGTCCACGTCCAGGGCGCCGGTACCGGAGTTGAAGGTTCCGTTGTTGTTGCCGGTCAGCGGAACGGTGATGCCGTCGGCGCGGGCCTTGTCCTCCAGGTGCTGCATGTAGGAGCGGCCGGCGGCCGAGCCGTTGTAGTACTCGTTCTCGACCTGGTAGGCGATGACCGAGCCGGTGCCGTTGGTCAGTTGGTGGCGCGCGATGATCCCGTCGATCCGCGTCAGCCATTCGTCCGCGTACTTCAGGAACCGCGGGTCGTCGCTGCGGTTGTTCCCGGCCTTGGTGGTCAGCCAGCCCGGCAGGCCGCCGCTGTCCACCTCGGCGTTGATGTACGGCGCCGGGCGGGCGATGACGTAGAGGCCGGCCTCCTGGGCCATGTCGAGGAGTCTGTCGACGTCCCGTACCCCGGTGAAGTCGTACACCCCCGGCTTCGGCGAGTGGTATCCCCAGTCGAAGTACAGGGAGGTGGAGTTGAAGCCGGCGGCCTTCATCTTCTGGAAGATGTCGCGCCACAGGTCCTGGCTCGGCAGCCGGAAGTAGTGGAACTCGCCGGACCACAGGTAGGTGCGTCGGCCGTCCACGAGGAACGAGTAGCCGTCGAGAGTCACCGTGTGCGCCCGCGGGCCGGCGGCGGCCGCCGCGGCGGGCGGCTGCCGGCCGGCGTCCCGCGCCGCGGCGGCGGGCGCGGTCACGCCCACGGCCAGTGCGATGGTCGCGGCCGCCGCGAGGAGCGCCCGCCGCCACCGACGGCGAACGGGTCTCGCGACCTCTGAACGGATCCCATTACCCCGCACTGCGGCCTCCATCCGCCTGAGCAATCACCATCGAACAGACTCAGGCAAAGCCGAACAGTAGGGGGCCACAAGGTTCAACACAATGGGGCGGGAGGACACGGTCGAGGACGGCCGGTTCACTCCCCTGGGGCGGGTCCTCCACTCGCTCCCCACGCCACCAGTGACCGAGCGTCGCTCGTGGCGGCCCGCCGGAAGGTCCGCTCGTACCGCCGTTTCCCGAGGGAACGCACCAGCCGGTCCTCGCACTTGTCGCGCAGCGACGCCATCTCCGGTGTGCCGCACGGCGGATGACCGACCGTCCGCCGGAGGCGGGCCGCCGCGCCGAAGGCGTGGCGTCGTGCGCCTGCCGCTCCGGGAAGGCGATGAGGGCCGGCTGGTGTTCGGCGTGGGAGGGCGTCCAGTGCTCGCCCAACGTCGCGCAGGCGTCGCGGAGTTCCAGTGCCGCCCGCCGGGCCTCGTCCAGCCGGCCGGAGCCGGTGAGTCCGAAGACGTGCACGAGGCGGCACAGCGCGGTCGGCGTGCTCAGCGGCTCCGCAGCGCCGACGGCGCGCCCGCGTTCCGTCGCGCCGACGCCGTTCGCGGCGGCGAGGGGACGCCCTTCCAGCAGGTGCAGCAGGCCGTCCCTGTACGCGGCCCGGCCCAGCCCTTCGTGGTCCAGGGCGGCGGTGGCGGCGCGCCGGCAGTGGACGGCCGTCTCGTGCGCCGCTGCCTGCTCGCCCTGCAGGGTCAGCGTCAGCCCCAGGCTCCACGGGGCCCTGCACCCATGTCCCGCTCCGGGCGGCCGCGGCCGGCCCGATCGCCCGCTCCAGGTACTGGCGGACCTCGTAGAGGTAGCCGGAACAGACCCAGAAGAAGGTGGCGTTCCCGGTCATCCCCGGTGCCGCCCCGGGTCCGTCGCCGGCAGGTGGTCGGCCGCCAGCCGGATGTCCGCGTGCAGGAACCCGATCCGCCGGTACCAGCTCCGCCGGGCAGGACCGAGCCACTCGTGATGGGCCCGCCGGGTCTGCCCGAGCACGTGCCCGGCGTGGCCGCGGGCCAGTTCCGGCGCACCGCCGAGCTCGGACAACCACATCCGGCCGTACTCGCGCACGGCGTCCAGCATCCGGCACGTTCCGCCCCTGCGGACGACGACGGTCTTCTCGCACAACGCCGCCAGCGTCCGCCCGACCCGGCCCGGCGCGAGCGGGCCGCCACCGGCCGGCCGCCGCGCGGTCTCACCGTCGAAGGCGGCGGGCAGGTAGGAGAGCCGCGCCCACAACATCCGTTCCAGCGGGGTGCACAGCGTGGCTCCAGCCGATGGTGGTGCGCAGGGCGGCGTGCCGGGCCGGCCGGGTGCGCGTCCCCCTCGGGGCACGTCCGCCGCCGGCGCCAGGTCCACCGCCGCGTACGGGCCCGCGCACAGCTCCGCCGGCGGCATGCTCCGCAGCCGTGCCGCCGCGAGCTCCGACGCCAGCGGCAGCCGCTCCAGTTGATCGCAGAGACCGGCGGCCAGCTGCCGATCGCTGTCGTCCACGAGCGGCCTGCCCGCCGCCGCGGCCCGGTCGGCGAACAGGGCGACCGCCTGCCCTGCGGTGGCGAGGGGCTCGACCCCGACGACCGTCTCGGCACGGATCTGCAGCGGCTCCCTGCCGGTGGCCGGGACGCACAGGTTCGGGCAGACCGTCAGCAGGTCCCCGACCAGGTCGCGGCAGTCGGCCGGCGGGTGCTCGCACGAGTCGAGGACGCGTAACGTCCTCCGGTCGCCGGCCCACGCGCAGACCGCGTCGGGAGGCGGCCGGGACGTGTGGTCGGACAGCCCGAGCGCGTCCGCCAGGCCGCCGCCAGGAACCGCCCGTCGCGCAGGGGAGCCAGGTCCGCCCAGGCGGCACCACCGTCGGTCCCGTTCACCGAGGACACGGCGCGCCGGGCGAGGCGGGTCCTGCCGACCCCGCCCGGCCCGCTGAGCGTGATCAGCCGGTTTCCGCCCATCGCGGCGCCGATCCGGTCGAGCTCCGCCGCCCGGCCGACATCGCACGCCGGCGTGCACACCAGGATGTGGGCATGGCGTGGGACACGATCGAAACACTGCTGTGCGGCCCGTGCGCCCGGTGGTTGCGAGGCGAATGCCGCCGTGCGCACCGGAGTTGACACCCCCGAGTGAAGGGGGCTGCGCCGCGCGGCGCGTCCTACTTCCCTTCCGTCTCTTCGCCGCCGTTGTCCGGGCCGGCCGCCAGCCATGCCGAGAGCCAGGGTCCCAGTCCGTACGCGGCCGTCCGCTCCGGCTCGCCCTCGGCAGCACCGGGTTCCGGTGCGCCCGGCATCTCTCCCGGGGCCACATCCGTGACGCTCATCGTGCGACGCCCTCCCGATTCCGGCGGGGCGACCGCCACCGCGACCACCAGTGTCGACCGGGCGGGCACGCACGGCATCACCCATGCAGGGGATCTCCGCCGCCGGGCTCCACGCCCGGTCGCTCGGCCGCCTCGGCCCCGGTGCCCCGTTCGATCGCCAGCCGGGTCAGCTCGACGCGGGAGTTGATGCCGAGTTTGGCGAAGATGTGCTTCATATGGGTGTTGACGGTGTGTACGGACACGTAGAGCCGGTCGGCGACGGCCCGGTTGGTGAGGCCCTCGACGACCAGCGGGACGAGTTTCCGCTCCGACTCGGTCAGGTCCTCCCACCCCGGGGGGCCGGTCGTGTGGGTCCGTACCGGTGCGGTACGGACGCCGAGCCGCCGCAGGCGCCCCCTGATCCGTTCCTGGTCGCGGCCGGCCCCCGAGGCCGACATCAGGCGGCCGGCTTCCTCGAAGTACGGGACCGCGGACGCCGTGTCGCCCGCCGCGGCCGTCAGTTCGGCCAGGTCCTCGCAGGCCGCGGCGAGGGCCAGTGGTCTGCCGGTGTTCCGGTAGGCGGCGACGGCGGACTCCAGGGCGCCGGCGTCGTGGTGCAGCAGGCCGTCCACGTGGGCGCGGACGGCCCCGACGACCTGCCGGCTCTCCTCCTGCGCGGCCAGACCGTGCAGGGTCTGCGACACGGCGTGGGCGAGGGACGGGTTCCCGCCGCGGAGCGCCGTACGCACGATCCCGGGCCAGTGGGACGGGGGCAGGACCAGCAGGCGCGCCGGTTCCCGGCTCACGAAGGCCTCCGCGAGTACCGCAGCGGCCGCGCCGTGGTCGCCCTCGGCGTCCGCCAGACAGGCGCGCGCCAGGGACACCCAGGGACCGTACCGCCGGGTTCGGGTGGCGGCACCGGCCGCGCCGAGGTGGTCCCTGGCCCTGGCGAGGTCACCGCGTCTGGTCTCCACGAGCGCCAGGACCGCGCGGGACTGCGGATCCGGGAGGGTGATCTCCAGCTCGCCCGCCACCGCCAGGCTGGCCTCGGCCTCCACGGCCGCGTCGTCCAGGGCACCCTGTTCGAGGAGCGCGCAGGCGCGGGCGGCATGCCAGTGGGGCAGTGACCAGCCAAGGCCCAGCGCCTCCGCGTCGCGTTGTCCCTCCCGCAGGGTCCGCTCGGTCTCGGCGATCCGGTCGGTGACGGTCAGTACGGTGGCCAGCCACAGCGCCGCGATCCGCGGGGGCCGCAGATAGAGCGCGACGGGCACGGTGCCGGCGCGCCGGGTGGCCTCCTCG
>NZ_JBVHQD010000020.1:0-204262 GCF_055567595.1 Streptomyces sp. NPDC026515
CAACGGCCGACTCCGACAGCGTTCACGCGGCTGAAGGTCGCCCTGCGCGCCGGCAATCCGAACTGAGCTCCACCCACAAGTCTTGACAATTGCTCGATGGATGCCGAGCTCCACCGCCGTCTGTCTGGCCCGCTTGCCGGCGCGGACCAGCGCGATGGCACGCGCCCGGAACTCCGGAGGACAGGACGAGTCACGACGTGTGCTCACTTGGTTGCGTGCGGGCCGAGGTCTGTTCGTCCCTCTCGGCGATCGGCCCCGGCGTGAATACTGGTGAGGTCGCATCCACAGAGTCGGGGAAGATCTCTAGCTTGACCGCCGCCCGCGCGGCCGCGATGGTACGCAGCACTGCCGCTCGGTCCGGACCGTGGACCGAGGCACTGACCGGGATGCACATGTTGTGGTCAGTGATTGGCAGATGGTCGCCGGGCTGGAACTCAACGAGAACGTCGGCCACTCCGGGCAGCGCCCTCAGTTCGTCCAGGCCGTGCACCGCCACCAGCGTTCCGGAGGCATCGTTGTTGCGGACTACGACGGAGCCGAGCACAGCTCGGAATCCGTGGTCACCGTCGATTACGTTCGGACGACGGCCGAGATAGCACTCCACGGCATCGTGAAAGGGTCGCAGGTCGGAGTGTCTGGACCACATCGGCACTGCGGGCCCGCCTGAGAAGCGGGACGCTAGCTCGATCAAGTAAACGTCGTCACTCTCTGTCTCGCACTTAACCTCGATGTGTCCTGGCCCTTCGCGTAGGCCGAACGCATTGAGCACCGTCTGGCAGAACCGCTCCACCGGGCCGTAGTCCGGATGGTTGCTGTCGATCTGAACGATGTCCCAGAGCGGGAAGTCGTAGTCCCGATCGTCGGGCCACCGGTATTCCCAGATGTCGATTAGCCTGTGTACACCGCCAGCGCTGCAGAAATTGACCGCGTACTCCCTGCCGCGCACGTACCGCTCCACCAGCCACTCAGTGACCGGTGCGCCGAACAGGTCCGTCCATGCTCGGTCCAGCTTGGTCAGGTCGGCCTCGCTGCTGACGACCACGACGCCCAAAGATCCTGTCCCCATTGTCTGCTTCACGATGACGGGAAAGCCAATGGCTCGCGCCGCTTCCGCCGCATCGTCGAGGGAACTCACCAGTTGGTACTCCGGGACACGTACGCCCATCTCCGTGGCCCTCGCCCGCATCGCTGCCTTGTTTCGTCTCGCCCAACCAAGACTGGGTTCGTTCCCCGGCAGGCCGAGCCGCGCAGCAATTTCATCGCCTACATGAAGACTCGAACCGTTTGTGGGGACCACCGCTCGGACGTCGTAGCCAGCCGTCCGGATAGTCTGGACGGCGTCATCGACGTCGTTCACGCGAAGCGACATGGGGTCGGCCGGGTCGGCCTGTCGGTCTGCGGCCGGGGAGAGACCCGTGAATACCGATAGCGCCTTGAAACCAAGGTCCCGGACAGCATTCCGGTAGCCGCGTCCACTTTCGGAATCTGTGGGATCTATCAACAGTATGAGAGCGTCTCTCGAATCCACGGGATCTCTTTTCGGGCCAAATGAATCGGAGGCGGTGAGGAGTAGACCTTTTTCCTCTCCGAGGGGCGAGTTCCGTCCGGCGGAGCAAGGTCCTTGCACGCAATGTCCCGGCCGAGGGCAATTCAAATGAGATTTCAGAAAACCCCTAACGCGCGGCCATGGCATTGGCAGGTTCCAAGACCATGTCCTCGTGGGGATGGACTCGGTCGACCTCGGCGACCGCGGCCATGAACTCAAAGACGTCGAAGTTTGCGCCCAATCTCCGGGTACTTGAGCATAGGGTTAGGAAACTTCCTCAAGTAGTGGCGGAAATGGCCGCTCATACACGAGATTATGACAAGATCGGTGCCGGCCGCACATCTGAAGAAATCCTCAAGATTGTTCTGCGTGCCCAGGAGGCGGACCGTGAGACCTGCCTCATTGAGGGCGTGCTTCAAGAGCGTGAGACCGCCCGAAGGAGCATCGTCTCCGATCCAGCCGAGCACAATTGACCTTGGCGTCGACAATCTCATGGTGCTTCTCCATTACCCTTTGGTGCTGGCCAGCGTGATGCGGTGGTCCCGATCGTGACATCGCCGCTGCCTGCCTCCACATACCGCTCCCGGTTGCCGCAATGCTGGAGTCGATCCGGTGAGACGCGAGCTGGATCGGCCCGCGTCCACTCACGCGGTGCAAACTGATAGGCACGATTCCTTCGACATGAAGGACGCAAGCCCAAGGAGCACAAAGCGTCACGTCGAAGTTAGCGAGAAATAGAATATTTGTCAGCAGCAGATAGGCGGCAGAAGCCCGGCAGAAGGATGCGCGTGTGCGGCACTCAACTGCCTCTCCAAATACCTGTGAACGGCTTGCGGCGGCGCGAGGTAGACCTGTACGAATTAAAGAGGTCAGCATCTTGCGCTATGTCTTCATACCGTCTTACCGTGCAGTCGACGCTCCGCCGATCTATCACGGTCCGCACGGCGTACACAACGAACCGACGGCGAAGGTAGTGCGGGGTCACGCGTCCAGGAGCGTGCGCAGCGAGGCCGGCGCATGGCAGCTGCCCATCGCGGAAGCGGAGTTCAATTCCCTCTATCAAGTGCAGGAAGGCTCGCACGTGAACGACGGGACGGAGTCGTCTCACATTGAGCTACTCTCCGTCTTCTTCGCGGCGTCCTCCTGGGAGAAGTAGCCTGTGGAATGAGTATGACAGTAGAACACGAGACGGCAGAGCGAGTGACAAACGAGTTCAACCGACGCTGCCAGAACGATGTGCGGTACCGGAGTGTGATGTTGTCCGCTTCGATACCCTCTCCCATCCGCACCGCGTACGATATGACACCCCGGCCCTTCTTCGCCGACCGGAACGCCATGGAAATCCTGGGGATCGACCTCAGAGAGTTGCTCGAGATCGTCGTAGCGCTCCCCAGCCGACTGTTCGGTGCGAACATCAGCGCCTACTGTTCGGCCATCGGATTGGATGAGGAGCGCACAGCCCTGGTCGGCCGCCTGCCCCACGCGAAGCCTCCTACTTCCGGGCGCGCAGACCTAAACCGAGTGGGACCGCAGTTTAAGCTACTGGAATTCAACGTTAACACCGGACTGGGTGGTGCGGACATATCGCAAGTACAGCACGCCCTCATGAACTCGGAACCGTTCGCCGGATTCGCGGAGGAGTTCGGTCTCACCTACACGGACACCATGGCCTCCAGAGCCGAACTGCTGCGCCATGCCGCCTCGGCAGTATCGGAGGGCCGAGAACCCTTCATTGCTGCTGTAGAGGCGGACGGCACAATCTCGACCTGGGAGAAGACCTTCCGTTCCATCCAAGCATCGCTGAAGCAGTACGGGGTAGACCTGGCCTTCGGCGAACTAAGCCAGCTGGAACGTAGGGGCGGCCGGGTGTACCTTGACGGGAGGCCGATCGATCTCATGTTGCGCTATTTCATGGTGGATCAAATCGTCGGCGACGCCGTTGCCCAGGAAACGTACGAGATGGTCTGCCAGGTATCTGAAGAAGGCGGCCTTGTCCTGCATACGCCGCCCACAAGCCACCTTTCTCAGAATAAAGCTGCTATTGCCCTGCTGTCCGACCAGCACTATCGGAACGCCTTCTCCCGCGCTGAGCGAGAATTGATCGACCGCATGGTCCCCTGGACCCGCCTCCTGCGTGAAGGCGCAACCGATTTCGAAGACGAACGCGTCGATCTCATGCGCTTCGCAGTAGCGCACCGGAGAGAACTGGTTCTGAAACCGAACGCGGAGCAAGGGGGTCGAGGCGTCGTAGCAGGCTGGGAAACCGAAGAACGCGCCTGGACAGACCTACTGCGGCAGTCGGTTGGCGGGCCGTTCATCATCCAACACCGCGTCGAGCCCACTCCCGAGCCTGTGGTACATCCCGACAGTGGTCAACTAGAGAGCGTCATGCCCGCGTGGGGCGTGTTCTTCTCAGAGAACGGCTTCGACGGTGCGTTCATCCGGACCGCTCCGTCGGCGATCATCGGAGTGCCCGGTACGAAGCGCAACGCCCTTTTCACAGTCTAATTAATACCGAAGCTGTAGATCGTGATCTTCATGCCTGGGATGCGGCCTGTCGCTGGTAACGGCTGGTGCGGGACCGGGCTTGGTGACGGCGGCGCCAGTCGGACCAGCCGAGCTATAGCAGCACGGCGGTCACCGAGGGCAGGGCGAGCGAGCCCCCGCCACCGACCGGAACCACCGGTGCCACCAGCGCCCACACGGGCAGGGCGGCCAGGCCAAGACCCAGCACCAGCAGCCCCGTCGACATGACGAGCAGCCCCCGGTGACGATGGGGACACGCGGCCCGGACCGCACCGCGAGCCATGCCGAAACCCGGCTGATGAACGCCGTCAGCACGGTCTGGGTACGAAGGCCAGGCCCGCGGCCAAGGAGGTCAGCCCCCGGTCCCGCTGCAGGTGGAGACCGAACAGGAAGATCATGCCGTAGAAGGCTGAGTTGACGGGGAAGCCCGCGGTGGCGGCCACGCTCATGGTGCGCGAGCGCAGCGACGTGGGCGGCACCATGGGATGCGCGCCGCGAGTCTGCGCCACGACGCCCCCCGCCAGCGCGGCCAAGACGAAAGCGGCGGGCACGCGCGCGCTGTCGAAACCGGTGGCACCGGCCTCGACGGCACCGTAGGTCAGGGCACCCGTCGCGACCACGGCTGCGAACTTGCCGGCCCAGTCGAAAGGCACCGCACGACGGAGACAGGGACCGTGCGGGCGGGCAGCGCCAGCCCCACCGGAATGTTGACGAAAAAGATCATCAGCCAGCTCACCTGGCTGAGCAGCCCGCCCGCCTCCGGACCGGCGGCCGCCCCCGACGAACCGGCCATCGCCCAGACCGAGACCGCCCGGGTCCGGCGGACCGAGTCCGGGAACGCGTCCCGGATCAGTGCCGGCGAGGCCGGCACGATCACCGCGGCTTCCGCCCCCTGGATCAGCCGGGCGCAGACCGGCACCGCGAGACCCGGCGCCAGGCCACAGAGCGCAGACGCGGCGATGAACACGGCCAGCCCCGCGCCGAACGCCCGGCGTGCTCCGACCTCGTCGGCCACCGATCCGGCCGACAGCAACGGCGCGGCGAACAGCAGGGTGTCACCGTCCACCGCCCACTGCAGACCGTTCATGCCGCCGCCGAGCCCACGACCGACGGCCGGGAGAGCGACGTTGACGATCGGAGCGTCGAGAGTCATGACGAACGTGCCCAGCAGTGCGGCCCCCACGACTGCTCGTGAGCTTCCCGCGGCGGCGGGGGACCCGTCCGGAGTCACAGCGGATGTGACCGGGCTTGTTGTCGGTGCAGCGGTCTCCTGGCCATCGAAGCGATCATCGCGCGCCCAGTGTCCGTGCGGGTGATCGTCCGGTCGGCAGGCCGTGCCGTGCAGGAGAGCACCAGGACCCCTCACGCACTCTCCCAAATATTGCACAATCAAGTATATTGACCGGCGAAACGGCCGCGGACCGGTGGGACGTCCTGCCGGGGCCACCCGGATCGCCGCGCACCGAAGGACGCCGGGAGGAGGCGGCCGGAATGCGCCGCGAGGGCTGCCGCAAGGACAGCCGCAAGGACAAAGGAGGACCCGGGGTGCCGGGCAAGAATCACAATCCCTACGACGTCTGGTACCGCCTGGCGGCCGCCATCGTGAGACCGGTGCTGTTCGTGCTCGTCAGGCGCCGGTGGCGCGGGCACGAACACATGCCCGCCGAGGGCGGGTTCGTCACCGCCGTGAACCACATCTCCTATCTCGACCCGCTCACCTATGGCTACTTCCAGTACAGCAGCGGACGCCCGCCCCGGCTGCTGGCGAAGGCCTCCCTGTTCCGCATCCCCTTCGTCGGCATGATGCTGCGCAGGACCGGGCAGATCCCGGTCCACCGAGGGACCGCCGACGCGGCGACGGCGCTGCGGGCGGCGGTGGACGCCGTGAACAGGGGGGAGTGCGTGGCCGTCTACCCCGAGGGCACCGTCACCAGGGACCCGGAGATGTGGCCGATGGCCGCCAAGACAGGTGCCGCACGCATAGCGTTGACGACGGGCGCGCCCGTCATCCCGGTCGCGCAGTGGGGCGCCCACCGGATCGTGCCGCCCTACGCGCGCGGCGGCCGTGGCGACCGGCGTGTCCGGCTGATACCTCGGCAGCCCGTGCACGTGGTCGCCGGACCGCCCGTCGACCTGAGCCGGCACGCCGGCAAGCCCCTCACCCCGGACGTGCTCAAGGAAGCCACCGAGGACATCATGCGCGCCATCACGGTTCTCCTCGCGGAGATACGTGACGAGGAACCCCCCGCGGCCCCCCGCACGGTGAGCCGTACGGCACCCGAGCGGACACGGTGATCTCCCGGCCGGCCGGTACGGCATCGGCCGTACACCTCACTGAGTAGGTCCGGACACGCGACGGCGAGGGCGATCACGCCGCCCTCGCCGTCGGTCGGACCCCGGCCGGCCGCCTGCCGGCCCGGTTCAGCTGGCGCGAAGCGGAGCCAGGGCCTTGGACCACGCCACGACCTGGTCCAGGGTCGTCGCCAGCGTGTCGCGCTGGTTGTCGGCCGGCTTGAAGGCGGTGAAGTTCTCGAAGTCGGTGAACAGGGAGAGGGCCACATGAGCGCGCACGTCGGCCATCTGCATCTCGCCCGCGATGCCACGGAGGTGCTCGACGGCCCGGGCGCCGCCGACCGAGCCGTAGCTGACGAAGCCCACGGCCTTGTTGTTCCACTCGGCGTAGATGAAGTCGATGGCGTTCTTGAGCGCCCCCGGCACCGAGCGGTTGTACTCGCCGGTGACGATGACGAAGCCGTCGAGGGAGGCGATCTTCGCGGCCCAGGCCTGGGTGTGCGGCTGGGTGTAGTTGCCGAAGGACGCCGGGTAGGCCTCGTCGAGAAGCGGCAGCTTGTAGTCCAGCAGGTCGACGATCTCGAACTCCGCGTCGGTGCGCTGGGCGGCGATGTCGTACACCCAGCGGGCGACGGCCTCGGCGTTGCGGCCGGGCCTGGTGCTGCCGACGATGATTCCGATCTTGGTCATTTCTTGATCCTTCGTATGAGGAGCGATGGCGTGGAGACACGCCCGCTGCGGCAGGAATGTGCCGGTGAAGTCCACATGGTATGTGCTTGATGCGTCAAGTAATAGTCATGAGTGGCCGAACATGTGAGTTCGTGCTGTGACTCACATCGCCTCTGTTCACCGCCGGCCGGTGCGGGAGGATGCGCGCGAGTCACGGCCGGTTGTGCCGATCAGCTCAACCCGGCTGATCCGGGCCGTCCTTGACGGCGCTGTGGTCGTCGGCGCGGGAGGCCTGCGAGGTGCTGAGCATGTCGAGGAGCACCATGGCGTCGTGGTCGGGGGTGGTGGGGTCGGCGTAGTACGCGACGAGGCGGTGGCCGGAAGTCCCCTCCAGCAGCATGGACTGGTAGCCGAGGGTGAGGTCGCCCACCTGAGGGTGATGGAAGTGTTTGGTGCCGGGCCGGTGCGGCCGGACGTCGTAGCGTTCCCACAGGCGGGCGAAGTCTGGGCTCTTCAGGAGCAGTTCGCCGACGAGTCGGGCGAGATCCGGGGCGTCGGGGTCGGTGCCGGCCAGCGCCCTCAGGCGTGCCACGCAGCCGCGTACACGGGTGTCCCACTCGGGGAACAGGTCGCGGGCGCCGGGATGGAGGAAGTAGTAACGGGCGAGGTTGCGCTGCTTGACCGGCCAGTTCTCGATGCCGGCGTACAGACGCAGTCCGCCCGGGTTGGCGGCGAGCACGTCCAGGGTGCGGCTGAGGACGTAGGCGGGGCCGGGACGCAGGTTGTCGAGCAGGAGGTCGATGCCGGGCCGTACCGTGCGACTGGGCGCGGGGGTCGGTTCCGCGGTGCTGCGCGCGGCTCGTGCGGCCAGGTTGCGCAGATGGTCGTGTTCGTCCTCGTGCAGACGCAGCGCGCGGGCGAGGGAGTCGACGACCGCGGGACTGGGACGGGTCTCCTTGCCGCGTTCGAGGCGCGTGTAGTAGTCGATGCTGACGCCGGCGAGGGTGGCGAGTTCCTCACGGCGCAGTCCCGGGGTGCGGCGAAGACCCGGCCCGGGCGGAAGGCCGACCTGCTCGGGGGTGACCTGGGTGCGGCGGGCGCGCAGGAACCCCGCCAGATCGTTACCGCGCTGATCAGGGCTCATATGGCTAGTGTGCCAGTCCGGCACTGCTCACGAGGGGGCCGTGGGGGGCCGTATCGCTCCCTGGAACGCGGCTCCCCGGCACCGTCGGGCCTGCCACGCGCCGTTCCCGGCCGCCACAGTGGACGAGCCGCCGCGGTCATCGCTCCGACGGCGCTCCCCGGGCTGCGAGCCCGCATCCCTCACCTACGGCCATGAAGGCGGAACACACCATGCGCACCACCACTCTCGGCAACCACGGACCTGAGGTAGGCGTCATCGGCCTGGGCGCCATGGGGATGAGCTTCGCCTACGACATGGCCACCCCGCGCGACGAGGCCACCTCCGTCTCCGTGCTCCACCAGGCCCTCGACCTGGGCGTGACGCTGATCGACACCGCCGACGTCTACGGCCCCTACACCAACGAGGAACTCGTAGGCCGGGCCCTGGCCGACCGCCGCGACCGTGCGGTGATCGCCACCAAGGTCGGCATGGAGTGCATCGACCCCACCGGCGGCCCCGGCGGCGCCCCGCTGGTCAGGCCCAACGGCCGTCCCGAGCATGTCCGGGCCGCGATCGACGCGAGCCTGCGCCGCCTCGGCACCGACCACATCGACCTCTACCAGCTCCACCGCGTCGACCCCGAGGTCCCGCTCGAGGAGACCTGGGGTGCCCTGGCCGAGGCGGTCACGGCCGGCAAGGCCCGCCATCTCGGTCTCTCCGAGGTCAGCGTGCAGCAGATCCAACGGGCCCAGGCCATCCACCCCGTCACCACCGTGCAGTCCGAGTTCTCGCTGTGGACGCGCGACGTCCAGGCCGAGGTCCTGCCGTACTGCCAGAAGTACGGCATCGGCCTGCTGCCGTACTCCCCGCTGGGCCGCGGCTTCCTTCTCGGTCGCTTCGGCTCCTTCGACGAACTGCCGGCGAACGACCAGCGACGGCGCCTGCCCCGCTTCCAGCAGGACAACCTGCGCGCCAACCTGGACATCGTCGGCAAGGTCCGTGACGTCGCCGACCGCATCGGCGCCACGCCGGCGCAGGTCGCGCTGGCCTGGCTCGTCGCGCAGGGCGAGCACGTCGTACCGATCCCGGGCACCAAGACCCCGAAGTACCTCGCCGACAACGCCGCCGGCGCGGATCTGCGGCTGTCCCCGGCAGACCTCGCCGAACTCGACGCCATCCCGGCCCCCGTCGGCGCCCGGTACTGACCGGTCCCCGAAGACCGACGACAAGACCGACCGGACCGGCCGGGGCGGGACATCCCCGACAGGTCACGCGCCACAGCGGCAGCGGCCTCACCCTGGCTGTCCGCGAGCCCCTGCGCCGCAGCGGCGACCTGTTCGACCCGTCCCGCACCGGGCTCGACAACTTCTCCCTCGCGTCCCCGGCCTCCCCGCCCCGGACGCCTGGGCCCGGCACCTGGACGGCCTCGGACCCCCTGGTCACCGTTGCGGGACGTCGGGCATGCGGCCTTCATCACCGTGACGGATCCCGGCGGCATCCCCTGGGAGCTGCTGGAGGCCCGGCCGCCCACTGGCCGAGCTGGGTAGACAGCGACGCGTACCATTTTCGGCGAGACACGTATGTCAGCACTGAGCACGCCTCCGTCGGACGGCAAGGCGGCGAAGTTCGCCCGATCGTTCCTGGACCGGTGGTCCGAGCGGCAGTTGAACGACGCGGCGGCCGACACCGACGTGCCGGCTACCGCCATTTCGGTCCTGCACGGACACACCCACGGTCTCCATCTGAAGTCGGTGTCCTTCGGCCAGGTGACCGCCGTGGGCCCGTCGTCGGTGACCCGGGGCGCGACCAAGGTCACTTTCGACGTCACCGCGCGGGCGGCGGGCGGTACGTGGACCTGCCCGAGTGCGGTGGCTGACGGGGAACTGACCCGTGGACGGAGTCCTCGGTGGTCGCACACTTTATGAATCACTTACTTGACCAGTGATGAATGTAACTCTGCTCGACGGGGTGGACATGATCGCGGAAGGTCACGGCCGCCCGGTGCCCCGGCGTGGGCGAACCCGGCACCGCAGGTCTTCCGTACCTGATGAAGGTGGAGATGGGACATCGTGGAGCCTGGGGATGCCATGGCGTCATCCGCCCGCTTCCCGGCGTCCAGATGGCCGTTGGGTGATGTGTCACGTAGCGCACGAGAGCGCTCGTCACTTGTTTGACTGGTGATGCACGTCGTGAGAGAGTCACGCTCACCCGCACCGCAGCACCCGCCCCCGTGGGCCTGCTGAGAGCGCCGACAGGCCGGCGCATGTGCCCCGCATCCGCATGACGGAGGGTTTTCCCACGATCGACAGGCGTACCTTCAACAAGGCCCTCGGTATCGGTACCGGCGCGGCCACGGTTTCGATGGCGGGGTTCCAGCTCGACGCGAGTGCGGCACCCGGGCGCCATGGCCGGGGCGGTACGTCGGCGCCGACGGTGCCTGCCGTGACATCGGGTACGCACACGTCGTTCGCCCGGCTGAAGCAGGTCAGGGCGGGCCTGCTGGACGTCGGCTATGCCGAGGACGGCCCGAGGCACGGGCCGGTCGTGATCTGCCTGCACGGCTGGCCCTACGACATCCACAGTTACGTCGACGTCGCTCCGCTGCTGGCCGCGCAGGGCTACCGGGTCATCGTGCCGTTCCTGCGGGGGCACGGCACGACGACGTTCCTGTCCTCGCGGACGGTCCGTAACGCGCAGCAGTCGGCCGTGGCCCTGGACATCATCGCCCTGATGGACGCCCTGAAGATCGACAAGGCTCTGCTGGCCGGTTTCGACTGGGGCTCGCGCACCGCGGACGTCATCGCGGCGCTGTGGCCCGAGCGGGTGCAGGGGCTGGTGTCCGTGAGCGGATATCTCGTCACCAACGTCGCGGCGCAGCAGAAGCCGCTGGCGCCGAAGGCCGAGTACACCTGGTGGTACCAGTACTACTTCGCCACCGAGCGTGGCCGACTGGCCATGCAGGACAAGACCGACCGGCACGATCTGTGCCGCCTCGTGTGGGACACCGTCTCCCCGACGTGGGACTTCGACGACGCCACCTTCGAGCGGACGGCCGCCGCGTTCGAGAACCCCGACTACGCGGCCATCGTGATCCACAACTACCGCTGGCGGCTGGGTCTCGCGGAGGGTGAGCGCCGCTACGACCGCTACGAGAGGGTCCTCGCCACCCGCCCCGTGATCACCGTGCCCACCATCACGCTCGACCCGGAGCGCGATCCCTTCACCGCCCCCGGCGACGGCGCCTCCTACCGTGACCGGTTCTCCGGCAAGTACGCCCACCGCACTCTCACCGGCATAGGCCACAACCTCCCGCAGGAAGCACCCACCGCCTTCGCTCAGGCCGTCGTGGACGTCGACCACTTCTGAGGCGCCGCCGGACGGAGGGAACGACGTCCCTGCGTCGCACCCGATGTCGAGGTGGTGCAGCGGTCATCGGCATCAGATGCCTCCTCGGCGGGTCCGTCACCCCTGTGGTGGCGGACCCGCCCGTCTTTGTCATGGGCCGGACACGGACACGCGGCAGCCACGTGCTCGACCGGGCAGGTCCTGGTCACACCTCGCGGATGTGCACGAGCGGCGACGCGGGACACGGCAGCAGATCGCCCGGCGGCATGACGTAGGTCACAGCGCCGGGTTTTGGCGTTCTCCCGTGTAAGAAACGGGCCGCTTCCCGCATTGCTTGGTGAGAGAGCCGAGACGAAGGGAGGGCGCGTGACACCTGTTGAGCGCTTTCGGGGTGTCTACGAGGAGTGTTATCCGCGTGTCCTCGCCTATGCCACGAGCCTGGTCGGACGTGAGGTGGGGGAGGACATCACCAGTGAGACGTTCACGGTCGCCTGGCGGCGGATGCGCGACATGCCTCACCCGGCGCTGCCGTGGCTGCTCGGCGTGGCCCGCAACCTGGTGCGCGAACTGCGCCGCCGGGACGCGCACCAGTACCTCCTCGCCACCGAGGAAGCACAGCGCATCAGCAGCGGGGCCGAGGCCCACGTCAGTGACATCGCGGCGGTGGTCACCGACCGGCACATCGCGCTGCAGGCACTCGCGAGCCTGCCGGAGGCCGACCGGGAGCTGCTGACTCTGCTCGCCTGGCACGGTCTGAGCGCCAAGGAGGCCGCCCGGGTTCTGGGCTGCACCACCGCGACGCTGACCGTCCGCCTGTACCGGGCCCGCCGCCGTCTGGAAAAGGCCCTGGAGACGGGGCAGGCATCAGAGGCGGCGTCGGCGGCTTCCTCGGAGACCGCGTTTCCCACCCACCACCAAGGAGCCCCCGCGTGAAGAACACCACCAAGCGGTCCCAGCGGCCCGACGTCATCAAGGTGCTCGCGGAGGCGCGGCCCGACGACCTGAATCCGTCCCTGCTGGCGGACTCGGCGCGGCAGCGGCAGGACTTCGCGCGCATCGTCACCGAGTCGACGGACATCCACGCGGCGAACCTCGCCGAAACGCGCCGCAGGAGCGGCTTCCGCCCGCTGGGCGCGGTGGCCTTGACCGCCGTGGCGGCATCCGCGGTGGTGACCGTGGGCGCGATCGACTGGCGGGGGTCGGCCGACCGGCCGGCCGCACAGGCGCGGTCGTCGGCCCCGTCGCGGACGCCCGGCTCCGGGGCGGACATCCGCGTCGACGGCCACGTCGAACTGCTCAGCGCGGCCACGCACGCGCAATCGTCGCCCGCCGAGGGGACGTACTGGCAGACCACCACGCAGTCGCGGCACGTGGACGTCGCCGATGCGAACGGGCAGCTCATCGCCGTGAGCAGCACAGGGACCGCTCACTGGTCGGTCGGTGTGCGGCCCGGAACGAAGAGCCTGTTGGTCTCCGGGGAGAACTCCGTGACCGAGCCCATGACGGCGGCGGACAGGGATCGCTGGAAGGCCGCCGGCTCGCCCCACACGGTGGTGGCCGAGGTCGGGATCAAGTCCGGTACCGCCAAGATCGCCTACACCGTCGGATCCGGGCACCCGACCCTCATGCGGACGAGTGTCGACGACAAGATCTACGCCGTGGGCCCGAACAACGTCTCCTACCAGGACCTGCGCGCGCTGCCCTCGACCACCGCCGGACTGCGCCGTTACCTGGAAGCGCTGTACGCACAGGACAACGGCGCCGACGGCGGCACGTCGGGCCGCAGTTCCTGGATGCTGCGCCAGGCGGGCAACCTCATCACGATGCCCGTGAAGCCCGGCGTCCGGGCGGCGGCCTACCGTGTGATGGCCGGCCTGCCCGGGGTCCGGGTGGTCGGGCACGTCACGGACCCGCTGGGCCGCGAAGGTGTCGGAGTCGAGTTCCCCGACGCCTACCCGACACCGCTCGGGACCACCAGGGAGCGGCTGGTCGTCGACCCGTCCACCGGCTCGATGCTCAGCGACCAGACGCTGCTGCTCGAACCCTCCGCCCGGGCCGAGAAGGCAGGTCTCAAGGCCGGCACGACGGTCAGCAACGAGGCGACGACCCGGATGGGCTGGGGCGAGCAGCAGATCACCGTGCCGAAGAACGCCCGCAGCTGAGCCGGAACCGGACCGAACAGCGCTACCAGGAGTACGCCGTGGGCAGGCCGGCCCGCCCACGGCGCGTCCCGCACCACTGACGCGTGGACCGGCCGCCTGCGCGACGCGGCAGATCCGCGGCGGCACAGCCATGCCCCCGGCCGGTCCCCTGTCCCGCGATGCACGGTCTCGGCCCGGCCGCAGGCGGCCCGGAGCGCCGTGCGCACCGCGCTGAGTCAGCCGGGCCGTCCGGCTGCCGAACCCACGCCGCGGCCGAGAGCCTGCGGCTCGTTCCCGTCCTCTTGAGGAAGCCCGTACCCATGCACCTCCCCAAAACGTCCCTCTCGGTGACCGTAGCGGTCATCGCCTCCACGCTGGGTATCGCCGCGTATCAGTACCTGCCTGATGAAAGCCCAGGCCCGGACTCGGGCAGGGCCGCGGTCGCCCAGGACACCGCCGGAGGCGCCGCGGCCGAGCCCTCGGTGTCCGCTCCCGCCACACCGCGGGAGACGGTCCAGTCGCGACCGGAGTTCCCCGCCCGGCTGCCCGGACTCGGCCCCAAGACGTCGGCGCAAGTCCCGCGGAGTGCCCGGCAGGTCCTTCTCGTCACGGGAGCGGGGAAGGCCTCGGCGTCCGCGAAAGCCGTTCTCTGGCAACGTGTCGACGGCGGCTGGCGTCCCGGGGCGGTGTGGGCCGCGCACAACGGCTACAAGGGCTGGACCGACGAACACCACGCGGGTGACCTGCACAGCCCCATAGGGGTGTTCGGTCTCACCGACGCCGGCGGCCTCCTCGCCGACCCCGGCGGCGAACTGCCGTATCACCAGTCGGGCGCCTTCTACACCAACGACGTCGGCCTGGGGGGCGAGTCGCTCCAGGGAGTCTTCGACTACGTCATCGCCATCAACTACAACCGCCTGCCCGGTACATCACCGATGGACGGCACCAAGCCCCTGGGCGAGAACCGGGGCGGGGGTATATGGATCCACGTCGACCACGGCGGCCCCACACACGCCTGCGTCAGCATCTCCAAGGCGCACATGAAGGAGCTGCTGCGCACGCTGGATCCCGCCGACCACCCCGTCGTGGTCATGGGCGACGCGGCCTCCCTCGCACGATGACGGTCCCCGGGTCCCCCGGAGCAACCGTGTCCTCTCGTTCCCGCCCCATCGTGATCGCCTGTGCGGCGTCCGGTGTGTCGGTCCTCGACGCCTGCACGGTCCCGGCCTCCGGTACCGCGCCCTCCGTGCCGGGGACAGCGCATTCCGAGCAGCCGGCCGCGACCGCCTTCCGGCTCACCACCGGCGCCGCCGACGGCGAGTGGCACCCCGGCGCGTCAGGCGATCGAACAGGTCGCGTCAATGGCCTGTCGGGCCGCCACCTGCCCGCTCCAGACGGTCGGTCTCACAATGCCTCCGCAGTGCAGGTGCGCAAGTGGGGGGGCCGCTGTGTGGGGCATTGCCCGGGAGCAGCACGGCACGGGCAAGCCGTCCGGCGAAGCCGTGGGCAGCCGGCGGCGGGCGGTGCGCGCGTCTTCCGCATACCGGCACCGGCAGCGGGCGGAGGTGGTCGTGCGCTGGAGGGAGAGCCGCGAGAGCAAGGGCGGATCCGCCGGTTCCGGGCACTGTTGCACGGCCGGACCGGGGCGGACGACGCGGAGTTTCCGTATGGCGGTGACACCGCCGGCAGACTGCGGGAACGGAACCCGCGGTGCTGTCCGGAGTTGATGACTCTCATCGGCCCCCGGATGCTTCTCATCGGTGAGGCTCCCGGTTACCGCGGTCAGGACGCGACAGGACTTCCGTTCAGGAGCGTGGCCCCTCTGCGGGCCAGGCCCGGCTGATCACAGGTGCCCGGGAGGGGGGAGGGTTTCGAAGTTCCGACGGATCCCCCTGCCCGGGCGGAGGCTTCCTCGGCCCTGGTGTGGCGTGCCGTGGCAGCACCGCGGGGGCCGGAGCCGATGTCCTGGCCGGTGTACCCGAACCATCCGCACGAGCCCGGGCCGGCCCGGCACCAACCGCCCGCCACGGGCCGCTGAGGTCGCGCGGCGGACACCCATCGCTCTCGCCCTGATGGCGGCCTTCCGGATCGAGGTGACCGTGGCGGTCGGTCGCAAGGGTCAGGGTGCACTCGCCCGCAACGGGGTGGAAGCGATCCCGATACGTCGTCCAGCGCAGGGCGCTGCCCGCATCCTCGCCGCCCAGGTATCCGGAGGACGGTGGAAGACCCGTCGTGCAGGGGTGGTGAGTGCTGCGTCACCCCTCCTTGCAAGCGGAACCGGCTCCGCTTATGGTCGACGCGTAAACGGAACCGACTCCGGTTATGGCTCGATCCCGGGCGGGCGTTCTGTCTCCGCCCGCCCTCATGGAAGTGGTGCACACCGGCCCCGCCGGGCTGCACCACCGGAAACAGGGAAGAACGCATGACTCAGATCACCACACCCTTCGGCCCACAGTCGACCGCGGCCGATGTCATCGCCGGCACGGACCTCACCGGCCGGCGGGCCGTCGTGACCGGCGCCACCGGCGGCCTGGGCCGGGAGACCGCCCGCGCGCTGGCCTCGGCAGGCGCCGAGGTGACCGTGGCGGGACGGACCCTGAAGGCTGCCACCGACGTCGCACAGGACATCGTTGCCGAGACCGGCAACCCCCTGACGCGGGCCGGGCACCTGGACCTCGCCGATCCGGCATCGGTCGCCGCCTTCACCGCCGAGTGGCGCGGACCGCTCCACATCCTGGTGAACAACGCCGGGATCATGGCCACACCCGAGCGACACACCCCTGCCGGCCGGGAGCTGCAGTTCGCCACCAACCACCTCGGTCACTTCACCCTCGCCCTGGGCCTGCACGACGCTCTCACGGCGGCCGGCGACGCCCGTGTGGTCGTCGTCAGCTCGGTCGGGCACGTCAACGGCCCCGTCCGCTTCGACGACTTCGACTTCACCCGAGAGCCGTACGACCCGTGGTTGGCGTACGCGCAGTCCAAGACGGCGAACGTCCTGTTCGCCGTGGAGGCGGCGAAGCGCTGGGCCGCCGATGGCATCGTCGTCAACGCGCTGAATCCGGGGCGCATCTGGGAGACCGGCCTCGGCCGCCACATGGACACGCCACCTGCCTCCTTCGACCCGTCGGGCGCGTCCGGCGTCACCGAGAAGAACATCGCCCAGGGTGCCGCGACGTCGGTGCTGCTGGCGGCCTCCGACCTGGTCGAGGGAGTCACGGGCCGCTACTTCGAGGACTGCCAGGAAGCCGGCCCCCACACACCGGGCGTGCGCCGAGGCGTCGCCGCCCACGCCGTCGACCCCGACAACGCCCGCAGGCTCTGGGACCTGTCGGTGCGACTGACCGCCGGCGGTCAGTAGCGCCGGACGGTCACTTTCCGGGAGCAGCCGCTCCGCCGGAGCCCGCCGGCCGGTGGTCGGGTTCCACCCCTGTTGCGTTCCAGCTGCTCAGGATGCGCAGGGACTCGGCTGTGGCGGAGCCCGGCTCGGGCATGTAGACGCACAGCGTCTGGTTCTCGTCGCCCGGGAGCTGCATGGACTCGTAGGAGAAGTGCAGGTCGCCGACGAGAGGATGTCGGTAGTCCATCGCCCCGTGGGTGCGGCGCAGCACACGATGGTCGTTCCACCACGTGCTGAACTCTGTTGAATTGAGGGTGAGTTCGCCGATCAGGTCGGCCAGTCGGCGGTCTCCCGGACAGCGGCCCGCCTCCATGCGCAGCATGGCCACCGTTTCGCACGCGACGCGCTCCCAGTCGACGGTGCGCTCGCGGGCCTGCGGGTCGAGCAGGTAGTAGCGGGCGAGGTTCCGGCGCAGGACGGGCAGCGATTCGAAGTCGGTGAGGATGGCGCGGGCCAAGCGGTTGGAAGCCAGGACGTCGGTGCGCCGTCCGATGATGTACGCGGGTACGTGGTCCAGGGTCTGCAGCATCAGGTGCAGCCCCTGACGGACCCGCTGTGGGTTCACCGGTGCCCGCCGCCCGCCCGGGCGGGCCAGGAGATCGGTGAGGTACTCGTGCTCGGCGGCGTCCAGGCGCAGCGCACGTGCCAGAGCGTCGATGACCTCGGGCGAGGGGTGGGCGGCGCGTCCCTGCTCGAGCCGGGTGTAGTACTCGGTGCTGACGCCCGCGAGGCGTGCGGCCTCCTCACGGCGCAGCCCCGGCACGCGGCGGGATCGTCCGTCGGCCGGCAGCCCCGCCACCTCGGGGGTGATCCGCGCGCGCCTGGTGCGGAGGAAGCCGGCGATCTCGCTGCTGCGGTCCATACGTCCAGTCTGGCCGTCGCTCATACGGTCCGCCTCCGCGCTGGGTGGCCCCGTCAGTACCTGTCAGGGCAGGGCCATCTCCGAGCCTTCCGGGCCGGTCGCACGGTGGTGTGCTTGATGCCAGAGGGGCCCCGACGGACATCGCGGCCCACATCGAACCACCGGAAGGTGTCACCTCATGACCACCGAGATTCCCGCACCGGCCTCCACCGAGCCGTTGGACGGCCGGGTGGCGGTCATCACCGGCGCGTCCAGCGGCATCGGCGAGGCGTCGGCCGAGCACCTGGCGGCGCTGGGCGCGAAGGTCGCCGTGCTGGCGCGGCGCGCGGACCGGCTCGACGAGCTGGCCGCCCGGATCGCCAAGAACGGCGGCACCGCCGTGGCGATCGCCGTCGACGTGACCGACGCCGCCGCGGTCCAGGCCGCCGCCGACCGCGTGGAGGCCGAACTGGGCGCCGCGGACCTGCTCCTCAACAACGCCGGCGTCATGCTGCCCGCGCCCGTCGAGGAGCTGCGCGCCGACCAGTGGCAGCGCCAGATCGACCTGAACATCTCCGGGCTGATGAACGTCATCGGCGCCTTCACACCGCAGCTCGTGCGGGCCGCCGGCGAACGCGGTCTGGCCGACCTGATCAACACCTCGTCGAGCGCCGCGCAGAACCTCTACCCGACGTTCGCCGTCTACGCCGGCACCAAGGCGTTCGTCTCGCACCTGTCGAAACACCTCCGGGTCGAGCTGGGTCCCAAGAAGGTGCGCGTCTGCGCGATCGAGCCCGGGATCGTGGGCACGGAACTCCAGGACCATGTCACGGACGCCGGTGCCAATGCGTGGCTGGAGGGTTCGAAGGACACCGTCGACTGGCTCAGGTCCGACGACATCGCGCAGATCGTCGGCTTCATCGCCTCCCGTCCGCAGAGGGTCAACCTCCCGCAGGTCTTCATCATGCCGACGGCCCAGGCCAGCTGATCCCCGGCCACCGGCGCAAGGCCGTCGACGCGCCCGGCGACCGGCCCGGGACCACCCCTTTGGGGACATGGGGTGTCAGCGATGCGAGCGGCTCTTGTGCCGGGCGCCGGTGACGTCCGCGTCGAAGGCGTTCCCGACTCCGTCGTCAAGTACCCGACCGACGCTCTGGTCCGGATCACCGCATCCCGCGTCTGCGGCACCCGCCTGTGGCCGTAGGCCTCGATGAAGCCGCAGGACGGTCCTGCCCGGACGGGCCACCGGTTCACCGGCACCGCCGAGGAAGCCGGTTCGGAGGTCAGGGCCGCCATCGAAGCGGCCCGCGAGGTTGCCGGCGGCCATGGCGCACACGTGGTCGTGGAGGCCGTCGGCACCGAGCCCGCCTACCCCCAGGCCCTGGGCACCGTCCGGCCGGACGGGGTCATCAGCCGGGTCGGCCCACGCAGTACGAGGAGGCCCTCATCGGTTCAGCCGGCCTCTTCCGCCACAGCATCCGCCTGGCCGGCGGCCCCTCGCCGGTCCGCACCTGCATCGCGCAGCTGATGCCCGACATCCTCGACGGCACGATCGAGCCCGGAAAGGTCCTCGGCGTCGCCACCGGCCTCGACGGCGTCCCGGCCGGCGCAGCCATCCACCCTGCGAGTCGAACCAACGTTCCCTTTATGGGAGCCGCGGGTTAAAGTCACGTTCTGTGGATCTTGTACGGAGGTGCCCGGCATGAACAACAGCACGCCCTCGCGCCGAGGCCGGCCCCCAGGCCCTCGGGCCGCCGAAGGGGAGCTGACGGACCGGCAGGCGGCCATCGTCGGCTATATCGAGCAGACGGTGGCCCGGCAGGGCTACCCGCCATCGATGCGGGAGATCGGCCAGGCCGTTCAGCTCGCCAGCACGTCCTCCGTCGCCCACCAGCTGATGACGCTGGAGAACAAGGGCGTCATCTACCGCGACCCGCACACCCCGAGGGCCTACCGGGTCCGCCCCTCGTGGGCCCCCGATCTCAGCACCAGAGCCGACGCGGCCGTCGAGGTCCCGCTCGTCGGAACCATTGCCGCCGGCATCCCGCTGCTCGCGGACGAGGTGGTCGAGGACGTGTACACGCTGCCCCGGCAGATCGTCGGCGACGGCGAGGTGTTCGCCCTGACGGTCTCCGGCGACTCCATGATCGACGCCGCCATCTGCGACGGCGACATCGTCACCGTCAAGCGGCAGGACAGCGCAGACCACGGCGACATCGTCGCCGCGCTCCTGGGCGACGAGGCAACGGTGAAAGTCCTCCGCCGGCACGACGGCAAGGTGTGGCTCATGCCCCGCAACTCGGCGTACGCCCCGATCCCCGGTGACGACGCGCGGATCCTCGGCAAGGTCGTCGGCGTCCTGCGCGTGCTGTGAGCACCCGACGGGGACGGCGCTATCGCCCCGCGGCACATGCTGATCACGAGTGTGGTCGAGGCCGTGCTTCGCGGTACTCGATCAAGCAGAAGACGAATGTTGCCACCAGCGCCCAGCCGGTGAGGACCAGGAACGGCAGGCTGTGGAGGTGGCCGGGAAAGTACACCTCGGTGTGGATCGCACCGATCGCGGCGCCCGACGGGAGCCACGGTCCGACGAGACGCAGGAACGGGGGCAGCAGGGGCCAGGAGACCGCGCCGCCTGACGCTGGATTGCCGATCAGCACGATGATCGCCCATGTGGGCAGGATCGCCCAGCGTCCGATCAGGACGAAGAACATGAGGAACAGTGTGCTCGCGACGTACATCGCCAGCGCCAGGGTCGGCCACACCTGAAGGAACGGCAACGACAGGGCACCGAGCAGCCAGTCCACGGCAGCCGCGATGGCGAACGCGCCCAGCAGGCAGTACGCGCAGATGAAACCGATCCGCGAGGCGGGGCCCAGCGCGCTCGCGTGCACGGTGAGCTGGATGGCGCCCACGAACCCCACGACCACGGATGCCAGCGTGACGTAGAAGATCGCCAGGCCTCTGGGATCGCCCTTCTGGCTCGGCTTGATGTCGCGGATCACGACGTCCACGCCGACGGCCCTGCCGACTTTCGGCCCCGTGGTCTCCAGCAGTTCGGCGACAGAGGCGCCGGAAGCGGACGAGACGTCCATCACGACGGCCCTGCCCGGCTGCTCATCGAAGACCGCGAAGACCGTCTGCTCGTCGACGGCGTTCCTCGCCTGCGCGTACGTGGCGAAACGATGGGGGACGAACGACATGTCCAGCGCCTCGTCCATGCCTGCCAGGAACACTCCGTGGTCCGCATCCTCCGTGCCGACCACCGCGATCGGCACGTCGTGCGGGTAGGGGTTGGCGAATGCGTAGGTGTAGGACCAGGCGAAGACACCGGCGGCCGCGGAGACGAGAAGCACGATCACCGAAGCGGGCATAACGGGTGACCGTCGCAAGGCGTCCCAGAATCCTGGGCCCAGGAGAGGCCGTCGGACCGCCGCGTCGTTCGCACGGCCCCGTGCGCTCCGCTCCACCATGCCGACGACGCTAGGCCGCCCCTTCTCGACGTGCCACGTGGAATGCCCCACTTGGCGGCCGGACGGAAGACGGGCGGCGACACCGTTCAGGGTGGCGGGCCCGCGGACAGCCGAGCCCATACCGTCTTTCCGTCGGGGCTGTAGCGGGTGCCCCAGTTGTCGGCGAGGGTGGCGACGATGAAGAGGCCGCGTCCGTCCTCGTCGACGGTGCGGGCGTGCTTGAGGTGCGGGGCACATGGCGTGCCGTCGTGGACCTCGCAGGTCAGGTGGCGGTCCAGGACGAGGCGCAGCTCGAGCGGTGGGGCTCCGTAGCGCACCGCGTTCCCCACCAGTTCGCTGACGACGATCTCGGCGGTGAAGGCCTCCTCCTCCTCGATGTTCCACGCGGCGAGCTGGCGTCGGGCCGCGGCGCGCGCGAGCGGGGCGGCCTCGTTGCCGGGGGGCAGGGAAAGGACCACGACCCGGTCGGCGGGGAACGCTTTGATGCGGGCCAGCAGCAGGAGCTTCTCCGTTTCGTCACGGCCCCGCAGCGCGTATGCGACGGTGTCGCACACGTCGTCCAGGGAGTCCTCGGCTCCTGCGGCGAGCAGTGGCACCACGTGGCCGTTCGGTATCAGCAGGTTCTCGTTGCAGAGAGCGAGGGTGCTGCCCTCGGGCAGCTCGACCGTGGTGGCGGGGAACGGGGCGTGGCCGTGGCCGGCGAGCACCGGGCCCTCCGGAACGGCAATCGCGGCCGCTGTGCCGTCCGGGTAGACCACGTAGGGGTCCGACAGGCCCGCACGCACGATCGTGCAGTGTTGTTCGACCGCGTCGTACACCGCGATCAGGCACCCGGCGGTGAGCGGCTCGGTCTGGAGACTGTCGCCGGGCGGCAGCGCCGCACGTTCACCCGCCAGGCGGGCGGCGGTGTCGCTGAGCTGGGCCATCAGTTCGTCCGGTTCCAGGTCGAGCGCGGCCAAGGAGTGGATGACGGTCCGCAGCTGCCCCATGGTGGTGGCGGTGGCGACGCCCCGGCCGGCGACGTCTCCCAGGACCAGGGCGGTCCGGGCGCCCGAGAGCTCGATGACATCGAACCAGGCGCCGCCTCCGCCGGGTCCGGGCAGGTGCAGACGCGCGATGTCGACCGCCGAGGTGGTGGCGGGCCGTTGCGGCAGCAGCCGGCGTTTCAGAGTGGCGGCTATCGTGCTTTCGCGCGTGAAGCGGCGGGCGTTGTCGATGGACAGCGCGGCGTGGGCGCACACGTCGGCGGTCAGATCGAGGTCCTCTTCCTCGAACGGCTCCTCGCTGCCGCTCCGGTAGAAGCTGACGATCCCCATGGCCCGGCCACGAAGGGCGAGCGGAGCGACGATCAGGGAATGAGCCTCCGACCGCGCGATCGAGGCCGCCCGGGCCGTGTCGGCGGACAGCCAGAGAGCATCGGGTGTCACGTCGACGCGCCTTGGGCGCAGGTCGGTCAGTACCCGTGAGAACGGCGTGGCATCGGGCAGTCGGCTCACCCCGCCCACGGGATGAGCCGAGACCACCCCGCGGAACGCGGCGCGCAGCAGTTGTACGGCGCCGTCGACCGGCGCCAGCGGCGGATCCTCACCTCGTACGACCCCGTCGATCACCTCCACCACGGCGATGCCGCAGAATCCGGGCACGACCGCACCGGTCAGGGCCCGGCAGACGGCGATGACGTCGAGCTGTTCGTCCACGCGGTCGCGTACCGCTTGCAGGATCGTCAGGCGCTGCGTGGCACGTACCCGGTCGGAGACGTCGAGGGCCAGGACGACGAGTCCCGCCGCGTCGTGGTGCAGGTTCTCCATCCGGATGTACGAGAGGGAGTAGTGCCTGGTCCTGGGATCACCGGGCAGGCGCGCCCGCACGACGTGGTCCAGCACCGGCTTGCCGGTGCTGAGAACACCCCGCGCGACCTTCTCCTCCGCGGCAGGCGCGGCAAGTCCGTAGACGTCGCGGAACGCTCCACCGATCACGGAAACCGGATATGACGGTTTCCGCGCGCATACACCGCTGACCTGGACGATGCGCAGTTCGGCATCCAGAACGTGGAAGATCATCGGTGAGCAGGCCGAGAGTGCCTCCACGACGGCGGAGCTCCAGCGGCCCTCGCCGCTGATCACGCTCGCCACGAGCTCACCGATGTGTTTTCCGACAGCCTCCTGCGCAGACCACCCGAAGACCTTCTCTGCCGAGACGGACCACCCGATCACCCGTCCGTCCGGCGCAACCAGCATGAATGATCCGTCACCGGGCACGGCACACACCTCCAGGGCGGTCACTGTCCCGAGGCCACACCGAACGGCCATCCAGTCATTTGACGTTTTTCACCCTATAGCGCTCTTCGGGGTGCGGTCTCGGCGTCCCGGAACCGCACGGGTCGCCGAGACCGTGCGCGGGGGCAGGAGCGGGACACATGTTCCCGACAGGTGGAATCTGCCCGCGTTCGGCACTGGTCCTGGGGTCGGAGAAGCGATCGGCTTCGTGCATCCGAAGGGCTCGTTGCGACTACTGTCAGTGACGACTTCCACGGCGTTCTCCGTCACCACGGCGTGAAGGCGGTGTTCGGAAACCCCGGGCCGGACGGGCTCTCCTTCCTCACCGGCCTTCCGGACGACATCCCGTACTGCCTGGTGCTGCCGGAGGGCGCCGCGATCGCCATCGCCGACGGTTTCGCCCAGGCTTCGGGCACGATCGGACTCCTCGATCTGAACGCGGCCTCCGGCACCGGCAACGCGATGGGCTGTACGGCCAACACGGCGGACTGTCACACGCCCATGGTCGTCATGGCGGGTCAGCAGGCGCGGCGGTACGTGCCGGTCGGCGTGATGCTCACCAACGCCGGCCCGGTCGAGCTCGCCGAGCCGCTGGTGACATGGTCGGGGGAGCCGCCGCGCCCGCAGGGCGGACCGGCCCTGGTGTCCAAGGGGCTGATGCTCGCCGACTCTCGCGCCCCGCGGTGTGGTCCATCCGTCCGTCCCGCTGGACGATTGGACCGAACCCGCCGAGGTGAGCGCGCTGGAGCAGTTGCTGGACCGTGACGTGGACGGCGCCCCGGTGGTCCCGCGGAAGGCGCTCGACACCCTCGTCCAGGCCCTCGGCCGCGCTTCGGCGCCGGCGCTCGTGCTCGAACGACGTCGTGGTGTGCATCGGGGCGCCCGTGTCCGCTACCACGCACCCGGCACGGACGACTTCCCGCGACGAGGCGTCAGCGTGTACGCGGTCTCCGACGACCCGGACGAGGCGGCACGTGCTCCTTTCGGGCGCATCTCGGTCGGTGACCCGTCCGACGCCCTGGTACGGATCACCGGACTGCGGCTCGGAAACCCGGACCGTCCCGTGGTGGCACTGATCGGGGACGGCGCGATGCAGTACACCCGGGCCGCCCTGTGGGCTGCGGCACGCCGTCAGATGGCCGTCACGTTCGTCGTCTGCACCACCACCACCACGTACCGCGCGCTGCAGGAGTTCTCCGAGGCCCTGCACGTCCACGAGGGCGACTACCTCGGCATCTGCGGCCTCAACGTGCTGGACATCGCCCGCGGTTACGGCGTGGAGACCCACCGGGCCGGATCCCTTGACGACTTCACCGACTACATCCGCAAGGGAACGTCGGCCACCGGCCCCCGCCTGGTCGAGATCCTCCAGCGCTGACGGACACGCCCATCCCGAAAGGAGCCGATGAACTGTGACTTCGACGCACTCGCTGTCAGCGAACATCGGTGGAGAGCGTGCGGCGGTGCCGTCGTCGCCGTCGTGGCCGCCGGTGGGGTACTCGGTGCGGAGGCACGCGACGCCGCACTGCGTCTGTGGCCCCGGAGTCCCGACGGCTTTCCGCTCACCACGTTCACGGTGAACGTGGCCGGCCGCGCGGTGATCGGCGTGGTCCTGGTGGTGCTCAGCGAGATGAGCGACCCAAGCCGTCCGCTGAGACCCTTCCTCGCCACCGGAGTGCTCGGCGGATTCACGACGTTCTCGACCTTCGCCCTCGACAGCCAGCAGCTGATCCAGGACGGGACGCCGGAGCGGCGCTCGTCAGCATCGTCGGCACCCTCGCGGCGGCGCCGGCGGCCGTGACGTGCGCCGCGGTCGGCACGCGCGGACTGCAGGGACTGTGGAAGTCCGTCTTCCCGTGGGGGACGTCGAGCCTCAACGTGCTCGCCAGTCCGGTCCTGGGAGCGGTGGCCGGCCACGATGGCGCCGTTCAGCTGGCCGTCGCGGCCGGCCTGTGCGGCGCGCTCTCCCCGTACTCCACCTTCTCGCACAGCTGCCTGCGTCTCGTCGAGGACGGGTGAGGCTTCTTCGCCGCCGCCAACGTCGCCCCAGAGCGGCGGATCAACTGACACCGGAGCGGTCAGGGGCGCAGCAGGGTACCGGCGGCCTCCTCCAGGAGGGCTACGGCCAGGAGTTCGCCATCGACGGGTCCGAAGCGCTCCAGAGCCAGCCGGTGGATGCGCAATACGGTGTCGGCCATCTCGTGTGGGGTGCCGAGGTCCCGGGCCTCGCCGGTGATGACCTCGAGTTGGTCGTGGATGCGGTCGAGACCGTAGGAGCGAAGGTAGTCACCGGCGAACAGGGCCGACAGGTCCCGGCGGATGAAGTCGCTCCCCGCCGCGCTGTCGGCCAGCGTGTCGCGCAGGGCAGAGAGGTCGATGCCCGCTCGGCGTCCGAGCAGCAGGGCTTCGGCGGTGGCCGTGGCCTGCCCGAACCAGAGGAGGTTGATGAGGAGTTTCGTCGTATAGCCGGTTCCGGGGCCGCCCATGTGGTGGATCCGGTCCGACGTCGTCACGGCCTCCAGCAGTGGCCTGCACCGGTCGAGGAGTTCAGCGGAACCGCCCACGAAAAACCGCAGGTGCCCGCTTTCGGCGTCGTCCGGGCTCCCGCCCATGGGCGCTTCGAGAACGTCGACGCCGTGGGCACCGGCTCGTTCCCGCAGCTTTTGCGCGGTTGCCGGGGCGTTGCTCGTCATGTCGATCCACACGGCACCCGGGGCAAGGGCTGCGAAGACGGCATCCGGAAGAGCAGCCGCTGCCTCATCGGGTCCGGGAACCACGGTGACCAGTACGTCAGCCCCGGCCGCGGAGGTCGTGACGGAGGGCGCCCAGTCCGCGCCCAGCGAGCGCACCGCTTCTTCCCGTTCGGAACGCAGATCGGAAACGGTCACCGCGTGGCCCGCCGAAACAAGGCGTCCACACAGCGGTGTCCCCATGCGACCGGCACCGACGAGGGCTATGCGTGAGGGCAAGGAGTCACCGCCATGTCAGTTGTCGCGTCTGCCGTTTCCGTCCGGTGGACCCGAAAGGCCAGCATCGTCCGGTCCCTTGAGGACACTATGGATCACCCGGGAATACCGTGGTCATCCTATGAGCTCGTCACGTGATCACGATCCGGCCTTCCTGAGGCCTCACCAGCAGACGAGGTCGAAGCTCCATGGCTTCGGCCGCCGCTGACAGGTGCTGGGCCACCCCGGCTGCTGCCCTTCTCACCGCGGATGCGGTAACTGGCCCACCCCGTGGGCGTGGTGGTGGGTGGCGGGCAGTTGGTCGGGACGGCCCTGGTCGGCCCGTCGGGTGAGGGCCGTCGTCACGACGGACCCTCGTCGTCAGGCCGGGAGAACTCCCCAGGGCCGGCCGACAATGGCTGGCGGTGCTCGCACTTGGCGAGCGGTGTCAGGGCTCGATGACGAGGGTCTCGATGCGGCCGTCGCTGAGGGTGAAGCGGTAATGGAGGTCTACCGTCCCGCCCGGGAAGTCGCCTTCGAGGTGCTGGGTGGCGACATAGCGGTCCGGGGCGGTCTTCCACGCCGCCGTCAGTTCGGTCGTGTACGTGTACTCGCCGGCGGCGCGCGTCAGCCAGGTCTCGATCGCCGGTGCGCCCCGATGGGTCCTGCCGTCGTCGGTCACGGTGGCGTCGGGGTGGAAGGCGCCGAGCGCGGTGGCGGTGTCGCGGGCACGGTGGGCGTCGAGATAGCGGGTGATCACCTCGGGGAGGGCGTCGGGAGCGATGGTCTGAGGCTGTTCGTTGGGCATGTCGCTGTCCTGGGTCGGTGGGTTCACACGGTGGGGAGGGTGCCGCCGTCGATGACGTGCTCGGCGCCGACGATGGCGGAGGCGCGGTCCGAGGCGAGGAAGGCGACGAGTTCTGCGACTTCCTCCGGGCGGTTGGGGCGGCCGAGCGGGATTCCGCCCAGGGAGTTCATGAGCTCTTCCAGGGCCGCTTCCTGGGTGGTGCCGGCGTTCTGGGCGATACGGGCGACCAGGTGGTCGGCGGCGGTGGTCTGGACGAAGCCCGGGGCGACGGTGTTGACGCGGATGCCGTGCGGGGCGACCTCGTTGGCGAGACCTTTGCTGTAGGTGGTCAGCGCGGATTTGGCGGCCGCGTAGGCGAGGGTGCCGTTCCACAGCGGCATACGACGCTGGATCGAGGAGACGTGGATGATGACTCCGCGCCCGGCCTCGATCATCGCGGGCAGCAGACCGCGGTCCAGGCGGACGGCGGCGAGGAGGTTGACGTTCAGCTCCCTGGCCCAGTCGTCCTCGCCGAGGGCCGCGTATCCGCCCGAGGGCGCGTCCGAGCCACCCAGGTTGTTGACCAGGATGTCGATGCCGCCAAGGCGCCGTCGGGCTTCCTCGACCACGGTCGCGGCGCCCTCGGGGGTGGTCAGGTCCGCGGCGATCATGTCGGAGGCCGCGACCTCGTCCGGTCGGCTGCGTGCGGTCACGAGGACGGTGGCGCCGGCCTGGGCCAGCCGTCGGGCGACGGCCGCACCGACTCCTTTCGTGCCGCCGGTGACCAGGGCGCGCCTGCCTTCCAGTGAGTCGCCGAACGGGCCGGTCGAGAGGACGGGGGTGGTCATGGTGAGTGCCGTTCTGGGGTGGGGGCGTGGGGTGCGGGCGGGTATACGGGAGCCCGCTCCTGTCGTTACTGCTAAAATAGAAGCCAGTAACTTCGACTTTAGCAGTAACTCTCCGGGAGTGGTCAACCTTGACAAGCCGCATCAGGGCAGAGGACCTCGAATGCCCGCTGTCCACGACCGCGCAGCACGTCGGCGAGTGGTGGACCCTCCTGCTCCTCCACGACGCCTTCGACGGGTACACCCGCTTCGACCAGTTCCAGGAGAACCTCGGCATCTCGACCAGCATGCTCACCGCGCGCCTGAAGCAGCTCGTCGCCGACGGCCTGCTGGAACGCCGCCCCTATCAGACCAATCCGACCCGCCATGAATACGTCCTGACCGAGCTGGGCCGCTCCCTGCGTCCGGTGATCGTCGCGCTCGCCGCCTGGGGCAACGCGCGCCTGGCACCCGAACAGCGGAGCATGATCCTGGTCGACGCGGACAGCGGTGAAGAGGTCGAGCCCGTGGTCGTCGACGCCAGGACGGGCCGCCGTCTCGACGACAGCCACTCCTACGTATTCACCGCAGGACCCGCCGCCAGCCCCGCCATGCGTGCCCGCTACACACCTGGCACCCAGCCCGCACCCGATGGCGCGGGCGCTTCCTGACACCGGATTTCGCCGAGATGGACTCCGCGCCGACTGGTTCCGGGCGCCGTCGGCGGCGGCCTGTACGGCCCCGGGGGGTGGTCGTACGACCGAGGAGGCCGGGCCGACCGCATGCGGCGACGGCCTGAGCGGGACCTGCGCGGCTGACCTGGTCGGTGTCCCGTCCGGCCTAACCCCGATGGTGTACGCCATTCGGGCCAGCCAGGCTTACGGAGGGGGACGACCCGATCACGTAGGGAATCCGCAGACATGAGAGCAACAGACATCGGCGCGATACGCACCGTGCCCGGAGCCCGCCGCCTGCGCCGGCTCGCCGTGGCAGCACTCCTGACGGCGACGGCGACCACGATGAGCGCCTGCGGCACCGTCCGGGACGGCGCCGCCCCCGGAACCGGCCAGGGCTTGGCGGCGGCAGCCGAAGGCGCCAAGTACGTGCCGTGCGGCAACCCGCCGCAGAAGCTCGAGAAGATCGACCAGGACTTCCTGGACCAGCTCGCGGCCGCCGGCGGAAAGCCGCTGTACGACCTGTCGTACCCGGCCGCCCGCGATGTGCTGAACAAGCTCCAGGCGGGCCCCGTCCCGATGCTGCCCGCGCAGATCACCGAGCGCACCGTGCCGGGCGGCCCGACGGGTCCGGTCAACGTCCACATCGTGCGCCCCGCCGGCGTCAAGGGGACGCTGCCCGGCATCGTCTACATCCACGGCGGCGGCTGGGTCCTCGGCAACTTCAAGACCCACGAGCGCCTCGTCCGCGAACTCGCGAACGGCGCCCGCGCCGAGGTCGTCTTCGTCGACTACACGCCCTCTCCCGAGGCCCAGTTCCCCGTCCCCATCGAGCAGGCGTATGCCGTCGCCAAGTGGGTCGGCGTCCACGGCGCCGAGATCAGCCTGGACCCCTCCCGGCTGGCGGTCGCCGGTGACTCCGTCGGCGGCGACATGACTGCCGCGGTCACGATGATGGCCAAGCAGCGCGGGGGCCCGCACTTCCGCCAGCAGGTCATGCTCTACCCGGTCACCGACGCCGACTTCGACACGGCGTCGTACACCCGCTACGCCGAGAACTGCTGGCTGACCCGGCCGGCCATGAAGTGGTTCTGGAACGCCTACGCCCCGAAGACCGCCGACCGCGCCAACCCGCTGGCCTCGCCGCTGAAGGCGACCGTCCAGCAACTGCGCGGCCTGCCACCGGCCCTGGTCATCACCGACTCCGACGCGCTGCTGGACGCGGCCGACGCCTACGCCGCGAAGCTCAGGTCGGCGGGCGTGCAGGTGACCTCGACGCACTACAGCGGAGTCACCCACGACTTCATGATGCTCAACGCGCTGCGTGACACACAGGGCAACAAGGCGGCGGTCGCCCAGACGACGGCGACCCTGCGCGAGGCGCTGTACGCCTCGACGGACCCGGTCGGCGGCAAGTAGCCGGGACAGGTGCTCGACTCGCCGACCGGGCCGAGCCGCTTCCTCCGTCAGACGATGTCGGTCACGATCTCGCCCTGAGCGGTGCCGTTCTCCGCGCCGGGGGCCGGGCAGGGGCTTGAGTGCCCCTGCGTCGGCGAGGGCGGCCGCCGCACGCCTCAGCTCTCCACGCCGGTGGCGGCGCAGACGTCGGCGCCGCGGGCACGGGCGATCCGAACGGCCCCTCGGGAGGCCTGCCATGCGCCTGGGCGCATGCCTGTCGCCTTTCGGAAGAAGACGGAGAAGGCGGATGCGTCGGGAAAGCCGAGCGCGGTGGCGCAGCGAGCCGCACTGAAGTGGTCGTGCGCGAGGAGCCGTTTGGCTTCCAGGACGATCCGGTCGACGACGTACGCCTTCGCGGTGCGGCCGGTGGCCCGCTGCACCGCTCGCGAAAGGGTGCGGGGCGCGAATCCCAGAGCACGGGCGTAGTAGCCGGCGTCGTGGTGTTCCCGGAAGTGCGTTTCGACGCTGGAGCGGAACATCAGGAACAGCGGAGGAAGGGGTCCTGCCTCGGAGTCGGGTGGGCGCAGCCGGGCAACGAGCGCGGAGAGCAGGATCTGGGGCAGTTCCGTCGAGAAGTTCTCGGGTGCAGCGGACTCCTCGATGAGGAGATGGTTGCGCGCCGTGTCGACGTAGGGCCAGTCGGCGTCGGGGATGCTCCAGGACGCGACGAGGTCCGGTGAGGTGACGAGCTCCCGGGTGGCGTGGGTGACCGGCGCGGTCGGCACGAACAGCACGAGGTGCCCCGCCACACCGGCGATGTCGTCCCACCGGTGCACCGCGCCGGGTGGAATCCACACCGCGGACCGCTCCGCGAGCGGATGGTGGAGGAAATCCACCGTGACCGAGCCGTGTCCGGCGTCGACGATGGCGAGGACATGGAAGTCGGCGCGCTGCGTGCCGCCGTCGTTCAGCTCGCGGAGGCGGTCGAACGTCATCGTCTCGACCGCGGCGGCGGTGTGTCCTGCGGCCTGGTAGGTCATCTGCCGGATCGTGCTCACGTGTCCAGTTTTCACCATCGGGCGACCTATCACGCCGATGACCCGTCCTTGGTGCAGAAGTTTCAATGAATACGCAGGGCATTCGCCCGGCACACCGATCGAAAGAGACTTCGTGAACACGATGCACCAGAAGCTTCTGCCCGTTTACGACCACCGGCCGGGGACCGGGCCGACCCTGGTGTTCCTGCACTACTGGGGTGGTTCCGCCCGCACCTGGGACCTCGTCGTCGACCGCCTGGCGGGCCGTGACGTACTCACGGTCGACTTCCGCGGGTGGAGCCGGTCGCGCGATCTGCCCGGCCCCTACACGCTCGGTCAGCTCACCGACGACACCCTCGCCGTGCTCGCCGACGCGGGGGTCACCGACTACGTCCTGGTGGGGCATTCGATGGGGGGCAAGGTCGCGCAGCTGGTCGCGGCCACACGGCCCGCCGGCCTGCGCGGCATCGTCCTCGTCGGCTCCGGCCCGGCAAGGCCCGCCCCACAGATCACCCCCCAGTACCAGGAAGCCCTGTCGCACGCGTACGACACCACCGAGTCCGTAGCCGGGGCGCGGGATCACATACTCACCGCGACCGAGCTGCCCGCTGTGCTCAAGGCGCGGGTCGTGACCGATTCGCGGACCGTCACCGACGACGCCCGCACCGAGTGGCCGCTGCGCGGTATCGCGCAGGACGTCACCGAGCAGACGCGCATGGTCACCGTGCCGGCCCTCGTGGTCGCCGGAGAGAACGATCGGGTCGAGCCCGTCGACGTGCTGCGCGACAACCTGGTGCCCTACCTGTCCCGGTCCGACGTCGTCGTCATCCCGCACAGCGGTCACCTGATCCCGTTGGAAGCCCCGGCCGAGCTCGCCGAGACCATCACGGCCTTCGCGCCGGCAACCTGACCCTCCCCGCGGCCCGCGGCTGCGCGGGGCACCGCAGAAGTGATCCGGCCGCGCCCCCGCACCGAGGGTGCGCCGTGGGTGACCGAGCGGACGTTGCCGATCTCGTAAGGGCATCAGCGCTTGAAGGTTTCCTTCGTGCTCTCCTTCACGCCCCGCGTCCTGCCTCGCGCTTCCAGGGCGGCACCCTTGGCCGCGAGGGTTTCGTTATGCACCGCGTGGGCCGTCTTCCGTACGATCTTTCCGGCGACCTGTTCGGCCTTCGCCTTCGTCTTCTCTCCGACGCTCATCTCAGTACCTCCGCGGAGTCTCACCGGCCGCGTGCCCTTGGAGCAGGGAGCGAAACCATCCATGGAAACGCGGTCACTGACCAAGGCCACCTTCTGCGGTCCGTAGCCGACGTGGCCCGGTCGCCGGGGCCGACGTCGGCCGGGCTGCGGTCCGGCGGCGTACGTCTACGCGGTCGTGCCGCTGTCCGGGACCTCATCAGCGTCAGCTCGATGCTCGGAGCCGGCAGTGGGTGATCCGTACGAGGATTCGCCCAGGAATCGCCTGTGCACTTTTTCGAGGTGTCCACCGTCAGAGGCCCGGCCGGGGCTGCACGCGCAGGCCGGTTGCTGCGTTGTACGGCCCGAGCTCCTGGGTGACCGTGAGGCCGGCGGGGTCCGTGGCGGTCACCGCCAGTGCGTGGGTGCCCGCACCGAGCGTGCGCACGTCCAGGGGTCCGCCGGTCAGGGACGTCGGTGAGCCGTCGACCTGCCAGGTCAGGGCGGCGCCGGTGAGGAGGCCGTGTTGCGGGGACTGGCCTTGGACGTGCAGCACGGGTCCGTCGGTTTCCGCCGGCAGGAGCCTCGGAGGGCGCAGAGGCAGGGGAAAGGCCGGGGCCGGACGTACGAGGTGTGGTGCCCGTTGGTGGCGATGACCTGGACGAGGCACTGATGGTGGCAGGTCGCGCAGGTCGAGGTCGTAGGAGTCGCCGGTGAGGCTGACGGCCGGCCGCAGGACCACGGTGCCGCCCGCGTGGCAGAGACGCACGAAGAACGCGGCAGGCGGGTCGGCCTCGTGTCCACGGCCCAGTTGCCGCCAGCGCAGGTGGAGGACGCCCGCGGTGTCGATCTGCGGACGGGCGGTCGGGGTGAGCAGGATGAAGTGTGGAGGTCCGGGCGGCACGTCCAGAGCCCCGAGTGCGGTGCCGTTCAGCCTCAGAACGATGCGGCCGGTCCGCTCGTGGCACGGGCCCATGACCTCGCCGGTGGCGGACTCGAAGGAGACTTCGTAGCGGGTTCTGACCAACCGCCCACGTGGGTATCAACTGGTGGACGCGGAAGCTGCTGCCTGGGGGAGGGCGGTTCTACGTGTTCAACATCATCTCGTTGGTGATGTCGGTGCTTGCTCTGGCGGTATCGACATGGGGGGTCAGGTGGCAGATCGGAAGAGCTCGTGCCGACAGCGATCTGGCCATGACGACTGAAGTGCTTCTCACTCACATCAGCGATCCCGAGTTCCAGCGGGATCAACGCTGGGTCCTGTTCGAACTCGCCTCGAGTCACAGCCCCGACCAAGGAATCGATCTTCTGCCGGACGATGCCAAGTACCGCGCTTGGAACGTCGCGTTCGTGTTCGAAGCCATCTCCATCATGATGCGTTTCGACATCGTCAACTCGGAGATCCTCACCAGCCTGGCACATCATCGCCTGATGCGAACCTGGGAGGTTCTCGAGCCGTACATACAGGCCGGGCGTGTCAGGCGGGGCAGCGTGGTGTTCCCGTTCTTCGAGGACGCCTACGCCAGAGCGCGATGTACTGATCCGGAAGCCCCGCATCGTCGACTGGGGCTCAAGCAGGCGGACGGCAGCCTGAGGTGACGGGGCGATTGCAGTGGCCGACTGCCGTGGTGGCTGACGCGGGCTCACACCCGGACCGGGAAGCCTGCCAGGGGTCACCTCGGCCGGATCGGCCGGGAGGTGAAGCACCTGTCCGCGGACCCGGACCATGCGTTCCGGCGTCGCGAGCGGGTGCCTGTCGACGCGGAGTGCGGTGGTCTACGGGGGAGCTCGTGGGCACGGTCACCGGAACCATGGGCGTCTGCCCGGGTGACGTGCTCTGCTGCTCACGGGCAGGACGATTCTCCGGGTGGAGCCGGGGGGCCGGGTCTGGCGGGGTTCCAAGGTGGGCAGGACCGAGGGGAGGGCCGGCCGGTGCCCGAATCGTGTTGACCGGCCCCCGCAGGCAGTGCTGGAGTCGGCACGTGGACAGCATCCCCGCCAACCGGCGGCTCTGGAACCAGATCAGCAGTGCCTACCAGCACAGGCACGATCCGCGAATCGGCGCCACGCCCAGGCTGTGGGGCATGTACTCCATCCCCGATGCGCACCTGCACGCCCTGGGTGACGTCACCGGCAAGCGCGTCCTCGAACTCGGCTGCGGCGCCGGCCAGTGGTCCAGGGCGCTCGCCGCCGAGGGCGCCACCGTGGTCGGGCTGGATCTGTCCGAAGCCCAACTCGCAGCAGCGGCCCGCGCGATGGGAGCGGCCCGCTACCCCCTGGTGCAAGGCGCCGCGGAACGACTTCCCTTCGCCGCAGACAGCTTCGACCTGGTGTTCTGCGACTTCGGTGGGCTCAGCTGGGCGCCCCCGCACCTGGCCGTACCGCAGGCCGCACGCGTCCTGGGCCGAGGCGGTCGCCTGGTGTTCAACGTCGCCAGCCCGTGGTTCGAAGCTTGCTACGACGAAGCCGCCGGCCGCGTGACCACGACGCTGCGCCAGGACTACTTCGGACTGGGCACCATCGCCGAAGACGACGGCGCGACCAGTTATCAGCTCACCTACGGCGGCTGGGTCAAGGTCCTGCGCGGCGCGGGTCTCATCATCGACGACCTCATCGAGCCGCGGCCCGAACTCGGAACACCCAACGGCTACAACGAAACCGACCCGCCCGACTGGGCACACCGCTGGCCTGCGGAACTGCTCTGGGTAACCCACAAGCCGTAGGTTCCGCCGCGCCGAGACGTGAAGACATGGCCCCGGCGGCGTCGCCGAGGCCGAAGCGGACGGTTGCCGAGGCGATCTGGTCAAAGCTCACGTAGGGGTTGTCCGGCCCGTACGCTTCCTCGTCGATGCGCGGGCCGGCACGCCGGCAGTGGGCGGCGCGGCCGGACCCCGGCGGCCGCAGGCACCTCGGCCGCCGTCGCGATCAGCGGTGCCGGCCGGCGGTGAACAGGCCCAGCGGGATCGGCTCCGGCGCCAGCGGGGCGCACAGCTCCAGGAGGCCTCCTCGCTCGTGGTCGTTTCCGCTCGAGCCCGTGCACGCCGAGCCGGCACAGAGCCGAGACGACGACCGACGGCAGGTCGGTCAGCTCACCCCTTGCCATCACGTCCTCCAACCGCGATGTCGTTCGGTCCGCGGGCGTCCTGCCGTCCCGCCCGGTGGCCGACGTCGGCGTCCGGATCGTCGCGGGGGCTCCGGGAGGATCTCGGCTCCGTCGGCCGGGGGCGGGGGGAATACATGCTCAGGCATGTTGTTAGATTGCATGCGAAGTCATGTATTACTAGGGAGCGCAGCATGCAGTTCGGCATCTTCGGGGTCGGTGACATCTCACCCGACCCGACCACGGGACACACGCAGAGCGAGGCGGAGCGGATCGGAAACCTGATCAAGATCGCCAGACGGGCCGACGAAGTCGGCCTCGATGTCTTCGCGCTGGGCGAGCACCACAATCCACCCTTCGTGATGTCCTCGCCCCCGGCGCTGCTCGCCCACATCGCGGCGCTGACAGAGCGGATCATCCTCAGTACCGCCGTGACTCTGATCACGACCAACGACCCGGTGAAGATCGCCGAGGACTACGCCATGGTGCAGCACGTCGCCCAGGGGCGGCTGGACCTGATGCTCGGCCGCGGGAACACCGTCCCGGTGTATCCGTGGTTCGGCAAGGACATCCGTAAAGGGGTCCCCCTCGCCCTGGAGAACTACAACCTGCTTCATCGGCTGTGGCGCGAGGACGTGGTCGACTGGGAGGGACAGTTCCGCACCCCGCTGCAGGGCTTCACTTCCACCCCTCGCCCGTTGGACGACGTCCCGCCGTTCGTCTGGCACGGCTCGATCCGTAGCCCTGAGACGGCCGAACAGGCGGCCTACTACGGGAACGGCTTCTTCGCCAACCACATCCTGGCCCCGAATCTCCACTTCAAGCCGATCGTCGATCTCTACCGGCGACGGTACGAGCACTACGGCCACGGCACCCCCGAGCAGGCCATCGTCGGACTGGGCGGCCAGGCGTTCATCGCCAAGCGCTCCCAGGACGCGGTCAACACCTTTCGGCCCTACTTCGAGAACTATCCGCTCTTTCGCGGCTCGAAGCTGGAGGACTACATGGCGGGCACACCGCTGACCGTCGGCAGCCCACAGGAGGTGATCGATAAGGTCCTCACATTCCAGGAGGGCTTCGGGGACTACCAGCGGCAACTCTTCTCGGTCGACGCCCTCGGCCTGCCGCTGGACATGGCGTTGGAGCAGGTCGAGCTGCTGGGCACCGAGGTCGTACCGGTGCTGCGCAAGGAACTGGCCGCCCGCCGTGGACCCGGTGTCCCGGACGCTCCTACGCACGCATCCCTGGTCAAGGCGAAGTACGGCGAAGCCGAGCCGCGTCAGCCGCGCCCGAACCCCAACAGGGGCGACAACCTGTCGGGCACCTCGCCCTACCAGGACAGCGACCCGGCCTTCGAAGCCGACTTCCCGGCGGCGCTCTGATGGCCGGCGACAGCAGGCTGGCCAACGAGGCGTGGGAAGCGATGTTCCGAGCTCAGGCGACCCTCGCGCGCGAGTTCGAGTACGAGGGTGACTGGGGTGACGTCCCGCCACGCGAGTACGGCGTCCTCTACGCGCTGGCCGGAGCGAAGGACGGCCTGCGGATCACTGACCTGATCGACGACGCCCTGCTCACCCAGGCGGGCGTGTCCCGGCTCGTCGTCCGGCTGGAGAACCGGGGACTCGTCGAACGGCGGCCCGATCCCGACGACGCCCGCGCCTGTCGCATCGTCCTCACCGCCGAAGGCCGGGAAGTGCAACGCCGCCTCGGCCGCGCACATGCCCGGCACGTCACGACGGCGATGACCCGGGCCCTGACCCCCGAGCAACTCGAGACGCTGCGCGAGCTCGGCCGTGCGCTGCTCGCCGCGGCCCCCGTCACCGCCGCCCACCGCACGAAAGGACCCGCGAGGGACAACGCATGAGCGACCTCACCCCTGCCGTCGGCGTGGTGACGATCGCCGTCATCAACGCCGGCGTCAGCGAGCCGTCGTCGACCCGGCTGCTCGCCGACCGCACAGCCCAGAAGACGGTCGACATCCTCGAAGCGTCGGGCACGACAGCCACCGTACGCTCGATCGATCTCGGTCCTCTCGCCACGGACATCGCACAGAGCATCGTCTCCGGAATGCTCCACGCGAAGGTGCGGGCCGCCATGGAACTGCTCGCACGGGCCGACGCGGTCATCGCCGCCACACCGGTCTACAAGGCGGGGATCAGCGGCCTGTTCAAGTCGTTCGCCGACCTGATCGACAACGACCTGCTCATCGCCACACCGGTGGTGCTCGCAGCGACAGGCGGAACCGGACGACACGCCATGGTCGTCGACGACCAACTCCGGCCGCTGTTCGGGTTCCTGCGCACCATCCCGGTGCCCACCTCCCTGTACGCCGCACCCGAGGACTGGGCGTCGGCCGACCTCGGCAGGCGGATCGCCCGAGCCGCGCAGGAGCTCTCCGTCATGCTGCGCACCGGAGCAGGCCGGCAGATCGCGGACAGCAACTGGAACGACCACACGCACCAGTTCGGCGGCAACGCCGCACGGGCCCAGCGGTCCTTGGACGACGTCGACTTCACCACCGATCTCATGCGCCTCGCCACCGGCGGAAGCGCGCGCCCGCAAGCCGACGGCCCGACCGATGCACGTTGACGGCGCGTCACGGGGTTCCGTAGCCCTGACCGGCCCTCCGGGTTTCGAGGACGAGCGGCTCCGCGCGGGGCCGGCGGCACCTGGACGGTGGGAACCATTCATGATCAGCTTGGGGCATGAGTTCTCTGATACGGCACGTCACCGTCGACGCCGCGGACCCGTTCGTTCTTGCGGGCTTTTGGGCCCAGGCCCTGGACGGCTCGCTGGCAGATGACGACTTTCCCGGGGATCCGGAGGCCATGGTGACCACTGCTGCTGCCACCTTGCTGTTCGTCAGGGTCGATGACCGCAAGGCCGTGAAGAACCGTGTACACCTGGATCTCCAGCCCCAGGACCGGACCCGGGACGCGGAGGTCGAACGGCTGCTCTCGCTCGGTGCCACGCTTCAGGGTGACCACCGAAGGGCTGACGGCACCGGATGGGTGACGCTGCACGATCCCGAGGGCAACGAATTCTGCGTGGAACGTAGTGCGGCGGAGCTGGCGGCCTAGGACCGGCACGCTCAGCACCCGGGCTACCCGGGCCGCCGCCGGCCTCGGTGCGGGGCATGTCGGCGTCGAGGCCCGCGAAACCCGCGGGAACCCGCCCCGGCGGATGACGCGGCGAGGCCGCCGACCCTGGCGGAGAACGACGTACCGGCTACGGACCACGGTCACGCGACCCGGGCCCACCGTCACGGCGGAGACGGTGCCCGGGAAGCCGTTCACGTGGCCGCCGCGCACGGATGCGCCGCTATTTCTTTCTGCGCTTGGAGGGCTCCGCGGGCTCCGGGGTGGGAGTCCTGGGCGTGGCGCGCAGCATGACGGTGTAGTTGCGGTGCTCGAAGAGCCGGTCGATCTCGGGAACGCTGGAGGATCCCACGCCGCAGCACGCGTAATGGATGGTCAGTGGCGGGGCCCCGTCCTCCTGGCCTTGGCGGGCCGTGACGAATTCCTGGACCTTGTCCCGCAGTGTGCCGCGCTCGACCGAGGTCGCGCCCTCGGCCAGATGCCTGGCCTCCAGAGGCATCAGCTTGTAGTTGATGACCTCCTCGCCTGCGACGAAGGTCTTGGGATAGCCGGGGGGCATGGCTTTGCGCTTGTTGGTGGGACCGACCATTTCGAGGTCGTCCGCAGTCGGTGAGGTGCCGGACTCGATGAGTTTGGCCACCTCGTTCTCCAACCATGCGCCGGGCGGCGCGTAGACGACGAGCTCGATGCCCTCGGGCACGGTGAACGTGGCCTTGAGCGCGCGGCTGCGAGGGTTGTCCGGGTTCTTGGGCAGGCGCTGGTTGTCACCGAACCGCCCGTGCCCGCTGAGCACGGTCACGTTCGGGTCCTGGGAGGTGTCGGCGGGCACCCGCTGCACGGGCGTCGCCCGGTTGCCGAGCATCCGGGACACCGCGGCATTGCCGGCGGATCTCTGGAGCACGGTCAGGGAGTCGGATCTCTGAGCCGACGCGGAGGGCGTGAGGGCCGTGGGGGATACCGGCCGCACACTCCTGCGGGACCCGGGGCCCTCCTGGGTCTCTTCATGTGCGCGCACGAGCCGCTCCCATCGACGAGATCCAGAGGACGTACGGTGTGTGATGCTAGGCGGTCGAACGTGCGAACGCATGCACCGGCGGGCACACTCCGGGGCAACGTGACCTGCCGGAAGGTCATGTGGAGGAGCGCTCGACGACTCCGTTTCGCGAGCCCGGCACCCGCACGGAAGCGACGGGGCCGGTCTCACGGGCTGCACGTGTCAGGGCTCCGGCATGGCCGGTTCTGGTGACGCCGGCATGGCGTTCGTGATCCGGCGATCCGGACCCGGTCGTAAGCCGGGGTCAGTGCAGGTCGAGCCAGACGACGATCCCCGTGAGGCCGGACAGCACCGCGGCGACGCCCGCGCGGACGGCGGCGGAGCAACGGGCGGCGGTGAAGCTGGAGGGGTCGTAGGTGGAGGACATGCCGAGGCCCTCGCCGCGGAAGGACGCACCTGACCAGTCCACCGAGGTCACATTGCCGGTCGGCTCGGCCAACTCCGCGCCGACCACCAGGAACCGCTGGGACAGATGGCTCGGGGTGACGGTGGCCAGCGGGTCGATCAGATCGTTCCCGGCGCTGACGATCAGGTCCGCGCCCATCTCCAGGGACTCGCTGACGCTCGCCAGCAGGTCGGCCGGGTGCTCGGGGGCCACGGTCCGCAGGTCCACGTGTTCGTCCTCGGCCCATGTCCGGACCGCCTTCACCAGAGCCTTGGTGGGGCGGTCTGTGCCCGACGTGAGCAGCACCACCCTGTAGTCCTCGGGGGGATGGACACCGTTCCAGGAACCGGGCCGCGGAGTGACGGTCGCCTCCGGGGCGGGCGGCGCGGACGGGTCGGTGAAACCCGCGCCGAGCGTGCCGACCGGGGTCGGGCTCTCGTGCGGACGTGACCAGTCGTCGTTGGAGCCGCAGCCGGTGACCAGGGCTACGGCCGCGGTCAGGGCGGCCACGGCACTGAGCGGGGTGCGCAACGGGATCGTCCTCCAGAAAGTGGCTGCTGATGTGAGGACATCGTCATATGAGCGGACCCGTCGTAGATGGCCGAAAGGGGCTGATCGAAAAGCTGTTCTTCCATGATTCGCCATCCGGGCGGCGCGAATTCACCCACCGCGTGGAGCGTGCACGGGCAACCGAAGGAGCTACATGTCACAGCACGCCCGCCGGGTCGTCATCATGGTCACCGCAGCGGTGATCGCACTGTTCGGCGCCGTCCGTCCCGCACTCGCCCACGGGTTCACCTCCACCGTCTTCGTCCAGGTCGGCGCCGGCGACGACGGCCGGATCCGGACAACCCTGGAACTCGAGTACGACCTCTACGTCGTCTCCGCCGCCGACGCCGAGCACGACGACTCCCTCTTCCAGCAGGGCAACACCGCCTTCGAGGACGGGGACAGCCGCGCCCAGGCCGCCGCCCTGAACGGGCACCACCGTTCCGCCGTCGACTACGTCACCGGGCGGTTCACCGTCGACTCGGCCGGGCGCCCCTGCACCCCGTCCGGGCAGGGCGGATTCACGCTGCTCCGGCAGGAGGGCGTGCCGTACGCCCGGCTCGTACTCGACTGGGACTGCGCCGGGCGGAACACCGACGCGGTGTTGCGCAGCGGACTGTTCCCCGACGGCGAGGGCTACGTCCGCGACACCAAGACGATCATCACCTACGAGCTGGAGGGCCGGTCGGGCAGCGCCGCGCTGGACGCCGCGCACCCGTCCTTCTCGCTCGGCCAGGCCTGGTACGAACGGTTCTGGGAGTTCTTCCGCCTCGGCGCGGAGCACCTGCTGGGCGGCATCGACCACATCCTGTTCCTGCTGGCGCTGATCGCCGGTTCCAGGCGGCTGCGCGAGATCGTGCTGGCCGCCACCAGCTTCACCCTCGCGCACTCGGTGACCTTCCTGCTCGCCGCGCTCGGCGTGGTCGAGGTGCCTGCCCGGGTCGTCGAACCGGTCATCGCCCTGTCCATCGCCGTGGTGGCGGCCTGGTACCTGTGGCGGATGTGGCGCGGCCGCGGCCGGGTCGCCGACGTCGAGGCGGTGGCGTCCGGACGGCTGGGACTGGACCGGGCCGGGTGGGTGCGACTCGGCGTCGTGTTCTGCTTCGGCCTGGTGCACGGGCTCGGCTTCGCGGGCGCGCTCGGCATTCACGAGGCCTGGTCGTGGACGCTGCTGTGGTCCCTGTTGGTGTTCAACGTCGGTATCGAGGCAGTGCAGTTGGGGATCATCGCGGTCGTCTTCCCGCTGCTGGCGCTGGTGCGCCACCGTTCGCCCGCGGCCGGTCTCTGGCTGACCGGCGTCGTCTCGGCAGGGGTTGCCGTGATGGGGGCGATCTGGTTCGTCCAGCGGCTCACGGGCGTCTGAGCAGGGACGGCGGACCTGTCGGGGCCCCAGCCGGCCCAGTTCCCCGGGGACCTGGGAAGTTCAGGAAGTCCCAAGATCGCATTTACTACTCGTTTACCAAGCGGAGAGACGTTCTTGGCGTCCACTTATGCACTCCGTGCACCAAAGGAACGTAATCGATGAGATCAAGACCCTCCTCGCAGGTCTCCGGGCCTGCGCGGCGCCGCATGGCCACCGGGGCCGCAGCGGCATTCCTGGGTGTGGCCATGGCGATCGGCAACGGCCTGGCGGCTCCCGCCAGCGCGGCCGAGTCCACCACGCTCAGTGGCATCATCCTCGGTGTCGGCGCGAACGAGTCGCAGCGCACCGTGACGTGGTACTCCTCGGCGGACACCGCCCAGCAGGTGCAGGTGGTTCCGACCGCGCAGCTCCTCAACGGCGAGTTCCCGGCCGACGCGACGCGCTTCGACGCCGTCGGCGGCGCCAACATCGCCACCAGTGGCGGCTACAACCGCCACGCCACCCTCACCGGTCTCAAGGAGCACACCGCGTACTCCTACCGGGTCGGCTCCGAGGGGAACTGGTCGACCACGTACGCCTTCAAGACGCAGGACTTCGAGGGCGACTACGACTTCCTGTTCTACGGCGACCCGCAGATCGGCTCCTCCGGCAACACCGCCAAGGACCAGGCCGGCTGGCAGGACACCCTCGACGTGTCGCTCGCCGCCAATCCCGACGCCGAACTGCTGGTGTCGGGCGGCGACCAGATCGAGAGTGCCAACACCGAGTCCCAGTGGAACGCCTTCCTGGCGCCCGACAAGCTCCGCCAGTACCCGTGGGCCGCCACCATCGGCAACCACGACGTCGGTGGCAAGGCGTACGAGCAGCACCTCTACACGCCGAACACCGACCGCACGGCCCCGTACTACTCCAACGGGAACCCGGCGTCGAACACCTCCGGCGGCGACTACTGGTACATCTACAAGGACGTGCTGTTCATCGATCTGAACAGCAACAGCTACGCCACGTCCCAGGGCGGCGGCGGTGACGCGGCGCACGTCAACTACGTCACCGACGTCATCAACAAGCACGGCTCCGAGGCCAAGTGGAAGGTACTCGTCTACCACCACGCGATCTACTCGCCGGCCTCGCACGCCAAGGACAGCGACAACAAGGTCCGCCGGACGGACTTCCCGACGACGTTCTCCAAGCTCGGTGTGGACCTGGTGCTTCAGGGCCACGACCACAGCTACTCCCGCAGCTACCTGATCAAGAACGGTCAGAAGGAGAACCCGGACGAGCAGCCCGGTGCCGCGGACGTGTACCCCGGTCCCGGCGGTGTGCTGTACGTGACGTCGAACTCGGCCTCCGGCTCGAAGTACTACGACATCACCAAGCCGGACAGCAGCGGCACGAGCGGTGCCGGCAACGGCGCCGACCCGCTCAACCCGGACAGCTACTGGTACAACTCGGTCCAGAACCAGGAGCACGTCCGCAGCTACGTGAAGGTCGGCGTCCGCAAGGACAAGCTGGTCGTCGAGAACCTGCGCAGCGGCACCTGCGAGGCACCCAACGCCGCGGTGGAGCTGGGCGAGGTGCCCTGCACCAACACCACCGGGGACAAGCCGGTCGGCTCGGTCGTCGACAAGGTCACGGTCCACCCGTACCACGGCGACTCCCAGGACCTGCAGGTCGACGTCCCGGACGCGCCCCCCGGCGAGTTCGGCTGGACCGTCGACGGCTACAACGGCCTGGTGGACCTCGGCACCGCGCAGAACCACGACGGCGACTACTTCCAGGCGGCCGGCCAGATCAACCCGATCCTGGTCTCCGACAGCCGTCGTTCCCAGGCCCCGTGGTCGGTCTCGGCCAGCGTCAGCGACTTCAAGGACGCCGACAAGACCTTCTCGGGCGCCTACCTCGGCTGGACGCCGAACGTGCTCCTGGACGGTGCCGGCGCCAAGGCCAGCGGTTCCGTGGCCTCCGGCTACGACGACAACGGCCAGGGCCTGTCCGTCTCCCGCGGCCTCGCCTGGGCCGAGCAGGGCCACGCCAAGGGCAGGGCCAAGCTGGGCGCCGACCTGGACCTGAAGATCCCGGGCAGCGTCAACAAGGGCACCTACCGCGCGACTCTCACGCTCACCGCGCTGAGCAGCTGACCCGGTAGCAGTACCCGGTGGGGCGGGCGCCGCCCGGTGCCCGCCCCACCCCCGCACGTCCTTTCGCGCCCCCGACCCGTACGGAGGCCCGGCGCGTCCCGATCCCGCCGCCCGCCACGGCCTGCCCGCCCGCCAGCCCGAGGACCCCAGATGCACGCCCCCATCCTGCGCCGGACCACCACCGTCGCCGCCCTGTTCCGCACCGCCCTGCTCACCCTGCTCGCCGCACTCGTGGTCACCGGGCCGCTCACCGTCCCCGCCGAGGCCGCGGGCGGCGACGTCACCTGGACCGTCCGCACAGCGCCCAACAGCTACGGCTCCGACCGGTCCAGCTTCGCCTACAGCGTCAACCCGGGCGGCCGGATCGACGACGCGATGGTCGTCGCCAACCGCGGCAAGGACCCGCTCACCCTCTCGGTGTACGCGGCCGACGGCTACACCACCGAAACCGGCCAGCTCGACCTGCTCACCCGGGACAAGAAGTCCGTGGGTGTGGGTGCGTGGCTGCACGCCGACCGCACGAGCGTCAAGGTCGCGCCGGGCCGGACGGTACGCATCCCGTTCAGCGTCACCGTCCCCGACAACGCCACTCCCGGCGACTACGTGGGCGGCCTCCTCACCTCCCTGAAGCAGCCGGACGCCGCCGCGGGCATCAACGTGGACCGTCGCCTCGGCATCCGGGTCAAGCTCCGGGTCAGCGGCGCACTGCGTCCACGGCTCGCCGTCGAGGACCTCTCGGTCGACTACCGCGGCACCGCCAACCCGTTCGCCACCGGCGAGGCGACCCTGACCTACACGGTCCACAACACCGGCAACACCGTGCTGTCGGCCCGTCAGAAGGCGTCGCTGAGCGGACCGTTCGGCTGGCTCAAGGCCAAGGCCGGTGCCGTCGCCGCCACCCCCGACCTGCTGCCGGGGGAGCGCTGGAAGGTGACCGTGCCGCTGCACGGGGTGGCCCCCACGGTCCGGCTCACCGCGGCCGTGACCGTGACCCCGCTGCTCACCGACGCGTCGGGCTCGGTCTCCCCGCTCGCCCCCGTCCGGGCCACCGCCGGCGGCTGGGCCGTGCCCTGGACCCTGCTGGTCGTGATCGTGGTCCTGGCCGCCGCGGGCACCGCCTGGCTGCTGCTCGCCCGCCGCGCCCGCGCCCGCCGGGCGGAGCGGGAGAACGCCCGCGTCGAGCAGGCGGTCAAGGAGGCCCTGCGCGCGCAGGAGCCCCAAGACCACTGACGGTTCACGAGCAGTACGGCCACCCCACCGGCGCCGCGCGGCTCTTCGGCACCTTTTCGGCCTCCAGGTGAACCAACCGGCTTTCCAGCGTGGTTGGTTCACCGTCGCAGTCGAGCCGACGGCGTGTGGCTGGGGTGGGTGAGCAGTGACACCGTCTGCCGGTCAGTGCGACAGCACCGGGCCCGTCGGAAACGGTATCGCTGAGTTTTGACACCGCGTGGGGCTCGCGGTGGGAGCATCGAAGTGCCCGGACGGTACGCAACGCGCTGACCTCGGTCTGGGCGCGCCGCGCAAGAAGCGCCAGGCTGGTCGCCGAGTACGGCGCTGTCGACCTGACACGGGGGATCGTCCGCCTACGTCGCGGAACGTCGTGACGAGATCCGGATCGCTGCGGGCCGGGGCACCGCGAAGGCATTTCTGCCGCAGTCCCACCGTCCGGGCGTCGAAGCGGAGTCGACTTCGGGGACGTGACCAGCCGTCCGGCCGGCCAGGAGGTCAAGTCAGCCTGTTCTCCTTGCGCCTGTCGTATTCCGGCAAGGCGGTGCACCGGGTCTTCACCTCCAGCGGACCGATCCCCACCTCTGCGCGGCCATCGCCGATCGCCTCACCTTCGGCGGGAACACTGTCGAGACTGACGCCGACTCCTTCCGCCTCGCCCAGACCCGGGCAAGGGCCGGGCAGACCGCTGGCTGACGACCGCAGCGGACCTGCCCTGGACGGCCCCGCCCCGTCTCTTCCGGGAGAAATCGTTCGCCGCCCGAGGCCGGCGCATCTAGCCTGCGTCGGGTGATGACAGCCGATGACGTGTTGTTCGTCCTGGCCCTGTTGCAGCGGGTGAAGACCGATGTCTGGGTCGGTGGCGGATGGGGGATCGACGCTCTGATCGGCAAGCAGACCCGAGACCATCGAGATCTGGACTTGATGCACCGGCAAGACCAGGAAGCCGCCGTTCTGACGGCCCTCTCGGCGGCAGGCTTCGTGGAGAGCCTGAACTGGCGGCCCATCCGATTCGTCGTGAAGGCTCCGGACGGCCGGGAGATCGACCTTCATCCGCTGGTTTTCGACGATGACGGCTCAGCAGTCCAGGCGTCACCCGAACCGCAACGTCCCTTCGCCTATCCCTCATCCTGCTTCGTGACGGGCACCATCCAGGGGACGCCGGTCCCGTGCCTGTCCGACGAGCAGCAGGTCTACTTCCATCAGGGATACGAACCGACGGAACGAGACCGGCACGACATGGCACGACTTCGCCGCGTCTTCGGGATCGCCACGCACTTCTGACCCGCGTCGAACAGTGTCACAACTCACCGGCATCCTCGCGCTCACGACGCATCGATCGATGCCAGAACTCATCGGCATGCCGTGTCACTGGTCATCGATACAGCCAGGCCTGAAGGTCGGTCCAAGGCGGACACGTCCCCGGCCTGTGACATCACCTCCGACTTCCCACTGGCGTCGTGTGCGTCGGCGTTGCCCACCGCGGTCACCGGCCGGCAGTCGGCCCGCACGGCGGCGTGGTTCCTCAGCGCTGTCCAGTACGGCTCCAGGGGACGCGACGACCGCTCCACCCGGAGCCTGAACAACGAGCGAGAGGACCTCACCGACACCAAGCGCCGCGCTTGCGTCATCTCGCGTTCGCCCTTCCGGCGGCGACGGCATGCAGCCGGGGCAGGTGTATGGCGCCTGCGGGGGCCGCTCGGTCCGGAACGCGCGGTCCGCCCGGGTGACGGCGCCGTTCGGGAGCGAGCGCCGGCATGGGAGTTGTGGGCTCGCTGAGGGCAGCCGGGGATCCGGCGTGAATCCCACCCGGTGCACACGGTGTTGCTGCTCCCAGTCCAAGGTGCGCATGACGGCGGTAATGGCCGATTCGACGAACTTCCGTCGGGCTTGTGCTCCTCCCATGCCGCGCACCCCTGTATGAAGGTGGTGAGAAGACGTGCCAGTTCAGCCGGATCCTTGTCCGCTGTGCGTTTGCCGCGCGTCCTGGCGCGCTCCGGTGCCGCGGCGATCGCCGACTCGACAAGGCGGAGCGTGGTCGGGACGGGTCCGCCCGCGTCGCGGGGGGCACTTCCCGCCGGGGCGGCCTTGACCAGCATGCACCCCGGCTCTGGGGCACTCGGCATCCGCCGGACCGGACGGCACGGCCTCCGCCGGGGCGACGGAAGCACCGTCTGCCGCCCGGAGTGCGGGCACCTCCGCCTTGTCCGCGACGAGATCGAGGACAGCCCGGCAGTCCTCAACCGTGGCACGCGGGACACGCACATCCGGCCCCGCCCCCGTCGCATACGGGTCGGCAGGCAGCGACCGCGTGGCGTGGTTCTGTCCTGACGCCGTCAGCGAGAAGGTGCTCCTGTTCGCGCCGGAGACAACGCCGCGCGCAGCTGCCTGCGGGAACTCACGCCGAGTTTGGCGAACACGTTGCTCAGGTGCCACTCCACCGTGCGCGGGCTGATGAACAACCGGGCGGCGATCTCCGCGTTGGTGTGGTCCCCGGCCAGCCCGGCGATCTGAGCTTCCTGACTGGTGAGGCGGGCGTCGGCACCGACGGTTCGTCTGCGGGCCGTCTCTCCTGTCGCCGACAACTCTCTGCGGGCGCGTTCGGCGAAACCGTCGGCTCCGAAACGGCTGAACGTCTCGTAGGCGGCGCGTAGTGCCGCACGACTCTCCTGACGTCGGTTCCGACGGCGCAGCCATTCGCCGTACAGCAGCCGAGCGCGGGCCAGTTGGACGGCGATTCGGCAGTGACCGAGACGCTCGATCGCCTCCTGGTACAGCGCGTCGGCGGCCTCACCCTCGCTCAGCAATGCCCGTGAGCAGGCCGCCGTGCCCAGGGCCCATTCGGTCCCGGCCGCACGGGTGCGTTCGGTGAGATCGTCCAGTGCCCTCTCACCGGACCCCGGCCGCCCGCTGCGGGCGGCCGCCTCGACCAGTTCGGCGAGCGACCATCCGAAGTAGCCCAGGTCCTCGTACTGGCAGGCGCGAGTCGCGGCCGCCAGCGCGTCGTCGTAGCGGCCTAGTCCGTTGTACAGCAGTGCGGTCGCGTATTCGGCGAGGCCGAGGGCGCGGCCCTCGCCCCGCGCACGCACCTCTTCGATGGTGGTCCCGATGAGGTCCAGTGCCGGGGACGCCTGTCCACGCCAGGCGGCGAGAAGCAGGGACGTGTGCATCATCGGTACGCCGCCGACCGCCTCCGAGACGGCCGTGGCCTCGTCGATCAGCGTCGCGGCCGTGTCGAATTCGCCGGCGTGGACGTGTGAGCATGCCTGGTAGGTCAGTGCCATCGGAAGCACGGTGAGTGCCCCGGCCTCGCGGGCGATACGGACGGCGTCCAGCGCCATCTCGTGCCACGCCTCGTCGTCCCACAGCTCGGGTGCGAGAGGCTCTGGTGCCACCCGGAACGCCAGCCACAGCCAGCGCCTTTCCGTCTCCGTCCTACCGGTTCTCTGCTCCTGCCGGACGGCGTGCATCGCCTGCCTGAGGGCGGCAGCGCCGACGACGTGACCACCAAGGACCCGGTCGGCGATACCGTCCAGAAGGATGTCCACCATCCGCGGCGGCCCCGTCGGCCGCGGCCCGGCGCGGGCCGCTTCGGCGACCTCGCGCAGCCCGGGTCCCCTGCCCAGCCGGCCGGCGAAGCTCGCCGTGCCGACCGCCTCCAGCAGGGTTTCGCGGGCGAGGGCGGCGTCGAGGGGCGCGAGCCTTTGTGCGACGTCGAGCAGGAGCCGGGGCGCTGCGTCACCGCGCACCTCGGAGAACACCAGCCGGGCCCGCAGCCATTCGAGCCGGACATGCCGCAGGTCGTCGAGCGGGCCGGTCTCCGCGATGGCCAGCAGGGAACGAGCCTGGTCGGCCCCGCCGGCGTCGATGTGGGCCTGGGCAGCGTCCAGTGCTCGGCCGGCTCTGCGCCCGGCATCGGGCGTCAGCTCCGTCGCCCGCTGCAGGAACGAGGCCGCTGCCGCCATTCCTCCTCTGCCCTGGGCCCGCCCGGCTGAGCACTCCAGATCAACTGCGATGCCCTCGTCCGGCCGGTCGGTGCCGTGAGCGCGGTGCCACGCCCGGCGATCAGGGTCAAGGCGGGGATCGGTCGCATCCGCCAGCGCGCGGTGCGCAGCCCGACGTCCGGGCAGGGATGCCCCCCGGTAGACGGCCGAACGTACCAAGGGGTGGCGGAACCGCACCCTGGTACCGAACTCGACCAGTCCCGCGGCCTCGGCCGGCCCCGCGGCACCGGCTGGTATTCCTTGCAGGACGGCCGCGCGCCACAACAGGTCCGCGTCTCCGGTCGGCTCGGCCGCGGCCGTCAGCAGAAGACGCCGGCTGTCCTCGGGAAGCAGACGGAACTGCTGGTGAAAGGCGTTTTCGAGGTGTCTTGCCAGGGGGCGTCTGCCGGGCAGCCAGAAGCCGCCCGCCAGTTCGGCGGGTGCCAGGGCGAGTGGCAGGTGCAGCAGGGCCATCGGGTTGCCGTGCGTCTCGGCGACGATCCGGTCCCGCACCAGCGGGTCGAGTGGCACCCGGACCGCCGAGGCCAGCAGGACGCGTGCCTCGTTCTCGCTCAGGCCCCGCACCGTCAGCTCGGGCAGGCCGGCCAGGTCAGGACCGTCATCGGAGTCCCGCAGGGCGAAGATCAACGCCACCGATTCCGCGACCAGCCGTCTGGCCACGAATCCCAGGACCTGGAGGGACTCCTTGTCCAGCCACTGCGCGTCATCGACGAGGCAGGCCAGCGGCCCCTCCTCGGCGGCCCCGGCCAGCAGTCCGAGCACCGCCAGACCGACCAGGAACCGGTTCGGTGCCTCACCCGCCTGTAGTCCGAACGCTACGGACAGTGCGTCGCGCTGGGGATCCGGAAGCTCCTGGAGGTCGCCCAGCAGGGGTGCGCAGAGCTGGTGGAGGCTCGCGAAAGGCAGCTCCATCTCCCACTCGACGCCCGCGATGCCAAGAGTGCGGAACCCGGTGGCGAGGCCGGCCGCGTGGTCCAGCAGTGCGGTCTTGCCGATGCCGGCTTCGCCGCGCAGGACCACCACGGCGCTGTTGCCCGCACGGGCCGTGGCGAGTACCCGCTCCAGCGCCGCCAGCTCCTGGTCCCGGCCCCGCAGTGCGCCCCCGGGCTCCATGGACTGAGCACCCATAGGTCGATCTTCCTGGAAGCGAGGATCACCGGCTTCGATACACCGCGAAGTGCTGTTTCGACCGTATTCCCTTTTGCGTGGTTTCAGTAGTCGGACGAGGGTCATCTCGCCTCGGGGCCGGCCCCCGGGGGCCGGCCCCGAGGAAACCCCGGGGGTTTCCCCGGGGCGACGCGCGCGGAGCTGGACGACTGTGGACGAGCCGGCGACAGAGGGTCGCCGACGTTCCGAGGAGTCCCCGTACATGTCCGACACATCTGTACCGACGGCCGTCCGCCCGTTCACGTTCGAATTTCCGGAGGCGGATCTCCAGGACCTGCGTTCGCGTATCGAGGCGACGCGCTTCCCCGAGAAGGAGACCGTCGACGACCAGTCCCAGGGCACCCAGCTCGCCACGGTCAAGGAGCTGGCGCGCTACTGGGCGACGGAGTACGACTGGCGCAAGGTCGAGGCGAGGCTGAACTCCTACCCCCAGTTCATCACCGAGATCGACGGGCTGGACATCCACTTCCTGCACATCCGCTCGAAGCATGAGAATGCGCTGCCGGTGATCGTCACGCACGGCTGGCCGGGTTCGGTCGTCGAGCAGCTGAAGATCATCGAGCCGCTCACGAACCCGACGGCCCACGGTGGTGCCGCCTCGGACGCCTTCCACGTGGTGATCCCGTCGATGCCCGGCTACGGCTTCTCCGGCAAGCCGACCGCCCCCGGCTGGAGCCCCGAGCGGATCGCCCGCGCCTGGGGCGTGCTGATGAAGCGCCTGGGCTACACCAGATACGTGGCGCAGGGCGGCGACTGGGGCGCGGTCGTCACCGATCTCATGGGTGTACAGGAGCCCGAGGGCCTGGTCGGCATCCACACCAACATGCCCAAGGTGATTCCGCCCGCCGTCGAGCAGGCCATCATCGCCGGCAACCCTCTGCCGTCGGACGTCACCCTTGCCGACGACGAGCAGAAGCGGGCCGTCGAGCAGTTGGACTTCGTCTACCGGCACGTGTACTACGCCTACATGATGGGGTCGCGCCCGCAGTCCCTCACGGCGCTCGCGGACTCCCCCGTAGGCCTGGCCGCCTTCCTGCTCGACCACGACAAGGCCAGCCTGGAGCTGATCACCCGGTCCTTCGACGGAGTGAGTGAGGGCCTGACGCGGGACGACGTCCTGGACAACATCACGCTCTTCTGGCTGACGAACACGGCGATCTCCGCGGCCCGCCTCTACGCGGAGAACACGACTCCGTTCTTCGGTGCGCAGGGCGTCAAACTCCCGGTGGCCGTAAGCGTCTTCCCCGACGAGCTCTACCAGGCTCCCAAGAGCTGGTCGGAGCAGGCGTACCCGAACCTCGTCCACTACAACAAGCTGCCCAGGGGTGGTCACTTCGCCGCCTGGGAGCAGCCGGAGCTCTTCGTCGGGGAAGTCCGCGCGGGCTTCCGCTCACTTCGGTAGGGAGCGTGCCGGGCCGCCTGTTCAGGCGGCAGCCGAAGGGGCGGCCATGGGTACTCGGCCCCGAGTCAACCCGGTCGCCCCGCTCGCCGGCGGAGCGAGCCACGGGCCGGCGCGGCGAGGTCCGAGCGGACCAGGGCCGGCGAAGACGTCTGCCACCGCCAGGATCACCTGATCCGTGTCTCCATCTCGGAGCGGATCCGGAGGGTGGTTCTGGCGGCGGTTTTCAGGTCGAGGTTCACCGAGCCGGAGAGAGTCATGTCGGCCACGCGGGCCCAGGAGTTGCCGTCCGCCCAGGCGCAGACGGGGTAGGTGAGTGTCCCGCCGTCGGCCCATCTTCGGGTCACGATGTCGCAGCTGATGTGGATGGGGGAGCCGGACGGTGTGTCGTCTTGTGGCGGCACGAGCACGGTCACCTTGGTGTTCTTGGAACCGTTGTCCGCCAGTACGTGGGAGCGCATCCTGTCGGTGTTCTTGAACCGGCCGTACATGCCGGTCACGACGAGAACGCCCCGCTCGCCGCTTTCCGGCTTGTAGGTGGCGACCACGCCGTGGACGTCCTCGGCGTCCCAGCTGTGCCGCCAGCCGTTCTGCAGCGTCCGGCCCAGAGTTGACGAGTCGTCCCTGGTCCGGGTGAAGCGGCCGTCGAGGAGTGCCGGGGGCACGGTCAGGGAGGACTCGGCCCGCGGAAAGCTGTCCTCGACCCTCTTGCCCACCAGCACCAGCGTCGCCAGGAGCGCGACGATCAGGAGGAGTACCCCGCCGACGAGTGCGGCCATGAGTCCGACCCGGCTCCTGGGCCGCGGCGGGACGGGGGGCGGAGCGCCCCAGGGGGAAAGCGGCGTCTGATGCGGCGACTGTGGCGTCGAGGGTATGGACACGTCAAGAAGGTACTGGATGCTCTTGCGCCGGCCAGTCCGCACTCCCGCAGGCTGGGCCCGCCGCCGCTGTCGGAGCCCTCCTGGCGGAGCGGCCGGCCGCCGGGTCGGTCGAGAAGGGTGAGTCCAGGCGTCAGGCCGTCGTGCGGTTCGGCCAGCAGGACCTCGTGCGGCCGTGGCTCCTGCACGGGCGTTCCGCGTCGAGAACGGAGATGATCACGGCGGTCGGGCATTCTGCACCCCGTCCCGTGCCCGAATACGTCGTGGCGATCGGCCGGGTGTGGTTCGCTGCTGGGGTGACTCAGGACTTGGACACCGTCGCATTCGAATCCGCCGAGGCATTCCAGGCATGGCTCGGCGAGAACCACGCCGTCTCGTCCGGTATCTGGCTCAAGCTGCGCAAGAAGAGCCCCGGAGTCGTCGCGCTGGACTACGCCCAGGCGCTCGACGTGGCGCTCTGCCACGGCTGGATCGACGGCCAGAAGGCCAAGTTCGACGACCAGTGGTGGCTCCAGCGGTTCACCCCGCGCAAGCCGCGCAGCAAGTGGTCCAAGGTCAACCGGGACAAGGTGGCCGCCCTGATCGAGCAGGGCCGGATGCTTCCCCCGGGACAGGCCGAGGTCGACCGCGCCAAGGCGGACGGCCGCTGGGAGGCGGCCTACGACAGTGCGAGGACCGCCACGGTGCCGGACGACCTCGCGGCGGCCCTGACCGCCGACCCGGCCGCGGCGGAGTTCTTCGAGACGCTGAACGGGCAGAACCGCTACGCGATCCTGTACCGGATCCAGGACGCCAAGAAGCCCGAGACCCGCGCGCGCCGGATAGAGAAGTTCGTGGCGATGCTGGCCAAGGGCGAGAAGCCCTACCCGTAGGCGTGGAGAGGGATCGCGTTCGTGTGGTGCCCTGAACCGTTTCGCGACCCCAGGATCCGTGCCGGAACCCCGAAGTAGCCGACACAGACGCTGTGATGGGCCTGTGATGTGCATGGGGGCAACGAAAGATGTCTGCCGGATGTCGGACAGGTGAGTGCTCGGTGAAGAGCAACTCCCGCGGGCTGTACCGGATGTGACAAGGAGGCGTTGATGAGACGTCCCGTCCGCAGATACATCTTCCGTTCGATGCCAGGGCTTGTGGCGGCCGTCGTCCTGGCTGCTGGCTCCGGTGCCGCCGCCCCCGCGCTGGCCGCCGCCGGCGACCCGCCTCCGATTCCGGTGAGGATCACCGGGGAGTCCCGGGTGGATCTGTCGTTGCAGGGTGACAACGGCGATCCGGCCGAGCCGCAGATCATGCTGCGGCTCGCGGCCCCCGGCGACGATGAACCCGGAGAGGACGGTGAGGTGCCCGTCGTCCACCAGGGCGACTTCAAGGTCATGATCGATGTGGGGGGACTGGCCCAGGTCGCGGAGGCCAAGCTTCCCTGCGACCAAAGCCCGGCGGGCGCCACCTGTGACGGCGATCAGATCCGTGCGGGGGAGAAGGCCAACGTGCTCGGCGGTATCCGCCTCGACATCGGCCCGAACGGATCACCGCGGCGACTGGGTGAGATCACGGTCACGGGTGAGGGCGAGGGCGTCGAGTTCGCGCCACTGCGCATCGAGGTGGTGGTGAGCGACTCGAGGATCATCAGCCGCCAGCTGTCTCCGCCCGAGGCCGGCGTGGGGCACACATGGAATGCGCCACTGGGTCTGCGCAACGCCGGCCGTGCGCCGGCCGACGGTGTCGTGCTGCGCTTCCGCGGCACACGCGGGCTGAGCTTCGTCGACCGGCACGGCAACTGCGCCTACCGGCACACCACGGACGGCCCCCTGCAGGATCAGGGCACCGACGCGATCTGTGCCTTCCCGGACGTCGTCGAGGCGGGCACGGCGTACGCGGTGGCCGAGCCGCTGAAGGTGAAGACCCTCCCCTTCGCCTTGAACGACCGCTTCACCTACAGCTTCGCCCCGGCCGACGCCGAGAAGGCGAAGGCTCTGATGGCGGCCGACGGCTACACACCGGGCACCGGCGCACCGCTGACGCTGGAGAAACTCACCGACACTCCGGGCACCTACTCGGGCCAGGCTTCGGCCTGGCTGCCCTCCGACAACTCCTACGACATCCTGATCACCGGCGACACCGCACGCGGCGCCGCCGGCGAGACGGTGACCGTGGACGTCGGCTTCCGCAACCTCGGCCCTGCCTGGGTGCGGGGGCTCGAACCGCCGGACGACGATCCCATGCTCACCTACGTCACGATCCCGCCGGGTGCGACGGCGACGAAGATCCCCGAGGACTGTTGGGCCGACTCCCACACCGAGGGCCTCTACGGCTGCTGGTCGCACACGCCGGTGCTGGAGGACGCGAATCTGACCTTCCCGTTCGAGTTGCGCATCGACAAGGTCGTGAACGACGCCAAGGGCGAGATCCAGATGCAGTCCTTCGACTACCCGGACGAGCCCAACCAGGACAACAACCGGGCATGGATCGTGCTGAACCCCACCGATGACGGCGGGAGCACGCAGGGGTCCTCGGGTGGTTCTTCCGCCAGCCCGAGCCCGAGTGCCTCGTCCGGCACCGATACGGCCGGCTCCTCCGGCACGGCGGGTGGCGGCGCCGGCTCGTCGTCCACCGGCGGCTCCTCCGGCGGCGGACTCGCCTCCACCGGCGGAGGCGGCGCGCTGATCGCCGCGGGCGGCGCGACCCTGGCCCTGGGGCTGGGCGCGGTGATCGTCGTGGTCGTCCGCCGCCGGTCCGCGGGGTGACGGCTCAGCGATCCGCCCGTCGAGGTGCGGCCGGGAGCGTACCCCGGCCGCACCGTCACCGGATCATGAGACGCGCAGGGGAGTCCACGACGTGCTTGTGGAGCGTTGGTACGGAAGGCGCATGTACCTGCGAACCGGCTGTCACGACCTGGACCCCTGGTCGCCGCCGAACGCGCCGGTGCGTCGCCTTGAGGGCCACGACACCGGTGTCGGCCGCCGGTCCGCGCACCGAGATGGACAAGTCGCTGCCAAGTGCGAGCGGCGACATCCGGCGGCGATCGCGGCGGACTCCCCGCCGCTCGAGCCGCCGGACGAGCGGTTGACGTCCCGTAGGAGTCCGTCGACGGCGAGGCGGAGGCAAGGGGGCGACCTGACCGGGGCACACCGATGCGGAGCGGTCGTGAGAGTTTGGCGGTGCTGGTCTTCACGTCAGTTCGACAGGCACTGGGGCGCCAAGATGACGCAGGAGCGTTCCGACCTTGCGGTCCAGTTCGCGTCCCACTTCGCTGATCTCGGATCGACCGAGCGCGGCGACCGTGTCACTGGGCCGGTCGATGGCGAAGACCGTCTCCCCTGAGGGGGACTCGTGGATCGTGGTACGCAGGGGAGCGTAGAGAAGGGCTCCTGCATCGTGCCGGTACATGCGCTCGGCGATGGTGTGATTGCCCATCAGGTACTCGGTGCAGCGCGCGTGGTCGCCGGCCAGGCCGAACAACGGTTGTGCGTCGAACTTCCAGTAGATCATGAAGCCCAGTGGGCCGTTGTCTTCCGCGAGGTCGACCACGGCGCTCCACGGCGCCCGAAGAGCGATCAGGTCAAAGGTGCGTTGGTGGTCGAGTGGTGGAACGGCCTGCTCGTAGCGTCCTCGGAACTGCTCGTAATCCTCTTCGACGGCGATCTCGAGTCGTGTGACAGACCGGGTGGGCGCGCGGGTCGCGGTAGGCGTCGCGGAGACGTTGTGGATCATGACGTGCTCCTCCGGCTGCCGTAGAAACCAGCGTAGACCTGCGGGCAGAGTGACGCTGTGCAAGCCGGCAGCCCGGCCGGTCCCCGCGGGACGGCTCGCTCGCCCGCAGGTCCGGCCCACGCGCTCGCACACCCGAATCGGTCCGTGACGGCGGCTTCCGGCCCCGTATGATCCGTTGCACTCGACAGTTCGACTTGGTCAACACCGTGGTACCCCGACGGTGAATCGTTCACGTCGGTTTGATCGCCGTCGTCGCGCTGTTCTTCTCCTCTCTTTCGGTCAGAACCCGGAACGACCGGGGCAGGGGCCATTCCATCCTGTCGACGCCCCGCTCGATTGCCGGCCCGGTGAGCTCAACGCGTGAGTTGATGCCGAGTTTGACGAAGAGGTGCTTCATGTGGGTGCTGACGGTGTGTACGGACATGGAGCCGGTCGGTGACGGCGCGGTCGGTGAGGCCCTCGACGACGAGTGGAACGGCCTTCCGCTCGGACCCGGTCAGGTCCTGCCGGCCCCGCGGGTCACTGGTGTCAGTGCGGACGCCGAGCCGCCGCAGGCGTCCCCTGACGCGTTACTTGTCGTGCGCTGCGTCTGAGGCCGACGTGAAGCGGGTCGCCTCCTCGGGGCAGGGGATCGCCACCGCCCCGCCCGTCCTGGCCGGCAGCTCGGCGAGGTCCTCGCGGGCAGCGGCCAGTGGCGGGCGGGACTGGCGCCGTTCGGCGGGGCGGTCGCGTTGTCACGTACGGGTGCCCTGCGCGCCCGGTCGCTGCTTCTGGGCGTCCACGACGGCCCGTTCCAGCACGGCGGTGCGCGTGGTGACCGTGCCGGGCCTGATGCCGTTGGTGTCCTTGATCTGGACAGCGCGGCTGCCGAGATAGGTGTAGGTCGTGGGGTCGAAGACCCATTCGGTGCGGTCGCCGCTGTCCCGGTCGACATGGGCCAGGGCGATGCCCTCGCGTCCCGCGGCGTCCTGGGCATGCTCCAGCACCACAACTCCGGGGATCTTGGCCGCGGCACGGTAGAGCGCGGCGGTGAGATTCGCCGGTGCGAGCTGCTCTTCGAGGAGGTCTCCGACGGTGGTGAATGCCTGCTGGTCCGGGGAGTTCCCCTGGCCCCTGGTCTCCTTGTAGATCTTCGTCAGCAGGGCGTCCGGGTCGGTGGGCAGGGTCTTGAGGTAGTCGTAGGAGGGGGCGTTCAGGCTCCTCGTGACGTCGCTGTCGAGGGTGACTCCGCCCTTGGGCTTGTAGCCGGGTTCGTCCAGCCAGCCGTGCCGGCCGTCGGGGGAGTTCCAGACCTCGCGGATGTGCAGGGGCTCGACCTGTGCCTTGGACGCCTCCGTGTCGGTGTGGGAGACGGAGAGGTAGGAGACCTGGCTCTTTATGTAGATGTACTGGCCCGGGCCGGGTTCGGGCGTCGCGCGGTCCGCCGCCGCGGCGGCGATGCGCTCGACGGTGGAGGCGAGCCGAGTGGTGCTGCCGGGCTCGATGCGGACGACCGGGGCGTCGACCGGGGGCGGGGTGGCCGCGGCCGGGTCGCTGCCCCCGGAACCGGTCAGCGCGGTGAAGACGAGTGCGCCGGCCAGGGCGGCCGCGGTGACCGGGACACCGATCAGCAGGACACGGCGTGCCGGGCGGTGAGGCGGCGCGGAGGCGGCGGGTGCGGGGGCGGGGGCAGGCACGGTGGACTGGATCTCGTTCATCAAGTGGTCCTCGAGAAGCAGGTGTCGGTCGGGCGGCAGGTGCGGGTCTGCGGGTGCCGGCAGCAAACGGGCCAGCTCCGCTTGGTCCAGCGGCTCCCCGAGCCGTGACTTCTTGCGGATCATGTGGACCTCTCCTTGTCCGACTCGCCTGACCGGGCCGCTGAGGTGTGGCCGTCCTGTACTTGTCCGTCGTGCGGGGGCGGTTCCCTGCGTTTTCTCAGTTCTTCGTCGGCCAGCTTTCTCAGCCGTGTGCGGGCGCGGGACAGCCGCGAGCGCACGGTGCCGACCGGGACGCCGAGCGCTGCCGCCGCCTCCGTGTAGCCGAGCCCGGACCACACGCAGAGCGTGAAGACCTCGCGCTCGCTGCGGTTCAGCTTCTTCAGCGCCCGTTGGGCGGCGGCGAGTTCGTCTGCATCGGCTATGCGGCCGACCAGTTCGTCGGCGAAGTCCGGGACCGTTTTCCTGGCCGGCATGCGCTGCAGGGCCCGCTGATGGCGGCGCGCGGCGCGGGTGGTGTTGCGCAGGACGTTCACGGCGATGCCCATCAGCCAGGGGCGCGGGCCGTCGCCCTCGTCCCGCAGCCTGGTGCGCAGCCGCCACGCCTCCAAGAAGGTCAGCGAGACGATCTCCTCGGCGACGGACCAGTCTCCGGTCACGCGCACCGCGTGCCGGTGGACCAGTCGAGCGTGGTCACGGAAGAGCTCGCGGAACGCCTCGGAGTCGCCTGCCCGTATCCGGGTGTGCAATGAGTAGTCCACGTACGGTCTTGTCCGAGCAGCAGAGCGGGTTCCCGTGGCGTGCGTCACAGGTCAGGAGACGTAGGGCCGCGCAACGAGGAGCCCTGTGAGCGGTAGCCCGCCTGCTGTGTCGAACCGGCCCGCACTCATCGACGATCACGGTCGGCTCTGACAGGAAGGCGTCCCGGTCGGGGCTGAGGCAACGAGAAGCCGACCGGTGCCGCGTTCCTGCGGGCAACAGCCTCCCCGCCCCGGGACTGTTTCGTCCAGGACGTCTTGATCAAGTGCACCGTGATGTCCACTGCACCTACCCCTCGCCGAGAGCTTACGGTCAGCATTCACTTGACGTCACTCAGGTTCCGACGCACCTGCCCCTCGGCGGGCGGCCTGCTGGGACCGGGACGGTGGCCGTAGGGCGAGGGGGCTGTCCACGTGGTGCCGGAGCGGTACGCGGATTGTTTCCGTCCGGAGTGATCATGCTGTCCGGCGGCGGATTGCGGGAGAGGGTGTGGCGGGCTTGACGTCGACAGTGTGTCTGTCACCGGCGGCGATGTCAGCGCCGGCGTGCAACAGGTTGGTGGCGGGGGATGCGGGCGGACCGGGCGAGGGTGCCCGTGTCGTCGGTCAACGGCGCGCCCGACAGCGCGGGCGGAGCACCCGGTTGACCTGAATCAGCGTGTCCGGATCCTCCAGCACGGTGCTGCGCGCGGACCGAACAGAAGGATCGCTTGCCGGACCCGGACCCGGACCCGGACCCGGACCCGGACCCGGACCCGGACCCGGACCCGGACCCGGACCCGGACCCGGACCCGGACCCGGACCCGGACCCGGGCCCGACGGGCACGACGTCCACGCGCACCTCGTCGATCAGGCCCACGGCAAGCGCCGCCAACCGCCGTCACCGGGGGCGGCCTCGACCATGCGGTCACCCGCAAGTTCCCGCGCCCTGGCCACGGCCGCCTCGACGCCGTCGACGAAGGGAAACGGCGCCTCGGGATCCCAGCTCTGGGGCATCGGCCGGTGCGACAGGACGATCACGTGGACCGCCTTGCCCACGTCCTCCGGGTGTCGCGGAGCGAGGCCTTGCGTCCCCTCACTTAGGAGTATATGCTCCTAATTCCAGGATGGGTCTCGCAGGGGCCGTTCTCTGCTCTTCCCGCGAGAGCCGGAGGAGCGCCGCCGGGACCGTCGACGGGTTCGTCGCGGCACGCAGAGGCTTCTATCTGGGCCGATGTGACCCGAGGGTGACCCGTACGAGGTCACGAGTGTGCAGAGGAAAGACATCTGCCGTCAGCGCACGGCTCCCGCCGCGCCGCTCGTTCTCCGCTCGTCGAGCGCCGAGCTGCGCCCGGACCTTCCCCTCCGTTTCCCGCACTACGCGCGGAGAACGGCCAGTGAAAGTGAGCAAATGAAATGAACATGAAACTAGAGCTTTTCGTCCTGCCGGTCTCGGACGTGGACCGCTCAAGGGCCTTCTATGAGAAGGCCGGATTCCGGCTCGACCTCGCCACGAACGTCACCGACGGCTACAGCGTGGCCCACCTCACGCCGCCTGGGTCCGAGTCGTCGATCATCTTCGGAAAGGGTCTCACCACGGCCCCGCCCGGTTCGGCTCAGGGACTGTACCTCGTTGTCGAGGACATACATGAAGCCCGCGCGGACCTGGCCGGCCGTGGAATAGAGGTGAGCGAGGTGTTCCACGACGGCAAGGGCATCTTCTTCCACGGACACGACGCCGGAGATGTCGTCCACACCGGTCCGGGCCAGGAGCGGATCACCGGACCGCACCCCGAGCGGGCCAGCTACGGCTCCTACGCCACTTTCCGTGACCCGGACGGGAACGGCTGGGTGCTTCAGGAGATTACCCAGAGGTTCCCCGGCCGCTGACCGGCCCCGCTCCCCACACGCAGAAGGACGGCACCTCACATCCGGCCGGACGACGCCTGTGAAGCGGTTGGCACGGTGGTAGGCGGAGCTCGACGGGATCACGATCCCGACTCGGTGACCACCGCATGAACGGGGGCAGCCGCCGCTGATCGCCGGCCTCGGCGCGGTGCCGGTGACTCGGGGTCCTTCCGCGGTCACCGGCATCCTTCCGATCGGTGGTACACGGGATCGTGCGTATGTCCGGAGCGCCGGCGTGCCTGTCTGGCGGTTCGCCGGCACCGCACGGGGTGCCGGGCCCCACCGCGGGCGGGGGTTCGCGCGGAAACGGTCTCGCCTGCCTGCACGCCAACGCCGTAGGGCGTCGTCAGGTCACGCACCAGGACCGCGGTCACTGTGGGGGCCGGCGGGTGCGGTGTGCCGCGCCGACGACTTGATGACGTTGCCGGGATGGTGGTGGCGGTTCAGCGCACGTAGAGCTTGTGAGGGTTCGGGTAGCTGGCCTGGACGTTCCGCAGGGCGCGGATGTCGGAGGGCTTGAGCTTGATGCAGCCGTTCGACTTGTAGTCGCCGGCCCCGTCCCACCGGTACGGCTCGGAGGAGCCGGCATGTCCGTTGGGGAGCATCTCGCTGTGGACGAACAGGTCCGTGCGCCAGTGGCCGCTGTGGCACTTGTGGTCTCCGAGGTACCAGGAGATGCCGTTGACGCCGTGGGGTCCCCCGTTGTGATGCGTGTAGAAGGCCTTGACGGTGAAGGTGCCGTTCGGCAGCCATCCCGCGTTGCTCGCGCAGGTGTTCTTGCTGCCGTTGCCCGAGCCGGCCCGCCAGCTGCCCACGGTGTGGATGTGGGGGTGGTCCGAGTTCGAGCCCTGGACGTAGACGAAGTACAGGCGCGAGTTCTGCGGGTTGGATCCCTTCTTGAACTCCAGGTAGCTGTAGTTCCCGCTGGCGGCCTGGACCGCAGTGCCCGCGGTCTGCCGGGTCGTGGGACGCATCGGCGGCTGCGCCTGCGCGGAGGGCATTGTCATGAGGCTCCCGCCCAGTGCGGCGGCTGCTGCGCCGATCAGAAGGCGGCTGGTGCGTGTGGTCATGGAATCTCCGAACTTGGATGTCGGGCGGACCCGAACGCGGTCGATGGATGCCGTTGGGGTCGTGCTCTGATCGTGTCCGGAGGGACGGGACGGGAACAGGGCATGGTGGCTTGACGGGCAATCACGGGACGACAGGCCGGTGACCTGCTGTTCCGTTGTCCACGGCGGAGCATTCCTGGGACGCGGGCCGCCGGCGAACGGCCGAAAACGGCTGACGAAGGCGCGTGCTGGAGCGGTGACCGTGCGCCATGGTGGGAAGGAGAGCCATCGCTTTGACGGGGGGACAGACGTGGGACAGTGGAGGCCGTTAGCCGAAGATCTTGAACCATCGCTGCGCAGCTTGGTTGTTCGTCTGCGGGAGCTCAAGGATCAGATGGGCGTCAGTACCACGACGCTGGCCGCCAAGACCGCGTACAGCAGGTCGTCCTGGGAGCGGTATCTGAACGGCAGGACTCTGCCGCCGCGCCAGGCGGTCGAAGCCATGAGCCGGGCGTCGGGCTGCGACGCGGTGCACCTGTTCGCCTTGTGGGAGTTGGCCGAGCACGCACGCTCGGGTGGACCCCGCCATCCTGCGGACGACGCTGGACAGCAGGATGACCGGCGGGCTCCGCGCCGCCGACGGGTGGCGATGTTCACGGTCGGCGTCGTCGGGGCGCTGGCCGTGGCGGGCGCGGCGATCTGGGGGACGCTGGGCATCCACCCGCCCTCCCGGCAGTCTGACAGGAACGACCGGGTGAGTGCCGCCGTCAAGCCCTCTGGCCTGGCTTGTCACTACACCCGGAGAAACGGGCGCCTGCTCGCGGGCCACAGCGACTCCGAGCCGCTTGTCTTACTGAACTCTGGGGGTGAGCCCGTGGTCGAGGTGCAATGCCTCCTGAAATACCACAAGCATTCTCCGGGCCGGATCGACGGCCTCTTCGGCGTGCACACGGAAAGCGCCGTCAAAGACTTCCAGCGTGCCGAGGGTGCCGCCGTCGACGGGAAAGTAGGGCCGCAGACTTGGGCCCTGCTGCGGACGTGAGCGGTTCCGCGTGGCGGCCGCTCCCGTCGTCCCTCAGCCCACAGGCCGCCTACCTGGTGGGAGTCCTGCGCGAGCTGAAAGATCGCTCGGGACTGAGTCTGACCGATCTGGCAGCCCGAACGCCTTTCAGCAGATCCTCCTGGGGCCGATATCTGGGTGGTGCCACGCTACCTCCGCGGGAAGCGGTTGACATGCTGGGGCAGTTCGCCGGAGAACCGCTCGGCAGATTGGTGGCGTTGTGGGAACAGGCCGAGGCGAGCGCACGGGATGCCGGATCGGCCAACTGCGCAGTGCCATCGAAGGAGAGCGCCGGGCGGGCCACGGAGACCTGCTCTTCCGGTGCTTCTGCTGCCCGGCCGGCCGCTACCGGCTGGATCCGGCTGACGGTGATCGTGACGGTGATGGTGATCGCCGCTGCCTGGACCGGCGTTGTCGTCTTTCGGGTGCTGGACACCACGCCGCGTGCGGGGACGGGCACAAACAGACAGGTCCCCCTGACCGTCGGATGCCGGGGCGTCCGCTGCGAAGGCCTGGAGGCGTCCGCCATGGCATGCGACGTCGACGCGGCGTCGTACGCCGACAAGCAAATCGGCCTGAGCCATGTCGAACTGAGAACGAGCCGCAACTGCGCGAGCGCATGGGGGAGGGTCTCCTACTCCTCCGTTGGCGACAGGGTGACAGTGGAGGACCGTGCAGGCCGTGCGGAGACAGCGACCGTCATCAACCGCGGGTCGACTGATCGCTACGTGGCAACGCACATGCTGGCGATGTCGTCCGGCCCTCTGCGTGCCTGCTGGGAACCTGTCGAGGGCGGCCGACAATGCACTCCGTGGGCCCGGCCGTGACCGACGGGTGCTTGGCGACAGGGATACACGGATCCTGCGACTGACGGCGCCGACGGCTCCCCGGTCGCAGGGCTCGGCTTTGGCGGCACGTTCGTCGGTCCGGCCGTCATCGGCGATGGACCCACCCCACCACGCTGGACCACGCCTTCGCCGTCCTCACCGGATTCCTCGCCGACCACACGGGCGCCATGGCGCGGGCCGCCCGGCTGGACGGATACGGCCTCGCGTTCCTCGCCGGCGCTGCCACCGGCCTCCGCGTCGCAAGCCGGCGCACCGGCAGCGCGACCTCGCCTTCCGCGACATCACCTGCGGAATGGTCACCGCCGCCTGCTTCCACCCCCCGATCACCGTCTCCCGTGAGCACGTCCTGCGCCGCGCCGCCCAGGCCGTAGCAGCGGCCGGCCACGGGAACCGGAGAGGCCGGCGGCCGAAGTGGTCGACCTGAAGGCCGTCTTGCAGAAGTCCGTCCGGTGGGGTGTTCGAGCTGTTGTGCTGCCGATTCCCCCGCTTTTGGCGGTTCACCCTCTGCCGGGTGGTTGGCGTGGTCGGTGGTCCCCGACGGCGGCCGGTGTCCGGCAGAGGGCGATTCCGTTCAGGCGGTGAACATGGTGAGCAGGGTGGCGATCCTGCCGTCGCGGACGGTGATGATGTCGATGCCGCGTACGGCGGGTTCGTTTTCGGGGCCGAACGCCCAGGCGAGGGCGCCACCGTGCGGTCCGGCGTAGCGGCGGCCGTCCTCCGCGAAGCCGAAGTCCGAGGGGACCTTGTCGAGCAGGGCGCGGGCCTTGTCCTCGAGCGCGTTCCAGCCTGTGCTGACGCCTTCCGGGTCGGTGAACACGACGTCTTCGGTGTAGGTCCGTTCGATGGCGGCGCGGCGGGAGTGGGGGTCGCGGTTGCCGAAGACCTCGTGCAGGTTGGCGGCGAGCAGGTCACTCACGGTGTTCATGGCGTTCTCCTTGAGGGGTGGTGCCGGGTCGGTGGTGGACGGAGGCTGGGTCGCTGGGCCGGCGGCCCCGGTCAGATCTGGCTGGCGCCGCCGTCCACGTAGATCTCGGCGCCGGTCATGTAGCTGCTGGCGTCGGACGCGAGGAACAGTACGGTTTCGGCGATCTCCTCGGGGCGCCCGAGCCGGTTCATCGGCACCCCTTCGGCGAGGCCCTTGAGGAGTTGCTCGGCGGATTCGGGATCGCCGGCCAGACCGGTGAGGCCCGGGGTGTGGATCGGGCCGGGGGCGATGCTGTTGAGTCGGATGCCACGGGTGACGAGTTCGGCCGCCCAGCTGCGGGTGAGTGAGCGCAGGGCGGCCTTGCTGGCGGCGTAGACGCCGAACGAGGCGGCCCCCTTGGTGTCGATGTTGGAACTGGTCAGGATGACCGAGGACCCTGTCCTGAGGAGCGGCAGCGCCTTCTGCACGGTGAACAGGGTGCCGCCGACATTGGTGTTGAACGTCTCGGCGTAGTGGTCCCAGGTGACGTCGGGCAGCGCCGCGAACGCTCCGCCGCCGGCGTTGGCGAACAGGATGTCCAGGCCGCCGCGCTCCGCGACGACGGCGAACAGGCGGTCGAGGTCTTCGAGGTCTGCGACGTCGGCACGGACTGCCGTGGCTCGGTCGCCGATCGAGGCCACCGCCTCGTCCAGGGCCTCCTGACGCCGCCCGGTGAGGAACACGTGCGCGCCTGCCGCGGCGAGCCGCCGGGCGGCTGCCAGGCCGATGCCCGAGGTGGCCCCGGTGACGAGGGCGGTCCTGCCGTCGAGCTGTTCCATGGTCGTTTCTCCTTGTGCGGGGTTGCTTGTCACTGGATCGGGTGAACGGTCCGGCCCGGGGCGGTCACTGAACTGCTCGCACGGCGACCACTCTATTTCCGTACCGTTCGATACCGAATAACCGGGACGGCCCGCGACCTATTCCGTACCGGCCGGTTAAGATTCACGGGACGGCTACGGACCGACGGCGGACGGGGTTGCGATGGCTGAGCGGGGCAGGCCCCGGGGCTTCGACGCCGACGCGGCGCTGGACCGCGCGGTGGAGGTGTTCTGGCGCCAGGGATACGAGGGTGCGTCGCTGAGCGACCTCACCGAGGCCATGGGCATCAACCGGACCAGCATGTACGCGGCCTACGGCAACAAGGAGGAGCTGTTCCGCCGCGCGGTGGCCCGCTACGCCGAGGCGGACATGGCCTATGCCCGCGACGCGCTCACCCGGCCCACCGCGTACGCCGTCATCGAGGCCTTTCTGCGGGCCAACGCGGACGCACTCACCCGCGCCGACCGCCCGCCCGGATGCCTGTCCGTGCAGGGCGGCCTCGCCGAAGGCGGTGACAACGGCCATATCGCCGCGTTCCTCGCCGAGAGCCGTCTCGCGGGCGAGCGGGCGCTGGCCGACCGGCTCACCCGCGCCGTCACGGAAGGCGACCTGCCCGCGGGTACCGATCCGCTCGCACTGGCCCGCTACGTCATGGTCGTCAGCGAGGGCAACGCCGTCCATGCGACCGCGGGCGCGGGGCGTGCGGCACTCCACGCCACCGTCGACATCGCGCTGCGCGCCGTCCCCGGCCACGGCGGCGCAGAGGCCGGGCCCGTGTGACGGGTATCGCCCAGCGGTGCGTCGCACCATCGCGGGAGTGGTCGCCGACCGCCGGCCGCCGCCGGACCCTGCGGGCGTTCACCGGGTTCGCGCGGATCCCCGAGGTCGCGGAGGAAGGCCACCGGTCCGTGGCCGCGCTCCGTAGCAAGGACCCGGTCTCGCTGCCCGTCGTGGCCGTCAGCGCCCTGGCCCCGGCGGTGGGGCGGGCATTGCTGGGCGTGGCCGCCGCACGACAGGTCCGCCAGGTCGTGGGGGCACGGCGGGAGCGCCGACGGATGCCCGGAGACACGGAACCGGCCGTGGTCGACGTCGAGGCCCCGCAGGCGTTCGCACTTCCCGGCGCCCCGGGACGGATCGTGGTGTCCCGGGGATGCCGCGCTGCCTCGGCGACCGGGAACGGGAGGCGCTGCTGGCGCACGAACGGGCCCGTCTCCGGTGCCGCCACCACCTCTTCCGGGACCATGTGGCGCCTCACGGCCGCCGCCGACCCGCTGCTGCGGCCGCTCGCCGAGGCGGGCGCCTTCGTCGTGGGGCGCTGGGCCGACGAGGAGGTCGCCGCCCGTGTCGGCAGCCGCGCGGTCGTCGCCCGCGCCGTCGGACGGGCGGCACTCGCCACCGCCGGCGCGGCACGTCCAGCCGCCCTGGCCGCGGCCGGCGGAGCCGTGCCCCGGCGAGTACGGGCTCTGCCGGCTCCGCCTCCTTCGCGCCGCGCCCTGCCCTTTGTCGCGGGCGCCCTCCTGCCGGCCCTGTGCCGCGGAGGCCTCGCCAACGCCGCCTCCGACAGTGAGAGCCTGGTCGACGGCGCGGAACGGGCCCAGTGCGCTGGGGATGCCCGAGCGCCGTATGCGGCAGGGACCGGGCACTGCCGGCAGCGGACCGACGACGCCTGCTGCGACCACCTGGGAGCCGACGGACACGCAAGGCACCGCAGGTAGCCGCGTAGTACCGCGGTACTACGCGGCGGGCACGGTTGAGGCTCGTGGTACCACGGGATCGGCTGACAAGGCTCCTAACGTGGCAGGTGAGGCGTCGGAAGCGACGGACGCCCGGGCCCCACAGGGAGAGCGCGGATGATCGAGGCACAGCGGCTGACCAAGAGGTACGGCGAGAAGACGGCCGTCGACGGGCTGGACTTCGCCGTCAAGCCGGGCACGGTGACCGGCTTTCTGGGGCCCAACGGCGCGGGGAAGTCCACGACCATGCGCATGATAGTCGGGCTCGACGCCCCCACCAGCGGCTCGGTGACGGTCAACGGGCAGCACTACGCCCGCCACCGGGCGCCGCTGCAGGAGGTGGGGGCGCTGCTGGAGGCGAAGTCGGTCCACCCGGGCCGCTCCGCCTACAACCACCTGCTGGCACTCGCGCTGACCCACGGCATACCCCGCCGCCGAGTCGACGAGGTGATCGAACTGGCCGGCCTCGGCAGCGTCGCGAAGAAGCGGGCCGGCGCGTTCTCCCTCGGCATGGGGCAGCGGCTCGGTATCGCGGCGGCACTGCTGGGCGATCCGCAGACAGTGATGCTGGACGAGCCTGTCAACGGGCTCGACCCGGAGGGCGTGCTCTGGATCCGCAACCTGCTGAAGGCGCTCGCCGACGAGGGCCGGACCGTCTTCGTGTCGTCGCACCTGATGAGCGAGATGGCCCTGGTCGCCGACCATCTGATCATCGTGGGGCGCGGGCAGCTGCTGGCCGACACCACCGTGGCGGAGCTCGTCCGGGAGGCGGGCGGCGACACCGTGCGGGTGGCGACCCAGGAGCCGGCCCGGCTGCGGGAGGTGCTGGCGGGTCCCGGCGTCGACATCACGGGCCGGGCCGGCTCCGAGGAGCTCCAGGTGACCGGGCTCGGTGCCCGGGAGATCGGCCTGAAGGCGGCCGAGCAGGGGATCGCGCTGTTCGAACTGACGGCGCGGACGGTGTCGTTGGAGGAGGCATTCATGAACCTGACCAGGGACGCCGTGGAATACCACGGCTCGACGGCCGGCATCGAGACCCGCGTGGCCGAGGGGAGTGCGGCATGAGCACCCTCACCGCGCCCGCCGAGGCGGCACCGGCCGCCCCGGCCCGCCCCGCCTACCGGGTCACCGGACGGCGCGTGCTCGCCTCGGAGTGGGCCAAACTGTGGTCGCTCCGCTCGACCTGGATCACCCTGGGTCTCGGCCTGCTCTTCCTCGTCGCCTTCGGCCTGATCGCCGCGAACCACTACAAGTCCGGTATCGGCTCCGGACGTCAGGACCGTGACTTCGCCACCGCGACGGCCGTGAGCCTGTCCCTCTTCGGCACCAACTTCGCCCAGCTCGCCCTCGGCGTGCTCGGGGTACTGGTCACGGCGGGTGAGTACTCCACCGGAATGATCCGCTCCACACTCACGGCCGTGCCGCGCCGGCTGCCCGTGCTGTGGTCCAAGGCGACGGTGTTCGGCCTGGTCGCGCTGGCGGTGGGCACGCTGGGCGTGTTCGTCGCCTTCCTCTTCGGCAGCCAGATCGTGTCGGGCACACCCGCGGCCATGGGCCTCTCGCACGCGGGCGTCGTCAGGAGCCTGCTGGGCGCCGGGCTCTACCTGGGCCTGGTCGGCGTCATCGGCACCGCCCTCGGCGCGCTGCTGCGGTCGGTGGCCGGCGGCATCTCGGTACTGGTCGCCGGCCTCATGCTGGTCCCGGGACTGATCTCCCTGCTGCCCAGCACCTGGCAGGACGACATCAGCCCCTACCTGCCGTCCAACGCGGGGGAGTCGATGTTCGCCCTCACGCACGACTCCACGACGCTGCCGCCGGCCGCCGGGCTGCTGGTCTTCCTCGGCTGGACGGTGCTCGCGCTGGCGGGGGCGGCGTACCGGCTGGTGCGCCACGACGTCTGACGGCCTGCACCATGGGCGGGTGACCACCTTGACGACGACCACCCCCGCCGAGGACATCGGCGCGATGGGACCGCTGGCCGCCCGGCTCGCCCGGGCCGGCCAGCGGCTGCGGCAGGCCGACCGCGCCCACCCGTGGGTGCTGGACACCGCAGTGGCGGCGCTGGTCTTCCTCATGTTCTGTCTGCCGGACCTGCTGCACCACGGCCGCTCCGTGGACACCGACGGCGACGGCCCGCACCGGTTCCACTTCGCGTTCACCCAGCTCCCCCTGGCTGCCATGCTGGCCCTGCAGGCCGGTCTGGTGCTGCCGCTGCTGTGGCGCCGTCGCCGGCCCATGGCGGCCTTCGTCGCCGTCGCCGTGGTGTTCGTCCTGCAGTGGTCGCTGGGTGCCGCGCTGCGCGCGGACGTCGCCCTGTTCATCGCCCTGTACAGCCTCGCCCTGCACGGGCAGCTGCGCCGGCTGCCCTGGGCGTGCGCGGTCATGGCGGCGGGGATGGTGCTGGTCGCGGTGCGCATCTCGCCGGCCGTGTCGGTCTGGGACGCCCTGTTCTTCCTGCTGAGCACGGCCACCGCGGCCGTGGCCGTCGGCCTGACGGTACGGGCACGGCGGGCGCAGCTCGCGGGACTGCGGGAGCGGGCGGCGCGGCTGGAGACCGAACGCGACCAGCGCATCCGACTCGCGACCGCCACGGAACGTGCCAGGGTGGCCCGTGAGATGCACGACATCGTCGGCCACAACCTGGCCGTCATCATCACCCTCGCCGACGCCGGCTCCTACGCCACGGACACGGCTCCCCAACGCGGCAAGGAGGCCCTCCGGCTCATCGGCGACACCGGCCGGACGGCCCTCGGTGAACTGCGCCGCGTCCTCGGCGTCCTGCGCGAGGCGTCCGACGGCACCCGGCAGGCCCCCGAACTCAGTCCCCAGCCGGGCCTCGCGGACGTCGAGACGCTGTGCGACGGCGTACGCACCGCCGGACTGGAGATCGTCTACCGGACCGTCGGCGAGGTGGACACCCTGGACCGGGGCATGCAGCTGACCGTGTACCGCATCGTCCAGGAGGCCCTGACGAACACGTTGAAGCACGCCGGCGCCGGCACCCGGGTGACCCTGTCGGTCGTCGCCGGGGACGGCCGGCTCGTCATCCGGATCAGGGACAACGGCCCGGCCGGACACCGGGGACCGGGGAACGAGGAAGGACACGGACTGGTGGGCATGCGCGAACGGGCGGCACTGTACGGAGGGACCGTGAGCGCCGGTCCCGCGGCCGACGGGGGATGGGCCGTGGAGGCCGTCCTCGACCTGACACCCCAGGGAGGCGCCCGGTGACCACGGTGCTCATCGTCGACGACCAGCAGTTGCAGCGCTACGGCTTTCGGGTCCTGCTCGACTCCATCCCCGAGACGGAGGTGGTCGGCGAGGCCGCGAACGGTGCCGAGGCCGTCCGCAGGACCGCCGAACTCCGTCCCGACGTCGTCCTGATGGACGTACGCATGCCCGGTATGGACGGTATCGAGGCGACCCGCCTGATCGCCGAGGCCGGCGGGCGTTCCCGTGTCCTCGTACTGACCACCTTCGACGTCGACGAGTACGTGCATGCCGCCCTACGGGCCGGAGCCAGCGGATTCCTCCTCAAGGACGCGCGCCCCGAGGAACTCCTCGCCGGGATCCGCGCGGTCGCCGGGGGCGACGCGGTGATCGCGCCGGCCCTCACCCGGCGCATCCTGGACGAGTACGCCCGGCACGTACCGGCGAGAAGGGGGGACCCGGGCGAGGACCCGCAGGTGGCCTCCCTGACCGAACGCGAGCGGGAGATCCTCGTCGCCATCGGCAAGGGCTGGACCAACGGCGAGATCGCCGCCCGCTTCGTGGTGACCGAGTCCACCGTGAAGACGCACGTCGGCCGTGTCCTGGCCAAGATCGGCGCCCGCGACCGAATCCAGGCGGTGATCTTCGCCTATGACCGGGGTCTCGCCCGTCCCGGGGGCGGCTGAACCGAACGCGAAGCCGTCCCGTCGTCTTCTCACCCGCCCCTCGACCTGCACGCCGTTGGGTGGGATGTCCTCCAGCGAGCTGTAGGAGGAGTCGATTGCGTGGCGTGCGACGACAGGAGGTGCGAGATGACCGGCGGCTCGAACGCCACGACGACTGGTGTCCTTCGCACCGGCCTTCCGCGGCGGGCCCTCAAACCTCGGTGCCCCATGAACCCTGGCTCGGGGCGGTCGCGGCCGCCTTCACGCTCGCCCAGTTCGTCCTCGTACAGCCGGATCTCTTCCTCGGCCGGGACGAGACCGTCTACGTCAGCCAAGTCAGCGGTCACGTCCCCGCCGCCTGCTTCGGCGCCCCCCCGCGCCCGTGGCGTCTCGGTCCTCGCCGCCCCGATCGCATCCTGGTCGCGCGCGTCTGGCGAGGCCACCTCGGGCCCGGCGTCCTGGCCCGGGCCGGCGCGCTGTTCGCCGCGTTGCCGGTGACGCCGTTCTACGGCCCGCGCGTGCACGCACGGGACCGGGCGGCCAGTCGTCCAGGCCGTGCCGGGCCTGCAGCTCACTCCGTCAGCCTGAGGCCGGTGCCGCCGGAGGCAAGGACAAGTTCAGTTCCCTGTGCGCCGCGGCGCGGTGGTGGCGGCCCTGGGGGCCAGGAGGTCTACTCGGCACCGTCGGAGGCGCTGAGTGCGAGTTCGATCACGCCGTCGTTCTGGAACAGCGCCGAGGTCAGCAGATCGGTGTCGGCGCTTCCCTCCAGTTCGAGCAGGACGTGGGCGGCTGGATCCGCCCGCCCGGGCAGCCGCTTGACCTTGAGCTGGAGGATGCTGAACCCGCGCTGGGTGCACGTCTCCATCAGCCGGGGCAGCAGGGCGGTCCCGGTGCGATAGGTCATGTTCAGTTCCACGACCGATGGTGTCGGGCCGGGTACCACCTTGCTGAGGAGGAGGGGGTAGCCGCGGACGACGAGGAAGTGCAGAGCGGTGACGGCGAGGGCGAGGACAGGCAGGCCGCCGCCGCAGGCCATGCCGACCGCGCAGGTGAGCCAGATGGTGGCGGCCGTGGTCAGGCCGCGTACGGCGTCACGGCGTACGAAGATGATGCCGCCGCCTATGAAGCCGATCCCCGAGACGACCTGGGCCGCGACTCGTGACGGGTCGAAAGATACGTTGTCCAGACCCAGCACGTTGGAGAAACCGTGCTGGGAGACCTCCATCATCAACGCGCTGGCGATCCCGACCAGGGTGTGCGTACGCAGGCCCGCGCTCTTTTGCTGAGCCGCCCTTTCCCAGCCGATCAGACTCGACAGCACCAGGGCGAGACCCAACTCGGCCAGCTGCCGCAGACCCTGTCCGTTGTTCACATCCCATAGGGGAACCGCAAGTGTGGCCATAACCGCCTCCCGTCCGGTACTGCGTCTACCCCGCCGACAAGCCACTGCTCCTGTGAGTCATCCGACAGTCAGATGTCACGGACAGTAAGGTGACCGTAGCCCCGGCGTGCAAGGCCGCAGAGTGGGGAGCAGACGCGCGCAGGAGGGAGCACGGGAGGCGCACACCGCTGGACGTGCACCACGAGAACCGGGCTGGGCGGGCGACGGCCTGGTGGTTTCGGCGAAAGCGGCGGTTTCAGCCCTCTGCCGGGCCACCGGCGCGCTGCTCGGACTCTCGCCACGCTACGAACCTTCCCGGCGGGTACGGGGAGCAGCGCCCCGGCCCATCAGCGGCGCCGGCCCCGAAGACGATGACATGTCGTCACGGTTGACCGAAGGTGCGCATGGCCAGTTCCGTGCGCAGCCGGGTCAGCCGGTCGATTTCGGCGTCGAGGGCAGCGAGCCCGCGCGCGATCACCCCGGAGCCGGGTCGGAGGTCTCCGCCGATCTGGCGGCCGTGCGCCCCGCGGCGCTCGAGCACCGTCTGTCACGGGCCGGCATGGGCCGCCCTGGCAGCCGCCCGCCGATGCGGCGGGTGTGCACGGCGTGGTGTCACGGGCATGTCCGCGCAGACACGTCGTCGCGGGCACGTCCGCTCGGGCACGGGTGGGCCGGCCCGCTGGGGCCGGCCCACCCTTCCACGCCCAGGTCATGCCGGCAGTGAGGCGATGGTGCGGGTCCGCGCACTGCCGACGTCATTTCAGGCTACCTGCGCTTCAGGGTGAAGTTGCTGGTGACCGTCGCTCCCTTCTGGATCTTGACCGTCGCCACGGTCGGCTGGTAGCCGTCCTTGGCGACGATCACGGTCAGCGGGTTGTTGCGGGTGTCGAGCCAGAGGGCGTACCTGCCGTCGGCGGTGGTGGTCAGGGTGTACGTCGAGGCCCAGCTGTCGATCTGCACGGTCGCTCCGGCCAGTGGCGCGGTGCCGCCGGACGCCGTGGCACCGAGGACGGTCCCGGTGATCTTGCCCCAGGTCTTGGGCGGGTTGACGTGCAGGCTGACCGGTACACGCGGCACGGAGTACGGCGTGTCGGTGCCCACGGTGAGCGCGGCGGTGAAGTCACCGGGCTGGGTCACCTCGGGAACCGAGGCGTCCAGGGAGACGGTGACGGTCGCCTTCGCGCCGGGCTGCAGGGTGAGCTGCTGGGTGCTCTCGCTCAGCCAGGTGATGTCGCCCGATCCGGTCTGGTCGTAGCCGGGCAGCAGTTCGGCCTTCGACGTCGGTGTGCTGGGCGCGGTGCCACCACCGATCTTGTAGAAGCCGGGAGCGCCGCCGCCGCGGTACGTGGGAACGGCGGGGTTGGGCAGTGCGCTCCAGGTACCGGCCTTCGGGTCGAAGGCCTGGCTGCGGTTGGTGAGGGCGTTGTTGCCGACGCCGCCGGCCAGCAGCAGCTGCCCGTTGGCCGCGGTGTAGGCCGAACCCCACTGCGCGGCGGGCATGTCCGCGAGCTGGGACCAGCTGTCGGCGTCCGGGTCGTAGACGTAGGTGTGGGTCACGTCGCTGTTGCCGGAACCCAGACCGCCCGCGCAGTAGAGCAGGTCGTCGACGGCGCCGCAGGCCTGCCACGAGATCGTCTCGGGGTAGGAGGCGATCGCGGACCACGAGTCGGACTTCGGGTCGTAGACACTGGCGTCCGTGGTGCCGCAGGAGTCGGCCCCACAACCGCCGATCATGTAGAGCTTGCCGTTCAGGACGGCGCTGCCCGAGCCCGCGTACGGGTTGGGCGCCGACGCCCCCGTGGTCCAGCTGTCCGAACTCGGGTCGTAGATCTCCAGTTTGGCGTCCGGGCTGCCGCTCGCGCCCCAGCCGCCGGCGGCGTAGAACTTGCCGTCGATGAAGCCGTGCGCGGGGGCCTCACGGGTGTCGGACGCGCTCGCCAGCTTCGTCCAGCTGCCGGCGACCGGATCCAGGACGTACATGTCCTTGCTGTCGGCCGTCCCCGTGAACCCGTAGGCCGAGTACACCTTGCCGTCGTCCGTGCCGACGGCGTTGTCCATGATGGCGCCCGGGAAGTCGGGGGCCGCCTGCCAGGGGCCGTCGGCCGGCACGGCAGCCGGCTTGGCCGAATCGCTCTTGGCGTGGGCCTTGCTGGACAGCGGGGTGAAGTCCCCCTTGACGGTCCGCAGCGCGGCGCCCTTGCCCTGCTGGGTGAAGGCACCGGCCTGTTCGCCCAGGTCGACCGTGGCGGGCGCACCGCCGGTGTTCTTCACCGTCAGGTTCTGCGTCTTGGACCCGCCCCAGGCGACGGTGGCGGCGACGGACGCGGGGGTGACGGTGATGTTCCCGGCCTTGAGGGTGAAGTCGGCCTCCACGGCGCTGTCGGCGCCGACCTTCACCGTCTTCGACAGGGAGGAGTACTTGGACTTGGCGGCGGTGAAGGCGTGGCTGCCGAAGGTGGTCGAGAAGAGGGAGTAGTAGCCGTCGGAGAGGTTCGGGTCGTCAGGGGTGGCGACCGATGTGGCCTTCTCGGCCGGCTTGTCCTGGCTGGTGACGGTGGCGCCGACCACGCCCGTGTCGGTGTTCGCGTCGCTCACGGTGCCGACGACGAGGGCACCGGGGGTGGGTGTGACCGTGCGGTCGCCGATGAAGACGTCGTCCACGGACCACCACCACCCGAAGTGCGAGGTGAAGTGGAAGCGCAGCTGTACCGCCGGCTTGCCCGCGAAGTCGGTGAGCGGGACCGTGACGTGCTGGCCGGGGAAGATGGACGAGCCCGCGGACCAGACCTTGGTCCAGGTCTTTCCGCCGTCCTCGGTCGCCTCGACGTCGGCGGTCTGGTTGTTGAACTGCTGGTACTGGGTGTTGAAGGCCAGTTCCGGGTTGTCCTTGCCGGAGAAGTCGTAGACCGGGGTCACCAGGGAGGTGTCCTGGGTGGCCGCGCCGCCGAAGTGGTCGCTGTCGGCGATGGCGAACGACCCGTCACCGCCGGTGCCGTTGCCGCGGTTGGAGGGGTCGTCGAACTGCCAGCCGCCCTCCGTGCCGTCCGCGTTGACCACGCTCCAGCCGCTCGGCGGGGCGTCGGTGGCGTCGAAGGGTTCGGTGTCGCCCTTGTCCTGGACCTGGTACCCGGGTGTGCTGGTGGCCCAGGAGTCGACCGGGACCGAGAAGCCCACGGTCTGGTCGGAGCCGCCGACGTCGACCTTCTTGGTGACGGCCCGGTAGCCGGTGGATGCCGTGGCGACATGCAGTGTGTAGGTGTGTCCCTGGGGCAGGTCGAGGCTGTAGGAGCCGGTGACCGGGTCGGTCCACACCGAGCCGGGCACACCGTCCGCGGTGATCTTGGCGTAGAGCGGCCACCCGTGGCCCGAGCCGTCGACGACCTTGCCGGCGACGGTCCGGCTGGGCACCGGTGCGAGGGAGAAGCTCTTCGTGAGGGCCGCGCCGTCGTCGACAACGATGTCGTCCGCCGAACCGTCGGCGTAGCCGAAGGCCTCGACGCTGATGTCGTAGGTGCCGGTCGGCACCGTGAGGGAGTACGCGCCGGAGGAGTCGGTGTGGGCCACGTTGGTGCCCGCACTGACGGTGGCCGCGGCGACCGGCTTGCCGGTGGCGCTGTCGGTCACGGTTCCGGAGATCACTCCGTGCGGACCGCTGCGGAACGCGGAGAGGCCGGCCGGGGTGCCCAGGCCGGTCGGACCGTCGTAGCCGCCGGTCCCGTTGCACAGGTACGAGGGGGAGCAACTGCCGTTGCTGCCGGTGGTGATGTCGTTGATCCCGGCGCTCGCCCCGTACGGGTAGGAGTTCGGGTAGGTGCCGGGGACGGGGGTCCCGGCGTCGGCGTACACCGACGCGATGATGGGCGACGAGACACTCGTGCCGCCGTACACGGCCCAGCCGCCGTTGCCGTAGGTCTGGTAGACCGCCACGTCCTCCGCGACGGCGGAGACGTCGGCGAGAGCCCGGTGGTCGCAGCCGGTGTCGTGCTGGAAGGCGGGTTTCGGCTCGTACAGGGAGCACCCGGAGCCGGCGAGGTTCCAGGCCGACTCGGTCCAGCCGCGCGGCGTGGAGGGCGCCCGGGTCAGCGTGGTGCCGCCGACCGCGGTCACGTACTGGGAGGCCGCCGGGTAGCCGACACCGTAGGCGTAGTCGCCGGTGGACGCGGTGATCGCGACACCCGGGTGGTTGTAGTGCGCGTCCAGCGTGGTGGTCTCGGAGGGGTCCTCGCCGTTGCCGCCACGGTAGTCGGTGCCGTACGAGTTGGAGACGAACTTCGCGCCGAGCGCGACCGCTTGGTCGACGGCCGCGGACAGGCTCTCGAAGCTGTTGTCGTCGGCTTCGACGAGCAGGATGTGGGCGTTGGGCGCGATCGCGGAGACCATGTCGAGGTCGAGCGATATCTCACCGGCCCAGCCCGGGTCCGGGGTGGGGTAGTGGGTGCCGCCGCGCTGGTCGACCTTCTGGAAGCAGCCGTTGTCCGTGGTGCAGGCGGGCAGTCCGTACTGCGCGCGGTAGACGGCCAGGTCCGCCTCGGCGGTCGGGTCGTCGAAGGCGTCGACGATCGCGACGGTCTGCCCGCCGCCACCGTCCGCACCGAGGTTGTACGCGCTCTGCAGGTCCGCGGCGCCGTAGCCCTGAGGGGTGTCGGCTGCCCGCATCACGCCCTTGACCGACTTCACGTCGGAGCGGCGCAGGGCGAAGCAGGAGAAGTGACTGCGCTCGGCGACGGCACAAGTCGGCTCGAAGAGCGGTCGGGTGTCCTTCGCGGAGGTGGACGTGGGCGCGGCGCTCGAAGCTGATGCGGGGGCCTGCAGACCGAGCAGCGCCATCGTGGCGGCGCCGAGGACGGCCAGACCGGTGGAGAGGGTTCGACGGAGAGGGGATCTGGATCTCGCTGTGGTGCCTGTGGTGCGCAACGTGTGACTCCCATGCGTGGTTGCCGGGGTCGACCCGTACACGGCTCTCGGGCGACGGTGAATGGGTTGGCATTCACCGGGGGCCAATTAGCGGGATCGGTAATTCGACTGTCAATCATGCGTGTTGAGTGATCGTTGTGACTTACTGTCAGTTCTGACGGTCTGTCAGAGGCGATATTGCTCGCAATTCATGGACGTTTCACAGGGAATGCACGGTTCCGTGCGTCCGCTGACCGGACGTGCGGCGCGCGCCCCGAGGTGGCGTTCACCGGTATATGTCAAAGGCGTGAATACGACACGGCGTCAAACCGCCAGCTGCCCGCGTTGACCAGCTGAGGTGAATGGTTGGACCTTTATGCAGGTCACCACGTCTGCTCCACATAAAGTCCCCGCGCTGAACGACGCCGGGTCCTCGCCCCCCTTAGAGCTCCTGGAGCCGTTCTTGCTGCAGAGATCCCTCGCCGCCCCCGGACGGCGCAGGTCGTCCCGCCTCCGGACTGTCGTGGTCACGGCGGCCACCGCGCTGCTCGCCGTCCTGACGGCCCTGGTGCCTGGACAGGCCCTTGCCGCGCAGGCCACGCCCGACCCGTCCGACGTTTCACCGGCCACCGTCTCGGCCGAGCCGGCCTGCGGCACACCTCGACCCGGCTCCTTCACCTGTTTCGCCATGCGCCGTACCGACGTCCCCGCCACGCTCGGCCTGCGCCGCGCGACCGCCGGCGGAACCGATCCCGACGGATATTCCCCGGCCGACCTGCGCGCCGCCTACGGACTGCCGGCCGACGGCGGAGCCGGGGCCACGATCGCCATCGTCGACGCCTATGACAACCCCACCGCCGAAGCCGATCTCGCCGTCTATCGAGCGCAGTTCGGACTCCCTTCCTGCACCTCGGACAACGGCTGCTTCCGCAAGGTGGACGAGCACGGAACGACCGCCTACCCCGCCGCGGACGACGGCTGGGCCGGTGAGATATCGCTCGACCTCGACATGGTCTCCGCGATCGCGCCCGACGCCCACATCCTGCTCGTCGAGGCCGACAGCGCGACCTCCGACGACCTGGGCACCGCCGAGAACACCGCCGTGTCCCTGGGCGCGCGCTACGTCTCCAACTCCTGGGGCGGCTACAGCGACGACACCGGACAACTCGCCTACGACGAGGCCTATTTCAACCATCCGGGTGTGGCAGTCGTCTTCAGTTCGGGGGACGACGGGTACGGACCGAGCTACCCCGCCTCCTCGCCGTACGTCACCGCGGTGGGCGGCACCTCACTGGTTCGGGACGACAGCGCGCGAGGCTGGCACGAGTCGGTCTGGAACGCCACGGTCGCCGACGGCAGCGGGCAGCAGCACTGGGGAGCGCCCGGATCCGGCTGCTCGGACGTCGAGCCCAAACCGGCCTTCCAGTCCGCCGTGGACTGCCCGGGCCGCTCGGTCGCGGACGTCAGTGCCGTCGCCGACCCCGCCACCGGCGTCGCGGTCTACAACTCCTTCTCGGACGGCGGCTGGAACGTCTACGGCGGCACCAGCGCCTCCGCACCCATCATCGCCGGCGTGTACGCGCTGGCCGGCACACCCGTATCCGGCACCTATCCCGCCGCCTACCCCTACCAGGCGCCCGGCGCACTCCATGACGTGACGCAGGGCGACAACGCGTCCTGCGCCGACCGCTCGGTGTGCGGCCACGGCACGGCACCCGAGTGCACCCCGGCCTTCAGCTGCGCCGCGCGGCCCGGTTACGACGGACCGACCGGACTGGGCACGCCCGACGGCGTGGCCGACTTCCGGCCCGGCGCGCACGGCACCGTGTCCGGCACCGTCACCGACGCGGACAACGGCCGCCCCGTACCCGGCGCCACGGTCGCACTCGGCGACCACCGGGCGACCACCGACGACGCGGGCGCCTACCGGCTGGACGTACCGGCGGACTCCTACCCCCTGACGGTCAGCGCCTTCGGCTACCGGGACGGCGACCTCGGCACGGTCCAGGTGACCGACGGCGCCACTTTGACCAGGAAAGCCGCGCTGACCCCGCTGCCCTCGCAGACCCTGTCGGGCACCGTGCGCGACGGCGGACGGCACGGCTGGGGCGTCTACGCCCGGCTCACGATCGACGGAGTGCCGGGCGCCTTGTTCACCGACCCGGGGACCGGCCGGTACACGGTACGGGTGCCCGAGGGGCACACCTACACCCTGCACGCCACCGCCCTCTACCCCGGCTACCGTCCCGCCGAGACCACCACTCAGGTGCGTACCGCACCGCGGACCGCCGACCTGACGCTGCCGCTCACCACCACGGGAACACTCCCGCCCGGCTACGAGATGACCTACCACGGGGGCGAGTCGCAGTCCTTCCCGGCCACGGCCGCACCCGACGGCTGGAGCGTCCGCAACCACACGGCGGCCGGCGGCTGGCAGTTCGACGATCCGCTCAACCGGGGCAACCAGACCGGCGGCAGCGGCCGGTTCGCCGAAGTGGACGACTTCGCCCTGGGCTGGGCCCCCGCCGACACCGAACTCATCAGCCCGGTCTACGACTTCAGCGCCGAGCGGACCCCCGAGCTCCAATTCGACACCGCGCTGCCCTCGCTGTACCGGCTCGGCGACCTCACCGCCGACGTGGACGCCAGCACCGACGGCGGCACGACCTGGACCACCCTGTGGCACCACACCGACATCGTCGCCGGCCCCGCACACCAGACGGTGCCCCTGGCCGCGTACGCGGGCAAGAAGTCCGTCCGCCTCAGATTCCACTTCACCGGCTCCCTGACCGGCATCTGGCAGATCGACGACGTGCGGGTCGGAACCCCGACCCTGCTCACCCGGCCCGGCGGGCTGCTGGTCGGACGGGTCGACGACGCCAACTCGGGCCACGGTGTCCTCGGTGCGACCGTCACCGCCGCGGCCACGGCGGCCGACAGCGGCCGTATGGTCGCCGCGCCGGGCGACCCGGCGCACAGCGACGGCCTGTACTGGCTGTTCTCCTCCCGCACGGGTCCGCAGAAGTTCACCGCGGGACTGCCCGGCTTCGGCTATCCGCCCGTCACGGACACGGTCCGGGTACGGCCCGACACCGTCACCACGGCCGACTTCACCCTGCACCCGGCGCAACTGCGCTACGACCGACCGGCGGTGACGGCCGACGTGCCCTGGGGCACGAAGAAGAGCGTCACGGTCACCGTTCGCAACACCGGAGGCTCGCCGGCCACCGTCTCGCTGGGCGAGCAGGGACTCGGCGGCCCGCCGCCGGCATCCGGTGGTGGGCCGGCCCGGCACACCGCGTCCGCCCTCACCCCGAACGCCCTTCCGCGAACCGCCCCCGCACGGGCGTCAGTACCCGCTGCCCCCACGAGCCAGGGGTGGTCCGAGCTGGCAGATCTGCCGACCGGGACCTTCGAGGGGATCGCCGCGGTGGACGGCGGCCGGCTGTACGCCGGACTCGGTGAGGCACCGGGAAGCCAGTGGAGCGGGACCTTCTCCACGTACGATCCGGACACCGCGACGTGGCGCGCCCTCGCGCCGCCCGCCACCAAACGGCTCGGCCCGGCCTACGGCTTCATCCGGGGCAAGCTGTACGTCACCGGAGGCCGCGACGCCGCGGGCGCGCCCATCGCGGGCGGTGAGGTCTACGACCCGGCCACCGACACCTGGTCACAGATCGCCGACGCGCCCAAGGCCTACGGCGCCGCGGGCTCCGTGGTCGTCGGCGACCGGCTGTACGTGATCGGCGGCTGCGACCAGATCAACTGCGGCACCACCGACGTCCAGGTCTACGACCCGGCGACCGACACCTGGTCGGCCGGCAAGCCCTACCCGGAACCGATCTCGTACCCGGTGTGCGGCGCCGCGGACGGCGTGGCCTACTGCGCCGGCGGTGCCTACGAACCCGACGGCCACGTCCCGCAGGCCACCGCCCACACCTACGCGCTCGACCGGACGAGCGGGACCTGGCGCCGGGTCGCCGACGCACCCGCCGATGTCTGGGGCGCCACCGGGACGGCCGCCGACGGCCGGCTCCTCGTGGCCGGAGGCTTCGAAGTGAGCGCGGGCGTACTCACCAACGAGGCCCACGCCTATGACCCGGCCACGGACACCTGGTCGTCCCTGGCCAACCTGGCCGGACCCCTGCTCGGTGCGCAGTCGGCACCGGGATGGTTCGCCGTCGGCGGCATGGACGCCTCCAACGTGCCGCAGTCGGCCGTGCGTGAACTGCCGGGCTGGGACCAGGCGCACGGGGACGTCCCCTGGCTCGCCGAATCCGCCGGGAGACGTACCGTCAAGGCACACGGCTCGACCAGAATCCGGCTGACCCTCGACGCCGGGGCGATGACCACCGCCGACGCCGGCACGCACCGGGCCGCGCTCGTCGTCGACACGGACAGCCCGTACGGCGCGGTGTCGCTGCCGGTGACCATGACCGTGGTGCCGCCGGCCGGCTGGGGCAGAGTCACCGGAACCGTCACCGGTACGACGGCCGAGGGGACGGCGGCGCCACTCGCGGGTGCCACGGTCGGTGTCGACGGCCCGCACGGAACGGTGGCCACGACGACGGCTCCGGACGGCACGTACTCCACGTGGCTGCCGGTCCGTGGCCGCTCGGTCCGGGTGACGGTGTCGGCCCCGGGGCACCGGACCACGACCCGCTCGATCCGGATCGTGAAGGGGCACACGGTCACGGCGGACTTCCTTCTGCGTACGGATTAGAAAGAGCCGGCCGACCGGCCCGCGGCCCGCCGGAGCGCGTTGCGCCCGACGGGCCGCGGACTTCCCGGGCACCTCGGCTAGGAACCGGTGTGTCCCGGTTGGCCGCGCAACCCCGGCGGCCCGATGGGCCGTTCGGAATCCGGCTGCCACCAACCGCGGCTGGCGGCCAGGACTCCGGCCTGGAACCGGCTCGCCGCACCGAGCCGGCCGAGGAGCGCCTGTACCCGACGCTGCACCGTGCGATGGCCTATGCGGAGTTGACGTGCGATGGCCTCGTCCGACATCCCCATGGCGAGCAAGGAGATGATCCGCCGCTCCTCGTCGTTGACGAACTCGTGCGGACTCACGGACGCCGGCGCCCCGGGCAGATAGGGCTGAGCCTGCTCCCACAGCGACTCGAAGAGCGTGGACAACGCGTCGAGCAGCGCGGAGGGATGGACCAGAATGCACGCGTCCAGAACCTGCGGCGTCGCCAGAAGGGGGATCAGCGCTGCCTGATCGTCCGCGATGATCAGCTTCATCGGGGCTTCGGGCAGAAAACGGACCTCTTCGCCTGCCGAGATGTCGGCCTCCACCCTCGCCACCACACCGGGCAGGCTGAGGGTGTCACGAGCGTGGATGAAGCGGCTGCGCACATCGCGTCCGACCACCGCGGTAGCGGAGTTGACGCGTTCGCCGTCACTTGCCTGTGCATAGGGAGGCGCGTCTATGCCCCGGATCTCCCGCTCCGCGCGTTTGAACAACTGCTGCCCGCAGCGGGCCACCCCGTCACGTCCGGTCACCACCTCGATCAGTGCCGTCGAGTCCCGGCTGCGACGAGCCTCACGATGGCGCTCCGTCAGCCTCTCGGTCAGCGCCCTCACCCGGTGGATGTCGCGTTCGCGCGCCAGTATCAGTACTTCCAGCGCGTGGTCGGGCGGCAGAGCGGTGTAGGAAGGGATGCTGCCGGGCAGCCGGGAGATCAGGCCACCGTCCTCCAGCCGCATCAGAGCGTGCGAGGCCATCTCGACATCGATGTCAGCACGGTGGCACAACTCGTCCACGGACATGGGCGGATTGTCGACCAGGACGAGATACAGGGCTTCCGCGGACTGGTCCAGCCCGAGAACTTCTAACACTGCCACCTCCGACGACCCTCTGGTCTGCGTCACCTTAATGATCACCCCATCACCAACCGTTCAAGCCAGTCCCGTCCGTTCTCCCCGGCTTGCCCCGGCAGACCGACGGCGGGGCCGCCTGGGCGCGCACATCGTGGACCCCGGGGCCGCCGGGAGTCCCTGCCCGTGGCTTCGGGGGAGGACAGTCAGGTAGCCGTATTGCGTCAGGTGAGGGCCCGGGGCGTGTGGAGATTCGACCGGGGATCACTTTCGAACTTCGGTAGGGCGACGATAGGCGCCGTACCACCAGATCAGGGCGAGTTCGCGGGCGAAGACCGCGTCACGGCTGCCGTCGTCGACCCGGATGTGGTGCGCGATGGCCTGAGCTCCACCCCACGCGATGATGCGGCTCGCGGAAACGGCATCAAGGTCGGCCGTGGTTGAACCGGCGGCCTGTTCGGACAGCACGGTCCGCCGCGCGATCTCCTCGAAGTTCTCAAGATTCGCGGTGTAGAAATCGCTCACCGCGGAGTCGTAGGACGCCGCCTCACCGACCGCGGTGATCACGCCCTGATGGGCACGGTGGATCTTGATCACCTCCTCGAAGAACCGGGCCAGCCGGTCGGCCCCGCCCTCCCCGGCAGCCGGGTCCCACAGTTGCGCCAGTTCCAGCAGGGACTCCCGCAGACTGTCGGTGAGCCGCACCAGAGCGTCCGACTTGCTCTGGAAGTGGGCGTAGAACGTGGCCCGCGACACGCCCGCTTCCTCCAGGAGCCTCTGGACGCTGATGTCGGAGAAGGCCGTTCCGGAATTGAGCAGCCGCTCCAGGGTGGACGTCACCTGAACCCGGGTCGCGGCCGAACGCGCCGCATAGCTGTCGGCTTGATGCCGGGTCACGGGCCTCATCTGGCGTCCTCTCCTCTGTTGTCGTGCTCGGATCGAACCCGGGCTCGGCGACGGTGACCCGCGGCCCGTGGCGGTGCTCCACGGGAGCGGCTCGACCCGGCTCCCTAGCTGTCACCTGCCATGTACGCGTCAGCGGACAGCTGGGGAGCTGGTCCCCCATTGTGCACGGGCGTCACCGGATCAGCGCACCACGGGCAGGGCGTAGTCCCACAGCCGGTCCGCGGCGGCGGGGTCCACCGACCACTTCGCGACACCTGCCATCACGTCGGGCCCCCCCTCTACGACCTGCGATTCCTGGTTGTCCTCGAAGTACCGCCCTGTCACCTTGTCGAGGAGCGGCGAGGCGGCCAGCAGCACCGTGGTGGCGGCTCCCTGAGCCGGGGTCTTGAAGTAGTCGGGAGTGACCAGATTGCCGTCCGCGTCCATGGCGCCGATGGCCTGCATCGTCGCCTGGTCCATGTGGCGAGCCAGGTTGGTGTGGATCCACCCCGGCGCGCAGGCGTTGGCGGTGATGCCGTCTTCGGCCCATCGACGGCTGATTCCGACGGCGAGCAGCACGTCCGCGGTCTTCGACTGCGCGTAGGCGATGAACGGGTCGTAGGGGTGTCGCTCGAACTGGGGGTCGTCGAAGTCGAACCCCGCCCGCAGCTGGGCACCGGAGCTGAGCACGACCACGCGAGGCTTCTCGGCCGCCTGCAGAGCGGTGTGCAGGCCGACAGCCAGTGCGAAGTGGCCAAGGTAATTGGTGGCGAGCTGCATCTCCCACCCCTGTGCATTGACCTGATGAGTCGGGAGCATCATCACGCCGGCGTTGGCGACGAGGGCGTCAAGCGGCCCGCTCCAGGCGCCGCAGAACGCGCGGACGGAAGCCAGGTCGGCGAGATCGAGTGCGACGGCCCGGGTGCCCGGCAGCTCCTTGACCAGCGGCTCGGCGTCAGCGGGATTCCTGGTGGCGATCGTGACCTGCGCTCCCGCACCGGCCAGCGCGCGAACCGTCTCCACACCGAGACCGGACGCCCCTCCGGTCACGATCATCCGTCGCCCGCTGAGATCGACTCCATCGAGTACCTCGGCGGCGGTGGCCCGCATCCCGAACGACGTCGTTGTCAGCGTCATGGCTGTGCCCTGCTTCCGTAGAACTGTTTCGTTGCTTGACCGGTGAAGCGCCTCGCACTGCTCCGACCAAGGCACCACTCTCCAAACCATACATCGTGGTCAGAATGTATGTCTGGTTCGTGGGCGCGGCTGAGGGCCTGGGCGGTGTGGATGCGGATGCTGGACCTCATGACCATCGTCGACGCGTCCTCGGCCGGGCCGGAGGGGCGAGGGGGGGCAAGCACCCGAAGGGAATTAATTGACGCTACAAGTAATATTGTAGTGTCGGTTCATGCGCGTTCTGATGTTTGCCAACCCATTGCTGGGTCATCTGCTGCCGATGCTCCCGCTGGCGCGGGCCTTGCGTCAGCAGGGTCACACCGTCGCCTTCGCGACGGCCAGGCACCTGGAATCCACCGTTGAACCCCATGGTTTCGCTCTGATCTCCGCAGGTCCGACGACGGAGACCGTGGTCGCCGAGGTGACTCGGCACCTCGGCGCGGACTGGTTGAGGAGCCGATCTCCGGATGGTGCCGCGGAGTTCTTCGCCGGAGCCCGGATCGATCTCGGTGCGGACGAGGCACTCGCGGGTGCGCGCGCGTGGGCGCCCGACGTCATCGTTTCGGAGCATTGTGACTTCGTAGGACCACTCGTCGCCGCCGCACTGAAGATCCCCTCCGTGGCGATGGCCATTGACCCGACACTGGAACCAGAACTTCTCACTGCGCTGGCCGCAACCGCGCACCGCCGCTATCTCGAGCGCGGCCTCGAGCCACCCGCCCACGCGCCCTGCGGACAGTGGCTGCTTGACCTGTGCCCACCCTCCCTCCAACGCGACGGTGAGCTGCCGGCCCTCCATCGCCTGGCGCTGCGGCCGGAGCCCCATCAGGCCCCCGAAGGGGCACCACGCGCGCCAAGAGCAACGCTCTCCGGCCGACCTCGGGTACTGGTCAGCTTCAGCACCGCCATGAACGCGCCAGAGCGCCTCGGATCCGTGCTCAGGTCGCTCAGCACCCTGGACGTCGACCTTGTGGCGACGGCTTCGGGCGGCATGCCCATCGACAGCACCGGGCTGGACCCGGATCGGGTCGAGCTGGTCACCTTCCTGCCCGCCGCAGAGTTGCTCGACGGAGTGTCGGTCGTCGTGCACCACGGCGGTTCCGGCACCACGTTCGGCGCGGCGGCACGCGGCATTCCCGCAGCAGTGGTTCCGGGCATGCCCGGCCAGCGGCGCCAGGCAGCCCGGCTCGAGGCCGCAGGCGCCGGACTGGCCCTGCCGATGGGAGAGGAGACCACTCCGGAAGCCGTCACGGCCGCAGTCGGACGGCTGCTGGCCGAGACGACCTTCACCACCGCCGCCCACCGACTCCGCGACGAAATAGCGGCGATGCCATCGGCGGCGGAGGTCGCTGACCATCTCGTTGCCTCGGTCGTCTGACTGACGGCAGGCGGGATCCGGACTGCTCGGCGCACCGGATCCCGCCTGTGAAGGGGAAGGCCGAGCCGAGCTGTGCGGTCGGTCGGTGTGCACCATGCTCATCCGGGAGGATGACCTTGCCCTGTGCATGCTCATGGATGCTGCGCCCGTCAAGGACGGCGAACTCCGAGTCGCGGCCGGTGCACGGTTGCCGGGGGCGGAGCGAGGGCCACTCTGTACGCGTGGCTACCGTGGGCCGAGCATTCATCGGTCCTGCCCCTGGAGACCTTCATGCCTGTATCGCTCGGCGAGGACGTGGTGTCGATGCTGCGGCGCCCCAGCACCTGCTACATCGCCACGACGATGCCCGATGGCTCGCCCCAGCTCACCCAGACCTGGGTCGACACCGACGGTGAGCACGTCCTGATCAACAGCGTCGAGTCGCATCAGAAGGCCCGGAACGTCGCGCGTGACCCGCGGGTGGCCGTTGCGGTCTCCGCCCCCTCGGATCCGTCCTCCTACGTCCAGATCCGCGGTCGTGTCGTGCGGGTGACCACGGAGGGAGCGGCCGAGCACATCGAGGCGCTCGCGCAGAGGTACCTCGGTGGGCCCTACCCGTGGTTCGGCGGCCGCGACCAGGTGCGGGTGATCTTGGTGATCCAGCCCGAACGGATCACCAGCCCCCGCGGCTGAAATCCACTGACGAGGCCGGAGTCCGAGGCGAGGTGAGGGACCGCTGCGCGGCGTGGCCTCGCACCTGGACCGGCGCCGTCTCGGCGGCCGCCGCAACGCCTGCGCCGGCGGTGCGGCGGCCGCTTGGGGAGATGAACGACGGTCTGCCTGCTGCCGCTCGTGGCGGCGACGAGCGCCTTCGTCAACGGCGGCTCAGCGCGGAAGCGTGCCGTCGCCGGCCGACTCCCGTTCTTGTGGCACACCTGACTGGCCGGTACCGAGTCTTTCGGTCACCGGCCAGTCGTCAGTCGGTACGCCCTCGGCCGACGGGAGGGGGCCGACGGCGCCGGCCCGCCACCTACTTGGCCGTCAGGAACTCCTTCGCGGCCAGCGGTCGGTCGACGATGCGGATGTCACCGAGGTTGCCGTGGAAGACGACGTCGACGGCACCGGCATACTCGTGACCGCCCACCAGCCAGGGCAGTCCGAGTGAGGTGAGGCCGACCGAGAGTCTCTTCGGGTTGTCGACGACCGGCGCTCCCTCGACGTACAGGCGCGTGAAGCGGCCGTCGTTGACCACCGCCAGGTGCCACCACTTGAGCTCCACCAGGCCGTGGCCCCAGTTGGTCGTCGGGTAGGTGTCGTTCGTCGGGTAGTGGTTGAACTGCGGCTCCCGGCCGTTGTTGGTGATGGCGAACTGGGCCAGCGGCTCGTTGGGGTCGGTGTTCTTGCCGTGCTTGCCCGCGGCCCCGGCGGAGCCCCGGCGGCTGAGGAACGAGGCGTTGCCGTTCTTCCCGGCGTCCCAGTCCAGCGGCATCCTGACGAACGCCTCGATCGTGTAGCCGCCCCGGAACGTCTCGGAGTTCAGCGGTGCCGTCGCGCCGGTGGTCAGGTACGCGCCGTGGACGGGATTGCGTCCGCCGGTGAACTGCAGGCTGGCGTGGCCGGGCTGGTCGGGGTGGTGGTCGGCGGACCAGGTCAGCGCGTCGGCGGCGCTGCCCGGCACGCTGACCACGGTCAGGTCGTTGCCCTTGCCCGACAGGTCGTGGATCCGCTGGCCCTCGGTGAGTGCCGTCCCCGGAGCGCCCTGGCCGTCGAAGCGCCAGTAGGCCAGCGTGCCCTTCACCAGCTCTCGGGCGGCCGGTCGCGCCGGTCGCACCGGAACCGGGTCGAATCCGGAGAACCGCTTCTCGAATTCGATCGGCACCGAGAAGTTGTCGACCGGGCCGCTCACGCGGGCGAGTTCGGCGGCCAGCGTGTTGCGGGACTCGGGATCCTGGGCCAGGATCCAGGGGTTGATCGTTTCGACATCGATCGTGTTGCGGACCAGGTCGAAGTGGTAGAGGCGGATCATGCCGCCGCCGCCGAAGTAGCGGTTCTGGTAGTTGGCGATGTGCAGGTGCACGTCGTTGCCGGCCGCGTTCTTCTTGGTGGTGCGGGCGGGCGGCCAGTAGTGGCCGTTGACGGTCAGGAACACCTGGTCGTTGTCCTTGACCAGCTTGTCCCAGACCGTCTGTCCGTGGTCGGAGAGTCCGGCGTTGTCCTCGGGGTCGCCGGATTCGTACGGGAAAACGTTGTCATCGTAGTTCGACCACACCATGTCGTGCGTCGTGAGGATCACGGGCATCTTCGGGTGCGCCTTGATGACCTCGTCGGCCCATGCGAAGCCCTGGTCGGTCGTGCGCCAGTCCAGGGCCAGCAGCAGCCAGGAGCGGCCGGCGGCCTGGAAGATGTGCGCGGTGTTGTACCCGGTCCTGTCCGCCCCGGCGAACGTCTTCGAGTGCCGGAACCTGCTGGGGCCCATGGTCTGGAGGTACGTCGTGTCGCCGCGGGTGTCATCGCCGCTCAGGTCGTGGTTGCCGGCGACGACGCTGTAGGCGGCGCCGTGCGCGTCCAGCAGTGCGAACGCCTTGTCGACCTGCTCGAACGACGACGGATCGGCGTCCTGCGTCATGTCACCGAGGTGAGCCATGAACACGATGTTGAGATCGGGGTTTCCGCTGTTGTTGATGATGTAGCGGAAAGACTCCTCCTGAGGGGTCCGGTTCACGCTGTCCTGGCTGCCCCAGTACATGAACTGGGTGTCCGGCATGACCGCGAGGGTGAACTGGAGGGACGTCGGATCCGGATTCCACTTGCCGACCTTGCCGGGCTTGGTGGCGTCCGCGGCGAACGCGGGCGATGCGCCGAGCACGGATGCCCCGGTCCCCGTTACCGCCGCCCCCGCGCCGGCCAGGGCCGCACTGCGCAGAAATCCGCGTCGGCTGTGTCCAGCGGAGTCGTGGGTGTGGTTGTCACCATCAGTGCACATGAAAGCTCTTTCGGATTGTTTGATCATGCAATGAACAAACTAGACAGAAGCTCGGTGCGCCGGGCGGACGTGAGATGACCAGCGACCATCAGGTACTTGGCCACTGTCGAACGGGCAGGTCCCTTGGTGACCGGGGGGCGCCTTTCCGGTGAAGGTCCGGTGGCGGCTCGCTCGCGGCGTCCTGGACGACAGTGGTGTCTCGATCGGGTCGGCCGCAGAGGCCGCCGGTCGGTCAAGTCGTCACCGGCCGGGCGGGGGAGAGGAGGTGGTCGCCACCTGTCGAAGACTCGTTCACGTCGACGTCGCCCGGGAGTCCGTCCTCGCGGAAGCCGAGCCGGTCACGAGTCTGGAGGACCAGGATGAAAGGGTCCCGCACGTCTTCGATGCGATGGCCCTGACCCGCGTGGACGACGGGAAGATCACCTGGAATCGGGACTACTTCTACAACACCCGGGCCGAGACCCGGGGGCACGACGGCGAGTCCCGATCCGCCCGCGGACGCGACGGCCCGCGGGGCATACCGGCGGGCCGTCGCCCTCCCTGGCGCATGCCCCCCTTGCATACCGTGCCGCGTACCCGGCCGGCGCAGGGCTCCGCGCCCGAGGACCGGGAGACGGCCGCCGCCCCTCGCGTCGACCCATCACGTGCGATGCGAATGGCGCGTACTGTCAATGGAGTCCGATCTCCGGGAACGCCGGTGTGGCGTGCCCCGCCTCGGGCAGGGCACGCCACACGGATCCTTCCTTGGCGCCGGGTTGGTGGGTTGTCACAGGGGGAGATCGGTGAGGACCAGCACGCGTTCGTAGGTGTAGTCATCCATGGCGAACTTCACTCCTTCGCGGCCGACACCGGACTGTTTGACGCCGCCGTAGGGCATCTGGTCAGCCCGGTAGGAGGGAACGTCTCCGACTACGACGCCGCCGACCTCCAGCGCCCGATGGGCCCTGAACGCCGCCTGCAGGTCGTGCGTGAAGACTCCTGTTTGCAGGCCGTACTTGGAGTCGTTGACTGCCGCGAAAGCCTCGGCCTCGCTGGAGACCTTGAGCACTGTGAGAACCGGTCCGAAGACCTCCTCGCAGGCCAGTGTGGTGTCAGTCGGAACATCTGCGAGAACCGTAGGCGCATACGAGGTACCGTCCCGCCTGCCACCCGTGTGCAGCGTGGCACCTGAGACGACGGCTTCGTCGACCCACGCCTCGACGCGGCACGCGGCGTCCTCGCTGACGAGCGGGCCCACGTCAGTTCTGTCGTCCGAGGGGTCCCCGGTGACCTGTGATTCGACTGCTGCGACGATACGAGGGAGCAGCCGGTCGTACACCGAGGCGTCGGCAATGACACGCTGCACGGAGATGCAGGACTGCCCACCCTGGTAGTTGGAGAACGTGGCGATCCGGTCGGCCGCATGGTCGAGGTCTTCGTCGCTGGCGAAGTCGCCCAGTACGACGGCCGCGCCGTTCCCGCCGAGTTCCAACGTGCAGTGCTTCCTGGGTACCGAGTCCATGATCGCGTAGCCGACCTTCTCGGATCCGGTGAAGGAGATGACGGGCAGGCGCTCGTCCTGGACCAGCGCGGGCATCCGGTCGTTGGCGACCGGCAGAATGCTCCACGCACCTTCCGGCAGTTCGGTCTCGGCGAGCAGGTCCCCGAGGACCAGGGCGGAAAGGGGAGTGTTCGGCGCCGGCTTCAGGATGATCGGGACGCCGGCGGCGATGGCCGGGGCTACCTTGTGGGCGCACTGATTCAGCGGGAAGTTGAAGGGCGTGATGCCCAGCACAACCCCCTTGGGGAAGCGGCGGGTGAGCGCCAGGCGGCCCTGGCCGGCCGCGTCCGTGTCCAGTCGCTGAGCCTCGCCGCTGTTGAAGCGGCGGGCTTCCTCGGCAGCGAACCGGAACACGGACACCGAGCGGCGTACCTCGCCACGGGCCCACTTGATCGGTTTGCCGTTCTCCGCGGAGATGAGCTGTGCGATCTCCTCGGTGCGCTCCACGAGTCGCTTGCTCACGTGGTCGAGAGCGGCGGCGCGCAGGTAGGCGGGGGTTGCCGCGAACTCCTCGCGAGCGGCGTACGCGGCCGCCACCGCCGACTCCACCTGGTCATCGGTCGGCACGGCGACCCGGCCGACCAGTTGGCCGGTCCAGGGCGAGGTCACGGCCAGTGCGGTCTCGCTGATGGCCTGCCGGCCGGCGAGCCAGAAGGCGCGGGGGGAAGTCATGTCCGGTCACGGCCCTAACGTTCGAGAGGTGCTGACGTGTGTCTGTCAGCGGGTCCTACGGTAGGACCGTCACCGTCAGGGGTGACTTGTACAAGATGTAGCGATCCCTGGCCTGAAGCCTCCAGAAGGCCAGTTCCCGTCTGGCTGCTGCTTTCGCTACTCCCTGTTCTTCCCGTACTGCGGTAGGTGTGCCGTTGCTGCTGGAGGCCTCTGGGGGCAGGAGTGTCGACTCGCATCGGCTTCCTGGGGAAGCGATGATCCCTGAGACGTCACGGCAGCAGCCCTGGAAGGGTGCTCGCGGACGGAGTATGGCTGGGTCAGGCTGTCAGAGCTCATGGTCGGGTTCGGATTCATCTGCTGGGTCGTCCTTGGCTCGATTATTCTCCTCGGATTGTTCACGCAGCCCGCACCGCCGAGCCGGCTGTTGCCCGCCATCGCCATTGAACTTGCTCCGCCGGTTGTGACTGGAAATGCCGACGGGTCCTACCGCATTCTTTCGATTGCCTCGTCAGTCGACAGCAGCGCATGGGCGAAGAACCGGTAGTTGATGATCGCAGCCTGGTAGCCATCGCCCCAGATCGGGTGGCGGGGACCTGCTGTCGCATCGCTGACCAGTGCGACCTCGAATCCCTCTTCTATGAGGTGACGCATATGGGACTCGACACACATGTTTGCCAGCATGCCGCCGAGAATTATCCTCCGCATGCCACGCTTGCGCAGTTGCAGCACCAAGTCGTTGGTTTCTGGACCGAACACCTTGTGGGGGCTGGCGACCACTGTTCTGCCGTCCTCGATATAAGGCTTGAATCGCTCCAGCCAGTCGGCCCCGGAGCCTCGGAAACCAGTCAGGTCCAGTTGGCCGGCCCTGGCGAACGTGTGAGTCTCGAGCTCGCTCGTCTCAAGGGGGCCGTTCATCCGCCACCCGCTGTCCGTCGGGTAAAAATAATGAGGCGAGATGAAAACCTCGTATCCGCCCGCCTTCGCCGTCTCGAATATTCTCTCCATGTTCTCGACGGTCCTGTTCTCCGTGACGCTCGCCCCCACCACGCCCCAGTTCGCCCCGTCCTCGCTGAGCACGTCGTTCTGCGGGTCGATGAACACGACCGCCGTGTCAGTGCTATTGATTTCCATCTGACGCTCCTCGTGGTGTGGAGGCGTTGCCCGGTCGTTCGGATCGTCGTTTCAGCTTGCCCCACTGTCGGGCGTTGTGCATCGGTGAACTGCCGTACTCCGGTTGTCACCGGTTTCGTCCCTGCCGTACGTCTTGTACGCCCGTCCGGGGCCGCAGGGTCGGGGCAGGAGTTCTCTATTTCGACGCGCGACCGCGCGGTCACTCGGTTAGAGTCCGACGAGGTGCTTGTGCTGCCACGACGCCGATCCCGACGAGCTCTGACCATCTTGAGAGGAATTCCGACATGCCCTTCGCAACTGCCAAGGACGGCACGCAGATTTTCTACAAGGACTGGGGGTCCGGCCAGCCGGTTGTCTTCTCCCATGGCTGGCCGCTGACTGCGGACGCCTGGGACCCCCAGATGAAGCTCATGGCGGACAACGGCTTCCGCTCGATCGCTCACGACCGGCGGGGCGGCGGACGATCCGGCCAGGCCTGGGACGGCAACAATCTCGACACGTACGCCGACGACCTGGCCGCTGTCATCGAGGCTGAGGACCTCCACGATGTCATCCTGGTCGGCCACTCCACCGGTGGCGGTGAGGTCACCCGGTACATCGGAAGGCACGGCACGGGCCGGGTCGCCAAGCTGGTCCTGCTCGGCGCGATCCCCCCGCTGATGCTCAAGACGGAGGCCAACCCCGAGGGCCTGCCCATCGAGGTCTTCGACGAGATCCGTCAGGGTGTGGAAACAGACCGTTCACAGTTCTACAAGGACCTGAGTGCCCCGTTCTACGGCGCCAATCGCGACGGCTCGACGGTCACGCAGGGAACCCGCGACGAGTTCTGGCTCTGGAGCATGACAGTGGGCATCAAGGGCGCCTACGACTGCATCAAGGCGTTCTCGGAGACGGACACCACCGAGGACCTCAAGAAGGTCGACGTGCCCACGCTGATCGTGCACGGCGACGACGATCAGATCGTGCCCATCGTGGCGGCCGGCGACAAGTCCTCCAAGCTCGTCAAAGACGCGATCTACAAGGTGTATCCGGGCGCCCCTCACGGCCTGGCAATGGTCCCGAAGTTCGCCGAGATCTTCAACAAGGACCTCCTCGAGTTCGCCCGCAGCTGAGAGTTGGTCCGGCTCAGTGGAGCCTGGATGAGTGGGGTGCTTGGGTCAGGCGTGTCCGGGCCGCGGCGTCCTGGCCGGTAGGCGGGGTGTGACCTCGCGCGCCTGGAGACTGCCCATGACGGGTGGCTGACCGGGAGGAAGGCGCATGGATTTCGACACACAGGTAGTGATCGTGGGTGCGGGGCCGGCTGGGCTGCTGCTGGCGGGCGATCTGGCGGAGTCCGGTGTCAGCTGTATCGTCGTCGAGCGGCGTGTGCGGGACTCGGAGCTTACGCGCGCGTTTTCCGTCAATGCGCGGACGCTGGAGCAGCTGGACGCCCGCGGGGTGGCTGACGATCTGATCGCGACGGGTCTGCGAAATCCCGTTCTCCAATTTTTGCAGATCGATCTGTCGCGGTTGCCGACTCGCTTCCCTCATGTGCTGGTGACGCCGCAGTACAACACCGAGCAGGTGCTTCGCGCACGCGCCCGCTCCCATGGCGTCGAACTCCGTGAAGGCTGCGAAGTCACCGACGTCCGGCAGGGTCCCGATGGCGTCGAGGCGCAGGTGCGGAATGCTGACGGGACCAGTCGAACTCTGCGTGCGGCTTATCTCGTGGGCGCCGATGGACGCAACAGCACGGTGCGCCGGTCCCTCGGCCTGCCGTTTCCCGGCCGTGCGGCGGTGCGGTCGATGATGCTTGCCGACGTGCGGCTGGCTGAACCTCCGCGGAAGCCCCCTACTGTGGGGGCGGTCGGGGACGCCTTTGCCATCATCGTCCCCTTCGGGGACGGATGGTTCCGCATCATGGCCTGGAACCGCCGCCACCAGATGCCCGACAGCGCGTCCGTCGATCTCGACGAGATCAAAGCGATTGCCCGACGGGCTCTCGGCCAGGACTTCGGTATGCACGACCCACGCTGGATCTCCCGTTTCCACAGCGACGAACGGCAGTGTCCGCGCTATCGGGACGGCAGGGTCTTCCTCGTCGGGGACGCCGCGCATGTGCACTCGCCTGCGGGTGGCATGGGCATGAACACCAGTATCCAGGATTCTGCCAACCTCGGATGGAAACTCGCTGCGGTGCTTCGCGGCCGGGCCCCGGACGCTCTGCTCGACACGTACCAGGCCGAGAGGCACCCGGTGGGGCGCAGGGTGATCCGCAGGAGCGGCGCGCTTCTGCGTGGAGTGCTGACCACTCCTCAGGCCCTGTGCGGCCTGCGGGACTTCGCCGCCCGCACCGTCCTTCACTTCCCGCCGATCGCCGAGCGGCTGGCGCGAGCCATGGCCGGTATCGACATCGCCTATCCTGCTGCGGTCGGGGCCCACCCGCTCACCGGTAAACGAGCCCCGGACATCGCCCTGACCGGCGAGCGGCGACTCTACGAAGTCCTGCGTGGGCGCCGGTTCGTGCTGATCACGCCCACAGGTGCGTCAGTTCCCGCCTCAGTGGCCGACGACTGGGGCGGGGAGGTGGAGTTCGTCACTTGTGCCGGTCCGACCGGGAAGACGGTTCTGGTCAGACCCGACGCCTACATCGCATGGGCCACGTCAGACCAGTCCTCAGAGGGGCGGAACAACAAGATCCGAGAGGCCCTGGCCAGGAACTGTGGCCCGGCAGCAACAGACGGGTAGTGCCACCGGGGGAGACTCGGCCGATCCCCGTCCGGGCCGGCAGGGTGTTCCCGTACGAGGCGGCACCGGTACTGCGGACGGCGCGGGATCATCGCACCGTGGGCCTGCGGCTCTTGCGGACGCGCTTCTTCAGGTCCGGCGCACGGAACTGGAGCGGCCGAGCGGTACCCGATGGTGCGTGCGCACACCTGGAACGTCAGCCGAGGAACCTGAGCGCGGCGCGGGCGATCTGCTGAAGAGCCGCGCTGTCCATGTCTGTCTTGGCGAGGAACTCGATGCCCTGCATCACGGCAAGGATCAGGCGCCCGAGTTCCTGCGGGTCGGCGTCCGCTTTGACGGATCCGTCTCGCTGGGCTTCCGTCACGCATGTGATCAGCAGGTCTTCGACCATCTGGTATGAGGTTCTGGCACGTGAGACGACATCGGGGTCGTTGGTGTGCAGCTCGGACGTGCTGTTCACCAGGAGGCATCCGCGTCGCAGCGGGTCTTCCGCGAATCCGTTGGCCACGCCCTCCACGAGGAGGGTCAGGCGTTCGACCGCGGTACCGGGGCCGGTGAGTATCGCCCGGACGCTGTCCAGCTGCTCGGTGCGGTAGCCGTCGAGCACGTGCAGGAACAGCTGCCGTTTGTCACCGAAGGCGCCGTACAGGCTTCCCTTGCCCAGCCCGGTGGCGTCCGTCAGATCCTGCAGTGACGTAGCCCCGTAGCCCTGATTCCAGAACTGCTCGCGTACCGACTCCAAGACCTGCTTCTCGTCGAAATTCCGAGGGCGTCCCATGTGGAGAGGGTACGCCCTTCTTGACCTGTCGGTCCAGATCGGTCTGCGCTGAGGCCGTCACGTGCTCTGCCGAACGTGCGGCTGGTCGGACCCCGGGTGGGCGGACGGGCCGGCGGAGGGGGCGGGGTCCGTGATGTACCTCGCGCCACCGTTTTTGTCCGCGCGGTCCATAACGACGTTCTTTACCGTATAGTCCATAACTGGGCCCGCTCCTGGTGCGGGCTCTGACATGCAGGTGACGCTTGGTGCGCGGACGAGGTCCGTGCCGGACAGGAGTAGGGATCATGGGACAGCTGGACGGAAAGACGGCCGTAGTCACCGGGGGCAACAGTGGAATCGGCCTGGCCACAGCCAAGCGGTTCGCGCGCGAAGGCGCCCACGTGTTCATCACCGGCCGCCGGCAGGAGGCCCTCGACGCCGCGCTGGCCGAGATCGGCCACGACGCCACCGCGGTGAGGGGTGATGTCGCCGACCTCGGCGACATCGACCGCCTCTACGCGGCCGTCGCTGAGCGGGGGCGGTCCATCGACGTGCTGTTCGCCAACGCGGGTGGCGGCGAGTTCGCCACACTCGAACAGGTCACCGAGGAGCACTTCGACGCGACGTTCGACATCAACGTCAGGGGGATGCTCTTCACCGTCCAGAAGGCCGTTCCGTTCCTCAGTGACGGCGCGTCGGTGATCCTGACCGGATCGACCGCGGCCACTTCGGGCGGAGCCGCCTTCGGCGTGTACGCCGCGTCCAAGGCCGCGGTGCGTTCCTTCTCCCGCACCTGGGCCAACGAGCTCAGGGGTCGGGCCATCCGGGTGAACACCCTGGTACCCGGGCCGATCGTCACGCCGGGTATCAACGGACTGGCTGCCGACGCCGCCGAGGCGGCGAAAATGCGGGACGTCTTCGCCGGTCAGGTGCCTCTGGGCCGGATGGGACACCCCGACGAGGCCGCTGCCGCCGCGCTCTTCCTCGCCAGCAGCGAAAGCAGCTTCGTCACCGGATCAGAGCTGTTCGTGGACGGCGGACTCAACCAGATCTGACCGCCGCCAGGGTCCTTCGGTTCATGGCGAAGGCCGTCGGAACGATGAACTCACCCAGGACTGGGCGGCGCACGACGCCGTCCCAGGTCGCCGACCACGTCTGTACCGAAACCGCGACAGCCCGTAAGAGAGTACTGAAATGAGCAGCAACATCCACGCAATGGTCGCAAACGTCGAGGTGGACGACCTCGGCACCGCGATCCCGCTGTACCAGGAACTGACCGGAGAGACGGAAGTCCGTCGGTTCCCCTATCGCGAGCTCGAATTGGCACTGGTAGGGCCGTTCCTGCTCTACTCCGGCCCCCTTGAGAAGTATGTCTCGCAGCACGGAACCGTCATCGTCGGCTCCCTGGCCCCCGTTCTCGAAGCTCTCGGCAAAGCGAACGCCGAAATCCTCGAAGCTCCCAACGAGGTGCCCAACGGCACCAGAATCGTCGCCCGCCACCCGGACGGTTCCGTCTTCGAATACATGCAACTCCGAGCCTGAGCCCCGCGCGCGACACACCTCACGTCTCGTCTGCGGACCTCTGGAGCGGCCGGGGCCCGACGCCGCCGTAGGCGTGGGTCCCGGCCGCCCGCGTGGGTTACCTCAGGCCGAAGGCCCGGTTGACGGTCTGTCGGACACCACCGCCGTTCCGCTGCTCGGCCGTGACACGGATGGACACGAACTTCGCCCGGGCCGGTGCGCGGAGTCGGGCGTGCCACGAGCCCCCGTGGTCCTTCAGGGCCTGCGGATGCCAGGAGGCGCCGTCGTCGTAGGACACCTCCAGCCCGACCGAGGTGACGGCGTCCTTGGCGGCGTCGCTTCCGAGCACCACGGGGTCGACCGAGAAGTCCGAGGTGCGTGCCGCACGCCCCGCGCTGTCCAGGTCGGTTCCGTAGTCGAGTTGGGCGAGCGGGACGGCCTGATCCTCGGCGTTGCCGGAAACGAAGGTCCACTCCGTGTGCGTGCTGGAGGAGTAGGGGGTCAGGTCGGTGTTGCCCTGCGTGTCGGCGACGAGCCGGTACGGCAGTTTCCGGGGGGCCAGGTCGCCCACCCCGAAGTCGGGCCGTGGGCCGTTCCGCATGAGGAGCCGGTCGCCCTGGTAGAGCGCGAAGCTCCGGGACATCAGGCCCGTGTCACCGCTGTGGGCGGAACCTCCGTCACCGAATCCCGCGAGTGTGCCGCCCATGGCGTCTCCGACACGGTGCGGGACCTCGAAGCTGAGCATGCGCGGCCGGGTGATGGGGCCGAACCAGTTCTCGCCGTGCACGCTGCGCGGTCGATAGCCCGTGATGTCGGTGAAGGTCGACCAGCCGTCGATGGAGGCGTACTGCTGCCATCTGACACCGTTCCCGGCGGAGACCCAGTCGGTGCGGTGCCCGGGAGCCACGGGTTCCCGGGGGAACGGCGGAACGCGCGTGCCTCCGTACACCGAGTACGGGTAGGCAGCCGGCCAGTATTCGTACGACGGACTGTCTTCCCGGCTCTCGAGGATCTGCCGGCCGGCCGGCGGGGAGAAGGTGTTGTCGATGCGGGCGAGGCTGCCGGGGTCCGTGGCCGGCGAGGGGTCCCGCGGCACCCCTCCCTGGTGGTAGTCGGCCAGGTCGTACAGGTACGCCGGTGCGGGATGGGCCTCGACTGCCAGCACCGTCCTGCTCTTTCCCGCGGCGGTGAGGGCGCGGATCATGCGTTCTCCGTCGTCCCGGGTGACCGAGGCGACCGGGACGGGTCCGTTCGTGCGCTGGTCCGGATCGCCGTACCAGTCGTATGCGCGGCCGTCTCCGTCGTTGACGACGAGGAGCATGGCCGCCGACGCGGCTCGCGCCGCGGCCGCCTGGTCCGCCGGCGCCACCTTGTCACTGCCGCGGATGACGACGGCCTTGCCGCGGGCGTGCAGGCCTGTGTAGTCGGCGGGCGCGCCGTTGCCGGCGAAGACCGCGTCCACATGCGTGGAGCCGTTGCGGAACGGCGCGGACCCAGGCTGGACCAGCAGGGAGCCGTCCAGGCGGTGACCTCTGTACGTGATGGCGAGAGGCGTCTGCTTGGCACGGATCCGCGTGGTGAAGACGAAGCTTCCCCGGGTCACCTTGTCCTTGGTCGGAAGGGCCCAGAGGCTGTCGTACGCGGGTGAGGGCATGAGGATCTCGTGCAGCGCCCGGTCGTCGGCCGGCGTCGGCCGACCGGAGCTGAAGGAACGGTAGAGGTCGATCCGGCTGGTGCTGACGGAGGTCGGCTTGGGGGTCGCCACCTTGATCTGGCGGATGCGCGACGCGTCCAGGTCGACGTTCCGGTCCGACGTCAACTTCAGCTCGGGAACGGTGAGTACGGCGTATCCCAGGGAGTGCCGGCCGTTGCGGCCCGTCACGTCGAGGGTGGAGACGACGGTGTAGGAGCCGGGGGCCCAGCGGCTGGTGAGCGTGCCGTTCGGGACCCACATGACGGTCGTCCTCCCGTCGGCTCCCGTGATCTCGACCTCGCCGCTGACGGGCTTGCCCGCCCGGTCCTTCAGACGGACCGTCAGGTTGTGCTTCTCGGACTCGACGGACAGTCCCGCGGCGGTGTGCACGACGCCGGTCGCGAAGCCGGCGGTGACCTGGGCGGCGTACTGTCCGGGCGGCAGGCCGCGGGGGTCCGCGGTGACCGTCACCGTGGAGGTGCCGTGCGCGGGCACCGTGACCCGGTCGGCGGCGAGCGTGAACACTCCCGCGGGCGTGTCGCCGCGGTCCACCCCGAGTCGCAGGGGGATCGGGTGCCCGGTCGCGTTGGTGTAGACGATCTGCCGCTTCACCGGCTGCGGTTTCCGGTCCTTCGACCAGGGGATCAGTCCCGCGTCGACGGACCCGCTCGCGACCACCTGGTCCTGAAGGTACGCGGCGCCCACGTCCAGTCGTCCGGTACCGGCCTGGTAGGGGCTGTAATCCGGTGTCAGGACGCTGGTGCTCATCAGGGCGTCCTTGATCTGCCGGCCGGTCCAGGCGGGATGCTTCTGGGCCAGGAGCACCGCCGCTCCGGCGACATGGGGCGCGGCCATCGAAGTGCCACTGTCCGTACGGTAGTAGCCCTCACCCGAGCTCATCAGCTGTGAGCGGGCGGCCAGGACGTCCACCCCGGGGGCGGTGAGGTCGGGCTTGAGGGCGTCGTCGTTCATCCGGGGTCCCGCGCTGGAGAAGTCGGCGAGTTGGTCGGCGGCGTCCACCGCGCCGACGGTGAGCGCGGCGTCCGCCGTTCCCGGTGCGCTGACGCTGTACGGGGCGTTTCCGGAGTTGCCCGCGGCGATGACGAAGAGGGCGCCGGTCTCCGCGCTGAGCTGGTTGACCGCTTGGCTCAGCGGGTCGTCCTGCGTGTGCCACGCGGGCGTCCCCAGGCTCATGTTGATGACCTTGGCGTGCTCGGTCCGCGCCGCCCATTCCATGCCGGCGATGATGCCGGATATGGGCCCTGATCCGTTGTCGCCCAGGACCTTGCCGACGACCAGGTCTGCCCCGGGGGCGACTCCGCGTTCCTTTCCGCCGGAGGCTGCTCCGGTTCCGGCCACGGTGGACGCGGTATGGGTCCCGTGTCCGTTGCGGTCGGTGACGTCCTCTCCCTCGACGAAACTACGAGCCGCCACCACCCGGTCGGTCAGATCCGGGTGCGTGGCGTCCACACCCGAGTCCAGTACCGCCACCCGGACGCCCGCGCCGGTGCCACCCGCTGTCCACGCCGTGGGGGCGCCTATCTGTGCCGTGGTGTCGGCGAGGTCCGCTCGCGCCCTGCCGTCGAGCCACACCTTGTCGACTCCCGCCGCGAAGGACGGTCCCGTCGCTCCGCTGGAACTCGCGTCGTTCTGTGCCGCCGATCGCAGGGAGGCCTGCCCGCCGGTGCCGGTCAGGGTGTCCCAGAAGACAGGTGTCTTCGACCGTCGAGCCTCGACAGCCTCCGCGTGGACGGACGGGAGGACCAGGGTCGTCCGCGCACCCGGCAGCGGGCTGTCGGACCGCAGCCGCCCGCCGGGAGCGGCGCCCCCGGCGGGAGAGCGCACGACGATCAACGGGAGGGCGGTCCGATGGGCGTCGTCGTAGCCCTGGGCGATCAACTGGGTGATGTCGAAGAGCTGCTTGTCGAGCCGTCCGGCTGCGATGTACGGCATGGCTCTGTCGGGATACACGAAGGTGTCCCGACCCTCGATGGCGACGCGGGCGGATCCGTCCGCTCCCGCGACACCCGAGACGTCGTCCACCGACACCGATCCGTCGGGCTGCTGAGTCGCCGTCACCTTGTCGCCGGTGATCAGCGTCACCGTGACCGGCACGCCCCGCGCCGCGGAGGCATCGGCGCCGACGGCTTGCGCGGCCGGACGAGGGGTCGCGCCGTGGGCGACCCCGGGGGCGGTCAGGGCGGCGGCGAGAACTGTCGCCACCAGAGCGCCTGATCTTCGCGCGGACGGAGAATGCACATTGCCTCCTGGATGATTGATGGGCCGGAGCCGATCAGTTCCACCCCGCGCCGCGGGGCGCCCGCCGGTACGGCGGGACCTCGCGGCGCGGGATGTGGTGTGTGTCGGGCCGAAGCGGACAGTGCTGCGGCGCGGGCGTGTCCTGGACGTGGCCCTGTCTGCCCGAGACGTGTGGGCCTGCCGGGGGTTTCAGGACCTGCCCTGGTTCGGACGTCAGTAGGAGAACTGCTCCAGCCCCGTGCCCCAGCCGTTCACGACCCACCCGGTGCGGGTGTGCGGATCGAGGAAGAGTCCCTGACGGCCGGTGAAGTCGAAGTTGGAGCCGGCGACGGTGGAGTCCACGAGGTTGGCCACCGCGTGGCGTGCCAGTACCTTGCCGGTCGCCGGGTTCAGCACGGTGATCTCGCTCATGGCGTTGTTGTCGGTCTCGACTCCGCTCTCGTAGAGGCTCGCTTCCACGACGACCCGGTGGGTGCTGTCGAGGGCCGGCCAGACCGGACCGTGGGTGCCGGTGTCGACCGCGGCGGACGGGGTCAGCGTCTTCTGGTCGGCGGTCAGCCAGGTGCTGGTGGGGAATTCGCCGCCTTCGGGGTTGGGCTGGGCGGCACCGACGGCGGCGTAGACCTTGTCGCCCCTGCCGTCGGGCAGCAGTGCCGAGACACACAGCGGCAGCGAGGTGACGGGTGTGACGGTACCGGTGCTGAAGTTCGCGCCGACCGCGCCGTAGGGGACGCGGCCGCCCAGGCACGGGCCCATCGTTCCGCCGGTGGCGACGAAGACCTCGCCGGTGGAGGCGTCCACCGAGACGTTGTTGTAGGAGCGGTACAGGTTGTCCGGGTTGAGTGCCAGGGACTCACCGACCCGTCCGGTGTTCATGTCGACCGGCCAGATGCGGCTGAGGCCGCGGTCGGGTTCGTAGGTGGTGACCAGGCCGCGGTGGCGCGACGTGTCCACCGTGCCGCCCTCCAGGTAGGCGTTGCCGCTGATCAGGTCGGAGAGCGCGGTGACCTTCACCGGGGCGCCGGTCGCGGGGTTCTCCACGTCGATCGAGGCGTTCGAGCCGGCGAACGGGGTGTGGACGATCAAGGCGTGGCCGCTGGCCGGGTCCGTGCCGAGTACCTCCTGCATCGTCTGCCCGTCGGTGGACTCGGCGAAGGCGGCACCGGCGGTGCCGGTGGAGAGGTCATAGCCGGTGGTGGCGGAACGGTCCAGGTGGTACACCTCGTCGCCACCCGTCAGGGTGAAGGCGTCGGTGGAGATCAGCGCCTTGCCGCCGGAGACGGTGAAGCTCTCCACGGTGCCGGCGACCTGGTCGCCGTCGCGGTACTGCAGGAAGGACGTCGGGGACGCCTGACCGATCGCTGAACCGTGCCGGGTCGCGAGCACCCGCACCGGGTACTGCAGTCCGGTCGGCAGTTTGAGCGCCGACAGGTCCAGCACGGCGTGGCCCTTCACCGCGGGCAGCCTGACCGTGAGCGTGGACGGGTGGTTGAAGCCGTCGTCGTCGCGGTGACTTCCGTTCTGGTTGGTGGCGGTGTTCAGCGAGCCGTAGAGCGTGGGCCCGGGCGACATCACCTCGAACACGGCGCCGTCCGCGCCGGATACACCGGTCGCGTCCCAGTTCACGGTCGCCCTCGGCGCGCTACGGGCGGTGTCGGCGGCGTGCGCGCGGGTGTAGCCGCCGGTGGTCAGCAGCGGGGCGTCGGGCCGTTCGCCGGCGTCAGGCCCGACGCGCAGGGCGCGGAAGTCGCCGTAGACGGGGAGTACCCCGTACAGGTCGGCCTGCTGGATGCCGACGCCGTAGAGCCCGGCGCCGCCTGCCGTGAAGGCGGATGCGGGGATCGTCACGGTGCCCTTGGTGCGGGTGAGGGGGGTGGACCACTGGACGTTGAAGTCGTCCACCGCCGCGCTGGGCGTGTAGTGGCCGACGGAGGAGAGCACCAGGCGCGGGCTGTCCAGATCGCGGACGCCGGTGAGGTCGTAGGAGACGGTGACGGACCGGCCGAGCGGGGTGGTACCGGGGGCCGCCGGGGCGAGTGCCTGTGCATAGGTGGCGTCGTCGGCGAGGAAGGTCAGACGCTGTGAGAGCCCTCCGACCACCTTGCCGCCGCGCAGCGCCTGGAAGGTGACGGGCACACTGCGGGTGGTGTCGGAGGCGAGCGGCAGCCCGGCGGCGCCCAGCAGCTGGGCGGGCATGAGGCGCAGGCTCGGCGTCCTGCTGGTGAAGACGCCCTTGTCGCCGACCTTCACCCGGTAGGTCAGGCCGCTGCGGTCGCCGGTCATGTCCAGGCCGAGGGTGATCGGCGAGACGGCGTTCTGGCCCGAGGGCGTGCCGTTGCCGTCGGCGGGACCGGACAGGTCGATCGCCGTGGGGTCGGTGGACTCGGTGAACGCGGTGCCGGACTGCGTGGGCAGCAGCTGGCGCTGAGCCACCGACAGCCGCACGGGCCGGGGCGCGATGCGGTAGCGCTTGGCGAGGACCTTCTCCACGGCGCGGGTCACATCCAGCTGGGTGCCCATGGCGAGTGGCTGGTCGGCCTGCGGGGGCTGGGTGATGGAGTTGCCCGTCGAGACGAGCAGGTCCCGGACTTGACGTGGCGTCAGGTTCTGGTGGGTCGCCTTGGCGGCCTGGAGCACGTCGGCCACGGCGGCTGCGATCTCGGGGGCCGAGGCGGAGGTACCGCCGTTCAGAACGACCTCGACGTCCTGCGCTGTGCAGGGGCTGGAGGTGCACACGTGCATCAGGGACGGCAGGTTGTCGCCGGGGGCGGCGAGGTTGACGCGGGTCCCGAAACCGGAGGAGTAGGCGGCGGAGCCGTTGTAGCGGGTCGTCGGGTAGACGCCCCGCCGGGGGTCGGCGGAACTCAGCGTGTCGTCGGCGGTGGTGGCGCCTGCCGCGATGACGCCGCTGTCGACCACCTTCGAGGGTGTGGTGGTGGGCTCCACGTCGTCGATGTCGGTCTGGGTGCTCGCCTTGGTGGTGGTGTCGGTGGGGGTGCTGCCGCCGTCGGGGCCGACGGAGACGGGCAGGGCGAGCCGGGTGCCGTCGTTGGAGGAGACGACCACGGCGATGCCGGACCTCACGATGGAGGTCAGGGTGGCCCGGATCGTCGGATCGTCCTCCAGGTAGCGGCCGGGGAAGCCGATCGACTCGTCGGTGCCGAAGCCGAGGCTGGCGGTGATCACGCTCGGCCGGGGCTTCTGGTTCGCGGCGGCTTTCAGCGCGGCGGTGATGCCCTCGTAGCTGGCCTCCTGCGGCACGACGAGGCGGTACTGGGCGCCGGGGGCTATGCCGAGCAGGTCGGTGGCGCCGCTGCCGGTGGCGCCGGGGCGCTGCCGGTCGTGCGGCAGTGGGGCCATCATCGAGAAGTCGAGGAGCACCTCGCCGAGGTTCGGGTCCTGGCCCTCGGTCGAGCCGAGGGGGTCGAGCTTGGCATCGTTGTCGGCCGTGTAGGTCGGGATGAGGGGCATCGACGGCTCGTCGAGGTAGCGCCGGCCGTTCTTGACGACGGTGGTGGGACCGTACGTGCGCACGTAGTCGTCACCGTTGTCGGCCATCGACTGGTCGGTGAGGTCGCCGATGGAGACGTTGGTGACGATCTGTCCGGTGCCGGGCAGGGCGTGCAGATAGGTGTCGGCGTCCGCGAAGGCGCCGGCGGCGTCCACACCCTGGGCGTTGAGGTAGGACTGGAAGGACGTGCTGAGGCCGTCGTTGGCGGGCAGGCCCGTGGTCGGGCCGGGCCGGGGTGCCTTGCGGGCGTCCTGTCGCAGCACGGCCTTGGCGGCCGCGGGCAACTTCACGGGGCCGGTGTTCATCGGCTGCACGGGTGCCTGCTGGGCGGAAGTCCCTTGCTTCGTGCGGAGGGTGTACGGGGTGGCGCGGCTGAGCCGGGCGCGTGCGGTGAGCGCGGTGGCGGACGGGCTGAGCGTGGCACCGAGTCCGGTTCGGCCGGCCGAGCGCGGCACGGGGAAGGCGCGGGTGCGGCCCTGCGGGTCGGTGAGAGTGCCGGTGCCGTCGTCGGCCCAGGCCACCTTCGAGCCGTCCGCGAGGGTCAGGCTGTGGCGTGCGGGCGCGGTCGGTGCGGGGCCGTCGGCGGGCGCCGCGACGGCTGGGCCGGCCGCCACCAGGGGGACCAGCAGAGCCAGCGCGGCGGCTGCCTGTCTTACTTGTCGGTGCATCAATGTGCTCCTTGCGCGCGAGGACTTCGGGGGCGGCGCGGGTGCGGGTCTGCCGGCGCTGGCAGTTCCTGCCGGTCCCCGCCGCCGCGGAGCGCCCGGGCCGTCGGGGCTGGTGTGGCGGTGTACGGAGTGCGCGGCAGAAGGTGCTGATCACCATGTGACGGGTGCGCCGACGCGGACAAGGAAATACCGGTGCGGCTGAGCGCAGTTGCGCTTTGGCGCGATGCGGGAGCGGCGTGCCGAAGGGCAGTTGGTACCGGTGTGCAGTGGTTGGGGGAGCTTTGCGGACCCGGTCGTGACGGGATGGGAGCGCTCCCTCGGTGGACCGGAGCGCGCGGTACGGGGTTAAGATCGCTGCACTCCCACCGGTGAACGACAGCAGGGGCCGCCCGATGCCCGCGGAGCCGCAGGTGCCGCAGATCCCGCAGGTGCCCTGGAGTGGCCTGGGGCTGCCGCCGCTGGCGGGGAGGATCCTGGAGTACCTGGTCGGGCACCCGGAGACGGCTCCCGGCGAGGCGGCGGCGGCCCTGGGCGCCTCGACGTCCGCCACGGCCCGGGCCCTTCGGCTGCTGGAGTCCGAACTGCTCGCCGTCCGGGTCAGTGGACGCGCGGGCCGCTGGAGCGCCAGCCCGCCGCGCCCGGCGCTCGGCAGCCTCCTGGCCCGCCGCCGCGAGGAGCTGGCGCATCTGGAGACGCACGCCGAGCTGCTGCACGAGATGCACATCTCGGCTACCAACCACCGTTTCGCTTCGGACCAGTTCGAGATCCTCGCCACCGAGGAACGGGTCACCGCGCGCTACGCCCATCAGCTGCGAGCGGCCCGGCACGAGGTGCTGCACCTGGTGATGCCGCCGTACGTGGCGGCGGTCGACGGGGTGCCGGACAGGCTGACCGTGCAAGCGGCGGCGATCCGCACGGGAGTCCGCTTCCGGTCGGTGTACGACAGCGACACCCTCACCGACGAGATATCGCTGGAGACCGCGCGGCGTGGCGTCGAGATCGGTGGCGAGGTGCGGTTGTCCAGCGGCTTGCCGATGAAGCTGGTGATCTTCGACGGCACCACCGCGATCATGCCCTTGCGGCGGGACGACGCGGCGGCCGGCTCGCTGCTGGTCCACTCCGCGACACTGCTGCACGTGCTGGCCGCGCTGTTCGAGAGCCTGTGGGCGCACGGGGTGCCCTGGGGGCAGGAGGGCCGTCCGGTGCCGCCGGCGCCCGCCTCCGACACACCGAACCCGCGGGCACGCGAGGTGCTGCGGCTGCTCTCGCTCGGCATGAAGCAGGAGTCGATCGCCCGCACGCTGGGGGTGAGCCGGCGCACGGTGCAGAAGGACATCAGCGACATCGGCACGGCGTTGGGCGCGCGCAACCACTTCCAGATCGCGCTGCTCGCGCAGGAGCGCGGCTGGCTGGCTCCGGGCGGGTGAGTTTGCCCCTCCGGGAGCCGCCGTTCGGGCGGTCGGGAGGCGCAGCGGACACCGGCGATCACCGTGCCCGGCGCCTCGACCCGCTGCCAGCTCCCGCCCCTCGTCGCCGCGGGTGGAGCCGCACATGAGGGGGCCCACGGCCACGCTCACCTGCGGCAAGGGCCGCCCTCAAGAGCCGGCGTCTCCCGCGGAAGCTCCTCCGCGGGGCGCATGGTGGTCCACCTCGCAGATCCCGGTTTCCGTCAGGGCCCGCGCCCGACAGCGATCTGCCCTCAGCCACAGGCCGGCCGCAAAAAGGCCGGCCGGCGATTCCGTCGGGGCCGCGTGACGCTGTGCGCGAGCCTGCGTGACCCGTCGGGCGGCCTGGGCGTGAGGCGCGCGGGCGTAGGCTCCCGGGCATGAGAATTGGTGAGCTGTCCAGGCGCACGGGGGTGAGTCCCCGCTCGCTGCGGTACTACGAAGCTCAGGGCCTGCTGACCAGCGCACGCTCCGACGCCGGCCAGCGTCACTATCCCGATGCCGCGGTCCAGCGTGTGTCGCTCATCAGGCAACTGTTCGATGCGGGTATGTCCAGCCGGGTGATCGCGACGGTGCTGCCGTGCGTAGAGACTCCCGCCGACCCGGACACCGTCGAGCTGGCGTTCGCGGTGATGACGCGTGAGCGGGACCGGATCGATGCCGACATCGTGCGCCTGGTCGAGACCCGGGACGCGCTCGATGCGCTGATCGAGGCCAACACCCGGCACCGGGCGGAGCTCTCGACGGCTCCAGGAACGGTGGCACGGCCGGCCTGATGCTGTGACCTGCGTCTCAACCGGTTGCCCCTGACATCGGTGTGAGAGGTGAGGATGCCCGTACGGCCTGGGAATCACCCGGGGCGGTCACACTTAAGGCGGCAGCACATGGGGCAGGCGTGGGGTTTCGTCAGGTACGGCGGGCCCGAGGTGCAGGAGTTCTTCGATCGTCCCGATCCCGTTCCCGGGCAGGGTGAGGTGCTGATCCGGGTCGAGGTCGCCGGCGTGAATCCGCTCGACCACCTGCTGCGCGAGGGTCTGGTCTCCGGGCTCGACGGCGGGCGTCCGTTTCCTCGCGTACTGGGCATGGAGGCAGCAGGAACCGTCCTCGCCCTGGGCGAGGACGTCGACGGGCTCGAGGTGGGTGACGGGGTCTTCGGCTTTGCCCTGACCGGTGGCGGCACCTACGCCGAGACGACCGTGCTGTCCGCGTCGAACACCGCACGTATCCCGGATGGCCTGTCCATGACCGTGGCGGCCACGCTGCCGGTGGCGGGGACGACCGCGGTGGATGTGCTCGACCAACTCGGTCTCCCGGCCGGTGCCGCAGTCCTGGTCAACGGGGTCGGCGGCGGGGTCGGCCTCGCCGTCGCCCGGCTGGCCGCCGAGCGCGAGCTGCGCGTGATCGGCACAGGCAGTAGCGCGAAGCGTGAGCACGCCGAGGCCGCCGGGGTGCGGTTCATCGACTACACCGCCGGGGACGTCGTCGCCGCGGCACGCGACCTGGTCCCGGACGGCTTCGACGGGATCGTCGACATGGTCGGAGGCACCTCGCTGCGGACGGTCGCTCCTCTGGCGCGGGATCCCCGCAACGTCATCGCTGTGGGTGACATGTCCGTGCCCGAGCTCGGTGGGCGTTTCGTCGAGCGTCGCCTCGACCGCGAGAACCTGGAGCGGTCGGCCCGGCTGGCCCTCGACGGAGTCCTCGCGCCCGTGATCACCGCGGTCCATACGCTCTCCGACGCCCCGGCTGCCCTCGCCACCGTCGAGAACGGTCACACTTCGGGCAAGGTCGTCATCAAGGTGGCATGAGAAGTGCCCGGCCTGCCGACGCCAGGAACGAGCCGCACCCAGGAGGGCCCTGCTCTCGTACGGTTGCTGGGAACAGACACGTGGCACGGGGGAACGCTCGGCCCCGCGATCACGGCCTGGCGATGCACGCGGCGGCGTCCGCGTGAGCCGGAGAAGGACGCGTCCCGCGCGACGGGGCCCGCCCGGCCCGCCCCTGCGGCGGGCCCGGCGGGGCCGGACTCCCGCCTAGGGCGGTGAACCGCCGGTCACCACCGTGTGGGCACTGGTCGCCGGGCGGGTGCAGCCGATCTCCGGGGGCGGCGCCACCTGGGTCCGCAGGTCCAGGACGTCACCGATGGGGAGGTCGTGGACCAGGACTGCGATCACGCCGCCGAGGAGGGGTGCGCCGAGGGGCACCCAGAAGCAGTCGCGGAAGGAACCGGGTTGAGTGCCCGGTGAAGCGAGTTCCCCCCAGCCCGTGGCCCAGGCGAACACGCGTGGGCCGAGAACACGCGCGGGGTTGATGGCGTAGCCCGCGTTCGCGCCCTACGGCAGGCCGATGGCGGCGACCGCGAATCCGACCACCTGTGCGGCGACGTAGGGCATGACCGTGCGCCAGGGGAACCGAAGCTCGTCGTGGCTCCCGCGGTCCGGCCCGAACCCGGCAAGCAGTGGACGACCGTCCCACGGTCGTGGCCGACGACGGCACGTCACCTGGCCCGACATGTCACCCAGGAGCCACGAGGGCAGTTGGGACTCCCGTCCGTGCGCCCGTCCCGGTTCCGGCGTCGGGGCGGACTGCTCGGCGAATGTCTCGCCGAGTTGCTCGGAGCCGGGGCGGTACGGGAACCGTGTGACCCGGTGCGGAAGTCCGCGTTCGACATCGCTGCGCTGCTGACGTCCCGCCGCGAGGAGCTGTTGCGCGACGTGCTGCTGCGTCGGACGGTTCGCCGCGGCCCAGGAGGCGTCCACCTGATCTTTGAACTCCGCGTCCGGTGGCAGCGTGGCGAGGTCGACGAAGTGGTTGACGTCCTTGATGGTCTGCAGGTGGAAGGACGCGATGCGCGACGCCAACGCATCGACGAACCGGTCGAGTTCGGCGTCGGGAAGGCACGGTTCACGTGTCCGTGCTGCTCGGCCCGCACCCCGTCCAGGTCGAGGCCGTAGTAAGGGATCGCGAACGTGCGGCCCCGCCCCACCGGCCCGGGCGGGCGAAACGCGTGTCGGCGGCGAGCAGGAACTCGCTGCCTGCGCCTCGTGCGGTACCCCTGCCGCGTTCCCGCAGCGCCGCAGCCTTCGGTGCGGCGGGTCGGCTCCGCTGCGGCGAGGACCCCCTCAAGACCTTCACATGTTCGTAGCCGGACCGCTACGTGCTTCCGTGCATGCACCACATATACTGATTGCATCGTCAAGTAAACGTTCCGTGGTGCCTTGCCGCGGGGCGCCTCGGTCATGGGGCGGCGGCCCGCCCGGCAACGTGGCCGGTGCGGTCGTCTCGTCCCTGGATCTGCGACGACGGCCCTCCGGAGCTACTGGTCCGGGCGGGCCGCACGCGTTGGAACAGGCTCGACAGCAGGTGGCCGGTCAGTTGTCTCGACCGGCCGTCGAGGGCTCCGGCATACGTGGGCTTCGCCGGCGACCTGATCAGCGGTGTGCTCAACGACCTTCAACTTCTGAGTTCCCGTAAAGGACCAAGCACCTTGCACAAGAGGAAGACGCGGCGGAGGGTGTTCGTCGCCATCGCGGTCGGCACGCTGGCCGCGGGCGGCCTGGCCGTTCAGCCACTTAGCGCGCTGGCCGACACGAGCGCCACCGCGAGCAGTTCGGGCGACACGCGCCAGCAGGACTTCACCTCCGCAGCCGCCGAGTACCACGTTCCGTCGAGCGTCCTGCTCGGCCTGGCGTACCAGGAGTCGGCCTGGGAGTCGCACGGGGCGCAGGCCAGCGCGGACGGCGGCTACGGGCCCATGCACCTCACCGATGTGACCCCGGCCATGATGGCCACCGGTGACGCGGGGGCGGTCGGGCGCAGCGACCTGAAGTCGATGGCCGCGAACCCGGCGCTGCACACCCTGCAGGCCGCCGCGAAGCTGACCGGCCTGTCCGAGGACGCGCTGCGCAAGGATCCCGCGGCGAACATCCGTGGCGGCGCGGCCCTGCTGGCCTCGTACCAGAAGCAGGTCGTGGGCGGCGCTCCGGAGGACCCGTCCCAGTGGTACGGCGCTGTCGCGCGCTACAGCCAGTCGCCCCGGAAGCAGGACGCGAAGGTCTTCGCGGACCGCGTGTTCTCCACCATGCGCAGCGGCATGGGCGTCACCACCAAGGACGGCCAGCGGGTCCGGCTCGATGCGGCGCCCTCGGTGAGCCCTGCTCTCGCGCAGGTGGACCGGCTCCACCTGAAGAACGCGGCGACCACCGACACCGAGTGTCCGCCGGCCGTGCCGTGCACCTTCGTGCCCGGATCCCAGGCGGGACTGCAGGTCTCCGACCGCCCGGCCAACGGCATCAAGATCGACACCATCGTCATCCACGACCTGGAAGGCACGTACGACTCCGGCGTCGCCAGTCTGGCCAACCCGGCCAACGGCGTGTCGACGCACTACGTCATGCGGTCCTCGGACGGCGCGGTGACGCAGATGGTGCCCACCAAGGACATCGCCTTCCAGGCGGGCGACTACTCCACGAACCTGCACTCCATAGGCATCGAACACGAGGGCTACGCCGCGCAGGGCGCCACCTGGTACACGGAAGCCCAGTACCAGTCCACGGCCTACCTCGTGCAGTACCTGGCTCACCGGTTCGACATCCCGCTGGACCGCCAGCACATCCTGGGCCACGACGACGTCGCGGGGCCGAGCCTGTCCGGTGTCCGCAATCAGCACTGGGACCCGGGGCCGAGCTGGGACTGGGACCACTTCATGAAGCTGGTCGGTGCGCCGCTCAGCGGGATACGTGCCACCGCGCCCGTGGGCTCGGTCGTGACCATCGACCCGGTCTTCGACACCAACGTGCAGACGGTCCGGGTGTGCCCGGTCGACGACCCGACCGGTGCGACCCCCTCCTGCACGGAGCGGGAGCAGAAGTCGAACTCCGTCTACCTGCGCACCGCTCCGGACGCGGCGGCTCCGCTCTTCGGTGACCAGGCGATCCACGGCACGGCCGCGGGCACGGACGAGATCAGCGACTGGGGCAGCACGGCGCAGGCAGGTCAGCAGTTCGTCGTCGCCGATGAGCAGGGCGAGTGGACCGCGATCTGGTACAGCGGTGCCAAGGTGTGGTTCTACAACCCCGACGGCCAGAACACCAAGCAGGTCTACGGTGTGAAGGTCATCAGCCCCGCCGGCACCGCGCCGGTGTCCGTCTACGGGACGAGCTACCCGGACGCTTCGGAGTACCCGGCCGGTCTGGGCGCCTCGACGCAGGCCCCCATCAGCGGGTACAGCATTCCCGCCGGTCAGGCGTACGTGGCCACCCAGGCGCCGTTCGCGACGGTCGACTACTTCAAGACCAGCGGCACGGTCGTCACGGGTGCGAAGACGATGTACACCATCCAGTTCAACCACCGTGTGGCCCTCGTGTACTCCGGCGATGTCACCGCGACCACCGCGGTCCATCACTGGGAGGACGGGGCCACGGGCTGACAGTCCCCGCGCCGGCGGCAGCGGTGGGGGAGCGGGTTCAAGACCCGCTCCCCCTCGCACTGTGGCGGCGGGACGACGCTTGATCAGACCGTGCAGACCCGGGCCTCGCACACCTGCCGCAGGGGGTCGTGATCGGCTGGAGCCGCGGCCCGGCGGACCAGGACGCCGTCGTGCCATGCCCATGGTGAATCTTCAGGAAGCTGATGGACGAGCAAGCAGGCCTTCGCGATGTTCCGGCGTCGGCGGCGGGAGCACGTACGACGGCCGGCCGCGGGACCGTCGTGGTGACGGCGGACTCCTGTTTCCGTATCGACTCACTGACCAAGATCTTCACCTCCACGGCGCTGATCCGGACGCTGTGGGACAAAGGCGTCCCGTTGAGCACGCCCGCCGTCGAGCTGCTTCCCGGTCTCGCGCCGGACTGGCGGCCGATGAGCGCCTCACCGTCGAGCAGATCCTGGGACAGGTCTCCGGCCTGCGCGAACCGGTGGACCCGGCAACCGCGAGAGGTCTGAGCGAGGGGGACGGCGCGCTCCTGGTAGCTGCCGGGCCCGTGGTGCGTGCGGCCAACGAGCGGGAGCCCGTCGCGCGCTGGTCCTCTTACAACGGCACTGCTTCCTGGCCGGCTCGATCCTTGCGACCCTCAGCGGTACGACGTTCGAGGACGCGTTGAAGGGAAGCCTCCTCGCCCCGTGGGCCCTTGCCCGGACAGGTTTCGACACCTCGGCGGCATCGGCGAGGGCCTGCTCGTGGACCGGACTCTCCTGAAGGAGATCCTCGTCCGCGCACTCGGTCCGACGACCCCGTGGCCTACGGGCTCGGACGGGCGCTCGGGCCGTCGGGCCAGATGTATCTCAACGGACGGCTGCCCGGCTATCGCCGCCCTGGCCCTGGTCCTGGTCCTGGTTTTGGACCAGGACCACGTGAGAGCGCCCTGCCCGCCCCGGCACGACTGCTCGGCGACATGCAGCAGCGCCTGACCGTCGACGACCTCGCCCGAGCGATCGACGACTTCGCCGCCTGAGCGAGCACGAGGAGCAGTCCACGAGGCCACGGGCCCGTCACCGGGCAGTCCGCACGCAGGACCGCCCCGACGACCCACCGTACGGCGACTCACATCTGTCCGGCCGAGGCCGGTCGCCGTACGTCACCGGCCGGTCCCCGAGGCCGTATCGTCCCTGGCCGTCGTCGGTCGTACCTCCTCACCGTCCGGACCCCGTCCAAGCCGTGCCAGGGCACCCGTCACAAGGGCGGCCGTGCCGGTCTCCAGCGTGAGGCGGACGCTCGGCAGGTAGCGGGGCGAGTGGTTCGCGGGCAGGGCCCGGAGTTTCTGCGCGGCACCGGTGCCGGGCGCGGCCGACCACTGCGCGGGTCCGGTGGAGCCGAGCATCCAGTAGGCGCCGCGGATTCCGGGCCGCCCGTGGAGATGGGCACCGGCGCCGGTCAGGAGCGGGAAGTCCTCGGTCGCGGTGGCGCCCGGCCACCCGGTGACCCGGCCGGCTCCGAAGCGCGCCCGGTGGGCGTCGCGGACGGCGGCGGCGACCTCCGGGTCGGGGAGCGTGACACCGGAACGGGTCACCGGGGTGACGGTGACGCGGGGTGGCAGGGCGGCGGCCGAAGCCTCGGCGCGGACCACCCGGTGCACGGCGGCGACGGCCCGGTCGAGGGCGGTCTCGGTGAACGCCCTTGCGGTGACGTGCAGTTCGGCGCGAGAGGCGATGACGTTCCCGGCATGCCCCGCGTTACCCGTGCGCAGCGAGGACGCCGTGACGACGAGCCGTTCCGCGGGATCGGCCTCGCGGGCCGCGACGGACGCGAGCCGCGTCACGACACCGGCGGCGGCCAGCAGCGGGTCGGCGGTGAGATGCGGGGTGGCGGCATGGCCGCCGTCGCCTTCGAAGACCACCTCCAGCGTGACGCTGCCGGCCAGCACGGGCCCGTCGGCGTGCGCCACCATGCCGGCCGGGAAGGGCGCGGTGTGCTGGGCGAGGACCTCGTCGGGCGGGGTGATCCGCTCGTACAGGCCGTCCTCCAGCATGGCCCGGGCGCCGCTGAGTGTCTCCTCGGCGGGCTGTCCGACGACGAGGAGTGTGCCGCGCCAGCGGTCGCGGCGGGAGGCGAGCCAGCGGGCCGCCGCCGCCGCGCACGCGAGGTGGGCGTCGTGCCCGCAGGCGTGCATGACCGGGACCCTGCCGCCGTCCGGGCCGGGCACGGTGACGGTGCTCGCGTAGGGCACGCCGGTGTCCTCGGCGACGGGCAGGGCGTCGAGTTCGGCACGCAGGAGTACGGCGGGACCGTCGCCGTTGCGGAGCTCGGCGGCCACGCCGTGACCGCCCACCTCACGCAGGACGCGGAAGCCGTCCGACGCCAGCCAGTCGGCGAAGCGGCCCGCCGTGCGGCGCTCGGCTCCGGAGAGTTCGGGATGGCGGTGCAGGTCGAGGTACAGCTCCGCGGTGGGCGTCAGCAGCGCGGCGAGGCCGGGGGCGGTGATGTCTGCGGCGGGGACGGGGCGGCCGAGGTTCGGGCCGGCGTCGGGTCTGTGCCGGTGGTCGCTCATGTGCGGTCTCCTGGGATGGGTGTCAGCGGGGTGACAGCGGACGGCGAGGGTGGTGACGGCCGCGCCGCGTAGAAAAGGATGTGCCGCAAGTCCCCGACTTTCAGGGGGCGTTCGGCGCACCACCGGGTGGAGCCGTCCCGTTCCGCCCGGCGTCGGGTCCCGCGTACCAGAAGGAGTCGTCATGGCTGACAACACCCTTGCCTCTCTCGCCCAGGAGATCCTGGACCTCGAGTCCGAGACCTTCGAGATCACGGACTACTCGGACGCCAGCGAGGTCATGCTCGGCTCCTCCACGAGCTGCTCCTCGACGAGCACCTGCTCCAGCACCACCAGCACCACCTCCTGCACCGCCTGACGTTCCCCGTCCGGCCGCGAGGGTCCCCGGCGCTTCCAGGCGGCGGGGACCCTGTCGTGCGCCCGCCGCCGTCAGGGAAACGGGTGCGGCACGAGCCGCAGGTCACCGTCTTCGAGTGGCGTCGGCACCAGGCCCGCGCGGTACGGTGCGGTCCGCAGCCGCGGCATGTGCAGCGCACGTTGGCGCAGCCATCCGAAGTCGATGGGGAGCAGCCCCGGAGCGAGCGTGGCGACCGTGCGCAGACCCATGCGGCGCTGCTCGGGCGTGGTCTGGTCGACGGCGACGACGTCGCACCCGGCCGAGACCAGCAGGTCGCGCAGGAGCGTCAGGTCGTCACGGAGGTCGCCGGTGCGCGGCCGCCGCTCCTGCCATCCGCCGAACAGGGCGGGCAGGGAGGCCACTTGTGGTGGGGCGAGATAGCTGTGCGCGTGATGGCGCATGGCCGGCAGTCCGAAGAGCGCGGCGTGGTCGGGCAGTTGCCTGACCAGTTCGAAGTCCTCTGCCATGGCGGTGAGTTCGGCGGGCCGCTCGGCGACCTGCCGGGGCAGGTGCGGGATGTAGGTGAGGATCTCCGAGATCGCGGACTCCACCGCCGTCTCCGGGTCGAAGGACGCGCCGGCGGCGAACGCCAGGGTGCCGGGCCCGTCGTCACGGCGGACGGCGAGGCCGGTGACGACCGGCAGCGGCAGGTCGACCCGGTTGTCGAAGACGTGGACGTCGTAGCCCTGTAGCGCGGCCCGCGCCACCATGGCCCGCACCTGGGGACCGCGCACCGAGTCCAGGTCGATCTCCGGCAGCGGCAGACCTCCGTACCAGCCGAGCAGGAAGGCGTCCCGCTCGACGAGTTCCAGCAGGCCGAAGAGGATGGCCTCCTCCGGGGAGCCGCCGGTGGCACAGCCGTTGGAGCATTCGAAGACGAAGTTGTCCTCGCGGGTCCCGGCGCTGTAGTAGACGAGCCGGGCCGGGACGAGCACCGGCCGTTCGTCGCGCAGGGACCAGCCGGTGACCCACGGCATCGGCCGGGCCGGGTCGAACGGCTCGACCATCGGATCCTCGGCGTAGGTGTGCGGCGCGTACAGGCCGCAGGAGCGCGGGTCCAGGGCGCGGTCGCCGAGCTCGTCGAAGGAAGCGGTGACGACGGGGGCGCGGTGCCGGCGGTGGGTGCCCGCGTAGCGTTCCAGCCCCTCCAGGAAGGCGAGGTCGCGGCTGCGGACGAAGGAGTTGGCCTGGCCGCTCCAGGTGACGTCGGTGAGTCCGGCGTAGCCGCGCATGAAGACGCTGCCGGCGACGGGCGCGGTGGTGGGGGAGGTGACGTCGATCCAGGTTCCGCCGCCGAGTACCCCGCACACCGGGTTGGCGAGGCCCTTCACGGGCAGCGGGTAGTCGGCGGGGCGGCGCAGCCGGTAGGTGTCCGGATGCGGTTTGGGGCGGGTGGCGAGCGGTCCCACCACGGCCTCCTGCGCGGCCTGCCGCGCTGCCTGTTCGGTGAGCGGGCGGCAGTACGGGCACATCGGCTCCGGCACGAGCGGGAAGGTTCGTACCCGCAGGCTCTCCAGGTCGAGTTCGGTGACCCGGGGGAGTGCGGCGTCGGGGCCGTCCGGGGTGTGCCGGGAGGCGCCGGAGGCGATGAGCCGGTGCAGGGACCAGACGGCGTCCACCGTGTGGTCGGGCAGGGCGGGCCAGTGGCCGGCGGCGGTGGTCGCTGAGCCGGTTTCCAGCGCCTCGCGTTCGGTCCGGGTGCGCAGTCGCTGCCGGCGCATGGCCAGGCACATGCCGCAGGCCGGTCCGGCGTCCGCGGTGCCGCCCCAGGGACCGAGCAGCACGGCCTGAGCGGTGAGGTGCACCGCGGCGGTGTGCGCGGGCGCGTCCTGGCCGGGACACGCGCCGGCGGCGTCGGTGTCGCCGGGGACGGCGGAGGCGACCGGTACGTCGGAGGCGACCGGCACACCCGCGTCACCGAGTACGTTGGCGTCGCCGATCCGGGACACGGCGGGAGTGGGCAGGCCCGCGGCCGCGGCGCGGGCCGCCAGCCGGGCCTGGAGGTCCGCGCGGGCGGCCTCCAGGGGGGAGGGGACCGTCGCGGGGGCGGTGACGGGGGTCATGGCCGGTTGCTCCAGCGGAAGATCCGGGTGGCGATCAGCCCGAAGACGACGGCGAAGACGGCGAGTCCGGCGCAGTCCACGCCGATGTCACCGAGGTCCCCGCGCCCGCCCATGGCATCGGTCAGGCCGTCGTTCAGGTAGTGCAGCGGCAGCACCTTGGCGACCGTGCGCAGCCAGCCCGGCATCAGGTCGTCGGGGAAGAACGAGCCGGACAGGAACGCCATCGGCACCATCACGATGTTGGCGATGGCGGCGACCGCCTCCGGGGTGTCGGCGACACTGCCGACCACCAGACCCATGGCGAGGAACGCGGTGACGCCCAGCACCAGCAGCGGCAGCGCCGCCCACCAGGGCCCGTTCAGCTGGAGCCCGAAGAACGGCAGCAGGGCGACGGCGGTGAACAGCACGGCCTGCACGAGGGCCACGCCCAGCGCGACCGTCCAGCGGGAGGCGAGCAGGGTGCGCAGCGGGGTGGGGGAGCGCCAGATGAGGCGCAGCACGTCGTCCCGGCGCCACTGCATGAGGGCGAAGCCGACGGAGAACACGGCGGCGTTGCCGACGCCCCAGGACAGGACTCCCGGGCCGATGTAGTTGATGGAGGACAGGCCGCCGTCGACCTGCTGGCCCCGGAAGATGAGGCCGAAGAGGATCAGGAAGGCGAGGGGGAAGGCGAAGGTGAAGAAGAGGGTCGTTCTGTCGCGCACGCTCGCGACGTAGGTGGCCCTGGTCAGTGCGGCGTACGCGCTCAACGGTGGTGCTCCGATCCGGTGTGGGTCAGGTTCAGGTAGGCGTCCTCGAGGGTGGCGGTGCGCACCGAGACCGTGGAGATGTCCACGAGGTCGCCGAGGGCGGTGAGGACGCGGTTGGCGGCGGTGGTCTCGATGACGAGTTCGTCGCCCTCGACGGCGGCCCGGTCGACCCCGTCCAGCGCGAGGGCGTCCTTCGCCGAGAGGTCCGCGGCCGGCAGCAGCAGCCGGGTGGGTGCGGCGAGGGAGCGGATGAGGCCGCGGGGCGAGTCGAGCGCCACGAGCCGGCCCTCGGCGATGATCGCCACCCGGTCGCACAGCGCCTCGGCCTCGTCGAGGTAGTGGGTGGTGCAGATGATGGTGCGGCCCTCGGCACGCAACGAGCGCAACAGGTCCCACAGTTCGCGCCGGGCCTCGGGGTCGAGGGCGGCGGTCGGCTCGTCGAGGAAGATCATCTCCGGCTCGTTGAGCAGTGCGGTGGCGACCGCGAGCCGCTGGCGCTGGCCTCCGGAGAGGTGGTCGATCCGGGCGTTCTCCTTGTCGGTGAGGCCGACGCGCTCCAGCGCGGTGCGCGCCACGCCCGGCTCCATGCCGTACAGCGCGGCGACGGTGCGCAGGTGCTCGACCGCGGTGAGCCGGGCGAAGAACGCCGGCGCCTGGGTCTGCACGCCGATCCGGGCCAGCAGTGCGGTGTCGCGCGGCCAGGGGCTCCTGCCGAGGACGGTGACGGTCCCGGAGTCGGCCTCGCGCATCCCCTCGACGATCTCCACCAGGGTGGTCTTGCCCGCGCCGTTGGGGCCGAGGATGCCGAAGAACTCGCCGTGCCGCACGGTCAGGGAGACGCCGTCGAGGGCCGTCACCTCCCCGTACCGCTTGGTGACGCCGGCCAGGACGACGACCGGCTCGGTCTCCGTGCCGCCGGGGACGGCCTCGGTCTGCGTGTCGGGTCCGCTCATCTCGCCTTTCCTTGGGTGCGGTGACGGCTCCGGGACGCCGGCGGCGCCCTCGGTGTCCGTCCGTGCCGCGGCGGACCGCCCCGGCACACGTTCGATGGGTGCGGCGGCGGGCCGGGCCCGCCGCCCGCCGGGAGACTCGGCGGGAACAGCCGCCGGGGCCGCTGCCGGGCCGGCCGAGGGGGCCGGGGCGCGGCGGGCGCGCAGGGCGCGGCCGAGCGTGCCGAGCGCCCACAGCAGCAGGAGGGCGCCCAGCAGCGCCGGCGGCAGCGCCCAGGCGAGCACGGCCAGCCCGTCGGGCAGGACGGTGCGCAGCGCCGCCCCGCACAGCACGAGCAGCGCCGCGCACTGCACCGCGGTGAGCACTGCGAAGCCCCCGTACACCAGGCGCAGCCGGGCGGGGTAGGCGCCGAGGCCCGGGCCTCGGCGCAGCGGTGCCCGCAGGGCGAGCGCCGTGAACGTGCGGCTGCCGGCCGCGAGATCGATGACCGCGAGCGCGTGCCCCAGCGCCTTGTAGCCGTCGAGGGGTGCCAGCGGCAGCAGGTTGGCGAGGCCGCAGACCGTGCCGAGGAGCAGCAGCGCGCCGAGCGCGGGCCGTGCGTCGGCGCCGTGCGGCAGCAGCGCCCACACCGGGTAGAACGGCACCAGGAAGAGGATGTTGGCGAGGACCCCGGCACAGGCGGTGGCCACCTTGCGGCCTCGGCCGCCCAGGAACTGGACGTCCTCGATCTCGCAGTACAGATAGGTGGCGCCGAGGATCCAGCGCAGCCCGATCTCGGTGACCCGGCCGTTCCAGGCACGCGCGGCCAGGCCGTGTGCCAGTTCGTGCAGGGCGAGGCTGCACCACAGGACGCAGCCGACCGCGAGGAGCAGTACGGGCTGCCGGGCCGTCTGTTCGGTCTGCCGCCACAGGGTGCCCCACTGGACGGCGACGGCCGTGACCATCGCGACGGCCAGCACGACGAGCACGCCCGGCACCGCGGGCCGCCGCAGGGGAGCGGTGGCGCGGTGCAACTGGTCCATCAGCGCGGGCGCGTCGGCGACCAACCGGGTCCGTCCGGCCAGCAGGCCGTTCGGCCGGGGGGCCGGCGTTGCGGCGGCGGGCGGTGCGGCGGGCGCGGGGGCGCCGTCGAGGAGGCCGCGGCCGTGCAGCAGCCGCAGCAGCTGTCCCCACTGCGCCTCGCCGAGGCGGGTGCCGAACTCTCCGGTGTACTGCCGGCCGATCTCCTCCAGCGTGCGGGTGCCGTCCAGGCGGGTGATGAGGAAGTGCTCCTTGGGGCCGACCTCCATGCGCCGTCCGGTGCGCGGATCCTTCAACAGGTGGATGCGGGCCGCCCCGCGCACCAGGCTCGGGCCGGCCACGATGTCCGGGCGGACGCGTGGCCGGGCCGCGAGGAAGACACCGGCGCTCACTCCTCGCCGTCCGGGGATCCGTCGCGCAGGGCTCGGGCGAGGACGTAGGAGAGGAACGCCTCGTCGCGGATGGTCATGCTCAGCCGGTTGTTGGTCATGTGCATGTACGGCGAGAGCAGCATGGGCAGCGCGTACGCGGGGTCGGTGGCATGTATGTCCCGGGTGCCGTCCCAGGAGCGGAACGTCAGCTCACCGGCCCGGGCCAGGGTGGCGGCGCGGTCGCGGAGTTCGGCGCAATGCGTGGCCCAGCCGAGCAGGAACACCGGAAGCCGGTGCAGCTCGCCCGTGGCGACCGCCTGCCGGATGCGCCGGAACCGCTCGGGCAGCCGGTCGCCCATCGCGTTGTAGGCGCGGTCGTAGCCCTGGTCGGCCGTGAACGTGGTCCCGCTGAACGCCTCGTTCCAGAAGGTGTGATAGCTGTCCAGGAAGCCCAGCAGGGACTCGTCGTCGGCGAGGAAGGTGCCGGACATGACCATCATCAGCTGGGCGGACAGCCCGAGCAGCACGGTCCGCAGATGCAGGTTCATCGTGCGGGCGGCCTCGATGACCAGGTCGCTGGAGTGCTGGAAGTGCCACTCGGCCAGCTCGATCCCGGCGGGCCCGCCGTACTTGCCGAACTCGGGATCGTAGGGGCGCTCCTCGAAGGAGTTGTTGGGCCGCAGCTTCATCCGGCCGTCCTCGCCCAGGTATCCGGCGCGCTGCTCCTCGCTGTACTCCAGGGTGAAGAGGGTCTCGTAGAGGTCGGCGAGGAAACCGGCCTTGACCTCGTACAGGGCCGGGCGCCCGCGCAGGAACTCCTCCAGCGCGGCGCTCGTCCGCTCCCGCACCAGCTCCGCGTCCGCGGCCCGCCGCGGCTTGAGCCGCAGCCGCAGGTGGGGGCCCTCCAGCCAGTAGTTGATGAAGAAGTACCCGTCGAGCAGGCCCTCCTCGGTGAGGGCGTCCACCAGCGGCCTGATGCAGGTCAGCAGCAGCGGGCGGGGGCTCGCCGCGTAGAAGACGTGGACGGCCAGCCACTCGCCGGGGGCGTCGCCGGCAGCCTCGCCGGCGGTCGCGTCCAGGGCGCGGGCGTCGGGGGCGGTCGTATCGGAGCCGGAGGCGGGGGAGTGGGAGGGGAAGGGGGAGGGAAGGGGTGCGGTCATCGGGTCGGGTCCTCTTCGGGCAGGCCGGCCGGGCCGGGCAGCATCTCGACGGCGAGTTCGGCGACGTGCCGGCCGTGCGGGGAGGTGACGTACAGCTCGTCCTCGCCGGGCAGCATCTCCTCGAAGACGCACCGGGCGCGTCTGCCGGCGAGGAGCCCTTCGAGGGCGATGAGCGACAGCGGACTGTCGAAGTCGACGTACTGGGGCTTGGCGCCACCGAACCAGGCGCCGGCGCTCTCCTCGCCGTCCGCGGCCTCCTCGTGGACGGTCACGAAGACCCGGCCGGGCAGACCGTGCCGGGTCCGCCAGCGGTGCCAGGCGAGGTACCAGTCGCTGTCGGCGGTGCCGGGAGCGCGCTGTGGCAGGCTGCCGTCGGCGGCCGTCCAGGAGCGCCGCTGGAGGACGAGGGAGTGATGGCGGACCCGCGGCCGCCGGGTGACGCCGTCCTCGGCGGGACCGGCCGGCACTCCGCGCCACACGTCCAGCACGGAGCGGGCGGTCGGGGAGAACAGCAGCAGGGTGCGCGGGATCTCGGGCAGCACCATGGGGACGAGGTAGCCGAGGTACAGCGGGACGACCTCGCGGTCGAGACGTCCCGAGCGCAGGATCAGCCGGTCGCCGGCACCGTCGTGCACGGCGTACAGGTCGTCCAGGGACAGCCGTGCCTCCTCGGGCGCCGTGCTGTTCTCACCGGGACAGACGATCTCGTAGTCCGTCAGGGCGCCGTGCAGGTTGAGGTTGGTGGTGGCGGCACCGGCGGTGATCTCGGCGAAGACCGCGCCGGGTGGGCACAGCCGTCGCAACTCGTCGCGCAGCGCCGCCGTCAGACCCGGGCCTGCCACGCCGCCCGGGCCGTCGAAGCAGTGGGTGAAGCGGGTGAAGGGGAAGCACAGGCCGCCGAAGGAGTCGTTGAGAACGGCCCGCAGCTCGCCGTCCCGGCGCCCTGGCTGGAGGAAGTGGCTGTACGGCTGGAAGGCGGGCGCGGCCCCGCCGAGCGCCCCGGCCACCGCGTCCACGGTGGCATCGTCGAGGACGAACTCCTCGGCCGCGGCCGGGAGTCCGGCCCAGCCGGTGCGCATCCGGGCGGTGAACGCGGACCGGGCCCGGTCCAGGGCGGTGATCTCCGGCATGCCGAGCCAGTTCTCCTCCGGGGCGTGGCTGCCGTCCGGGAGGAAGTCGTCCTTGGTGGCGGTGAACTGGAGGTACTGCCGGAAGATGTCCTCGTGGAAGTCGTGGACCAGGCGAAGCAGGTCGTCGCAGCGTCCGCCGCGGCCGTAACGGGCGAGGAAGAAGCCCTTGAGGGTGAGCCGTTGCGGCAGGGCCACGTCGAACGCGGGCAGGACGCGGCCGATCGAACGCAGCGGGCCGGCCAGGGCGGTCCACTCGGTGAGGTCGGCGGTGGTGGTGCCGGCCGAGACGTCCTCGTAGAGCAGGGTCTGCGGCAGCGTGGGCCGATCGGCGCCCAGTTCGGCCTGAAGCGCCGTGAGGTCGGCGCGCAGCTCGGTGAGCAGGGTCCGGCGGGTGTCCAGGTCCGCCGCCGGGTAGCGCTCGACGACACCGCCGGGGACGTCGAGACGGGTGGCGAGGGCGTCGGCCCAGGAACGGTCCAGCGCGCGCAGCGCACGCTGGAAGGCGCGCAGCGGGTCGCCGCTGTGCACCCCGGTGTCGAGGCTGGGCAGCTGCAGCATGCCGAGGTCGAGCAGGGCGGTCAGGTAGTGCTCGGCCTCCTGGGCGCCGGCGCCGGTGGTGGCGGTCAGCCAGCGCGCCAGGTCGCCGTGGCGCAGCGTGCCCTCCTGGCCGCGCAGCAGCGCGAGCATCCCGTCGAGGGTGCCCTGCCTGCGGAGGAAGAAGAGCCGGTCCTGCGCCGCGTCGAAGCTGACCGTGGCGCTGTCGTCACCGGCGCTGACCGCCCGCTGCACATAGCGGACGCGGTCCTCGTCCAGTTTCCAGCCGGAGGCGAGGGTGACCGGCAGGTCGGCGCGGCGCTGCGGGTCCGCGGCGACGAGTTCGGCGAGCCGGGTCAGAACGACGACGTTGAGCCTCGGGTGCCCCCTCCAGTCGGCGCCGACCGGCGTGCCTGCCTGTGCGCCGGCCTGGCCCGCGCTCTCGAAGCAGCCCAGGGCGACGCCCGTGAGGGTGCTGAACGGACTGGTCTTGCACGCGGTGCGGTACAGGTAGGACAGCAGCGAGCGCTCCATCTTCCGGGCCCGCTTGCCGGGTACCGGCACCGGGTCGGCGGCGAAGGCGTCCAGCCGCTCCTCCAGGGTGGGGGAGGCCAGCAGCAGGCCGCGGCGCAGCCGGTCGTCGCGGGCCAGGTCGCGCAGCGTGGCGCGGGTGCGGGCCAGCGCGTCCGTGAGGACGGTGCCGCCCTCGGCACGCAGCCGCTCCCACCGCACCCGGGCGTCCAGCCAGGCCGTCAGGTCGGCCGCGGTGACGGGCCCGAGGCCGGCGGCGAGGGCGCGGGCCGCGTCCAGATCACCGGGCAGCCGGTTGTTGAAGACCTGCCGGCGCAGGCCGAGCAGACGGCGGCGCAGCACGGCGTCGTCGGTGGCGCCGACCGCGCCTGCGAGCGGGTCGCTGAGCCGGGCGCCGAGCTCGGTGAGCCGGTCCTCCTCCGCGGCGGTCCGGGCGGCCCAGCGGGCCGCCTCGGGGGCGCGCAGCGCGAGGACGGTGTCGGCCGGAAGACCCGCGACGCGCAGCATGAAGCGGCTGTGCAGGGCCGTACGCCCTGCGGCGGGGGCGGGGGTGTCGTGGGCCGGGGTGGTGGCGGTCGGGCTCACGCCCTCCTCCTTTCGGGTGGGGTGTGCCGCCGCCGCGCCCCGCGGCCGCCGGATCGTCGTCCGGCGGCCCGGTGCGGGCGGCGGCACGCGGGTCACGGGGCGACGATGTCGTAGCGGTAGTCGGCGGGGCGGGGCCGTTCGTGGCCGATCAACATGATCAGCAGCGGGATCTCACCGCGGTCGGCGAGGCCGAGTTCCTCCTCGTAGGAGACGCTGTCGAAGCCGAGCGCGACACCGCAGGCGGTGCCGGCCGCGGAGACGGCGGTGTAGACGGCCTGGGCGGTCGCCCCCACCGCCGCGTTGACCAGGCGGTAACCCCGGTCACCGACGGCGTCCAGCACCGCGTGGGTACGGGCCACCGGCACCAGGACGGCGGCGGCCTGCTCCAGGTTGTAGTTGGCGAGGAAGTAGTTGTCCTGGAGGAAACCGGCGTGGTCGCCGGCCTTCATCAGCACCAGGTCCCCGGTGTCCCGGTCGTACTCGTAGAGACCGGCCGGCACGTCGCGCACGTGGTTGACGAAGACGTACAGCCGGGTCAGCGGGGCCGCGCCGGGTGTCTCGGTGTCGCTGTCGAGGGTGCCCGCGGCGACCGCGGCGCGCAGCGCGACCGACAGCCGGTCGGCCTCCAGGGGTGCGACGGCGCTGAACCGGCCGAAGCTGCTGCGGCGTTCGCGCAACGCCCGGCGCACGGACGTGTCCAGTGGCGCGGGCTCGGGCAGCGGGCAGCGCTCGCCGTCGCCCGCGACCGCGGCCAGCGCGACGTCCAGCGCGCCGGGCGCGGGCCGCTCGGCGGCGCCCTCCAGGGTGGCGTCGTGGATACGGCGCAGGGTCGGGAAGGCCAGTACCCGGCGGGACTTCTCGTCGGGCACCCGGCGCACCCGCGCCTCGGGCGTGCGGGGCGCGTCCCGCTCCGGGGCCGGTCCGTCCCAGCGCAGCGGTACGACGGCGAACACGCCGTCGTCCTCGGGATCCAGGCCGAGCAGCCGGCCCAGCCGGGGCTCGTCGAACCACAGGGCGCTGCCCAGGTGCAGGCCGTGCGCGCGGGCCCACATCCGCCAGGTCTGCAGGAGGGCCCCGACGTCCATGGTGACGGCGTGGTAGCAGAAGCTGTTGTACTTGAACGAGTTCTGCCAGAACGTCACCCCGAGCACCAGGAACTGGTCGGTGCCGGCGGCCTCCGGCAGATCGCCCAGCGCGGCCCGGACGTCGCCGGTGACGTCGCCGGACAGCAGCCGGGTGACCCGGTGGCCGGGGGTGTCGTAGTAGTAGACGCCCGGCGCGAGCGGTCCGCTCGCGCCGCTGATCCAGTGGACGCCGACAGGGTAGAGGCCGCCGCCCGAGGCGGTGCCGCGCGACCAGTTGGCGTGCGAGTGGAAGGGCAGGGACCCCAGGTCGGTGTTGGCCTGGACGGCGAGGCGACGGCCGGTCAGACCGTAGGAGTCGCGCAGCATCGCGCCGAGCAGCGGCAGGGTGAACGCCCCGGTGCCGGGCTGCCCGAACAGCCCCCGGCCCAGGGTGGCATCGTCCGCGCAGCCCCCGTCGGGCAGCGGGAAGGACGGCGCGCCCGGGAAGAACTTGCCCTTGCGGGGGCGGTCGGACCAGTCGGGGACGAAGTCGGCCGGTTCCATGGGGATCCTGCCCCGCCGCATCACCGCGGTCGCGTACTCATGGGCGTATCCCATGGTCACTCCCTCTTCTGCTCGTCTTGGTGGGCGCCGGCCGGCCGGGAGGCGGGCGGCCGGCGTGGGGATGTGGGTCGTCAGGGGAACGGATGCGGCGCCGGGTTGAGATCGCCGTCGCCCAGGTCGCCCGCCCGCAGCCCCGCCTCGCGCAGCGCGGTGCGGACGCGGGGCATCAGCGGGCCGCGCTGGCGGCTCCAGCCGAAGTCGATCGGCAGCAGGCCGGGCACCAGGACCTTGACCGTGCTCAGGCCGAGGGTCCGCTGCTCCGGTGCGGACTGGTCGACCACCACCACGTCGAACCCGTGCGCCGCCACGGCGGCGACGCACGCCGCCACGTCGTCGCGCAGGTCGTCCGAGGCACGCGGATCGCCGGGCCCGGAGGCGCGCGGCGTATCAGGCCCGGAGGTGAGCGAGGCGAGCGGCACCCGCTCCGCGTCGTCCCGGCCGCGCAGCAGGAAGTCGGTGTACGGCCCCATCTCGGGCAGCCCGTACAGCAGCGGGTGGTCGTGCAGGACCCGTACCTGGTGGAAGTCGGCCGCCATCCGGCGCAGCCTGCGTTCCTCGCGGGTGGTGCGGCGGCGCAGGTTGACGGAGTCGGTGGCGATCTCGCACAGCCCGGAGGCGAGCGCGGCCTCCGGGTCGAGGGAGGCGCCCGCGCCGAAGCAGAGCAGCCCTGCCCCGCCGTCGACGCGTTCGGCGACCGCCGTCACCACCGGCACCGGGAACGTGATCCGGGTGTCGAAGAACCGGGCACGGTAGCCGTACATCGCCAGCCGGTCGACCATGGCGCGGGTCTCGGGCCGGGTGCTGCTCGCCGGGTCGATCTCCGGCAGCCGGGCCCGGCCGAACCAGGCCAGCAGGAAGGCGTCCCGTTCGACGGTCTCCATCAGCCCGTGGTAGACGGCCTCCGTCAGACTGCCGCCGGAGGCGCAGCCGTTGGAGCTCTCCTGCACGAAGCGCCGTGCGATGCCGCCGGGCGCGTGGTAGTACGCCACCACCTCGGGGACGAGGACGGGCCGGGCGTCGCGCAGCGACCAGCCCCACACCCAGTCCACCGGACGGTCCGGCGCGAAGCGCGGCACATCCGGATCGGCGGCGTGGAAGGCGGCGGAGTACAGGCCGGTCGTGCGCGGGTCGACCGCCCCGGCACCCAGCGCGCCGAGTTCGTCGAGCGAGGCGGTGACCGTGGTCCGCTTGGACCGGGCGCGCATCCCGGCGAACCGCTCCAGGCCCTCGAGGAGCCCGACTGCGACGCTCGTGCCGTACGAGTCGGTGTGACCGCCCCAGTAGCACTCCCGCAGGTAGCTGCCGGAGCGGGTGGTGAACGCGCCGATCGCCGAGGATGTGGAGGCTGAGGTCAGGTCGGGGGCGACGGACGGGCCGAGCACCCCGGTGACCGGGTTGGCGAACGCCGTGAGCGTCAGGCCGTAGGCGCCGGGCGGACGTTGACGGAAGCCGTCCGGGGCGTGCTTGGGCGCGGCCTCCAGGTCGACGCGGGCGCCGTCGGCGGTGTCGTCCTCCGGTGTCCCACAGGAGGGGCACTCGCCGTCGGGCACCAGGGGGAACCGGGAGACGCGCAGGGTCTCCAGGTCCAGCAGCCACACCCACGGGTGCGGGCCGGTCGCGGGCACGGCGGCAGCCGCCGCGACGAGGGCGGCGAGGGTGTCCGCCACGAAGGCGACCAGCCAGGGCGGGGTTCCGGTGGCGACGGGATCCCCGCCGAGTTCCAGCGCGTCCCGCAGGAAGCCGGCCCGCACCGCCTGCCAGCGGCGCGCCAGGCACTGCGGGCAGCCCTGACCGTCGGCGGCGGTACGTGGGCCCACCACCGCGTGGTGCCCGTACAGGCCGACCGGCACGGCGCGCGGGACGAAATCCCGGGCGGCCGCCGCCAGTTCGTCCCGGACGCCGAGCGGGCTCACGACGGCGCGCGGCGCACCCGGATGCCGCCGGGCGAGGGCGCCGTCGATCGCCGCGGTGAGGTCGGCGCACACCGCCTCCCACGGGCCGGCCGGGTCGGCGGCCCGGGGAGCGCCCTGGACGCGTGCCGCCACGGTCTCAGTGGGCACCGTGCTCCTCACCGGTCAGCAGGACGCGCACGGCGTGGACCTGACCGGCGGCCAGGTCGGGGGCGCTCACGGGGACGGCGAGGGCGTCCCGTCCCGCCGCGGCCAGTCCGTCCAGCGCGGCGGCCCAGGTGGTGCCATCCGGCGCGGCAGGCGCGGTGCCCTCGGCGACGAGGGCGGCGGCGTCCAGGTCGTCCCACAGCGGGTCGCCGGTGTCGGCCGGACCCGCGGTGCGGCGCAACTGCTCGGCGCCGAGCAGGTCACGCAGCGCCTCCAGCACGGCGTCACGGTGCCGAAGACCGCCGCCGACGGCCCAGCGCACCTCACCGGTCGTCGCGTCCGTGAACCGGGCCAGGCCGACGGGCAGCAGACCGCCGCCCGCGGCGGTCAGGTCGAGGACCTCCGCGGCGACACCCAGGTTCTCCGCCGACCGCAGCAGGAAGAGGAGTTCGGGGTCGTCCGCGAGGGACGCCGGGTTCACGGTGCGCACCGGTGCGGTGCGACGGACGGCGCCGCGCAGCGCGTCGTGGGCGAGGGCGGTGCGCAGGGCACGGGCGAGCGCGGCGCGCGGGCTGCCGGCCGCTCCGGTCCCGGCCGAGGTCCGCTCGAAGAGTCCGGAGTCGTTCCAGCCGCCCAGGGTGCGCACCGCGCCGGCGGGCACCAGGACGGTACGGCCGTCCAGCAGCGAGGTGGCCTCGCACCAGTGGGCGACCCGCTCGGCGGGCACGTCGAGGCCGCTGGAGAGGGTGAGCGCGGCGGGCGTCACGCGGTCCCACTTGCCGAGAGCGGCCTCCAGGGCGGCGGCCTCCAGCACCCGGGGCGGCACGACGTGTTCGGCGTAGACCTCGGCGGCGCGGAACAGCGCGGTGAGGCGGGCGCCCGCGACATGGTGGACGTCGGTGGCGGATATCCGTCGCACCCGGCCGGGTGCGGTGCCCAGGCGGACCGTGCTCACCTTGAGCGGGGTCTGCTCCCACTCGTCGTCCGCGTACGCGGTGAAGACGCCGGCCCTCTCCCGGACCAGGACGTCCCGCAACTCCAGCGCGGACAGGGCGGCGCGGGCGGTGTCCTCGTCGGCGTCCCCGCCGACCGGCAGGGCGCCGGGCTCGTCGTCCGTGTGGGGCGCGCGCAGTCTCTCACCCGGGAGCGGGGCGGCCTCGCGGGTGCCGGCGTCGCGGGCCGGGCAGAACGGGCAGCGGGGGTGCGGCAGCAGCGGCTCGGAGAGCACGTCGAGGGAGTCGAGGTCCTGCACGATCACCTGGTTGCGGGTCTCGGCCGGCAGCGCCTCGGTGACGAGCCGGAAGACCTCGAAGGCCAGCAGGTTGCCGAGCATTCCGGCGAGCGGCCCGGCAAGCACGCGCGGGGGAGTGCCGAGCGGCGCGCCGGGGCCGACGGAGGCCCACAGGTGGGCGCTGTCGGCTGCGTCTGCGCCCGCTCCGAGCCGCAGGGCGGCGCAGCACCAGCAGCCGGGGGCGCCCGCCGTCATCACGGGGCCGACGACGGCCCGGTCGCCGAACGTCCAGGCGCCCAGCAGCCGCCGGCCCGGGGGTACGCCCTCGCCGAGCAGGCGGAGCATCTGCCGGTGTCCGGCGGCGCCGGTGACCAGGACGGTGTCCCAGCCGTCGAGATCGCCCCAGCCGTAGGTGTCGTGGGTGCCGTCGCCGGCCTCGGGCAGGCGGGTCAGAGCGGGGGCGCAACCCGCCTCGGCGAGGGTCGCGGCCTCGGCCTCCAGCTCGGCCATGCCCTCCACACCGTGCAGTTCGCGGCTGAGGATTCCAGGACCACCCCGGTCGGTGACGGCCACCGCGGCGCAGCCGTTGCGCAGCAGCCCGAGCGCGGCCCAGCGGGCGAGCGCGTCGTCACCGAGGACGGCGACCGGGGTGGAGCGGAACCGCAGGAACCTTTCGCTCGCATGGTCCGCGTAGTGGTCGAGATAGTCGAGTTGGTGGGCGAAACGCTCGGCGACCTGCGGCGCGAGCACCTCGACCGGCGGCCGGGGGGCCGCGTCCCGGGCGAAGCCACGCGCGTAGAGGGCGCGCACGAGTTGGACCACCATGTCGCGCTGCTTGTCCCCCAGGCCGGCGCACAGTTCCTCGACCCGCCGCTCCCCGTCGAGGTGAGGGACCATCAGCGCGGCGAACCGGTACGCGGACTGCGTGACGACGTTGAACCCGCCGTGAGCGTTGTGGAACAGCACGCCGGACGGAGTCCGGGTGAAGAGCACGTCCCTGCGGATGCGAGGCCGTGACTGCGCGATCTCCTCGTAGGACGAGGGGGTGTGGGCCATGGGTTTCGAAACCTCCGGGGAGCAGGGGGTGGTCAGCCGACGGCCGACGGACGCAGGTCGGTCGGGTCGTGCGTGGCGGAGGCCGCCAGGGTGGTGCCGGCCGCCTTGACGAAGAGGCGCAGCAGGTCATGGACGCGGTAGCGGTCGGCCGGGCCCTCCTGAAGCAGTCCGGCGTCGACGAGCGACCGCAGCACGAGCGCTCCGGAGGCGGTGCCGGCCGACCCACCGGGTTCGGCGGCCGGGGTACCGCCGGCCGCCGGCGGGGTGCCCGCCGGGGGGAGTACGAGGGGTCCGCCGGACGGGTCGCCGCGCAGCACGGCCAACTGGAGGCGCCGCAGCACCGCTCCGGGTTCCACCCCCAGTTCCCCGGCCAGATGGCTGTGGATCCTGCGGTACTCGGCGAGGGCCTCGCCGCGCCGCCCGGAGCGGTACATCGCCTCGATGAGCAGGGCGGAGAGCCCCTCGTGTCCGGGATGGACCCGGACGGCCTCACGGGCCTCGGCGATCAGCTCGCGGTGCCGCCCCAGGCGCAGTTCGCCGTCGAAGACCCGCTCCACGGCGAGCAGCCGCTCCTCCGCGAGGCGCGGAACATGGTCGCGGTGCAGCTCGTCGGAGTGGACGTTGCCGAGGAGTGGCTCCTTCCACAGCCCGAGAGCGGCCCGGGCCAGCCGGAGCGCGGCCTCGGGGTCGTCCTCGGCGTACGAACGGGCGAGCAGGTCGCGGAAGTGCAGCAGGTCGAGGGTGTCGGCGTCGGCGTGCAGCCGGTACCCGCCGGGGACGGCCTCGATGGCGTGGTCGGCCACGCCGTACTTGGCGAACAGCCGGCGCAGGCGCAGCACGCAGGTGTGCAGGGCGGACTTGCCGCCGGCGGGCGGGCTGCTGCCCCAGACGACGCGCTGGAGGAAGCCGGTGGAGACGACGGAGCCGGGGTGGAGCAGGAGGGCGGCGAGGAGCGAGGCGGGCCGGGAGGGGGTCAGTACGACCGTCTCGCGGCCGTCCGTGATGGCGAGCAGCCCGAGCACCAGGAACCGCGGCCGCCCGGGGGACGGTTCGGTGGGGGGCTGCACGGAAAACATACCGTCGGTTGGCGGGGCGCCTGTTTTTTCCACAGCCTCTCACATCATTGGGGTGATTGATGCACCAACTGGGTCGCAAAGGGGCGCAGTTGTCCGCACCCGGGTCACAGGTCGCGAACAAAAACGTTGCCGGGACGGGAACTTAGAAGCGATCACGCCGTGCGTCCAGAGGTAGAAGCGAAACACCAGACGACTTATGGGAAAGAAAGCGGGTGCGGGGGCAACGAGATTGGTCGGACTGAGCCGAGGGCATACTGTGGGCCTGGGCAGCCGCCGTGCTCCCTCGAAACCAGACTCAGCGGAGGAACACCCATGCCGTGGTGGGGCCTGATACCGGTCGTCTCGATGATCACCGGGCCTGTCGCTCTTTATGTCATGACCCGGCGCAAACGGGGTGCACGCGGCACGGACGAGCGTTACGAGGCACTCTCGCGCAAATACACCCAGCTCCTGGAGGAATCCACCTCCGGTGAACTGCCCAACGGACGGGGGCGTTACCCCGACGGCCACTGAGCTGCGAGGCGACCGCCGCGTCGGTTGCGGGCCGAGGTCACGGGGTGCCTGCGCTGGTCCAGACCGGTGACCGGTGTGTGGCACCCTCGTTACCGCCGGTAGCCGTTTGTCGTGCCACTCCTCGCGCCGCGGGGAGCGCCTCGGCCCGGCCTGCACGCGCAGGGTGCCGTCCGTGACGCCCGGTCACCCGCGGATGGAGGCGTAGGGGGCTGCGTCGCCGGAGCGGTGCCGGAAAAGGCCCGTTTCCCCCTCGGCTCCGCCCCTCGGTACCGCGATGAGCCTGCCCCTTCGCGGAGTTGAGTGAGGTTCTGTCCGCGATGCTGCCTTTTCCGTGAAGGCGTCGCATGTCCTTGATCGCCTGCGATGCGCACCCGAGTGGGCAGCGGTTCCGGAGCCTTCCTGGCGGACCGCGCACCGTGGAATCGCGCCGCGCCTTTTCCGTCACGAATGCCGGCTGGCTCGCTGATTCCGTGGTCCCGCGCGGCACTTCTGCCGAGGCTTTCCGGCGCCGACGAGACGTGAACATTGTTCAAATCCCGAAAACGGAACTCAAGCCTCGACCGTGGACGTAGAAGAACTCCCGGCAGGGTTACGGGGGGTGGGATATCCGTCATGAATTAAACGGACGCCCGTCTTCCGGCTCCCCTGTCGCGTATCAGCCGTTCGGCCACGGCACGGTACCCCGAGTCGCGCCGCCCCGGAGGGTTGAGCCCGCGTCACCGCCACGGGCAGGCCGGCGCCGCCCGGACAAGCGACTGCGACCACTCGCCGCGCCCCAGGGGCCGGCAGGGGGGCGGCTCTCCCGACACGACGACCGCCCCGGACGTGTGAGGGGCGAGGGCGGCACCGCCCTCGACGTCACGGGGTGAGTGCCCTTGCGGCGCGGCGATCGCACCGTGGTCCCGACCGTGAAGGGAGGACGCCAGGCGCTCCGGCATTGGTATAGACCGTTAAAGCCGGGCAGTCGGCCCCAACGCGCCCGATCCGGCACGGACTTCACCCTCGTGCCCGTCCCCCGCCCGCTGACCTCGCGGGGTGCGGGATCGCTGTGCGCTCGGCGCGGGGGAGGGCGGCGAGGACGGCACCGCGCCGGAGAGGCAGGTGGGTGGTGACGGTGTCGATGTCGGCGATCGCGGGCCGGTCAGGTACGAGGGGCAGGGGGTGTGGGTCGTGGTCGTCCACGGCGCCTTCGACCCCAACTCCGTGTCCCTGCCGGCTTCCGCGCCGCTGGGCGCGGCCGCCACTCACGCCGCGGTCGTCGTGGACGCGGCCGAGATGGCCTTCGGCGACTCCAGCGTCCTGAACGCGCTGCTGAACGTCCACCACGGCCACCGCCTGCGCGTGGCCAGGCCCGCGCGCCAGTTCCAGCGGGTGCTGGAGCCGGCCAGGCGATGTCGATGCCCGGTCCGGTGTCCGGCAGGGAGGTTCACGTCGGGGTGTGCCATCCGGGTTCCAGGATGTCGAGGAGGGCGTGGAAGGCTTTGTGGGACCGGTCCCAGTGGCCGTCGGCCAGCGGGGCGATCAGCAGGCCGAGGGAGGCGTCGGTCAGCAGGGTGGCCTGTGTGCGTGCTTGCTCCTGGGGCATGCCGAGGTCGCGGAAGACGGTGGTGTAGAGGAGGGTCCATTCGGCGACGATGTCGCGCATGACGGGTCCGTAGCGGTGGGGATGGAGCACGCTGGTGCTCATGATCTCGAAGTAGAGAGGAAGTGCCCCGCGGAGCTCGGGGTCGCTGAACTGGCGCCACACTTCCTCCAGGAAGCGGCGCAGGTCCGCGGGGCTCGCGGGCGCGCCGATGGTCTCCAGCAGTACTCGGGTGCGCAGGAGGGGCCGGCGCTCGTAGACGTCGAGGGCCTCGGCGACCATCTGTTCCTTGGTGCCGAAGTAGTACAGGAGCATGCGGTCGCTGGTGCCCAGGGCCTTGGCGAGAGGGCGCAGGGACAGGTCCGCGACGCCGTTGCGCGTGACGTACTCGCGGATCCGGTCGAGAAGATCACGTCGCTTGGCTGGATCGGGCGGGCGGGGCATGAAGGCTCCTGGGTGTGGGCGGCCAGGCATTCCCGACCGTCCTTTATGGGAGTTTTGGGTACGTATTTACTGTAGCGGTAGCTACATATATATTTTAGGTGTAGCGACTGCTACATACGGGTCTGGCGTACGCCGGACCCGATCGTCGGCAAGCCGTCCGCCCGGTCGGCAGCGAAGGGACTGATCCCCATGGCCGCCTGGGTCATCGGCCACCGCACGGCCTCTCGCCGGGGAAGGCAGTCCTCTCGCCCCGCTGCACCGTCGCGGCTCGCCCGGCAGTGGGCTCTGTGGTCCCGCCTGCTCGCGCCGCTGCGCCCGTTCGACGCACCGCGCGGCTGCGCCACCGCCTGGGACGCCTCCTGGCCTCTGCGGCGGGAACTGACCTCCGTGGGGCAGGCCCGGCGCCTGGTGACCGCACAACTGGGCGCCTGGGACGTGAGTGATCTCGCCGACACCGCCGAGCTTCTGGTCAGCGAACTGGTCACCAACGCGTTGCGGCACACCCGCGGCCCGCTCCGGCTCAACCTGCAGCTGCGCCACTCCCGCCTGCTGTGCGAGGTCGAGGACACCGAATCCTCCAGCCCCGCGCGCGGCGCCGCCGGCACGGATGCCGAGAACGGCCGGGGCATCGAACTTCTCGACCTGCTCGCGGGCGCCTGGGGCAGTGTCCGGACGGCCACCGGCAAGACAATATGGTTCGAACTGCGGGCCGAGGGCCGTCCTCGTGAGACGTCAGCGCCTCGGCGATGCACGCGACCGGGATCCGTGAACGTTCGCAAGCACGTTGCCGGTTCCTGACGTGAAACCAGCGCCGGACTGCTCCGTCACCCATCCGAGGTGTCCGGCGACTCCTGACGCCTCTGGCGGTCGCCGGACCACCGCCCGCGCTGCGCAGCCGCTGCCGCTGCCGGCGATCGCTGTGTCGGTCCCTGACCGGGGGCGGCCGGCGCGGTGTGATGACGCGCACTGGAAGAGTCGAACCGCATACGGATGCCCGGTGGCTATGTCAGGTCGTTGTCGCACGCGGCGGTCTGTTTCCGGTCGTCCGCCCCATGTGCGGGGCTGTGCTGGGGGTAGGCGCCGGCCCCAGGACGGACCTTGTCGATGAGATCGCGGTACTGCGGGTTGCGGGCGATGAACTCGCCCACGACCGGGCAGATGACGGTGATTGTTTTTCCGGTTGGGCGTATCGCGTCCAGCACGCGCGCGATGAGCTCCCCGGCGACCCGGTGGTGGCGATAGGCGGGGTCGACCCAGGTCGTCAGCAACACGATGCGGCCGCCGACGAACCGGTACGAGAGTTCCGCGATCGCTTCGGGTCCGATGGCCGCGAACCACCGGCTGCGCTCCGTGTCATGGATGACATCGAGCTCCCAGCTCGACTCCACCTCGTCGGGACCCTCCTTGTCCAGGGCGGCGATGAGGGTCGCGTTGTTCTCCTCCAGGGCGGCTGCCTCGGCCTCGGCGCCCGTCGTCACCGTCTGGACTTCTCCCCGGGGCGGCCTGAAGGGCTGGTCCAGGACCGGTGCGGCTCTCTTGGCTCCCGGGTGCTCGGGGTCGACGAGGTCGGCGTACGCCGGGTTGCGCTCGATGAAGGTGCGCACGATCGGGCACGTGATGGTGACCGTCTTCCCCTGTGCGCGCACGTCCTCCAGGACACGTCGGATCAGCTCGGTGGCGATCCCCCGGTTGCGGAATCCGGGGAGCACAGAGGTCGCCAGCAGCACGAGTCGGTTCTCGCCGGCGGACTTGTAGGTCAGTCCTGCCACCTCTGTGTCACCCGCCTTGGCCTCGTAGACACCGGTCCTCGCGTCGTTGACGACGTCGAAGTCGAACGCCAGAGCACGGGGATCGTCGCGGCCATCGTCGACGAGGGCGGCACGGTCCTGCGCGGTGAGGCCTGGGTCTGCCCTCGCCACGTCGCCGACGGTCGAGCGGTTCGGCTCGGTTGGGCTGGTCATACGGTGTGGTCCTTTGCTGGATGTGTCCGGGCGGGCGCGGTGGCCTCACGGGCGAACGATGGTCTTGCCCTTGACCCGCTCGGCCGGGTCGAAAGCGGAAACGGCGTCGTCGAGGGTGACGACCTGGCCGATGTTCGTGCGTAGGCGTCCGTCCCGGACTCGCTGGACGACCTCAGTCAGCTGTGCGCGGTCGGCTTCGACGACGAAGTCGACCGCCAGGCCGTCCTTCGGCTGCGTCTCGGCCGGACCGGCGATGGTCACCAGCATCCCGCCGGCTCGTACCAGACCTGCCGACCGCTTCCCGATGTCGCCACCGATCACGTCGAAGACCAGATCGATGCCCCCGACGTCTTCCAGCGCGTCGTTGCCGAGGTCGGCGAACTCCTGCGCCCCGAACTCCATCGCGGCCTGCCGGTCGGGGGTGCGTCCGGTTCCGATGACGTAGGCGCCGGCCTGGCGGGCCAACTGCGTCACCAGCGAGCCGACGCCTCCCGCTGCGCCGTGTACGAGAACGCTCTGCCCGGCGTGGAAGCGGCCGTGCACGAACAGTCCCTGCCAGGCCGTCAGGGCGGAGACCGGCAGGCTCGCACCCACCGTGAAGTCGACATCACCCGGCAGCGGCGCGAGGTTACGGGCCTCGATGGCCACGTACTGCGCGAGAGTGCCGTCACGCGTCCAGTCCGCCAGCCCGAACACCCGCTGTCCGACCGACAGCCCCCTGGTGCCGTAGCCGAGGGCGCTCACCACTCCGGCCACCTCGTGGCCGGGAATGGATGGCGTCCGGTCACGGCCGAGACGATCGACCCAGGTCGAGGGCCACTCCAGCTCGCCCGGCGTGAAACCCGACGCGTGAACTCAACCACCACGTCGTTGCCCGCGGCCTGCGGCTCCGGACGCTCGGTCAGTGCCATCCCGGACGTCCCCGCTGCCTGATCCGTCACCACAATCGCCTTCACGGGACGCCTCCTTGTGTTTGGGGCCCTGCCTGCGCAGGACGGTCCGTCCTGCTCGAGCCGGCCGATCCAGCGGGCTGCTGCGTCTCGGCTCGGCCCTCGGTTCACCACCTTCAGCCTAACTCCAAAGAGGACGTCAGGGTCCAAGAATGTGAGAGTGTGAGCATCATGTGATGGTGAGATGCATCGTCGTCTGGACGAAACAGTCCCGTTAATGCATGATCGACGGGCCGGGCGAACCTACGGGGCGAACCACAGCCGTGACGCCAAGACGGAACCCGCAGGTGCCAGCAGTCGCAGGGCCGGCTGCCACCGTCCACGGCAGAAGCCGGTGTGCCGTCCGACGCAGAACGAGAAAAGGACACTGCTCGATGCATGATGTGGCCCCAGCGCCCAGCCAGGATCGTCAGGGCAGAACATTCAGGCGCGCATTCCTGTCCGCGGTGTTCTCCCTGGCGGCGGCGTTTGCCGCGGTGGGCTCGACGATCCCTCTGTTCAACGTCTACCGGGCCCAGGACGGGTTCACCAACGCGGGCATCTCGATGACAGTCGTCGCCTACTCGGCCGCCACGATCAGCACGCTGCTGGTACTGGGGCGGCTGTCCAACCATGTGGGCCGGCGGCACGCGGCCCTCGCCAGCCTCGGCCTGCTCGTGCTGGGCTGCCTGGTGCTGTTGAACGTGCACCACATAGGCGTCCTGATCGCAGGCCGGCTCCTGATGGGCCTGGGGGCCGGGTTGGCCAGCAGCAGCCTCACCGCGTACATCGTCGACACCGCACCCGCAAGGCCGGCCTGGCTGGCTTCCGTCGCGTCCAGCCAGACAGTCATGCTCGGCCTTGCCGCGGGGGCCATCGTCTCCGGTGCCCTGGTCCAGTTCGGCCCCTGGCCACGCGACCTCATCTACCTCATTTCCATCGGCCTGCTTCTGCTGTCCACCGTGCTCATCGCCATCAGCCCGGACACCGTGGCCCCGGCCCCAGGCGCGTGGCGATCGCTGAAGCCCACTGTCCGCATACCGGTCCCGGTCAGGCATCTGCTCGCCGTCACAGCCGCGATACTCCTGTCCACCTGGGCCACCGGGGCGTTCTACCAGGCCTTCGTGCCCGCGCTGGTCGAAGACCAGCTCCGCACGCACAGTCCACTCGTCCTGGGACTGGTGTTCGCCGCTTACATGGCCCCCAGCGCGCTGGGGGCTCCCCTCAGCGGCCGATTCGCACCGGCGGGAGCGCAACGCATCGGTATGGCGGCCTTCTTCGCCGGCTGGAGCGGCATCATCACAGCGATCGCGACCGGTTCGCTTCCGTTGTTCATCACCGCAACCATCGTCGCCGGGGCAGGTCAGGGCATCGCCATCAGTGGCACGACCCGCGGCCTTCTGTCCGGGAGCGGTCTGACGGACCGGGCTCCGATCTTCGCCGTGGTGTACCTCCTCAGCTACAGCGGCGCGACCGTTCCCAGCCTCATCACCGGCCAGCTGTCCCACGCCCTTTCGCTACCGAGGATCGCGCTCGGCTACGGCGCTTTCGCCCTCCTCGCCACCGTGTTCACCGTCATCGCGGCACGCAACCCGCACACCGGCACGACCAGCCGGCACGATCCGCGCACCCGGCGCACCATGCCGTCACCCTGACAGCGTGCGACACCGAACAGGGCCGCCGTCCCGACGAGGGAATCCATCATCCGCGGCCCGGTGGCGCGCTCCCATCATCACGACGGTGAACACCCCGGCAGCCCGCATCACCCCCGGTGCCACTGTCGGGTCAGTTGCCGACCGGGTACCGGCTGGTGATCGCGACACGGTTGAAGGCGTTCATCACGGTTGCCAGCCAGGCGACCGCCGAGACCTGGTCCGTGGTGAGTACGGCCGAGGCGGCGTTGTAGTCCTCGTCGCCGACGTGTCCGTCGGCCACGTATGCGATCGCCTCGGTCAAGCGGAGGGCTGCGCGGTCGGTGTCGGAGAAGTAGCCGGTCTCCTCCCATGCGGGCAGCACGGCGATCCGGTCGGGGTTCTCGCCCTTCTCGAGGGCGTCGCGGGTGTGCATGCGCAGGCAGAACGCACAGCCGTTGATCTGGGAGGTGCGGATTTTCAGCAACTCGACCAGGAGTGGGTCAAGTCCCGCTGCGGCAACGGTCTCCTGAACCTCTGACGACAGGGCGAGAAGAGCCTTGTAGGCGGCCGGATGCTGCTTGCCGATGTTGACGCGCTGGGTGTCGGTCTTGGTTCCTTCGATGTGTTCGTGTGGCGATGTGTTCGTGCGGCCTTGCGTCGCGCTTCGGGCGCTTCTTGGTGGCCGATGGGGGGTGTTTTGGCAGAGGCCGAGTTCGTGCGGTGCGTTGCTGCCCGCTGCGTGCCCCGGGCTAGGCTCTCGGGTCGTCGACCTTGAGCTTGTCACCGGTGTCGGAGACGAAGACGACCAGGAGCTCGGCTCGTTCGGCCCGGCTGGTGTTCTCGGTGAGGACATGGTGCGCGCCGGGCTGCTCGACCCAGTTCTCGCCCTGGTGGTAGGTGGTCACGGGCTGGCCGTCGAGCCTGCTGCGTACGGTTCCTTCGAGGACGTAGGCATAGACGAACGCCTGGCCGTGACGGTGCGGCACGGCGCGTGCGCTGGGCGGGAAGTCGACGACCGCAGAGGTGAACGTCTTGCCCGTCACGTTCGGCAGAGCCTGCTGGAGCAGGGGGGTGAGGCTTTCGGCGGGGTGCGTCGAGGTCGCGGTGGCGGTCGGCGTCTTGGCGTGGGTGCGCTGGGCCACGGCGGTACAGCCGGTGGCCCCAGCCAGCGTGGCGACGGCCAGGAGGCCGCCGGCGATCCGCATGGTGATCACGAGGCGCCTCCTGTTCGGTCTTCGGTGATGCGGATGATCGTCTTACCGGGGGTGCGCGGGCCGGGGGCGAATGCGGCGGGTGCTTCGGCAAGCGGCCGCACGGCGCCGACGATCGGCTTGAGCCGTCCGTCCCTCAGCCGCGTGGCGAGGTCGATGAGCCGGGCACGGTCGGGTTCGACCACGAAGAAGACGGCCCGCCCGTGCCTGGGCCGGACCTTGGGCGGCATGGCGATGCTGACGAGCACGCCACCGGCCCGGACCAGGGTGGCCGAGCGGTCGAGGATGTCGCCGCCGATCACGTCGAACACGACGTCGGCCTCGCCGACGTCCTCCAGCTTTTCGTTCTGCAGGTCCAGGAAGGTGTCGACACCCAGGGCGAGTGCCCTGTCCCGGTCGGATGCCCGGCCGGTGCCGATGACGCGGGCGCCGACCTCGCGGGCGAGCTGTACCGCGATCGAGCCGACTCCGCCCGCGGCACCATGGACCAGCACGGTCTGGCCGGTGGTGAGGCGGCCGTGGTCGAACAGGCCCTGCCAGGCGGTCAGCCCGGAGATCGGCAGTGCGGCGGCCAGGGAGTGGTCGATGTCCGCCGGCAGCGGCGCGAGGTTTCGGGCTTCCACCGCGGCGTACTCGGCGAGCGAGCCGTTGCGGGCCCAGTCGGCCAGGCCGAACACCCGCTGGCCGACACTCAGGCCGGTGGTGCCGTACCCGAGCTCCACGACGACCCCCGACAACTCATGCCCGAGCACGCTTGGCGTTCGGTCGCGGCCCGCCCGATCGACCCACGTACCCGGCCAGTCCAGCTCGCCAGGGGTGAACCCGGCAGCGTGCACCCGCACGATGACGTCGTTCTCGGCCGCATGGGGGTAGGGCATGTCCGTCAGGGACAGCCCGGCAAGACCGGCGTCACGGTCTCGAACAGTGATGGCTTGCATACAGGTCCTTACGGGGAGGGGCGACCCGAACACGCAGTCCGTTACGCAGAGCTCGTAGCGGCTCGGCATCGGGAAGACGCGGATGCGGCGGGACGTATGCCGTTCGGCATGATCGATTTCCTGCTCGCGTATTCCTTCGTCGCCCGTTTCGCGTTCTCATCAGGGAGACGAGGCAGCCCCTCCGGGTGTGACAACTCAGACGCGCAGAAGTTTTTCGGGATTGACGACCCTGCGGTACGCGGTGATCAGACCGCCTGTGATCTGGACCGTGTCGACGGAGTAGACCCGGCCTTCGCGGTAGAACACCAAAGCGAGCTCGCCGCCGACCTCGGCGAAGTCGATGCGGTCCGGGTGCCACTGGCGCCCCACGCGGACCATGACCGCGGCGACGCGCTCGCCGCCGTGGATGAGCTTGCGTGCCGCGGAGATCTTGCCGCCACCGTCGGTGACATAGACGGCGTCCGGGTGGAGGAGTCTGACCAAGCCGGCCAGGTCCCCTGCTTCGTACGCGGAGCGGAAGACCGCCAGGACGTGTTCGCGTTCCGCCTTCGACGCCTGCGGCACGGACTGCTTCGCCTTGGCCACCCGCCGTCGTGCCCGAGAGGCGAGCTGCCGGGAAGCCGGCACGGAGACGTCCAGTACGTCGGCGATCTCGCCGAACTCGACACCGAAGACATCGTGCAGGACGAAAGCCACCCGCTCCGGCGGGGACAGCTCCTCCATGATCAGCAGCATCGCCGAACTGACGGATTCATCGACGAGTACCGGCTGCGACGCGTCCGGCCCCGTCAGGAGCGGCTCAGGCAGCCACGGTCCGACGTAGGTCTCCCGCCGGACCCGGGCGCTCTTGAGAATGTCGTACGACCGCCGCGCGGCCACCGTCACCAGCCAGGACCGCAGATCACCGATGCCCTGCAGATCCGCGCCGGCCGCCCGCAGCCACACATCCTGGGTCACGTCCTCGGCATCGGCCACGCTTCCCAACACCCGGTAGGCCACACCGAAAACGGCGGGCCGGTGCCTCTCCCATCCGGCTCCGAGCGACTCCTCCTGCTCGGACCGCCCGGGCCCGTGCCCGTCACCCATACAGATCGCAACCTCCTTGAGCTTCCGGATCCAGCCTAGCCATCCGAACCCGGGATCCTTGCAGACAGGTACGGCGCGCGGCGGGGTGGTCGTGGGGCCGTACGGCTGGCTGGCCTTCTGTCTGAATCCGGCGGCAGCGAACCCCTGCGGCGGGACCGCGTACCCGCCCATGGCACGCCGCGACTGTGGATCGTCGTGGGATTGGCCGTACTGATTGCCCCACTGGGGCCCGGCACCTCCTTCGGCCCCTCAGACACCATCCAGGACGCCGCCCTCCACGGACACCATTCAACCGGACAGCCAGTTCCAACCCCGGCCAAGCAGGCCAGCAGGTTGTGTCCGGCAAGCAGCAACAAGCCGCCTGGACCGATCAGCCCATCACCGGCGCCCGGTGGAGGGCATTGCCGTTCGGCGCCTCGGAAGGAGCGCCCGGCTCCCTCGAAACCCGCCGGCCGGCTCCCTCCGCGAGTGGCTTCCCGGCGGCGCACCCCGGGCGGCCAGGACGTGAGACCTCGTACCTGGAGAGCACAGCGTTCGAGCTCTCGGCCGCTTGGGGCGCGTCAGGAAAGGATCCCCATGAGCGCGGAGAGTGCCTGAGGCCACACGGCGTCGGAGGGCGTCCCGTAGCCCACGACGAGGGCGTCGGGCATGGCGTGCCGGGACCGCGCATGGCGGTATCGAGACAGGCCGGCCACTCTGAGTCCTTGCCGGGCCGCCGACTGAAGGACACCCTGCTCGGCGCCGGACGGCAGACTGAGCATGGTATGCAGGCCGGCCGATGTCCCCGTCACCTGCACCTTGGGGGCGTGCCGGGCCAGGGCTGTGACCAAGGAGTCTCGCCGATCGCGGTAACGCCGGCGGGCGGCACGCAGGTGACGGCCGTAGGCGCCGGAGGTGATGAATTCCGCCATGGTCAGCTGGCTCAACACCTCGCACGAGTCGATCTGTCCCTTGGCCGCCACAGCTTCCTCAGCGAGCGCGGGAGGCAGCGCCATCCAGGCCAGCCGCAGGCCAGGAGCGAGGGTATTGCTGGCGGTACCCAGGTAGACCACGCAGTCTGGAGCCAGTCCCTGCAGCGCTCCGACGGACTGGTGGTCGAACTGGAACTCGCCGTCGTAGTCATCGTCCAGGACCAGCCCGCCTGTCCGTCTGGCCCAGTCCACGACAGCCGTCCGGCGATCGCGCTGGAGCGTCGTGCCCAGCGGGAACTGGTGGGCCGGCGTGAGCAGGACCGCATCGGTGCCCTCAGGCGGGACCGGGTCGGTTCCGTGAGGATCCCAGGGAAGCGGGAGGGTCTCCAGGCTCGCGGCGGCCAGCAGGCCGCGGTACCTGTCCGGCCCGTAGGGCTCGACGGCGACACTCCGTGCCCGCCGGCCGGCCAGGACTTCGCCGAGGATCTGGAGACCGTGGGAGACGCCGGCGCAGATCAGTATGTGGTCCGGACTCGTGTGTACGCCCCGGGCCTGTGCGAGATGGTCGGCGAGTGCGGCCCGTAGCTCAGGCCGGCCGCGGGGGTCACCGTAGCCGAACGCGTCGTCGGGAGCCGCGGTGAGGGCGCGGCGTGTGGCCTTCAGCCAGGCAGCACGAGGAAATGCGGTGAGGTCGGGGCTGCCTGGGATCAGGTCGTACCGGAGTTCTCCTGACGGCTCGGCGGCTGCGCGGGCCAGGGCCGGCCGAGTGAGCATCGTGTCGGTCACGAGTGTGCCCGAGCCGGCGCGGGCGGTGAGCCATCCCTCGGCGACGAGGTCGCCGTACGCAGCCGCCATGGTGTTGCGGGCAACCCCGAGCTCGGCGGCGAGCCGGCGGGAGGAGGGCAGCCGTGTCCCGGGCGTCAGACGGCCGCTGCGGACCGCTTCGCGCAGGGCTTCGGTCAGCGCGCGGCGGACCCCCCGCCCCGCTCGCTTCACATCACTTCGGAAGGCTTGCCGCAGCTGTGCCGGACTGGCCGTGGTGCGGACATGGGGAGGCTCGGCGGGCATGACGACGGTCAGGCCCGGCGGCCGTAGGTGCGAGGATCCACGGGCTGCTCGGACGTGGGAAGGCCGCCGACCACGAGACGGTAGGAGTCGATCACGAGTTCCTTCACCAGCTCCTCGTCCACGGTGCCCCCGCCTTCCACCGTGATCCAGTGCCTCTTGTTCATGTGATAGCCGGGGGTGATGTCCTTGTGCCGCTCCCGCAGGGCCACGGCGTCGTCCGGATCGGCTTTCAGGATCACGACAGGGTGCCCCGGCATGTCAGTCATGAGCATGAAGACCTTGCCGCCGACCTTGTAGAGGTCCCAGTCGGGGCCGGAGCGGTGCTCCAGGCCGGCGCCGGGCAGCTCCGCGGTGCTGGCGCCCGCGATCTTCCGCAGTTGCTCTCCGTCCATGGTGATCAACTCCTCGTTCATCGAGTGCCCGGACCGGCCGGCCGGGGCCCCGGGGTGGTGTCTTCCTCATCGCCGGACGAACAGCGGTGTCCGCACGGCGTCGGCAGTGACGGCAGCCGACGGCGTATCGGGTCAGCTGGGCCCGGCCGCGCGACGCGCCCGGTGAACGCCGCTCTGGTCGCGCCCGGCACGCCCGTCCCTCAGCCGGTCGGCTGCCGGCGCGACGGTCTTTCGGCGCCCCTGTCGTCGTCACCTTGAACCTGTTCAGGTCCAGAGCGTCCCGTTGGCTCTCCGGCAGGCGGCTTCCGTCGGCTGGGTTCACGGAACTGTCGCCCGGCTTCCGCAGAGACCGCCCAGGCGGGCGGACATGCGCGCGGACGTGACCTGCGTCCGCCGTCGGGGCGTAGCCGACCGGCACGTGCTCCGCCGGTTTCGAGGGGCTCGCCGGTTCGCCTGAACCGAGCAACGACGCAGCCCAGACAGCACGCTGCCGCGGCCGGCTCCGGCCTCGCCCCCTGTTGGCGAAGCCGGACGCGACCGACCGTTGGGAACTGGAGGTCGACGTGCATGGTGCTTACCGCCCTGGAGATCCTCGTGAGGCTTCACTGCAAGCTGCCCGCAGTGGACCGCTCTCTCCAAACGTACCGTAAGTCGGCCGGTTTTCAGGACTAAATAGTCCTCTAATGGGGAGAGGTTCTCCGCTTTCGACTGAAGGCTGGGCTGCGCACAGGCACAGAAGGGACTGTGCCGGGTGCGGAATGTGAGGACGGACGCAGGCTTGTGCCGTCGAAAATCCGTCGGGCCCGCCGACGGTCGTCGGGAGGCGGTGAAGGTCCGGTGGCGGTCGCCGGGAGGCGGTGAAGGTCCGGTGGCGGAGGCGGAGACGTGACCCGCCTGACGTGCGGCACCGGATTTCCTCCGGTGCCGCCCTGGCGCAGCCGGCTCAGTGCCCTGACGGATCCTCCGTCGGCGGACCGGCGTCCCCGGCGGGTACGGCGTAGGTCTTGACGTGGCCGATCGCCATGTCCAGGGCGATCCTCATGGGCTTGACGTCCTGGGCTGTCTGCGCAAGGAGGTAGCCACCCTGAAGCGCGGCCATGAGGCCGGTGGCCAGCTCTTCGGCATCTGCCTCGGCGCGGAGGACTCCTGAGTCCTTCATACGGTCGAGCCCGGCCTCCAGCAGTCCTTCCCAGGTGTCGAAGTGCCGGGAGAGCGCCTCGCGTGCCTCTTCGTCCTGATCGGCCAACTCGCTCGCGAGGGATCCGAGCGGGCAGCCGTACGCCCCGTTACGGAGCGCGTTGTGTTCGACCAGCGCGTCCCGCCAGCGCTCCAGCCCGCGGAGGGAGTTGAGCCGCTGAAGGAGCTGGTGCTGACGTTTGAGCAGTTCAGCGGCCTGCAATGCGACAACGTCCCGCACCAGTGCATCCTTGTCGGGGTAGTGGCGGTAGAGCTGGGATTTGCTCGTTCCGCTGGCCGCCCTGACCTCGTCGAGGGTCGTGGAAGACACGCCCCGGACGTACATCATGTCGGCGGCAGCCCTCAGAATGCGCTCCCGAGTCGCCCGCCCGCGCTCGGTCAGCCGGGAGTCATTTCTGTCGCGCGCCTGTTCCGCCACGTGGGCCAGATTACCGCTGTGCAGGCTAGCAGGATCCAAAAGGGACCTCAAGGTCCTTTTTCTTGGTCGCCCGGGAGGACCGGACCGGCCTGGGTCTCCGCCCGGTCGGGGAATGCTCCCGCGAAGGGCCTTCGCGGTCCGAAGACGATCACCGGCGTTGGTCGATCCACGCCGACGGCCGGTGCGGGCCAGAGAGACCGGCTGCGTGGACGAGGCCCGCTCTGCGGCAGATAGTTGTTGAAGGACGACGAGGTCATATCGCTCGACGATCGGGAGTGAGCGGCCAATGGACGCCTCGGACGAACTTCTTCAGATGGCTACACCGTCCGCGCTTTTGACCCTGGATGGTGTCATCCGCTCCCTGAACTCCGCGATGGCCGCGCAGCTGGGCAGGCCGCGGCAGCAGTGCACAGGCCGCTGCTTCATTGATCTCCTTCATGAGGACCAGCGCATCTCGGCAGAGGGCCTGCTGACGCACGGGGCCACGGCGAAGACGCTCGCGATACGTGTACTGGAATTTCCCGGTTCCGGCACCGCGACGGTGGTCTGTCTGGTGGAGGCCCGAGCGGTGACGGAATCCTCGACCGGCGAGCGCCTTGTGTGGGTGCATTCGCTGGACGCGAGACACGACCTGTACGGCTTGCTGATCCCCTTCCAGCTTGCGGCGAAGACTGCCGGCCTCGGCCTGTGCATGTGTCGCCCCGACGAGCAGCTGGAGTGGCTGGGCGGCGCGCCCGCCCTGGCCGCACTCTTCCCGCAGGCGTTGGTGCCCAGGTCAAAGATGATCAGGCGCGTGCACCCCGATGACCGGAAGGACGTGCGGCGGCTGGCGGGCCCGGCGACCGCCCGGTCCTCGTGGACCAGACTGCGGTTTCTCACCGAGCGCGACGGCTGGGCCGTTCTCGGCGGTCAGGTCCGCCGGATCCAGTTGGGATACGGCGGACCCGAACGGGTCTTCCTGGTGATTCGCGACGACACCCAGTCGGAGGCACACCGTCAGGAGACGCTGGCCGAGGCAAGCGCGGAGCGGGACCGCGCGGACGCGATCACCGCCTTCTCCTCCGCCCTGTTCAGCGCATCGACCGAGCAGGAACTGCAGCAGGTCGTCCTGGCCCGGCTCGCTGCGGCCGCGGGAGGTTCCGGCGCTCTCTTCGCCCTCGTCGACGAGGGTCGCCTGCGGGTCTCCTCGGACGGCGGGATCCCCACGTGGGAGGTGGATGCTCTGCTCGGTCTGTCGCTGGATGAGGACGGGCCGTTGCCGTATGCGATGCGTACCGGTCAGGCGCAGATCTTCCGCAACCAGGAGGAGCTGGCCCGCCGGTGGCCGGACGACGAGGGCCTGCCCCTGCCGCGATCCGCCCCTGGCACCGCTTTGTCGATCACCCCCCTCAGCCCGGAGGGCGACCGGCCACTCGGAGCCTGGGTGGTGACGTACGAGAGGGAGCATGTTCCGTCGGCGGAGAAGCTCGCCTTCCTGACGACCCTGGCCGAATTGGCAGGCCAGGCGCTGAAGACCAGCAGGCTGCAGCAAGCCCACGTCGAGCTGTCCGTGGCGCTCCAGGAGAGCATGCTCCCCACGCTGCCGCACCACCTCGCGGGACTGGAGATCGCCGTCCGGTATCAGCCCAGCCGGGATGGACTGGATGTCGGTGGCGACTGGTACGACGCGTTTTTCCTGCCCGACGGTGCGGTGGCACTGGAAATCGGCGATGCTCAAGGGCACGACGTGGATGCCGCGGTGTTCATGGGCCAGGTGCGCTTGTCCATGCGTGCGATCGCGGCCCAGGAGCCCGACCCGGCAACGGTCCTGGCGCGTACGAACGAGTTGCTCGTCGCGATGGACGCGCCACGCTTCGCAAGCTGCACCATGCTGCACCTCGATCCGCGGAACGGAAAGGTCGTCGGGACCAGCGCAGGCCACGTGCCACTGCTTCAGGCGCGCGACAACGGCAGCCACACCGTCCGCGCACTTCCCCCGGGGCCGGTCCTTGGAATCGTGTCCGGCACCGAATACCCCGAGGAGACCTTCACCTTGGAAGAGGGCACCGCGCTGGTCATGGTCACCGATGGTGTGGTCGAAGGGCCAAGCCTGACCCTGGACGCCGGACTGGAGCGTGCGGGAGCGCTGGCCGGCCGAGCGCTCCACGACCGGCTCGGCGTCGAGGCGACCGCGGACCGGCTGCTCGACGCGGTAGCAGCGGTGGACCACCTGGACGACGTGGCCGTGCTGGTCATCCGGCGCGCATGACTCGAATCGTCCGGGCGCCGGGCAAGGTCGTGCGCGAGGCTCGCCTGACCTGCCGGAGCGGACGCGAAGGTGCCCTGCGGACCGCGAGGGCTCAGTCGCGAGCGAAGATCGCGATGTGGTCCAGGGCCATGTCCAGCGCGACGGCCATCGGCTCGGAGCTGTGAGCGTTCTGCGCGAGCACGTAACCCCCCTGCAGGGCGGCGAGCAGACCCGTACCCAGGCGTCGCGGGTCCGCGTCTTCGGAGAGCACGCCGAGGTCGCGGAGCCGGTCCAGTGTCTCGACGAGCATCCGCTGCCAGGCGTCGAATGATGCGTTGAGCGCCTGGCGGGACTGCTCGTCGTTGTCGGACAGCTCGATCGACATCGCGCCGAGCGCGCACCCGTACGAACCGTCCTGCAGTGCGTTGGCCTGGACCAAGGCGTCACGCCAGCGGCGCAGACCGGCGAGGGTCTTCACGCCGCGCAGGCGCTGTTCCTCGCGGGCGAGGACGGATCTCGACTGGACATCGATCACGGTGTGGACCAGCGCGCGCTTGTCCTTGAAGTGGTTGTACAACTGCGACTTGCTCGTTCCGCTCGCCACGCGGATGTCATCGAGCGTGGTGGCGTTGACGCCCCTGACATAGAACAGCTTGGCTGCCGAATCAACGATCCGTGAACGGGTCTCCAGACCGCGTGACGTGCGGCGAGCGTCGCTGGCTGCGGGCATGGCGTCTCCCTCGGGTGCGTTACTCACTCGTGCTGCTCGGTCGTGGAGCGCATCACAAGCGCGGTGGCCTCGATCCCCAGGGGCAGCGACGGGGCCGGATCAGTTGTGACCCCAATACGACCATAAGGGGCGACCGACGAGAGAAGGCAGCCCGGTGATCCTCCACGAAGGTGCCGAAGGTGTCGTGGCTCGTGAGACGGGACCGGACCTGCCCCGCGTCGCTCAGTTCCGCACTCACCGGCCGCGGTGCGCCCCGGCGGCCGGTGACCGCCGGGCCTCCTCGGCGAAGACCTCCGGCAGGGTTCCGCCCGGCCGGAGGTGCGGGCAGGGTCGGGCGGGCGCCGGTCGGGGTCGTGACGCCGAGCCGGCGCGGCATTGCGGAGCCGAGGTTCTGTGCTGCGACGGCCATGGCGACCAGCACCTCCTCCTCGACGGACGCGAGACGGCGGCGCAGGCATCCGGGGCGTTGCCTTCGACCTGGTCGAGCCTCACCGTGTCGAGGACTAAATAGTCCAGGTATGTCAATCGATCTGGACCGAGACGAACCAGCGCGACATGGTCCGCATCCACTCGATCCAGTCAGTGCACTCTCTCGCAACCGCGCTGTGAAATAGTGTTGAACTGCAACTTTGCTGGTCCGACGCGGTCTCGGGCGTCTTGCGGGCGATCGGATGGACGCCTTCCCTCCAAGGGGAGGTTGCATAGAAATTTCTGGTCTGTATAGTCCTTTCTGTGTGGTGCTCGAGGTAGGGAAGAGAACCGGAACTCGGCACCGACGGAGCCGCCCCTCCCCCTCCGGGTCTCCTTGGCCGGCCGCACCCCGGGCGAGTTCGAGGCTGTGGCCGCCATGGGAAGAGCTGCGGCGGAACTCCGAAACACTGCGAGCCCGGCTCGGGCTCGACAACTGTTCACCCGCCGATCGAAGGTCGATTCCCCGTGTCACGACTGAACGCTCCCGCTCCAGACGATGTGCCTGCCGGCGCACAGCAGATACTCGGCACCGTTGGTGCGCAGCTGGGCTTCGTCCCGAACATGTTCAAGACCCTCGCGTCGAACCCCGTCGTTCTCGAGGTCGTCACGACTCTGCAAGGCGCCCTGAGCCGGGTTCTCGACGGGAAGACCCGGCACAGCATTGCCCTGGCCGTGTCGCAGGCCAACGGCTGCGGTTACTGCCTGGCGATGCACACCCACGTCGCGACCGAATTCGGCGGTATGTCGGGCGACGACATCGAGCTCGGCCGCGCCGGAAGCTCCGTCGACCCCCAACGTGCCGCGGCCGCCCGCTTCGCGCGGCAGGTGGTCGAGAGTCGCGGGCAGGTCAGCGACACCGACCTCGCGGACGTACGGGGCGCCGGATACACCGATGCCCAGATCCTGGCCATCGTCGCGGTGGCGGTGCAGTTCCTGCTCACCAACTTCATCAACAACGTCAACCAGACCGACCTCGACATCCCCGCCGTCGACCCGGTCGATACGACCGTGCGCCAGTGAACCCTGCGCCCGATCCGCCGGTACCCCGCGCGGCCCGCGGAGAGACCCACCGCCCTGCTGCGCGACACATGTGAGCCCGGTGGGCGGGGGCCGCGAGTCCTCCCGGCTCATCGAGTCCGCGGCAATCGTTCACGGTCCGCATCGTCTCGTCTGCCGAGGCCCCGGCGGAGTCAGGACGCGGCTCGGACACGCGGTCGGCGACCGCCACCGAGTCGGTGATCATTCAGGAAGGCGCGACATGCCGGGCTCCGAACTCTATGAGCAATTCATGGCGCTGCACACCCGCGACGGTGGCCTCGTCATGCCCAACGCCTGGGACGGCCTCTCGGCGCTGATGCTGGCCGATGCCGGCTTCGAGGCGATCGCGACATCGTCCGCGGCGATCGCCGCCACACTGGGCCGCCTCGACGGGCGTCACCAAGTCACCCGTGAAGAGCACCTTGAGCACGCGCGGCTGCTCGGCAGCCTCACAGGGCTGCCCGTCAACGGAGACTTCGAGGACGGATACGGCGACACGCCCGAGGACGTCGCCGCGACCGTCGAGGCCGCCGTGGAGGTGGGCCTGGCCGGTATCGGGGTGGAGGACACCTCGGGCGATCCCGACAGGCCGATCCGTGACTTCGACGAAGCGGTCAGTCGCGTCCGTAGCGCCGTCGCCGCGTCGAGGGGACGCATCGTCGTTACCGGCCGGACCGACAACTTCATCCAGGGGCGCCCCGATCTCGACGACACCGTCCGGCGTCTGACGGCCTTCGCCGAGGTGGGCGCGGACGTGGTCTACGCGCCGTTCCCACCCGACCTCGACGCACTCGTCGCGATCGTCACCGCGCTCGCCCCCACACCGGTCAACGTCCTGGTGTCACCGGCGGACAAGGTGCTCACCGTCGCTCAACTGCAGCAGGCCGGGGTCAGGCGAATCAGCCTGGGGCCGTTGCTCTACACCCACGCGATGGGGGCGGTCGACGAGGCGGCGAAGGCACTCCTCGCGGGTGACCTCGCCTCGGCGACGACAGGCATGAGTTTCGGCCGCGTCGAGGAACTGCTCGCCCGCGCCAAGAACTGACCCGCTCAGCACGAATCACAGACTCTTCAACTCGTGATCACAACCCAAAGGCAGGATGACATGGACCTCGGCAAGCTCATGAACAAGCACCTCACCAGGTACTTCGACCCCAGCAAGACCATCCCCGACGAGACACTCCAGCAACTGCTGGGGTTCCTGCGCTCGACGCCGTCGTCGACGAACGTGCAGCCCAACCACTTCTACGTCCTCGCCACGCCCGAGGGAAAGGAGCGGCTGGCGGCCAACCTCGGTGAGCGGTTCCAGGACAACAGCGAGAAGATCCTGAACGCCTCGCACACCGTCATCCTCACCACCAGGGCGGACCTTCCCGAGGGCCACCTCCAGGCGGTGTTCGACAAGGAGCGGGCCGACGGCCGGTTCCCCGACCCGGCCAAGCAAGCGCGGTGGGAGTCGATGACCCGCGACTTCCTCAACCTGCGCAACTACGGCTACAAGGACCTGAACCACTGGATGGAAAAGCAGACCTACCTCGCGATGGGTCTGACCATGATGGCGGCCGCCGAACTCGGCGTCGAAGCCATGCCGCTCGAAGGCTTCGACCCGACCAGTGTCGACAAGGCGTTCAAGATCCGCGAAACCGGACACACCACGACCGTGCTGCTGGCCCTCGGCTACCCCGACCCGGCGAAGGCCTACCACAGCCCGGTCTCGCGCTTCGAGACCGACCAGCTGTTCACGTTCGTCTAGACGACCGCGGCACCGGGAACTCCGCGAGCCGTCGCCCTGGCTGAGCCCGTCTCGCCGCCACCGAACGGCTGGGCAGCACCTTCCGCGGAGTCCCGGCAACGCAACGCCGCGGCCCTGACCGCTGCGGATCCGGACGGGTCGGTCGAACCGAGCGCGAGGACGGAGATCTACCGTGAAAGTGTGCGGAATGTCCCTGTCCGACACCGATGCCTGATGTGAATTCCGGCCAGTACCTCCCGGTCGGCCGGACCGAATGAGAGGACAACGATCCACTATGAAGGCGTGCGGAGTGTCCACGGCGGAGGCGGAAGTCGCCCTGCTGGAACTGCCCGAACCGTCGTCGCCCGGGCCGGGCCAGATCCTGGTCGCGGTGGAGGCTGCCGGGGTCGGACCGTGGGACGAACTGGAGATCGACGCTCGGTGGGACGTGGGGTTGCGGCTCCCGGCGGCGCTGGGAGTGGAGGGCGCGGGGAAGGTGCTGGGAGTCGGTGCGGGTGTCACTCGGTTTGCGGTGGGCGACCGGGTGCTCGCGCACGAAGCCCCGCTGCCCGGAGGGAGCGGCTTCTGGGCCGAACGCGTTCTGATCAGCGCGGATCATGCGGCGGCCTGCCCACCCGACCTGGACGCCGCCCACGCAGCGGCACTGCCTGTCAACGGGCTCACCGCGCTGCAGGCTTTGGAGAAGCTGGCACTCAACCGAGGACAGCGGCTCCTGATCACCAACGGAGGCGGGGGCACCGGAGCACTGGCCCTCCAACTCGCCGCGGCCCAGGGCGTCGAGGTGACCGCGACCGCGTCTGCCACCGGTGCCGAGCGTCTGCTCGGTCTGGGAGCGAAGGAGGTCGTCGACTACCGCGACCCGCACTGGGCGACCACGGTACGCGGCGGATTCGACGCTGCCCTCATCATCGCCGCAGGCACGGCTGCCGCGGCTCTGCCTCTGGTGCGCGACGGCGGCCGGCTGTGCTCGCTCACCTCCGATGCTCCCTCCGGGGAACGGGGGATCACCAGTTGGGACCTCTACATCGAGCCCAACGCCGCGCAGCTTGCCCAGCTGGCGGAGCAGACCGCGGCCGGAACCTTGAAACTCGCACCGGAACCTCTGCCGCTGAGCGAGGGGCCGGCTGCATTCACCCGAGTCACTGCGGGACGTGCCGGCGGTAAGAAGGTCGTGCTCATTCCCGCATGACACGCCCGAGCGCTGACCGATCCTCAGGCCGGGGCGTGCGGTGACTGGACGTGGACGCGTTCCGGCTGCCGCCCGAGTCGTCCGCTACGGAGCTGGGGGCGAGCTGGAACGGCCCTCGGCCTGGGTCGAGCGCCGCGGCCGGGGCCGGACGCCCTCGGTCCCGGGACATGAGGTGGCGGGCGTGGCCTCCTGTCGCGGCTGTGGGACGGCAGGGCTGTCGTTCGGGCAGCGCCTGTTCGGCCTCACGGACTGGACCCGCGACGGCACCCTCGCGCAGTACGTCGGCGGCACCGGACGCGGCGCCCACGGCCCAAGCGCGTTCGGCTTCGCACGAGTTCGTGGACCTCGACAACGACACGCTGGAGGACGTCGGCGAACCCGTCCCGCCAGTTGGTTGCGCTGATCGGACCGGATGCAGTCGTCGTTCGGCTGCTCAAGGATCGCCAGATCCTCGAAAGATGCCTTGACGTCGTCCATCATCCCTGGCCCTATCTGCATGGTTCGATTTCTGGCGGAACGGATTATCGCTTCCGTAAATGCACGCGGAAATCGGCTGTGGCGTTCTGTCCTCACCCGTGTGGTCAGAGCTACCGCCACACCTCGTTCCGAGGGTAAGCTTCTTCCCTGGACCATCTCCGAGTTCCCGAAGTTATTGAACCGTATGCCGGCAGACGGCCTACGCTCATCGGAGCGGTATCTGACAGCAGGCAATACCGCATATCGATAGGTATGCGTTGCCGGGATGCCGAGTCGGACCGGGGAAAGGCAGTCGCCTCGTCGGGGGAATTCGGAGGCGAGCACCGTCGGCCCGCGATTCGGCCGTCACTTCCTTTTCCGCGACACAGCGTCGCATCAATAATCCGGAGCCTCCCATGCGTGTGTTCGTCACAGGAGCCAGCGGCAGCATTGGCTCAGTTGTAGTTCCCGAACTCATCGCTGCCGGCCACGAAGTCCTGGGCCTCGTTCGTTCCGACGCTGCGGCTACGGCCGTCTCCACCGCTGGCGCGACGCCCCTCCGCGGCGACCTCACCGACCTGGACAGCCTCCGGGCGGGCGCCGCCCAGGCAGATGGCGTCATCAACCTGGCCTTTGGAAACGACTGGAGCAACTTGCAGCCGTGCATCGAAGCCGAGACCGAAGCCATCCAGACCCTCGCCGACGCACTCGCAGGCAGCGGGAAACCCTTCGTGCACGCCGGCCTCACACCGATGGAACCGGGCCACGTCTCCACCGAGGATGATCCCGACACCACCGACGGCCCCGTCGGTGGCCGCGGTCTCAACTCACAGACAGTGCTGAACCTGGCCGACCAGGGCGTCCGCTCCTCCGTCGTACGGCTGCCGCGCTCCGTGCATCAACGTGCGACGCACTACGGCTTCTGTTCGGTACTCATTGCCGCCGCGCGGAGAACAGGCGTGTCCATGTACGTGGGCGATGGCGCTCAACGCTGGCCGGCGGTCAACCGCCTCGATGCCGCCCGGCTGTTCCGCATCGCCCTCGAGGACGCTGCACCCGGCACGGTCCTGCACGCGGTTGCCGACGAGGGCGACACCATGCGGTCCCTGGCCGAGGCGGTAGGCGACGTGCTCGCGGTGCCGGTCGAGTCGACGTCACCGGACGACTTCGGCCTCATAGGCCGGCTGTTCGCCCTCGACATGCCATCCTCGAGTGCGCTGACCCAGAAGCGGTTCGGCTGGGAGCCCACCCACCCGAGCCTGATGGCGGACCTGGCCGCCGGTGACTATCCCGCCCAGGCCGGATAGTGACGCCGCGGCCCCGCGCGACGACCACGGCCTGTTCGTGGTGGAGATCTGCTGAGACCCTCCTGCGACCGCCGTGGCGAAACCGGCGACCACCGCGACGACGGCGACCGCCGGCCTGCCCGTCAGGGCCGGGCTCGGCTCGCCTCAGTGCCCACCGTGACACCGCCTCATCCCGGCACAGTGTCGTTGTCTCTCCCCGAGCTCCAACTACCGCCTCGTCGAAGGACTGTTCGTCCATGCTGGACTTCCCGGGCGCCGCCCGTCCGTGGGGACCGACGACGAGCCGACGCCAGCGGTGGACGAACGACGGTAAGCGTGGCGGCTCCGTACCCAACGGGCGTGGGCGACGGTGTCGGGGAGTTCGTCGGTGGTGGGTTCGGATCTGAACCGGGCGCGGTGTCTCTTGGACGGCCCGACCCCGCGGGTCGGACACCGACGCCTGACGTCCGGCGGTCCGCCCGTTCCCGGCCGTCGGCACTGTGGTCCGAGCGTCACGTCACCATCGGCGGGAAGACCGTTCGCCCGTCGGCCAGGCACCGCCGCGTCCTGCTCTCGGCCACCGCCCGAGCACATGCGCACGAGTCTGACCGACGAGACCTCTCGCAGAACTGGCGCGTGGTTGCCGACAACTCGGCTGGACCGGCGGGGCGCGGAGGTGGTGACGTCCGGCTGACGACTCCGGCCTCGGACGGCCTGGCCTGTGTCAGCCGTCCTGCGGCTGCTCCGGTGGGACCTCAGGACGCTGTCGATGCCCTAGTTCGCGCCCAGTGATCATCTCGCAATCGATCCGGACGAACACCGGCTCCGGTGTCGGCATCCATGAGCGGGGGCCTGTCTGTGCCAGCCGCGCGCGTTCCGCGGAGCTGCTCACCACGGTGGCCCGTCCGGTGACGACCACACTCCAGCCGGACCGGTTCTCTGCATCGAATTCATCCGCCTCGAAGGCGACCACGACGCCTTCGACGGCACGGACCAGTTCCGAATTCGGGGCGGTGCACAAGAGCACCGAGGAATCGGCGTCCAGCGAGAAGTTTACGGGAAGTACTGCAGGCAGCGCGTGCCGGGTGTAGACCACGCGACCGACCGGCACCTTGGCGAGCAGGCGTAGACACTCCAGGCGGTCGAGTGCGCGAAAGTCGTTGTCCCGGGACATCTGGTCATCCTCCTCGTACCGCGGGCATGGACGTAGGGCCGACCGGCCCTATCGTGGGAGCCGGCCGGGGTTGTCCGGCCGGGTGCCCAGGGGGGCGTCCGCCCGCGCTGTCGCGAGGCGCGGCACGTGCGCTCGACGACGTGGCGGAAGAGGCCCGGGCCGGTGCCGTGGGGCTCGCCCCGCTTCGCGATGACCGGTCGGATCCCGCGGACCCAGAGCAAGCGACGGTACGTGTCGTGGTCGCCGCCGGGATCGGCCGGCAGTGCACCGGAGCGCCGACGCGGCCTGTCGACTCGTCCGTCGACAGGCGGGATCTTGTCGGACAGAGGCAGGAGGTGGGTGATGAGGTGGGGATGCCGGTGCGCGGCACGAACACGATGCCGGAGGTCTGTCCTCGACCAGCTTCGGCGCCGGCACGGGCGGCAACGGTTGGATCAGCGCCCACAGTTCATCCGACACGATCGGGCTGCGGCTGACGTTTCCCCCGACCGCACCAGCGAGCAGACAAGCCTGCGGTCCCGTGATCAACAGCTTTCGTCAGAGTCGGTCGGTGGCGGCACGTCGGTGGTCAGGTGTCTGGCTCCGTCAGCTCGATCTCGGCCCAGATGGTCTTTCCGGGGGGCTGGTGGCGGGTGCCCCAGCGGCGAGCGAGCTGGGCGATGAGCAGCAGGCCGCGACCGCCCTCGTCGTAGGTGCGGGCACGCCGCAGGTGCGGGGCGGTGCCGCTGGCGTCGGAGACCTCGCAGAGCAGTGTGGTCCCCCGGATCAGCCGGAGCTGGATGGGCGGCTGTCCGTAGCGGATGGCGTTCGTGACCAGTTCGCTGACCACCAGCTCGGCCGCGAAGGCTGCGTCCGACAGGTGCCAGGCCTCCAGCCGGTCCAGCACCCGGGCGCGGGCGTCGGCGACGAGGGCCGGGTCGGGAGGCAGGTCCCAGGTGGCGACCCGGTCAGCGTCGAGCACCCGGGTACGGGCGACGAGCAGCGCGACGTCGTCCTCGGGCTGTGCGGGCAGCAGACGCCCTACCACCTCGTCGCAGAGGGGTTCCAGAAGCTGGGGGACGGGCTGCTCAAGACATCGGAGCAGCCGAGCCTGCCCCTTGGCCAAGTCGTGCTCGGGGCCCTGGAGCAGTCCGTCTGTGTACAGCGTCAGGAGGCTGCCCGGTGGCAGCTCCCACTCCACCGCCTCGAAGGGCAGCCCTCCCACACCTAGCGGTGGGCCGGGCGGCACGTCGACGAACTCCGCCGGGCCGTCCGGCCTGGCGACGGCGGGGGGCGGGTGGCCCGCGCTGGCAGCCGTGCACCGACGGGATACCGGGTCGTAGACCACGTACAGGCAGGTGGCGATGACGTCGGCGGCGATGGGGAGGTCGGACTCGTGGTCCGCGCTGCCCTCCTCCTCCGAGGCCAGGAGGATGACCAGGTCGTCGAGATGGGTGAGCAGTTCGTCGGCGGGAAGCTCGACGTCGGCCAGCGTGCGCACAGCGGTCCGCAGCCGTCCCATGGTGGCCGACGCGCGTAGTCCGTGGCCCACCACGTCGCCCGCTACCAGCGCGACCCTCGCGCCGGAGAGCGGGATCACGTCGAACCAGTCGCCGCCCAACCCGGCCCGGGTACGGGCCGGGAGGTAGCGGTGGGCCACCTCTACCGCGTCCTGGGCCGAGATGCGCCGGGGCAGGAGGCTGCGCTGGAGGGCGAGCGCGGTGCCGCGTTCGAGCGTGTAGCGGCGGGCGTTGTCCACGGCCACGGCGGCGCGCGCGGCGATCTCCTCGGCGAGCAGCAGGTCGTCGCGGGTGAAGGGGTCCCCGCGTCGGTGCCGGACGAGGACCGCCAGGCCGAGGGTGATGCCGCGGGCGCGCAGCGGAATGACCATGAGGGAGTGGATGCCGAACCTGCGGACCACGGCCGCCCGCCCGGGATCGGCCCGTATCCAGCCTCTGGTCGCGTCGTCCTCGATGCTGTGCAGTGAGGATCTGCCGGTGGCCAGGCAACGGCCGGGGGGTGCGGAGGCGGGGTAGTCGTCCACGTCTCCCGGTTTGATCAACGCCTCGGGCACACCGGGCAGGACCGACTGCTGTGCCGCACGGCGCAGCGGGACCGCACCCGTTGCGGAAGGCTTCGGTTCGACGCCGCGGAACAGGGAGTCGAGCAGGTCGATGGTGACGAAGTCCGCGAGCCGGCCCACCGCGAAGTCGGCCATTTCCTGGGCCGTGCGCATCACGTCCAGGGTGCTCCCCACCTGTGTGCTGACCTCGTTCAGCAGTGCGAGCCGTTCTCTGGCCAGGTACTGTTCGCTGACGTCGAGCGCGGAGACCTCCACGTGTCGTATCTGGCCCGCCGGTGTGACGAGCGGGGACACGGTGACGGAGTAGACCTTCTCCGATACGTCCGGCCGGGCTCTGCCCCGCACATGGAAGTGCTCGGTTTCGCCCGACATGAGCACCCGTTCCATGCCGTCTTCGACCCGGTTGCAGAGGTGGTGCGGGAGGATCTCGGTGACGCGTTGGCCCCGCATCCATTTCTCACTCAGCCCGAGCTCACGTGCGGCGCCGGCGCTCGCTCGCACCGCTCGCAGCTCGTCGTCGTACACCATCACCGGTAGCTGACACTGCGTGAACGCCTCGTAGGCCGTCGCCAGGTCCGGTCGTGACCGCTGCGGTGGCGTCACGATGAGGACCCGCTGGGAGCGGCTCTGCGATTGACCGACGGATACAGCCGCCCCTGCGCCTTTAGGGACCGGCTGTCCCGGCCCAGAGCCTCGCGGACGTGCGCGACGGCGGCCGGAAGGGACTCCTCGCTCCTCGCTACCGAGACGATCCGACGGCTGGGGGGACTGCCGAGGGCCTCCGTCACGACTCCCCGGTCGTCGACGACCGCCGTGGCCGGTCCCACCGGATCGGGCGGTGCGCCCGGGCTTCCGCTGAATGGGATGGCATCGCGCATGTCGGTCACCGCCCGTCCTGCCGGCTCGTCCACCGTGGCCCCGGACGAAGGCCACGAAGGCCATGGACCCGAGGCGCCCGGTCTCGCCACGTCGATCCCGTACCTCGCTTCTATCGTTCCTCACACGCTCCCGCGCGTCACTTCCGTCGTTCGTTGCAGCCCCCACGCGTCGTGCGGGAGCGTCCGGGCACGTCCAGCCCCTGGAAGGTCGGCAAAGGCATGCGGCCACGACCAGACGACGGTTCTCGGGCCGCCGCAGGAGCTCCTGCCCGAGCCCCTCGTGGTCGGCGAGGGCCTTGAGCCCGCTGGTCACCGGGCGGGTCACCGAGACGTGTGGCACCGCACCCCGGTCCCGTCCGGCTCCGGCGGGGACTCATCGGCCCAGGGCCCCGGAGCCAGGTCTCCCGACGTCCGGCCTAGTCGTGGCGCACTCCGGAGGAAGCCGCGTCGTCGGCGCGGAGGGCCAGGCCGTTGACGACACCGACCACTCCGTCCACCCGGTACGTCAACCGGATCGCGTTCGGAACGTCGCCGTGGTGCGGTACGGCTCCCGTCAGCGTGACCATGCCCTCCCTGACCGAGACGGTCACGCTGCCTGCCGGGAGACCGAGCGCGCGGTCCAGTACGTCGTCGCGGACCTCCTGGCCGATCTCGTCGTCCGTACGCAGGAAGACCCGCAGCAGGTCCCGCCGCGTGGCGATGCCGATCAGCCGGTCCTCCTCGTCCACGACGGGAAGACGCTCGACGCCGTGCCGCTCCATCACCCGTGCGGCATCCGCTATGCGTTGTTCCGGATGGACGGTGATCGCGGGCGTCGACATCAGTTCCCGTGCCGTGAGGGCGTGGGCGACGGCACCGGAGCGAGGGTGCCTGAGGCGGGTGGAGGGCTGTCTCCGTGCCCGCCGGGTCCGGTCGTCCGGGGACCGGGTCACCTGGTGACGGATCAGGTCCGTCTGCGAGACGACGCCCACGACCTTGTCGTCGTGGTCCACGACGGGCAGGCCGCTGATCCGGTGCCGGTCCAGCAGCCGGACGACGTCCTTGAACGACGTCTCCGGGTGCGCTTCGACGACATCGGAGGTCATGACCTCACCGACGATGCGGGGCATGGCACCCACCTCCTTTCTGCCGGGGCTCGGGGACGCGAGCCCCGGCCCGGCGCTCACCTGCTGTCGCTCGCCGCCGTCCCGGACAGCGCGGCCCGTCCGGCCTCCAGCAGGGCGACCGGGACGCGGAAGGGCGAGCAGGAGACGTAGTCCAGTCCGGCCTGGTGGAAGAAGTGGACGGAGCCGGGGTCGCCGCCGTGCTCGCCGCAGACGCCGATCTTCAGGTCGGGGCGGGCGGCGCGGCCCTCGTCGACGGCGATCCGGACCAGCCGGCCCACCCCGTCGCGGTCGAGGGTCTCGAAGGGAGAGGTGGCGAAGATGCCCTTGTCCAGGTAGGCGGAGAAGAACGCCGCCTCGACGTCGTCGCGGGAGAAACCCCAGGTGGTCTGGGTCAGGTCGTTCGTGCCGAAGGAGAAGAACTCCGCCTCCCCGGCGATCGGGCCCGCGGTGAGCGCGGCACGGGGCAGCTCGATCATGGTGCCGATCGGGCAGTGCACGGGCACGCCGGTCTCCTCGGACACCTCGGCAAGCACCCGCTCCACCTCGGCCCGCTCGATGCGCAGTTCCTCGACGGCGCCCACCAACGGCACCATGATCTCCGCCTCCGGGGCGCCCCCGGCACGCGTGCGCGCCACGACGGCCTCGGCGATCGCCCGCACCTGCATGGCGACCAGACCGGGCACCACCAGGCCCAGGCGCACGCCGCGCAGGCCGAGCATCGGGTTCTCCTCGTGCATCCGGCTGACCGCGGCCAGCAACTCGACTTCGTGCGGGTCCGGCTGTTCGCCCCGGGCCTCGGCGGCGGCGATCCGTACGGCGAGGTCGGTGCGGTCGGGCAGGAACTCGTGCAGGGGCGGATCGATGAGCCGTATGGTGACCGGCAGGCCGTCCATCGCCTCCAGGATGCCGATGAAGTCCTGGCGCTGGAGCGGCAGCAACGCGCCGAGCGCGTCCTTGCGCTCGTTCTCGTCGCGGGCCAGGATCATCGCCTCGACCAGCTTGCGCCGGTCGCCGAGGAACATGTGCTCGGTACGGCACAGCCCGATGCCCCGTGCGCCGAACCGCCGGGCGCGGGCCGCGTCCTCCGGGGTGTCGGCGTTCGCCCGCACCTCCAGCCGGGCGACGCGATCGGCCTGTTCCATGGCACGGGCCACGGAGTCGACCAGCCCGGCCGACCGCTCGCCCGACTCGAAGTACCGCATCACGGCGGAGTCCACCAGCGGAGCCGGGCCCAGATACACGGCCCCCTCGGAGCCGTCGACGGAGATGACCGTGCCCTCCTCGACGGTCACGTCACCCACCGTGAAGCGACGCGACGCGGTGTCCACGGTGATCTCCTCGGCGCCGCAGACGCACACCGTGCCCATGCCACGGGCGACCACGGCCGCATGGCTCGTCTTGCCGCCGCGGCTGGTGAGCACCGCCTGGGCGGCGATCATGCCCGGCAGGTCGTCGGGGGCGGTTTCCTGGCGGACGAGTACCACCTGGTCGCCGGCCGCGGCGCGGCGGACGGCCTCGGCGGAGTCGAAGACGGCCTGACCCACGGCCGCGCCCGGTGAGGCCGGAAGGCCGTGCGCGAGCGCCTCGCCGACGGCGGAGGTGTCGAAACGGGGGAACATCAGCCGGGCCAGGCCTTCCCCGGCGACGCGTCCCAGCGCCTCGGCCGGGCTGATCAGTCCCTCGTCCACCAGCTCGGAGGCGATGGCGAACGAGGCCTCGGCCGTTCGCTTGCCGACCCGGGTCTGAAGCATCCACAGCCGGCCGCGCTCGATGGTGAACTCGATGTCGCACAGATCCCGGTAGTGCGTCTCCAGGGTCTCCATGTGACCGCGCAGCTGCGCGTACGAGACGGGATCGAGCTTCTCCAGGTCCGCCAGGGAGACGGTGTTGCGGATGCCGGCCACGACGTCCTCGCCCTGGGCGTTCGGCAGGTAGTCGCCGTACAGTCCGGGGCGCCCGGTGGCGGGATCGCGTGTGAAGGCGACACCGCTGCCCGAGTCGGCGCCGAGATTGCCGAAGACCATGGTCTGCACGTTCACCGCCGTGCCGAGGTCGTCCGGGATGCGTTCGCGGCGCCGGTAGACCCGGGCCCGCTCGCCGTTCCAGGACTCGAAGACGGCGAGCACCGCCCGCCGCAGTTGCTCGTCCGGGGACTGCGGGAAGTCCTCGCCGGTCTCCCTGCGGATCAGGGTCTTGTACGTCTCGACGAGTTCGGCCAGGTCGGCGGCGTCCAGGCCCAGATCGTCGGCCGCGCCCCGGGAACGTTTGAGGTCGGACAGTGCGCTCTCGAACACGTCGCTGTCGACGCCCATCACCGTGCTGCCGAACATCTGCACCAGGCGGCGGTAGGAATCCCAGGCGAAGCGCTCATTCCCCGACACCTTCGCCAGACCGAGCACGGAGTCGTCGCCGAGGCCGATGTCCAGGATCGTCTCCATCATGCCGGGCATGGAGAAGCGTGCCCCGGAGCGGACGGACAGCAGCAGCGGGTCGTCGGCCTGCCCCAGCCTCCGGCCGGCCGTGTTCTCCACAGCCGCCAGGTGCTCGGAGATCTCCTCGGCCAGCCCGCACGGCTCGTTCCCGGTGCTCAGAAACGTCCGGCAGGCCTCGGTGGTCACGGTGAAACCGGGCGGCACCGGCAGCCCCAGCGTGGTCATCTCGGCCAGGTTCGCCCCTTTGCCGCCGAGCAGTCCGGCCTGGTCGCGGCCGCCTTCTGCGAAGTCGTACACGTAACGGACCATGATCTCGGTCTCCTCCGTCGGGCTTCGGCTGGATGCTCCTCCAGCGAACGCCCGCCGGAGCCGGCTGGCCAGGTGCTGGCGGTCCCCTGCGATGGGCCGGTCGGCCCCCATCATGACCGTCGCCGCCGTTCGAGCAGGGCCCGGCCGGCGGCGGGCCCGAAGGCGGCGGCATAGTGCGTGAGCAGCGCCCACGGCCCGCTGCGAGGCCTCTGTCACGGTGAGCGGCGGCGCACAGAGTCCACGATGCGCCGTCCAGCGGTCGGCCCGGCTCCCAAGGTCCCGGTCGGCCCGTGTGACCCGCCCGGGGGCGTGCTTCAGCGGTGGTGCATGGTCTCCAGTGCGGCCGCCAGGACGCGGGGATCGTGGTGGCCCTTGTAGACGGCAGGCGGCTGCCGGTCGAGGTGGAGCAGCCGGGACACCGCGGTCCACGCCGTGCGTACGGAGTACTCGACCGTGAAGACGACGTCGTCCGGCACCTCGGCGAACTGTCCGATGAAGGCGAGGTTGACCGAGCCCTCGGGCACGACGGCGGGGCGGTCGTCACGGCGGCGGTTCAGGAACTGGCTGGTGATGTAGGGCATCACGCACGGGATGACCGTGGACGTCTCGAGGACACGGGCGCTGGTGCGTTCGCCGAAGTGCAGGTGGTGCAGGACCTCTTCGAGGATCTCCCGGCCCGAGCACATGGTCATGGGCTTGGGCGTGTGGTTGCCGGCGCGGCCGGGGAAGAGGCCGTAGCCCCACCAGACCCAGACGCCGTCCGGCTGGTCGCGGTAGACGGGCTGGCGGTTGGCGACGATGGTGAGCAGCCAGTTGGAGCCGGTGAACGTCATCAGCCCGCCCCTGCCGGTGGCCCGGCCGCTGAACTCGGCCAGGGCGTCGAGAAAGGCGGGGTCCCTGGCGGTGACGGTGAAGGACTCCCAGCGGGACTCCTTCACGTGCCTGTCGAAGGCGTCGGGGTTGCCGAAGTCACGGTGGCCCCGGGCCAGCCGGTGCCAGAGCAGCCAGGCGTCCGAGCGCTGGGGAGGCGGCGGCGGTGGAGAGGTGTGCGTGCCGCGGCTGGAGGCGTCGGTCATGGAGCCGTTGGTCACCAGGACCAGGTCCTCGGGGGCCACGGCGATCCGCTCCTCGTGGTCGGCCCGGGACAGGCGGACGGCCCGCACCGTCCTGCCGTCCTCCCCGGGGGCGAAGTCGAGGTCGGTGACCGTGCATCCGGGGTGGATGGTCACGCCGCGCCCGCGCAGCCAGGCCGCCAGGGGGCACACGATCGAGTCGTACTGGTTGTACCGGGTCCGGTGGATGCCGGACATGGAGCCGAACTGCGGGAACAGGTGGATGAAGCGGCGCAGGTACCGGCGGAACTCGATCACGCTGTGCCAGGGCTGGAAGGCGAACGTGGTGCACCACATGAACCAGAAGTTCGTGGTGAAGAAGTGCTCGCCGAAGCAGTCGTTGATCCGCCTGTCGTCCAGGTGACCCTCTGGAGCGGCCAGACACCGGACCAGGTCCAGCCGGTCGCGCTCGGAGAACCCCATCGATCGGGTGTCGACGATCTTCCCGTCACCGTCGACCAGCCGGGCGATGTCGTCCCAGGCGAACGCCTCGTGCCCGGCCATGATCTCCTGCGTCACCGACACCGAGGCATCGTCCAGCGTGGGAATGCCGGACAACAGGTCGTACGTGCAGCGGAACTCGGCCTCGAACATCCGCCCGCCGCGCATGGTGTAGCCGGCCTCGGCGGTGCCGCCCGCGTCCAGGCTGCCCCCGATGCCCATCTGCTCCTCGAAGAGGTGGATGTCCGGACCCTCGAAGCCGCCGTCGCGGATCAGGAACGCCGCCGCGGCGAGCGCCGCGATCCCGCTGCCCACCAGATATGCCTTCGCCATCAGAACGCTCCTCGTCGCTCGCGCCCGTGCTTCGGGAACCGCACCTCCCACGTTTTCCCGCGCGAGGGGCGCGGTCACTGGGCCATGGGTCACCGGACGGGTCCGGACGGCCCGGGCGGACCGGCGGCACCGGCAGACGCGGCGACGCGGGTCCCTCCGGGCCGTACCCGGTACGTATCACCATCGGAGCGGGGCGACGCCGTCCGTTCGCCGACGGGAGCAGCCGGTCCCGCAGATCGGGCCACTCCAGCGCCTGGTGGAGCAAGCGAGGCCCGCACGTCCTGCACGGTGACAGCCGGCAGGACGTGTTCGAGAGCCTGCTCCGGGACCCGCGGTCAGCGCGCCCGGACGCCGATGAGCACCGAAGTCCCGCATCGGGACCCGTTCCCGGAAGTCCTGGGGGCCGAGGACCTCGGGGGTGAGGCCGTCGGCCGCGCCGTCGGCCGCGTGCACCCAGCGGCGGTCTTCCGCCGCTCGGCCGGTGCCGGCGGTGTTGCGGTGTTCGGCCTCACTGATCAGCCGGGGAAGGGGACTCACGTCCGTGGGCGACACGGGGTGGAGATCGGCACCGTCGGCACCCGCGGCGTCGCGGAGTTCCGTGACCACGGTGGCGGGCAGCGCGCGGTCAGAGAAGGGGAAACGGCTGCTGTGGCGCCGCCACACCGCTTCGTACGGGGCCGGGGATACCGATGTCCTGCTCGCACCGGCCAGACGCACCGTGGCCAGCAGATCCGGTTGCACCGGGCAGGGCGGCAGCCGGGACACCGGCTCCCAGCCGAAGTGGGCGGCCACGGCCCTGGGATTGAAGAGGGCGCAGCCGACCGAGACGTGCAGGGCCCTGCCGGTCGGGTCGATGTGGCGCATCGCGCGGTCGGTGGTGGCCCGTATCCGGAGGGTGAGCGTGCCGAGGTTGCGGACGCAAGCGCCACGGCTGAGTGGTGTGGACCGACGGCGCGGCAACGGCGGCGGCGACCGGTATCTCCAGGGTGAACGCGCCGGGAGCCGTGGCGGGCATGGCGCCTCCCTCCCCGACCGGGCCGCCCCGCGACGTCATGGGACGGGTGGGGCGGCGGCTGCCCAGCCTCCCGGGCGGCGGTGCGCGGCGGCAGGGGCCGTTCGGCCCACCCGGCTCTCCGTTCGGCTCACCTCGCCGGCCGGTCCCCGGTCCCCGGCTGGTCCAGGTGGGAGGCGAGCACGGCGGCCTGGACGCGGCGCTGGACGCCCAGCTTGGCGAGGAGGCGGGAGATGTGGTTCTTGACGGTCTTCTCGGAGAGGTAGAGCTTCTTGCCGATCTCGCGGTTGGTCAGGCCGTCGCCGATGAGGGCGAGGATGTCCCGCTCGCGGGGCGAGAGGCCCGCCAGCTCGGGTGCCACGGACGGGGTCTCGGCCGGGTCGGCGCGCAGGGAGCGCATGAGGCGGGCCGTCGTCGCGGGGTCCAGCATCGACTGGCCCGAGGCGACGGTGCGAACCGCGGAGACCAGGTCGGAGCCCTTGATCTGCTTGAGGACGTAGCCGGAGGCCCCGGCCATGATCGCGTCGAGGAGGGCGTCCTCGTCGTCGAACGAGGTCAGCATGAGGCAGGCCAGCTCCGGCATCTGGTCGCGCAGCTCCCGGCAGACCGTGATGCCGTCGCCGTCGGGCAGACGGACGTCCAGGACGGCGACGTGCGGGCGCAGTGCCGGGCCGCGGGCGAGGGCGTGCTGGACGGTGCCGGCGTCGCCGACGACCGCGATGTCGGATTCCGCGTCCAGGAGGTCGGTGATGCCGCGCCGGACGACCTCGTGGTCGTCCAGCAGGAACACGCGGATCGGGTCCTGCTCCGAGAAGGTGCGCGGCTGTGTCATTGAGGTCCCCTTGTTCCCCGACTGAAGGGCGGACTGCGTACCGCCCGGGTCGATCATCGCCCGCCCGGGCCGGTCGTACTAGGGCCGACCGGCCCCACTTGCTTCCTCCGGACGGTTGCCCGTCAGCTCGAATTCGACGTCCACCACTCCTTCGACCGCCCGCACCAGCCGCGCCGCGACAGGCACGAGAGCGTTGTCCCGGATCCGGCCGACGAGCTTCACCACCCCCTCGTGGACCTCGACGTGCAGCACCGAGGAGGGCGGCGGGAAGAGATAGGAGACCACCTCGCGCCGTACCTCCTCGGCGATCTCCTCGTCCTCGCGCAGGAAGACCTTGAGCAGGTCGGCCCGGCTGACCACGCCCTGGAGCAGACCGAACTGGTCCACCACGGGGAGACGCTTGACCTTGGACCGTGCCATGGTGCGGGCGGCGTCGGCGAGGGTGGCGTCCGGGCGGGTGGTGAGCGCGGGAGAGGTCATCAGCTGTTCCGCCGTCACCGCGCCGGCCTTCGTCAGGCCGGCCGTCCGGCGCGGCCGAGACGGGGGGAGGTCCGGGTCGCCGTCCCGGAACTCCTCCTTGAGCAGGAGGTCCGCCTCGGAGACGACGCCGACGACGCGGCCCTCGCCCTCGACGACCGGCAGGGCGCTGACCTGCCAGTCCCGCATGAGCCGCACGAGTTCCTTGAAAGGCGCCTGCGGTCCGACGCTGACGACGGTCTGCGTCATGACGTCGCTCACGATGTGCGGTGTGCCGTGCATGGTCACTCCCAAGGAGAACCGAAGGTGCGGGGACACGTCCTCAGACGCCGGCGTCGGCGCCGTACGGTGCGTACAGGTCCAGCAGGCTGGTACGGGCGGCACGCAGACGGTGTGCGAGCACCTGGCCCACCCACTGGCTCACGGTGTTCCCCAGTGCCGGGTCGTCCTGGCACATGGAGCGGACGGCGACGGCGTCGAACTCGTAGGCCCGCACCGGTGTGGTGGCCTCGGCGCCCAGGTGCCACACATGGGGTGCGAACAGCCAGGACCAGCCGATCAGCTCGTCGTGGCCGAGGTCCTCGACGACGGCCGCCCGGCGGCCGGGAACGTGCATGTCCAGTCCGACCCGGCCGGAACGGATGATCCAGAACCGGTCGGCGCGAGCGCCTTCCTCGAAGAGCCGGGCCCCCTGAGGGAACGAGACCTCCCGGGCGACGCGCATCAGCCGTTCCCGGTGTTCGGCGGGAAGCGCACGCAGCATGGTGGGCGTCGGTGTGGTGAGCATGGCTACCTCCCGGCAGGGCGTACTGACTGGTACTGCCAGCGTGCGGCGGACATCCCGGACCGGACATGGGCCGAACGGTCCCGGCAGCCGGGGACCTTCAGTACGTCCCTGAACCCGTAAGGCCCTCCTCACACCCCTCCGTGGCGCGAACGATCGGTTTCGCATCGATTCGTCCACGGCGCCACGCACAAGGAGCACGGCCATGTCCAGGATCCCGATATGACGCCGGCCGGCACCGGCAGTCCCGACGTGAAGTCCATGCACGGCCTGCCTGCCTGCACGACCTCGGCACCTGCCTGGGCCGGGACCCGCGTTCCGCCCACGGCCTGGACGGCCCGGAGGGCGACGACGAGGTCTTCTCGTCGCCCTGCGCCGATCGCCCTCGGCCAGGCGGAGAACCGGCTGCACACGATCAAGGCCGTACTCGTCGCCACCCTGGAGGACTGAGCCATGCGTATCGTCGTCGCCCTCGGCGGCAACGCGCTGCTGCGCCGCGGCGACCGCCCCGAAGCGGCCGTGCAGCAGGAGAACGTCGACCGGGTCGTCACCGCTCTCGCCGCGCTCGCCCACGACCACGAACTGGTCATCACGCACGGCAACGGACCGCAGATCGGCCTGCTCGCCATGGAGAGCGCTGCCGACCCCGCCCTCACCATCGCCTACCCGCTCGACATGCTGGGTGCCGAGACCCAGGGCATGATCGGCGCCCTGCTGGCCCGCGCCCTGCACAACGCCCTGCCCGGCCGCCGTGTCGCCACCCTGGTCACGCATACCCTGGTCCGGGCCGACGACCCGGCCTTCGAGCACCCCGCCAAGTTCGTCGGCCAGGTCTACGGCCAGGACGTCGCCAAGGCACTCGCACGGCGCCGCGGCTGGCGTACGGGGCTGGACGGCGGGGGCTGGCGCCGCGTCGTGCCCTCTCCGTCGCCGCGGGGCATCGTCGAGATCGAGACAATCCGCGAACTCCTCGACGCCGGCACGCTGGTGATATGCGCCGGCGGCGGAGGCGTCCCCGTCACCGCCGACCGTGTCTCGGGGGCCCTCACCGGCGTCGAGGCGGTCGTCGACAAGGACCTCACGGCCGCCCTGCTCGCCGAGGAACTGAAGGCCGACTTCCTGCTCATCCTCACGGACGTCCCCTGCGTGTACGCGGACTACGGCACCCCGGACCAGCGGCCGGTGCTCGACGCCACCCCGGCCCGGCTGCGCGGCGCGGGATACCCCGAGGGCTCCATGGGACCCAAGGCGGAGGCGGCCGCCCGTTTCGTGGAGCGCACCGGAGGGCTGGCCGCCATCGGCGCCCTGGACGCGGCGTACGAGATCGTCCATGCCCGCTCGGGCACGCTCGTCCGGCCGGACCTCGACGGCGGGTGACGGGTCCCAGGGCCGTCCGGCCCCGCCGTGGGGACCGGACGGCACTCCCGCCGCGCGCGGCGGGCGACGAGCATCCGGGGTGAGCGAAGGGGAGAGGAACCACGATGACCGCAACCACGACAGCCGGCGACCGCACGACGACGGACGCCTGGCGAAGCTTCGCAGGCACCCGCTGGCGCGAACAGATCGACGTACGCGATTTCATCCAGGCCAACTACACGCCGTACGAGGGCGGCCCGGAGTTCCTGAGCGGCCCCACCGACCGCACCCGAACGGTCTGGGCGAAGGTCAGCTCGCTCTTTCCCGAGGAGCGTCGCCGGGGCATCCTCGACGTGGACACGGCCACCCCCTCCACGATCACCTCCCACGCCCCCGGCTACATCGACCGCGACCGTGAACTGATCGTCGGCCTCCAGACCGACGCCCCCCTCAAGCGCGCGATCATGCCCAACGGCGGCCTGCGCATGGTGGAGAACGGGCTGCGCGCGTACGGCTACGAGCCCGATCCCTTCGTGACCCGCGTCTTCGGCACGTACCGCAAGACCCACAACGACGGGGTCTTCGACGCCTACACCCCCGAGATGCGTGCCGCGCGCAGGGCGGGCGTCATCACCGGCCTCCCGGACGCGTACGGACGTGGCCGGATCATCGGCGACTACCGGCGAGTCGCGCTCTACGGCACCAGTCGGCTGGTGGAGGCCAAGAAAGCCGAGCGGGCCAAGCTCGACGCCTGCGGGTCCGGCTCCGAAGTCATCCGCGACCGGGAGGAACTCGCCGAGCAGATACGGGCGCTGGGCGAACTGACCCGGATGGCGGCCGGCTACGGCTGTGACGTCTCCCGCCCCGCCACCACGGCACACGAGGCCGTGCAGTGGCTCTACCTCGGCTACCTGGCCGCCGTGAAGGAGCAGAACGGCGCCGCGATGTCGCTCGGCCGCACCTCCACCTTCCTCGACGTCTATCTCCAGCGGGACCTGGCCGACGGCGTCCTCGACGAGACGCGCGCCCAGGAGCTGATCGACGACTTCGTGATCAAGCTGCGGATCGTGCGGTTCCTGCGCACCCCCGAGTACGACGCCCTGTTCTCCGGCGACCCGACCTGGGTCACGGAGTCCATCGGCGGCATGGGCGCGGACGGCCGCACCCTGGTCACCCGCACCTCCTTCCGCTTCCTGCAGACCCTTTACAACCTCGGCCCCGCCCCCGAGCCCAACCTGACCGTCCTCTGGTCGTCCCGGCTGCCCGCCGCCTTCAAGGAGTTCTGCGCCGGGGTCTCCATCGACACCAGCGCCGTCCAGTACGAGTCCGACGAACTGATGCGCCCGCGCACCGGCGACGACACCGCGATCGCCTGCTGCGTGTCGGCGATGCAGGTCGGCCGGCAGATGCAGTTCTTCGGCGCCCGGGTCAACCTGGCCAAGGCGCTGCTGTACGCGATCAACGGCGGCCGCGACGAGATGACCGGCGAACAGATCGCCCCCTCGGCACCCCCGCTGACCGGCGAGTACCTCGACCACGAGGAACTCTCGGAGGCCTACGACCACGTCCTGGACTGGCTGGCCCGGACCTACGTCAACGCCCTCAACGTCATCCACTACATGCACGACAAGTACGCCTACGAGCGCGTCGAGATGGCCCTGCACGACTACCCGGTGCACCGCTTCATGGCGTGCGGCATCGCCGGCCTCTCGGTCGCCGCCGACAGCCTGTCCGCCGTCAAGTACGCGCGGGTGAAGGTGTTCCGGGACGCCGCCGGACTCGCCGTCGGCTTCCGGACCGAGGGCGACTTCCCGGCGTACGGCAACAACGACGACCGCGCGGACGACATCGCCGTCGGCCTGGTGGAGACCTTCATGGCGAAGGTCCGCCAGTACCCCACGTACCGCAACGCCGAACACACCCAGTCGGTCCTCACCATCACCTCCAACGTCGTCTACGGCAAGCACACCGGCGACACTCCCGACGGCCGCCTCGCCGGACAGCCCTTCGCCCCCGGTGCCAACCCGATGAACGGCCGCGACCGTCACGGCGTCGCCGCCTCGGCCCTCTCGGTGGCCAAGCTGCCGTACGAACAGGCCCGCGACGGCATCTCCCTGACCACGACCATCACGCCCGAGGGTCTGGGCCACAACCCGGCGGAGCGCGCGGGCAACCTGGTGGGCATCCTCGACGCCTACACGGCAGCCGGCGGCTTCCACATGAACGTCAACGTCCTCGACCGCACGACGCTGGAGGACGCGATGGAACACCCCGAGAAGTACCCGGACCTGACGATCCGCGTCTCCGGATACGCCGTCAACTTCGTCCGCCTGACCCGCGAGCAGCAGCTCGACGTCATCAGCCGCACCTTCCACGGATCGCTGTGAGCACCGTGCGGCGCGGCCGGATCCACTCCTGGGACCTGTCCACCGGCGTGGACGGTCCCGGGACCCGGTTCGTCCTCTTCCTCAGCGGCTGCCCGCTGCGCTGCCTGTACTGCGCCAACCCGGACACCTGGCACATGCGCGACGGGCGCGAGTCGACGGTGGACGAGGTGATGGCCGAGATCGAGAGATACCACGCCCTGGTGACCACGGCCGGCGGCGGGGTCACTCTCACCGGCGGTGAGCCCCTCCTCCAGCCGGCCTTCGCGGGCGCGGTACTGCGCCGCTGCAAGGAGGCCGGTCTGCACACCGCCCTGGACACCTCCGGCTTCCTCGGCGCCCGCGCCGACGACGAACTCCTCGCCGACACCGACCTGGTCCTGCTGGACATCAAGTCCTTCGACGTCCCCACCTACCGCGCCCTCACCGGCGGCGAACTCACGCCCACCCTGGACTTCGCGACCCGCCTCGACCGCCTCGGCGTCCCGATGTGGATCCGCTACGTCCTGGTCCCGGGCTGGACCGACACCCCGGAGCCCGTCGACGGCCTGGCCCGTTTCGTCGCCGGACTCCCCGCGGTGCAGCGGGTCGACGTCCTCCCCTTCCACAAACTGGGGGCCTCGAAGTACACGGCTCTCGGCGTTCCCTTTCCGCTGCGCGACACCCCCGTTCCGTCACCCGAACTGGTCGAGCGGGTGCTGGGGCAGTTCCGCAGGCAGGGGGTCGAGGCCTACTGACGGACCGGGCCACCGGGGAAGTGCTCCGTACCGGTGGACCGTGCCGCCCGATCAGGGCGTACCTGACCGCCCGTCGGGGGCGGGGCGGCGCGGCGGCCCGGTGAGTGCGCAGTTCACCTCGACCACACCGGGGACGGCGCGTGCGAGCCGTGCGGCGAGGGGGATCAGGGCGCTCTCGTCGACCTGCCCGGCGATGGTGACGACACCGTCGCGCACGTCCACCCGGATCGCGTCGGTGTGCGTGCCGAAGAGCCGTGCGACGACCTTGTGCCGCACCTCCCCGGCGATGTCCCGGTCCTGCCGGAGGAAGACCTTCAGCAGGTCGGCGCGGCTGACGATACCGTTCAGGGCGCCGTCGCGGCCGACGACCGGGAGTCGCTTGACCCGGTGGCGGGCCATGAGACGGGCGGCGTGGGCGAGGGTGGCGTCAGGCCGCACGGTGACGGCCGGGGTGGTCATCAGCTCGGCCGCGGACATCGCGTCCGCCTTGCGGACGTCGGCTGGGTACCGGACCCGCCCGTAGCGGCCGATGTCTCCGTCGCCGTACTCCTCCTTGGGCAGCAGGTCCGCCTCGGAGACGACGCCGACGACCGCACCGGTCTCGTCCAGCACGGGGAGGGCGCTGACCCGCCACTCGTGCATGACCTTCACGATGTCCTTGAAGACCGCGCCGGTGCGCAGGGCGACGACCTGACGGGTCATCATGTCGCTCACGACGGTCGGGGTGCCGTTCATGGCGTCCTCCAAGGGCTCTGCCGACGCGACGGGACACCTCCAGACTGCGGCTTCGGACCTTTCGGGTCTTGGGCCGAGTGGTCCCGGTCTGCTTCCCCCGCCGGCCCGCGGCCCGCGGCCGGCGGGCTCCGGGCGGGGGGGCCGAGTGTCCCCGACGAGAGCCGGTCGGCCCCTCCGGGGCCGGCCACCGCCGTCGCACGCTGTAGGTGCCGCGGGTGCGATCCGCACCGTGCGGGAGCCGGAAGGCGAGGCGAGGTTCATGGACGAGTCGCTGTCCCTCGGCCGGATCGCCGGTGTCCGGGTCGGTCTGCACTGGAGCGTCCTGGTCATCGTCGCGCTGATCACCGTGGCACTGGCGCACGGCCGGTTGCCGGCCGCCCACCCCGGTCACTCCCCGGTCGCGTACTGGGGTCTCGCCGTGCTGACCGCCGTCGTGTTCCTCCTCTCGCTGCTCGCGCACGAACTGGCGCACGCCGTGGTCGCCCGGCGCAACGGCGTCGAGGTGGAGGGCATCACGCTGTGGATGCTGGGCGGCGCGGCCCGGCTGCGGGGTGAGGCCCCGTCACCGGCCGCCGAGCTGCGGATCGCGGGTGTGGGTCCCCTCACCAGTCTGCTGGCCGGAGGTGTCCTGACCGGAGCCGCCGTGGGACTGGACGCGTTGCACGTGACCGGGCTGGTGGTCGAGGCGGTCGCGTGGCTGGGCGCGATCAACATCCTGCTGGCCGTCTTCAACGCGCTGCCCGCCGCTCCGCTGGACGGCGGCCGGCTGCTGCGGGCGTACCTGTGGCACCGCACCGGGGACCGGCTGCGCGCCACCCGGGGGGCCTCGGCGGCGGGCCGGGCGCTGGGCTGGTTCATGGTGCTGACCGGGTTCGCGGACGTGCTGTTCGCCGGGGACCTGGCCGGCCTGTGGCCCGCGCTGATCGGCTGGTTCCTCATCGCCGCCGCCACGGCCGAGTCCCGCCAGGCGCAGATCCGGGGAGTCCTGGAGGGCGTCCCCGTCCGCCGCGTCATGACGCCGGCCCCGGTCGTCGTCCCCGAGACGGTGATCCTCTCCGACTTCCTGGCCGAGGGCCCCTTCGGCCCCTACCGGCATTCGGCCTACCCGGTCCTGGCCGCGGACGGTTCGGTCACCGGCCTCCTCACCCTGCGCGGTGTGCAGACCGTGCCGGCGCAGGCGCGAACGCACACGACGGCCGGCGACGTCATGCGGCCCCTCGGCGACGTCGTGACCGCCACGTCGGACGAGCCCGTGGTCGACCTGCTGCCCCGGCTCCAGGAGAGCCCCGCGCGCCGCGCCCTCGTCGTCGACCAGGGCCGTCTCGTCGGTATCCTCACCCTCGCCGACATCACCCGGGCCCTGGCCTGGCCGGTCCCGCGGGAAGACCGGGGCGTGCCGGCTTCCCACCCGTAGCCCGTAGCCGCTGTGCCTCATCAGCCGTGCGCGACCACGGCGACCGGCGCGACCACGTGATGGAGAACGGCGTGGGTGACGTGGCCGATGTGGGTGCCGAGGGGGCTGGTGCGGATCCGGCGGCCCACGACGGCCAGGCAAGCGTCGCGGGAAGCGTCGACGAGCACCTGGGCCGCGCTGCCGCAGCGGCTCGTCTCGATCACCTCGACGCCGGGGAACTTCCGCCGCCAGGGACGCAGTGCGTCGGTCAGGGCGGTGGCCTGCCGCCGTGCGAGCGAGGCATGCAACCGCACGCCGTCGAAGCGGCGGAAGTCGCCGGGTGGCTCGGTCCAGACGTGCACGGCCCTCAGGACCGCGCCCCGGCGCGCGGCGGCGTCGAAGGCGAATCCCAGCAGCGTCCCGTCCGCGTCGCCGATGTCCAGACCGACCACCACGGGTCTGGAGGGGGCCGGGGCGGACGGGCCGTCGGCTTCGGCGGACGTTTCCCGGTCGTCCCCGGCGGCCTGTCCTTCCGCCCTGACCAGCGTCAGGGGCCGGACCGTGTGGGCGATGACGAAGAGGCTGACCGAGCCGACGAGAAACCCGCCGAGGCCGCCGAGGCCGCGTGATCCCAGGACCAGCAACTCAGCGGCGTCCGCGGCCTCGGCCAAGGCGAGGGCCGGGTCACCGGTGACCCGGTCGGCGATCACCTCCACGCCGGGGTGGCGCATGCGCAACTGCTCCGCCGCGTCCCCGGCCGGATCCCGGTGGGTCCGCTCGTGCCCGCTCTCCGCGCCGGACGGCGCCGCACGGTTCCCGGGCACCGGGGAGCGGACGTGCAGGACCTTCAGGGGCAGGGCGCGCAGGCCCGCCTCACGGGCCGCCCAGTCGGCTGCGGCGCGGCTCTGCGGCGAACCGTCGAAACCGACGGTGACCGTGCGGGACATGATGGCGGCCCCGGGGCTCAGACCGCGGTCAGGAGGTTCTTCACCTCGACCACGTCGGCGATCGCCTCGGTCTCGGCCACCAGCCGGGCCCCGGTCGCCATCGGCAGCCGGCCCGACAGTTCCACGATGCCGTCGTGCACGGTCACCGCCACCGACGTCCGGTCGCCCGGAGGGCAGACGGCCCGGATCCTGTCCTCGACCTCGGTCTGTATCCCGGAGTCGTCCCTGATCAGGGTCTGCAGGAGTGCGTCGCGGCCCACGGCGCCGACCAGCCGGCCCTCGTGGTCGGTGACCGGGATCCGCTTCAGCCGGGACAGCGAGGCGAGCCATGCGGCCTCCGCGACGGTGGCACCCGGCAGCACGGTGATCGCCGGACTGGTCATCAGGTCGGCCGCGGTCTCGCCCCGGGCCTTGTCGTGCAGCCGCCGTTCGCGCAGCCTGTCGACCGGCCGGGGACGGCGGCCGGAAGCCTCCATGGCCACCTTCGCCAGCAGGTCCGACTCGGAGACGACGCCCACCACGCGGTCCTGTGCGTCCACGACCGGCAGGGCACCGACGTGCTCGCGCGCGAGCAGCCGGGCGATCTCCCGGTACCGCAGGTCGTCGTGCAGGGAGACGGCGGGCACCTCCATCACGTCCCGGACCAACGGCGCCCCGGAGCCGGTCGCGGGTTCGGGCGGGGTCTTCGCCGGGGGAGGCGACGGCTGTCCCACCGGCTCCGCGTGTTCGGCCGCCGCGGCGGCCACGGCGCCCAGGTAGCGCACCAACATGTCCTGGCGGGTGCCCTCGCCGGGGCTCCAGGGCCGGGAAGGCAGGGAACGTCGTGCCTCGGCCCCGGTGGAGAAGTTCTCGTGCTGGTTCACTGTGGCCTCCGGAGTCATTCGGGTTGCCTACCGTTCCAGTCTCATGCTCCGCCTCCGGCCGTCCAGAGCCGAACGGCCCTGATGGAACGGCGTGAAGGCCCTATCCGGTGCGGGCGCGGACGAGGACGGTGAAACTGGAAAGCAGCCGACCGGCAGGAGGCCGGGACATGAGCCTGCGGGACTTCCTGGAACGGTTCCGCCCGACCGGGACACCGGGGGCGGCCGTCAGCGGCGTGCCCCCCGACCGGGGAGCGGAACGCGCGGCCGAGCTGGCCCCCGCCCTGGCCCGGCTGACGGCCGTACAGCAGGAGGCCGCCCGGATCCGGGCGGCCGGGGAAGAGGCCGCGGAGACGATCCGGCGTGAGGCCGGACGAGAGGCCGCGGGCATCGTGGCGGCCGCCCGGGAGCAGGCTCCGGAGGCACGGCGTCAGGCTGCCGAACCGTTCGTACGGGACGCGCTGCGGGAGGCCGAGGCCGTTCGCGCCGCCGGGGACCTGGCCGCCGACGCGGTGCGGGAGCGAGGACGGGCCGGGCTGCCCGCCCTGGTGGAGGGCGCGGTGGCCCAGACGCTGCGGTCGGTCACGTCTTGGGGCGCGGCGCCGTGAGCGCCCGGTGCACGGCCCGGGCGGCTCGGGTGCGCGGCCGAGCAGGCCGGCCTTCCCGGCCGGGAGGCACGGTGCCGAAGGCACCGCGGCCGGTGCTCTGGACGGACGCGGCACCATGAGCGCCGGGTGGGTGGCCGGAGCGGTCCGGGCGCGGGCCATGGCCGACCGGTATCCGGGTGCCGCCGGGGCGCGGGAGATCGCGGTGTGCCCGTCGCTCGACGAGGCGCTGCGAAGGCTGGCCGGGACACCGTACGTCAGGTACACGAGAGAGACGGCCGGGCTGGCCGGGGCCCAGCACGCGGTGGCCGCGACGCTGCTGTGGCATCTGAGGGTACTGGCGGGCTGGCTGCCGCGGGGCGGGGCCCGGCTGCTCGTGCCCCTCGTCTCGGGATTCGAGGTCGCCAACGTCGTCGCCCGGCTGGCCCCGCCGAACGGACCCGGCAGCGGTCCGGCGGGGCCGCCGTACCGGCTCGGAGCGCTGGAGACGGCCTGGCGGCGCCTCGCCGAGACCGGTACCCCGGCCGAACTGCGTGCCGCGCTCGCCGCGTCCGCATGGGGTGATCCAGGGGGCGACACGCCGTGGGCGATGGTCACGGGCATGCGGATGGCCGCCGTGCGGCGCACCGCCCTCACCGTCCCGCAGGCGCGGAAGTGGGCCGTCGCACGCGCGGCCCTGCTGACGGCGCGTGAACTGTTCGTGCACGCCCGCTCTCTGCCGGAGCCGGTCCGGCGGGACGCGGCCCGGCTGCTCGGGGGACGTGCACCGGACGCCGCCTCGTACCGGGAGTTCCGCGAGGGACTTCCCGGTTCGGCCCGGCGGCTGCTGGCGGACGTCGAGGAGCCGGCCGGACTGTGGCGCGCGGAGGCCCGCTGGTGGCGCGTGGTGCGGGACGACGGAGTGGCTCTGCTGCGCGACGGCAGACCCGGGCCCGGCGTCGTCGTCGGCGCGGTCGCGCTGCTCTCCGTGGACGCCTGGCGGATGCGGGCCGCCCTGGAGTCAGCGGCCCGCGGCGGCTCGCTGGGGGAGGCGTTCGATGCCCTGGCCTGAGGCGATGACACCGGTCCGGATGCGGCGCGTGGCGGTGGTCGTGCCGCGCGCGGCGCTGCGGGACGCGCTGGTGCGGATCGCCGAGGCGGGCTGTGTGGAACTGGACCGCGCGGAGGAGACGGTCCCGGGCCCCGCGGCACTGCGGCTGAGGCGGCTGGCGGGCCGCGGCGCCCCGCGGAAGGTGGGCAGGACCGCCGCCCTGGCCGTCGCCGCACCCGACCTGGACCGTCTCGAGGACCGGCGGGAGACGGGCCTGCTGGCCGGGGAGGCCGAACTGGAGGAACGCGCGGAGGGCGCCGTGCGGCAGGGCGAGGTGTCGGCGCTCGCCGGGTGGTGCCCGGCGGCCGAAGTGCCCCGGGTGACCGAGCGGCTCGCGGCGGCGGGCGGCGCGCTGCTGGTGCTGCCGGCTCCGCGCGGCACCGATCCCCCGACGCTGCTGCGCAGCACCGGGGAGGTCTCGTTCACGCCTCTTGTGACGACGTACGGCACTCCGTCGTACGCGGACCTCGACCCGTCCTGGCCGGCGGGTCTCGCCTACGTCGCGATGTTCGGGCTCATGTTCGGCGACGTCGGGCACGGGGCCATGCTCCTGCTCGGCGCGCTGGCCCTGCGCTTCGGGCGGCCCCGGCGGCTCGCCCCGCTGCAACGTCTCTGGCCGTTCTTCGCCGGCGCCGGGCTCGCCGCCATGCTCGCGGGCGCCGCCTACGGCGAGTTCTTCGGGCCGACCGGCCTGCTGCCGGTGCTGTGGCTGGCGCCCCTGCGGAGCCCGGCCCGGCTGCTGGCGGCCGCGGTGGTGACCGGGGCCGCGCTGCTGGCCCTCGCGCACGCCGCGGGCGCGGTGAACCGGGTGCGTGAGGGCGGCTGGGCCGCGGGGCTGTACGCGGCGTCCGGCGTGGCCGGGCTGCTGTTCTACCTGGGGCTCGCGTCGGCGGCCGCGGGACTCGTCCTGCACGTGGTGCCGGCCGCCCTGGCCGGAGCGGCGCTCGCCTGCGCCGGGCTGGCGCTGGTGGCGCTGGGGCTGTTCCGGGCCACCGCGGGCGGCGGCGCCGGCCTCGCGGAGACGGGGGTGCGGCTCTTCGACGTCGTCGTACGCACCGGCACCAACACCTTGTCCTTCGCCCGGCTCGCGGCCTTCGGCCTCACCCACGCCGCGCTCGCCGACCTGGTGTGGCGCGGTACCACGGGCCTGGCGGGCCGCGGTCCGGCCTGGTGGGCCGGTGCCGCCCTGCTGTTCGCGGTCGGCACGGCCCTCTCCTTCGGCCTGGAGGCCCTGGTGGCCGGGGTGCAGGCCCTGAGGCTGGAGTTCTACGAGATCTTCTCCCGGCTCTTCGAGACCGAGGGCCGTCCGTTCCGTCCCTGGCACGTCCCTCCGGCGGAACCCGCCGACGTGCTCCTGCGAAGGTGATCACATGCTCGCCTGGCTGATCGTGCTGCCGGTCCTGGTGGCGGTGCTCGGTGCCGCACGGCTGCTTCGGCGGCGCCGGACCAGACACGCCTTCCGCTGGCTCCTGGCGACGAACCTGGTCCTGCTGGCGGGCGCCGGTGCCGTCCTGGCCACCGCGCTCTCGGGCCCGGCCCAGGCCTCCGCGCAGGCCGCGGCCGGGGGCTCCGGCACCAACGGCTCCGCCCTGATCGGGGCGGCCGTCGCGGTGGCCGGAGCCTCGATCGGCGCCGCCATCGCGGTCGCCTACACGGGAGCCGCCGCCCTCGCCGCGCTGAGCGAGCGCCCGGAGATGTTCGGCCGGGCCATGGTGATCGTCGGGCTGGCGGAGGGCATCGCGGTGTACGGGCTGGTGGTCGCGATCCTGCTGATCGGAAAGGCATGACCATGGGAACGGTGGCCGCCATCGGTGCCGGGACGAGTGTGGGCGGTCTGGCCCTGGCCGGGGTCGAGGTGCTGGCGGCGGAGTGTCCCGACGAGGTGCGGCGCGCCTGGCGGGAACTCCCCGGCTCCGTCACCCTGGTGATCCTGACCGCGGCTGCCGCCGACACACTCGGAGCCGAGGCCACGGAGCCGGATCAGGCGCGGCCGCTGACGGTGGTGATGCCCCGATGACGGCCACCGTGGACGAACTGGACCCGGTCCGTGCCGAACTGCTGCGGGCCGCCCGTGCGGACGCCGAGGCCGCCGTGGCGCGGGCGCGTGCGGACGCGGCACAGACCCTGCGTGCCGCGCACGCCGACGCCGGGCGGGTACTGGCCCAGGCGCGGGAGCAGGGCGCCGGGGACGGACAGGCCGAGGCCGCCCGGGAGCGGGTGCGTGCCGCCGAGGACGCCTGGAACCGGGAACTGGCGGCCCGCGCCGAGGTCTACGCGGACCTGGGGGCCGCGGTCCGTTGCGGCGTACGGCGGGCGCTGGCCGAGGGAGCCGTCCCGCCCGGCCGGCTCGCCCGGACCGCCCGCGGGCTGCTGGGCGAGAACGCGCTGATCACGGCCCCACCGGGCGGCGGTGTTGTCGCCGAGGTGCCCGGACGCCGTCTCGACCTCTGCGCGGACACCCTCGCCGACCGTGCCCTGGAACAGCTGGGGGCCCGGATCGAGAGGCTGTGGGGCGAGCCATGACCGTCGCGTCCGCACGAATCCTGCGGGTCGCCGGGCCGCTGGTGGAGATGGCGTGCCCGGCCTCCGTGGCCATGCAGGACCTGGTGCTGCTGGGAGCCGCCCGGCTGCCGGGCGAGGTGGTCGCGGTCCGGGGAGACACGGCCACCGTCCAGGCGTACGAGTACACGGGCGGCCTGGCGCCGGGGCACCCCGCCGAACCGCAGGGCCACCCGTTGTCGGTGCGGCTGGGCCCGGGCCTGCTCGGAGGTGTCTTCGACGGCCTGCTGCGGCCGCTGTCCGGAGCCGGCGACCTGCTGCCGGCCGGCGGACCCCGGACCATCGCGGACCGGCGCACCTGGCCGTACACGCCGAAGGCCGCCGACGGAACGCGGGTGGCGGCCGGTGACACCCTCGGCGAGGTCACCGCGGCCGTGCCGCTGCGGCTGCTGGTGCCGCCCGGCCTTTCGGGCGCGGTCGGCGCCGTCGCGGCGGCGGGCGAGTACGCCGCCGACGCCGTGCTCGCCACGGTGGGCGGGCACGAGGTGCGCATGGCACAGACCTGGCCGGTGCGCAGACCGCGCCCGGTCGCGGAGCGGCTGCCCGCCGTGCTGCCCCTGCACACCGGGCAGCGCGCCGTCGACCTGCTCTTCCCGGTGGCCCGGGGGAGCACCGTCGCCGTCCCCGGCGGCTTCGGGACCGGCAAGACCATGCTGCTCCAGCAGATCGCCAAGTGGTGCGACGCCGACGTCATCGTCTACGTCGGCTGCGGTGAGCGCGGCAACGAGATGGCCGACGTCATCGAGGAACTGGCGGAGCTGTCCGACCCGCGCACCGGGGGCCGGCTGTCGGAGCGCACGGTGACGATCGCGAACACCTCCAACATGCCGATGATGGCGCGGGAGGCGAGCGTGCACACGGGGGCCACGGTCGCCGAGTACTTCCGCGACATGGGCCTCGACGTCGTCGTCATCGCCGACTCGACGTCCCGCTGGGCGGAGGCGCTGCGGGAGTTCGCGTCGCGGATGGGCGAACTCCCCGCCGAGGAGGGCTATCCGGCCGGGCTCGCCTCGCAACTGGCGGCGTTCTACGAACGGGCCGCGGCCGTGCGCACGCTCGGCGGCGCCACCGGGTCGGTCACGGTACTCGGTGCGGTCTCCCCGCCGGGCGGAGACCGCACCGAGCCGGTGACCGCCCACAGCGAACGGTTCGTACGGTGCCTGTGGAGCCTGGACCGCGACCTCGCCTACGCCCGCCACTACCCGGCCGTCTCCTGGACGGACTCCTTCTCCCGGGACGCCCCGGCCCTGGCCGCGGCCCACGCGAGGGCCGGGGACCCGGACTGGGCGGACCGACGGGCCCGGGTGGCGCGGCTGCTCGCCGAGGCGGACCGGCTGGCCGACCTGGTCGAACTGGTGGGCATCACGGCCCTGCCCCCACGCGAGCGGATCAGCGTGCTCGCCGGACGGCTGCTGCGCGAGTCCGTGATCCAGCAGAACGCGCTGTCCGGGGCCGACGCCTACAGCGCGCCCGAGAAGACGGCGGCGCTGGTGGCGGCCGCCCTGACGGTGGTCGACCGCTGCCTGGACCTGGTGGACTCCGGCACCACCGCGGACGCCGTCGAGGCGGTCGACTTCACCCCGTTGCTGCGCGCCCGCGAGGCTGCCGGACCGGCGGAGACCGCGCCGGTGGCGGCCGCCCGCGACACGGTGCTGGCCGGGCTGGCGGAGGCGGCGGCATGAGCGGGCCCGCGGACCGGGCCGGCGCCGAGGCTCCCGCGGACGCCGCCGCCCCCGTCCCTCCCGTGGACCCGGTAGCCCCGGTGGCCATCGAGTACACCGCGGTACGGGAGCTGCGTGGCCCGCTGGTGGTCCTGGAGGGGGTGCGCGGGGTCGGCTGGGACGAGTCCGCCACCATCACCCTCGACTCGGGTGAACGACGGCACGGCCTGGTGCTGGAGGCGGACCGGGACCTCGCCGTGGTGCAGGTCCTGGAGGACACCGCCGGCATGGACCGCGGCGGCACCCGCGTCGCCTTCTCCGGCTCCCCCCTGCGCATCCCCGTCGGCTCCGGGTGGCTGGGCCGGGTGTGCAACGGGCGGGGCGAACCGGCCGACGGCGGACCGCCGGTGCTGGGCGCCACCTGGGCGGCGGTGGGCGGTGCCCCGATCAACCCGGTGCGCCGGGAGCCCCCGAACGAGGCGGTCCTGACCGGCGTCACCGCCGTGGACGTCCTCACCACACTGGTACGCGGCCAGAAGCTCCCGGTGTTCTCCGCGGCAGGGCTGCCGCACCTGGAACTCGCGGTGCAGATCGCGGCGCAGGCGGTCTGCGGCGGCGAGGCGTTCGCCGTGGTCTTCGCGGGCATGGGGCTCACCCACGCCGACGCCGCGTTCGTCCGCGCCGGCCTGGCGGAGCGCTCGGCCGCCCGGGAGCTGGTCCTGCTCCTCAACACCGCCGACGACCCGGTCATCGAACGGCTGCTGACCCCACGGCTCGCCCTGACGATCGCCGAGGACCTGGCGTTCACCGGGGGCCGGCACGTCCTGGTGGTGATGACGGACATGACGGCCTACGCCGAGGCGCTGCGCGAGGTGTCGGCCGCGCGTGGCGAGATCCCGGCCCGCCGGGCCTACCCGGGCTACCTCTACAGCGATCTCGCCTCCCTCTACGAGCGCTGCGGCCGGATCAGGGGCCGCCCCGGATCGGTGACCGTCCTGCCGGTGCTCACCATGCCGGCGGGCGACATCACCCACCCGGTCCCCGACCTGACCGGCTACATCACGGAGGGCCAGATCGTGCTCTCCGCCGAGGTGCACGCGGCCGGTGTGTACCCGCCCGTCGACCCGCTGGCCTCGCTGTCCAGGCTGATGCGGCACGGCGCCGGGAGGGGGCGGACCCGCGCCGACCACCCGGACGTGGCCGCGCAGCTGCTCGCCGCGCTGGCCCGGGCGCGGCAGGTGCGGGAGCTCGCGGACCTGATCGGCCGGCCCGCGCTCAGTCCCGTCGACCTGCGCCACCTGGACCTCGACGACGCCTTCGAGCAGCGGTTCCTCGCCCAGGCCACGGACGAGAACCGCACGCTGGACGACTCCCTGGACCGCGCCTGGGACGTCCTGCTGACGCTTCCGCGCAGTCAGCTCGGCATGATCCCGGCGGAGCTGCTCGACGCCCACCACGCCCCGCACGAGGGGCCGCGGTGAGCGGGCACGGCGGCAGGGTGCCGCCGGGCCGGGCGGGTCGGCTGCGGTTGCGCCGCAGCCTCGCCACCGCGCTGCGCGGAGCGGAACTGCTCGAACGCAAACTCCGGCTGCTGCTCGACCGGGAGCGGGTGGCACGCCGCGCGGCGGAGGAGGCCGGGGAGGTGTGGCGGCAGCGCCTTGCCGAGGCGGACACCTGGCTGGTGCGCGGAGTACTGCTCGGCGGTGAGGCGGCGCTGGCCGAGGCGGTTCCGGCGGACCGTGCCCGGGTCGACGTCGGATGGGCCGCGCTCATGGGCGTACAGCATCCCTCGACCGTCTCCTGGACGGATCCCGTGCGCTCACCCGGGGAGCCGAGCCCGCCCGGCACCGCGCTCACCCACGCCGGGACGGCGTACCGCGCGGCGGTCCGGGCCGCCGCCGAGCACGCCGCCCACCAGGCCGCCGCGGACCTGCTCGCCGCCGAGGCGGTACGCACCCGGCAGCGGGTCCGCGCCCTGCACCGGCACTGGATCCCCCGGCTGCGAGACGAACTCGCGGCGGTGGAACTGGCCCTGGAGGAGGCCGAGCACGAAGAGGCGGTACGACGGCGCTGGGCCGCCGCACGCGGCTCAGGCTGACCGGGAACCGGGACGCACGGGACGGCGGGCCCGCCCGGGGCCCGCCGGAAAGGGGGAACGCGTCCCGTCAGCCACCGTGGTGGATCGCGATGTGCCTGGCCTCCGCTTTCTCGGCACCCAGGCCCACGCTGACGGTCAGCATGCCGTCGGTGTAGTCGGCCTTGATGTCGTCCTCGTTCGCGCCGGACGGCAGGGCCACGCTACGGCTCATCGCGCCGTACCGGAACTCGCTGTGGCTCTTGTCGATGTCCCGTTCGGTGCGTTCGGCCTCGACCGTCAGCACTCCGTCGTTGATGACGACGTCGATGTCCTCGGCGTCCATGCCGGGGAGTTCGGCACGCATCACATAGCGGCCGTCCTCCGTGTAGTCCTCGATCCGGACCGCGGGCACGGTCAGCTTGCTGGGAAAGGTCTCGAACCAGTCCGGGATCTCCGGGAACGGGAACTTCTGCCTGCGTGTCAGTGTGGCCATCGTCCTGCCTCCTCAGCGGTCGTCGTGTCTGCCGACCCCTCCAGTCCACCTCGCCGATCCCGCCCCGGCTGGGGCCGAACAGCCCAGGTAAAGGTCCCGGAAGTCCCTGTTTCGCCCGTCGTTCGCGCTCGGACCGGCAGGCTCGGGACCACCGCATCCCGCGGCGTTCGCCCATCCGATGCCACTGCCACCGGTCCGCACGAAGCGGCCACGGCGCTGGCCCCCCTCCGGGACGGCGCGCGGGACAGGGCCGCCCTCCGTCCCTTCCCCCGACCGAGCTCAGAGTCCGTAGCGCGTCACCCAGTCGGGCTCCACGCGCTCCCACGCACGCGCCCACTGGGCGAGACGGCGGCGGTCGAAGCTCCTGTCGAGGGCCCACCGCACGCCGAAGGCGGCGGTCACGCCGGCGAACACGGTCGCGCATCCCATGGCCACACCGGCGGTCGCCGGGAAGTCCCGGTCCGGGGGCGGCGCGGCGACATCTCCTCGCGCGTCCAGCCACACGGTCGCGTGGGCTCCGCGCTGGAGCCAGGCCCGCACCGGCACGACGCCCGTGTGGCCGCCGTTCCGGTCGCTCCAGCGCACCAGCGCGTGGAAGCCGGACTGCGCTCCGGCGCGGTCGTCGCTCGACCGCGCCGGCGTCAGCAGGGTCGCCGTCACCGGGTGCAGTCGCGCCAGCCCCGTGTGCCTCACCAGCGTGAAATGGCCGTACACGGCCTGTCCGACACCCCCGGCCAGGAGCGGCACCGCCATCAGGGCGACGACCGCCAGGAGGACCCGGAGCCGGCGTTCCAGACGGTCGACCGGCCGTTCCAGCGTGCTCGGGCCGGCATCGCCTGCCCGCCCTCCCCGCCCGCCGGGCGGGCCCGGCGGGCGGGGAGGGCGCCGGTAACCGGGAAGACGCGGTGTCCACATGGCACGACCCTCCGCCGCGGATTCGTCGTAGGTCCCACAGTCCTCCGCCGTGGCGCCGGCGAGCAGGGGCCACACGGTCCACGCGAGAGCCGTTCGACCCCATCGGACGGGGCATCTGGGGAGGGATGCTGGACCGTGTCGCCGACCGTCCTGGCCGCGCGACCGACTCGACCCGTCGGAGCGGGCGGTTGCGTGACACGGCAGGGCGCGCGGGGACGGTTCTGCGGACGGACGGAGAGACGATGAGCGAGCGGACTCGTGATGCCCGGCGTGCCCCGCGTGCCCGCTGTGGCGCCCGGCTGCCGTCGACGGGGACGGCTCGGTCGCGGGCTGTGGGCCCGGTGGCCGCTTCTGTCCGCCGGGGTGGGAAGGAACACGACAACGACTGGGTGCTGCTGACCGGCGGGACGTGGCGCCATGTCGAGACGATCCGGGTGCGGAGTCTGTTCGGCTGAACACGGCGGCCGCAGGACCGCCGGTGTGTCGCGGCGGGCCGTGGGCGGTGCGACGGTGTTCACAGAGTCTCGGGAACTGCACGAGAAGGCGGTGACGGCGATGGAACTCCCCGTGGTCGTGGGTGTCGACGGGTCGGACTCCAGCCTCGTGGCGGTGGACTGGGCGGTGGACGAGGCGGCCCGGCACGGGCTTCCGCTGCGTCTGGTCCACGCCTCCCTGTGGGAGAGATACGAGAGGACCCTGCCGTCCTTCGGCACCGACAGGCCGACCGAGAAGGCGATGGCGGAGCACATCATCTCCTCCTGCGTGGAGCGTGCCCGGGTGCGCGACGCGGAGGTCAAGGCGTCTGCGGAGGTACTGCCCGAGGACGCCGTGACGGCGCTGCTGCGGACTGGGCCGGATGCGTTCGCGCTGGTCGTGGGCTGCCGGGGACGCGGGCAGGTGGCCGGCATGCTGCTGGGGTCCGTGGGCCTCGCGGTGGCCGCGCGTGCCGTCTGCCCGGTCGTCGTGGTCCGCGGAGAGGAGCGGGACCGCGAGGGTGCCCCCGGCGGCGGCGGCGGCGTCGTGGTGGCGGTCGGTGACAATGCCGAGGAGACCGGCGCCCTGCGCTTCGCCCTGCATGAGGCCGATGCGCGCGGCTGCGCCCTGACGGCCGTGCGGGCGTGGCGGATCCCGTCCCAGGAACCGGTGGACCACATGCTGATCGCCGACGACGCCGCGCGGCTGCGCGAAGAACGGGCAACGGTCGCGCTCGGCGAGGCGATTCAGAGGGCCGCAGGGGAGTACCCGGGGGTCGATGTGCGCCGTCAGATCGTCGAGGGCCCCGCGCATCGCGTCCTGCTGGAAGCGGCGGCCGGTGCCGACCTGATCGTCGTCGGAGCCCGGCGCCGGCACGGCCACTTCGGGCTCCAGCTCGGCAGAGTCGCGCACACCCTGTTGCACCATTCGCCGTGCCCGGTGGCCGTCGTGCCCGGCCTGGGATGAGGCCGACACGGTCAGGGACCGCTTCCTCGCCGGGCTCTCGACGACGGGCCGGTCGTGGTGGTGAGTTCGCACGACCGTCGTCCGCTCCGCAGAATGGTGCTGTACCAGACCTGCCACGCGGGACCCGCTGCCGGCACGGGTGAAGAGCGCCGCCGGCCGCGAGGCGGGCGGCTCGTATCCGGGAGGTATCAATGCACCACCGAACGGTCGAGGAACTCATGACGCGGCCCGTCGTCCAGGCACGGCGGGACACCCCGTTCAAGGAGCTGGTCCGGCTGCTGGCGGAGAACGACGTCACCGCCCTGCCCGTGGTGGACGACCTGGGGCGCCCCATGGGGGTGGTGTCCGAGGCCGATCTGCTGCGCAAGAGCGCCGATCAGGCCGACCCGTCGGGCAGGACCCCCGTCCCGCATCTGGAAGCCTGGGAACGTGCGAAGGCGGAGGGAGCCCGGGCCGAGGAACTCATGTCGGCTCCCGCGGTGTGCGCGCGTCCGGACTGGAGTGTGGTGGAGGCGGCCCGCCTCATGGAGATCCAGCACGTCAAACGGCTGCCCGTGGTCGACGAGGCGGACCGGCTGCTGGGCATCGTCAGCCGCGGTGATCTGCTGCGGGTCTTCCTGCGCGGTGACGAGGCCATCCGTGAGGAGATCACCAGGGACGTGCTGCACCGCACACTGGGGCTCGAACCGGCGGACGTGGCCGTGGAGGTGCGTGACGGGCGGGTCGAACTCAGCGGCACAGTGGAGTACCGGAGCCTGGTTCCCGTCGTGGAACAGCTGTGCCGTGGCGTGGACGGCGTGGTGTCGGTCACCGGACACGTGGCCTGGCGGAGGGACGACGCCCGGGCCGCTTCCTCTGGTTCCTGAGGGGACGTCCTACGCGGGCCTCACGGTGCGGAACCTGCCACGTCCCCCGATCTGCCGACCAGGAACCGGGTGGCATCCGCCAGCGTGGTGAGTTCCGGATAGTCGTCCTCCTCGATACGGACGCCCGTGCGTTCGGCCAGCAGCTCCACCAGGCTGAGGAAGTCGAGCGAGTCGAGTTCGAGCACGTCACGGAACCTGTCGTCCGGCCGGACCAGGGTGAAGTCGGCGTCGGGGACGATCCGCGTGATCGACTCCTTGACCACTGCCGTGGCCTCCGCGTCGGTCAGGGGCTTCACAGCACTCACAGCTCCTCCGGTTGTTGCAGCAGTCGGTCGACCGCCGTGAGGTAGCGCGCTCCCACGGCGCCGTCCGTGGCCCGGTGGTCGGCGGCCAGGGTCGCGGTCACCACCGGGCGCACGCCGAGCATGCCGTCGGCCGCCCAGGGCCGTTCGACGACCGCGCCGAATCCGACCAGGGCCACCTGGGGCGGATGGATGACGCCGTACACGCACTCCACACCCTGGTCGCCGAGGCTGGTGACGGTGAGCGTGGCGCCGGACATCTCGCTGCCGCGCAGCCTTCCCCGGCGGGTTCGCTCGACGAGGTCCTTGAGACGGCGCATGAGGGCGTCGGGCGCAAGGGCGTCGGCGTCGCGGATCACCGGTGCGAGCAGCCCGCCCTGCCGAAGCGAGACCGCGACGCCCAGGTTGACCTCGGACGCGGGGACCAGCCCGTCGTCCTGCCAGTAGCCGTTGACGCTCGGCACCTCGCGCGCGGCCAGCGCGGCGGCCCTGAGCAGCAGGGCCGCGGGCACCAGCCGGTCGGCGGGCGTACGGCCTCGGTTGACCCGCCGCAGCCAGTCCGCAGCGGCGGTGAGGTCGACGGTGGTGGACAGGTAGTAGTGCGGGATCTCCCGCTTGGAGCGGCTCATGAGCTCGGCGATCACCCGGCGCATCGCGTCCCTACGCTGTTCCGGGCGGTCCGCGGCGGCTGCGGCCACGGGCGCGCGCTGTCCGCCGTTGCGCCGGGGCCGCTCCCGCTCGTCTTCCCCGGCGTGGGCACGCACGTCGGCCGCACGCACGGCCCCGCCGTCCCCGCTGCCCCGCACGTCCGCCAGGTCGACGTGGAGGTCGTGGGCGAGCCGTCGCGCGTACGGCGTCGACCGCACCCTCGGGGGGCGGGGCGACGGGGCGCGTGCCACGTCGGCGCGGGTGATCCGTCCGCCGGGGCCGGTGCCGTGCAGTGTCGTCAGGTCGATGCCCCGCAGCTCGGCCAGGTGCCTGACCAGCGGTCCGGCGCCGAGAGCCGGGGTGGCCGCGGCGGGTTCGGACGGCGGGGGCTGTGCGGGTCGGGCCGTCGTGGGTACGGGCTGCGTGGCCTGCTTCTTCTGGCTGTGCACCGGCTTGCGCACCGGCTCGCGGCGGGACTTCGGGCGTTCGTGCGGTGTGACGGCCGGTTTTCGTCCGGTCGGCGCGCCTACGGGCGCCTTTCGCGTCGTCGGCTCGGCGGCCGTGGGCCGGACCGCCGTGGCTGCGACCGTCGTCGGAGGCGCGGGGCCGCCCGCCCGCGTCCCCGCCCCGGCCGAGCCCTCGATCACCGCGAGCGCGGTCCCCACCGGCACCCGGGTGCCCGCCGGGACAAGGAGCCGTCCCACGGTCCCCGACTCGAAGCACTCGACCTCGACAGCCGCCTTGTCGGTCTCCACGACCGCCACGACATCGCCTTTGCGTACCTGGTCGCCGGGGGCCACGAGCCACTCCTGGAGGACTCCCTCGTCCATGTCCGCGCCGAGTGAGGGCATGGTGAAGTCGGTCATCGGTCCGGCCCTCCGGTGGCCGGCGCGGGCTCGCCGACAGTGCGCCGGGCGGCCGCCACGATCTTGTCGGGCTGGGGGAGCGCGGCCGCCTCCAGCCGGCGCGCGTACGGCATCGGCACCTCTGCGCTGCACACCCGTTCGACGGGGGCGTCGAGGTCGTAGAAATGCTGTTCGGTGAGGCGGGCGGAGATCTCGGCGGCGAGGCTGCCGGTGCGCCAGCCCTCGTCGACGACCACGGCCCGGTGGGTGCGGGCGACCGAGTCGCCGACCGTGGCGTCGTCCAGCGGGCGCAGGGTGCGCAGGTCGACGACCTCGGCACTGATGCCGCCGCTCGCGAGGTCGTCGGCGGCGGCCAGTGCTTTGGGCAGCGAGCCGCCGTAGGTGATCAGGGAGACGTCCGTGCCGGGCCGGCGGACGGCCGCGTGGTCGAGGTCGACGGGGCCCGCGTCGGCGGGCAGCTCGCCGGAGACGTTGTACAGGCTGCCGTGCTCGAAGACCAGCACGGGGTCGGGGTCGGCGAGCGCGGGCGCCAGCATGTGGCGGGCGTCGGTGAGGGTGGCCGGGGCCAGGACCCGCAGGCCGGGGATGTGCGCGTACCATCCCTCCAGGCTGTGCGAGTGCTGGGCCGCGAGCTGGCGGCCCGCACCGGTGGTCATCCGGATCACGATCGGGACCGGCAGTTGGCCGCCCGACATGTGCAGCAGGGTCGCCGCGTTGTTGAGGATCTGGTCCATGGCGAGCAGGCTGAAGTTGACCGTCATGATCTCCACGACCGGCCGCAGCCCCGCGAGGGCCGCGCCGATGCCGGCGCCGACGAACGCGGATTCCGAGAGCGGGGCGTCCCGGATCCGGTCGGGCCCGAACTCCTCCAGCAGACCGAGGCTGACGCCGAAGCAGCCACCGTACCGGCCCACGTCCTCGCCCATCAGGAACACCCGGTCGTCGGTGCGCAGCGCTTCGCGCAGCGCTTCGCGCAGCGCCTCCCGGTAGGTCGTCCTCAGGTCGGAGGAGACGGCGGACTTCGGGGTACGGGTGCGGGTCGCGGTCATGGCGGGCTCGCCTCCACCGGGCTGGTGACGTACTTCAGCAGATCCTCGACGGACTCCTCGGGCGCCTGCTCGGCTGCCTCCACGGCCGCGTCGATCTCGGCGGTCAGGCGGTCCTCCAGGTCGGTGCGGGCCTTGTCAGACAGTTCCTTCGCCTCCCGCAGCCGCCGGGCGAAGCCCTCGACCGGATCGCGTTCCTTCCAGTGTTCGATCTCGGCCTTGTCGCGATAGCGGTCGGAGTCGTACATGGAGTGGGCGCGGAAGCGGTACGTGCGCATCTCCAGGAAGTGCGGTCCGCCGCCGCCGCGTACCCCTTCGGCGGCCCGCAGGGTGGCGTCCTCGACGGCGAGGACGTCCATGCCGTCGACGGCCCAGGAGGCCATGCCGTATCCGGCGGCCCGCAGCGCGAGGTCGGTCTGGGCCTGGTGCCGGGCCAGCGCCGTGCCCATCGCGTACAGGTTGTTCTCGCAGACAAGCAGCAGGGGCAGTCCCCAGAGCGCGGCGAGGTTGGCGGTCTCGTGGAACTCTCCCTCGGCGAAGGCGCCGTCGCCGAAGAAACAGCAGGTGATCCGGGCCCGGCCGGTCATACGGTCGGCCAGGGCGAGGCCGGCCGCGAGCGGCAGTCCGCCGCCGACGATGGCGTTGCCGCCGTAGAAGCGGCGGCCGGCGTCGAAGAGGTGCATCGAGCCGCCACGCCCATGGCTGCAGCCGGTCGCCTTGCCGAACATCTCCGCCATGATCGCCTCGGTCGGCACCCCGCGGGCCAGCGCGTGGCCGTGCTCGCGGTAGGTCGACACGACCGCGTCGTCGTCCGTGAGCGCCTCGTTGACGCCGACGGCCACGGCCTCCTCACCGATGTACAGGTGCATGAAGCCCCGGATGCGCGCCGCGCTGTACAGCTCCACGCAGCGTTCCTCGAAGCGGCGGACGCGCAGCATCGACCCCAGCAGGGCCAGCCGGTGCGCGGCCTGACGGTCGGGCCGGGTGCGGGTGGTGCTCATGCGGACCGCTCCGTTCTCTGCGTGGGCCGCTGTGGGGTCTCCTGCGGGACGGAGGCGCCGTGGGCGGAGTCCTCCAGGGTGGAGACGTCACCCTCGGGCAGGCCGAGTTCACGGGCCCGCAGCAGGCGGCGCATCACCTTGCCGCTGCGGGTGTGCGGCAGGTGCTGGTCGAAGGCGATCTCGCGGGGCGCGACCGCCGGGCCCAGCCGGCGGCGGGAGAAGGCCAGCAGGTCCTGTTGCATGGCCGTGGTCGGGTCGCAGCCGGGGCGCAGTGCGACGAATGCCTTGACGATGTTCCCGGCGACGGGGTCGGGCCGGCCGATGACCCCGGCCTCGGCGACCGCCGGATGCTCCATCAGGGCGCTCTCGACCTCGAACGGCCCGATGAGATGGCCCGCCGACTTGATGACGTCGTCGGCGCGTCCAACGAACCAGTACCAGCCGTCCGCGTCGCGCCGCACCAGGTCGCCGGTCAGATACCAGCCGTCCGCGAAGGCCGCCGCGGTGCGCCGCTCGTCATGCAGATATCCCCGGAACATGGACGGCCAGCCGGGCCGCAACGCCAGCTCGCCCTCCACGCCGGGCTCCACCAGCACGGTGACGCGCCCGTCCGTCACCTCGGCCCGGCCGTCCTGGCCGCGCCGCAGTACGGCCGCCTCCACGCCCGGCAGCGGACGTCCCATCGAGCCGGGGCGGATGTCGCAGGCGGCGAAGTTGGCGATCATGATGGCGCCGGTCTCGGTCTGCCACCAGTTGTCGTGCACCGGCAGCCCGAGCACGTCCCGCCCCCACAGTACGGCCTCAGGGTTGAGGGGCTCGCCGACCGAGGCGATGAACCGCAGCGCGCTCAGGTCGAACGAGCGGGGCAGGTCGTACGGCCCGGTCCGGGGTGTCGTCCGCATCAGCATGCGCAGTGCCGTCGGCGCCGTGTACCAGACGTTCACCCGCTGCTCGGCGAGGATCCGGTACCAGCGGCGGGCGTCGTACTCGCCCTCGTCCACGACGACCGTCACCCCGTGCATGAGCGGGGCGACGATCCCGTAGGACATACCCGTGACCCAGCCGGGGTCGGCGGTGCACCAGTACACGTCGTCCGGATGCAGGTCGAGGGCGTACCGCGCGGTCACGTAGTGCGCGACGGCGGCCTCGTGCACGTGCACCGCGCCCTTCGGGGTGCCCGTGGTGCCGCTGGTGAAGTGCAGCAGGGCCATGTCGTCCGGGGAGGTGGGCGCGATGACGAAGGTGTCGTCCGCGTCGGCCATGAGGGCGTCGAAGGAGAGCGTGCCGTCCGCGGTGTCCGCGCCGCCCCCGACGATCAGCACGTGGCGCAGACCGGGCAGGGCGTCGCGCTGGCCCGAGACCTTCCTGCGGTACAGCTCCGCCGTGGTGACCAGGACCCGGGCATCGCTCAGCCGCAGCCGCTGCGCGACCGGGTCCGGACCGAAGGCGGAGAACAGCGGGCACACGACGCTGGAGTTCTTCAGCGTCCCCAGGACCACCGTGTACAGCTCGGGACACCGCCCGAGCAGCGTGACCACCCGCTCGCCCCGACCGGTCCCGAGCCGTCGCAGCACATGGGCGAACCGGGCCGTGGCACGGGCCAGTTCCCCGTAGGTCACGCACGTCACGGAGTCGTCCCGGCCGACACAGCGCAGCGCGACCGCCGCCGCGCGTTCCGTCGCCGCGTGCCGGTCCACGGCCTCGTAAGCGATGTTCAGCCCTCGTCCGCCGGGCAGCCCACGCAGTGCGTCCCGCGCCCGCGACCACGAGAAGCCCGCGCACTCCGCCTCGTAGTCGAGCAGGTTGGGGGCGGCCCGGGGCGGTGTGTCCTTCCGGACGGTCTCCCCGCGCATGCGGCCCCTCCTTCCTTCGGGCCTCCTTCGATCATCCGTCCGGCCGCCCTCTCCCGCACCGGGGGGACAACCGGGCTCTCGGGTGGTTCCCCGACAGCCTCGCGGGCGCGCGGGCCGAGTCGTCAGGCGACGCGGGTCAGCGGGGGACACTCCCAGGTCGCGTCGATCACCTCGGGGCGGGGCCGGTACATGCGAAGGGCCACGAACCAGGCACCCTTCTTCGCGGTGGGCAGCCAGTTGGCCTCCCTGCCCGGTCCGGGCGGCTCGCTCTGCAGGTGGAGCGTCAGTCCGCCGTCATCGTCCCACCGCAGGCCGGCGCTGCGGTCGCCCACCGAGTAGCGGTCGGCCGGGTTGGCGATGAGGTTCATGTCCTCCCCGTAGGCGCTCAGCGACCAGAACGCGTCGACCGGTGGCAGGGCGTCGCCGGGAAAGTGCAGCTCGTACCGGCCTTCGGGGGCCAGCTTGGCGCCGTTCGCGTCGTCGAAGTTGAGCAGGTAGACGGCCTCGGCGGGGTCGTTGGCGGCGACGCCGATGAGTGACTGGTCGGCGGCGCGTTTGAGGAAGTCGTCGCCGAAGCGCCCCATCTGCGGGGGAGGGTAGCGCCAGCCGTGGACGAGGTGGGCCCAGTCACCGCTGAGGATCTGTTGTCTGAGCAGGGGCACGCCGACGGTGGCGGCCCGGATCAGGCTTCGTCTCACCGCGTCGGGCTGGGCCTCGACGTCGAGGCCGGGACCGATGCCGATCTGGGCGAACTGGTCGAGAAGCACCTGGTGGTGAGACGGCGGAGGGTTCTCGTCCAGCATCGCGTTCAGCGTCTTCCACGGTCCGAGGGGATCGTCCTCCGCCAGGACCGGCGTCAGGACGTCACGGCTTTCCGGGACCTGCGCGTCCGGTCTGCCGTACAGGCTGAGCGGGGTCAGCCGGTACTGCTCCTGGAGTTCCCGGACGCGTGGCACGTCGTCGGGGCCGTTGACGAGGGTGCGCCCGAGGACGAGGATCCAGGGGCTGGGTGCCTCCTTCAGGCGGCGAACCCCGGCGGGAAGACTTCCCTGCCACTGCGGACCGACCAGGGCGAAGCTGCCCGAGTCCGATCCGGTGGTGCGCTGGCCGACGTAGTCGAAGTTGTCGGACGTGATCCCCACCAGCTCGAAGGTGAAGTACCGGTCACCCATGTCCGGATGGGAGAGGACGACGGGTTCAGAGCCGAGGTTCACCCAGGCCGTCGAGTACAGGGTGTCGTTGTTGGGGCATCCGCCGTCGCGGTAGGTCGCGTCAAGCAGACGCTCGGCGTGCCAGAAATGGTCGACGGCCGCGTACGGAACCGTCGCGGGGTTGCGTGGTCGCGTCACCCAGTCGTGCCTCAGCCTGGCGTTGTAGATGTACGGAAACCCGTAGACGAACGCCTGCTGCCCCAGTGTGTAGGCGTACTCGCCACGCCAGTCGTCCACGCGCCCGGTCAGGACAGGCTTCACCGCCTGACCGAGGACGGGCACGATGTCGGGCAGACGCCGGGCGTGCGCGATCGCGGACCTCGGATGAAGGGCCGCGTGCCCGGCGGCCCGTGCCACCGTGACGGCTGCGCCGGCCACGTCCTCGGAGATCCGGCGCCAGGCAGGGTTCTGCGATGTCTCGGGCATATCGGCACCACTTCGCTCAACCGCGTCGAGGGCAGGGTCTCGGACCCCGGCCGTGTTGTCGCTCCCCAGGCGGCCATCTTCCCCCGTGCCGGCGGTCGGCGCAGCCGGAGAAGTCCGGCCACTGCACCCGAGTGGCCGGCCTTCCCGCGGGGGCGTGAACGTCACTCGTCCGGCCGCACGGTGCAGCCGTCGGGGGCGGGAAGGCGGACAGGTGGTTACGTTCTCAGGCGGGGGCGAGACCGTCGGCCTCCGGCGCCACTCGGCGCCAGGGGCACGCGGATCACCCGGAGCGTCCGTATCGCCGAAAGCGAGTGGCCCCATGCCTTCGACACCGGCCCGCCAGGATCGGGTGACCACGACGTACGAGAATGTCCACGGCGTGCCCCATGCCGAGATCGTCGTCTTCACGAAGGACGCCGACGGACCCGGAGCAAGCGGGGTCGTCCACAACACGCTCGGCCTCCCGGTCGACTTCACCGACGAGCAGTTCCGCGCCCTCGACCCCGCGGCGCAGGCGGCGGAGTTCCACGGAGACGCCGTGTGGATGAACGGGCCGCGTCGGGCACTCATGGACGCCGCCACCGCGGAGCTCCGGGACGCAGGACGCGTCACCTCCGTGGCGGGCATCGCCATGCACGCCGTGGCCGATGTCCATGTTCCCGACCTGCGGACGTTCCTCAGCACCCGGCGGCCGGCCTGCACACGGCTCACCGTGGGGCGTACCACCGGGTGGGTCTTCCTGAAGGGCCGTGAGATCCACGAACTCGTCTCCCCCTCGACGAGTACGAGAACAACTACCAGCGCCACGGCTGACCCGCGTCCCGGCGCGCAGGCGGCCGCAATGCCGCCCGGACGCCTCGTACGCCTGCTCGCCGGGCGTGGGTTCCAGCGCCTGGAGCCGTCCGGTTCCGCGAGGCAGGGCGGCTACCGCCGGGGCGGGGACTCGGTACCGCAGGGCTCGACGCCTCGGTGGCACGGCTGCCGGGCGCTTGAGACGATGACCGGGGAAGATTGCCGAGGGGCGACGTCGTCCGGCTCCTCGCACGAGCCGCACGGCCGCACCCGCTGCTGCGTTCGCCAGGACGGGCAGGCACCCAGGCTGCCGAAGGAGGCCGGTCATGACCGCCGACGCCGATGCCAACGCCTCCCCGGCCCCCGCGTCCGACGGCTCTGTCCTGACCAAGGACGGCATGGCGGTGCTGGTCGACGTGCTGATCGGACGCGGCTTCACGGTGGTGGGGCCTACGGTCCGGGACGGTGCGATCGTCCTGGCCGAGCTGCGGTCGGCCAGTGAACTGCCGTACGGCTGGGGCGTCGAGCTGGAGGCCGGGCGCTACCGGCTGCGTGAGCGGCTCGACGGCGCTGCCTTCGCGCACGCCGCGGGCCCGCAGGCCTGGAAGCCGTTCCTGCACCCGCCACGGGTGCGGGAGTGGAGCGCCGACCGGTCGCCGGACGGACTGGTCGTCACGGCCGACCGGCCCGTGCCGCCGCGCTACGCCTTCCTGGGCGTGCGCCCCTGCGACCTGCGGGCCATCGCCGTCCAGGACCGGGTGCTGACCGGTGGGGCGCACCGGGACCCCGGCTACGAGGGACGGCGCGGCGGAGCACTGCTGATCGTGGTCGAGTGCACGGAGCCGGGTGCCACCTGCTTCTGCGTCTCGATGGGCACCGGTCCCGCCGCCGGTCCCGGCTACGACCTGGTCATGACCGAGGTGGTGGACGAGGACGGGCACCGGTTCTGGATCCGCAGCGGCAGCGCGGAAGGCGCCGGGATCCTGGCCGAACTGCCGACCCGTCGAGCCGATCCGGACACCCGTGAGACGGCCCGCGCGGGTGTCGCGGCCGCCGCGGACCGCATGGGCCGCACCATGCCCGAGGCCGACCTGCGGGAGCTGATGGCCGCGACGCTCGACGCGCCTCGCTGGGACGACGTCGCCGGACGGTGCCTGACCTGCGGCAACTGCACCATGGTGTGCCCCACCTGCTTCTGCACCACCACCGAGGACGTCACCGACCTCACCGGCGACCACGCGGAGCGCTGGCGGCTGTGGGACTCGTGCTTCGACCTGGACTTCTCCCAGCTGCACGGCGGCCCGGTCCGTGCCTCCCCGCGCAGCCGCTACCGGCAGTGGATGACCCACAAACTCGGCACCTGGTACGACCAGTTCGGCTCGTCCGGCTGTGTGGGCTGCGGCCGCTGCATCGTCTGGTGCCCGGTCGGGATCGACATCACCGAGGAGGCCGCCGCCCTGCACGACTGGACACGGTCCGGGGGACCGGCGGCGGAGTCACCGTGACCGGCGTGGCGCCACCACTGCCGTACCGGGTCGTCGGCTCGCGGGCGGAGACCGCCGACACCCGTTCGATCGAGCTGGTGCCGACCGGGCGCGGTCTCCCGCCGTTCGCGCCGGGACAGTTCGCGATGATCTACGCCTTCGGGGTCGGTGAGGTGCCCGTCTCCGTCAGCGCACTGCACGGCCCCCGGGGCGGCCTCGTGTACACCGTGCGCGCCGTGGGCGCGGTCTCCGCGGCTCTGTACCGGCTGCGCCCGGGTGACTCCGTCGGCCTCAGGGGGCCGTTCGGCGTCGGCTGGGACCTGGCGGCGGCCGGGCAGGACCTGCTGGTGATCGCCGGAGGAATCGGACTGGCCCCGTTGCGGCCGGTCGTGCGCGCCGTCCTGGAACGGCCGGACGGCTACGGTCGGGTCACGGTCCTGGTGGGTGCCCGTACCCCGGCCGACCTGGTCTACCGGGACGAGATCGAGAGCTGGCGCGGCCCGGCGGAGGTGGCCGTGACGGTCGACCGCCCAGGTCCCGGCCGGCACGTGGCGGTCGGCGTGGTCACCACGCTACTGGGCCGCCTCGACCTGCGCCCCGAACGGACCCGCGCGCTGGTGTGCGGGCCCGAGGTGATGATGCGCCACACAGCCCGCGACCTCGTGGCCCGGGGCGTGGCCCCGGACCACGTCCAGGTCTCCCTGGAACGGAACATGCGCTGTGCCACCGGCCATTGCGGCCACTGCCAGCTCGGCCCGCTCCTGCTGTGCCGGGACGGGCCCGTCGTCGGCTACGACCGCGCGGAGCACCTGCTCCTGGTAAGGGAGTTGTGACATGGTCACCGGACCCGGACCTGCCCCCCGCCCCCGGCCCACGCTCGCCGTGTGGAAGTTCGCCTCCTGCGACGGCTGCCAGCTGACCCTGCTCGACTGCGAGGACGAGCTGCTCGGCCTCGCCGACCGGATACGGATCGACCACTTCCTGGAGATGACCTCCGCCGAGGGCGGCACCGGCGGGGAGCACGCCCGGCTGGCGGGCCGGGGGCCGTACGACCTCTCCCTGGTCGAAGGGTCGATCACCACCGCCGAGGACGCCGAGCGGATCCGGCACGTCCGCAGTGTCTCCCGGTACCTGGTGACCATCGGAGCGTGCGCCACCGCCGGGGGCATCCAGGCCCTGCGCGACTTCGCCGACGTCGACGAGTTCCTCGCCGCGGTCTACGCCCGCCCGGAGTACATCTCCACGCTCGGGACCTCCACGCCGGTCTCGGCTCACGTCCCGGTCGACTTCGAGCTGCGCGGCTGTCCCATCGACCGCCGCCAGCTCCTCGAAGTCATCACCGCCTACCTGGCCGGACGCAGACCCGGGATCCCGAGCCACAGCGTCTGCTTCGAGTGCAAGAGGCGCGGCACCACGTGCGTCACGGTGGCGCACGGCACCCCCTGTCTGGGCCCGGTCACGCATGCGGGCTGCGGCGCGATCTGCCCCGCCTACGGACGCGGCTGCTACGGCTGCTTCGGACCGGCGGACCAGCCGAATCTGCGGTCCATGGTCGCCCAGTTGCACCGCGACGGGATGAGCGAGCGGGACATCCAGCGTGTCTTCCACACCTTCAACGCCACGGCGCCGGAACATGCCTGCGTACCCGAACTCGCGGCCGGGGAGCGGCACGGCTCACGGACCGGCTCGGAAACCCGCCCCGAAAGGCCCGCATGAACCCTCGCGGAACCCGCGTCCTGCGGCTGGACGCGCTGGCCAGGGTGGAGGGCGAAGCGGCCCTCCACCTCCACGTCCAGGACGGTTCGGTCACCGGGACGAGGCTGCGCATCTACGAACCGCCGCGCTTCTTCGAAGCCCTCCTGACCGGACGGGGCCATGCCGAGCCCCCCGACATCACCTCCCGAATCTGCGGCATCTGCCCGGTCGCCTACCAGATGAGCGCCTGCCAGGCGATCGAGAACGCCTGCGGAGTGACGGTGGAGGGGCCCCTCGCCGACCTGCGCCGCCTGCTGTACTGCGGCGAGTGGATCGAGAGTCACGCCCTGCACATCCACCTCCTGCACGCACCGGACTTCCTCGGCCGCGCGGACGTGGTGGAACTCGCCCGTGACCATCGCGCGGCCGTCGAGCGCGGCCTGCGGATCAAACAGACCGGCAACGCGATCATCGAACAGCTCGGCGGCCGCCCCGTCCATCCGGTGAACGTCCGGATCGGCGGTTTCTACCGGACCCCCGCACCGGAGGAACTCCGGCCCCTGGCGGACCGGCTGCGGCAGGCCCTGCAGGACGCGCTGGAGACCGTCCGCTGGGTGGCGGCGTTCGACTTTCCCGACGCCGTGTGCGACCACGCCCTGTTCGCGCTGAGCGATCCCGGCCGCTACGCCATCGACTCCGGGACGCCCACGGTGATGGACCCGGCGCCGCGCGAGTTCCCCCTGCCCGACTTCGAGGAGCACGTCCGGGAGGAGCAGGTCCCGCACTCCACGGCCCTCACCGCCACCCTGGACGGCCGCCGTTTCCTGACCGGCCCACTGGCCAGGTACGCGATCAACGGCCGTTGGCTGCATCCCGTGGCGGCCGGTGCGGCACGGGACGCCGGGCTGGGCGATCCGGCCGCGGGCGTGGTCTGCGACAACCCGTTCCGGAGCATCGTCGTACGCGCGGTCGAGATCGTACAGGCGGTCGAGGAAGCCCGGCGGATCATCGACGGATACGAGCGGCCTCCCCGCCCGGCGGTCGAGGTCCCGCCGCGGGAGGCCGTCGGCGTGGGAGCCACCGAGGCGCCCAGGGGCCTGCTGTACCACCGCTACGCCCTCACCGGGGACGGCACGCTCACCGGGGCCCGCATCATCCCGCCGACCGCCCAGAACCAGACGGCCATCGAGGAGGACGTCCGCAGGGCGGTGCAGTCCCGCCTGGACCGGGGCGGGCCCACGGCCGACGACGAGGAACTCACCCACCTGTGCGAGCGGGCCATCCGCAACCACGACCCCTGCATCTCCTGCGCCGCCCACTTCCTCGACGTGACCGTGGACCGTGTATGACCGGCCGGGTCGTGGTGGCCGGCGTCGGCAATCCGCTGCGCGGTGACGACGGGATCGGCCCGGCGGTCGTGGAGGCACTGCGGGGCCGGGTTCCCGACGGCACCGTGCTGGCGGTCAGCGACGGCGAGCCCGCGAGACTCCTCGACCTGTGGCGGAACGCGGATGCCGTGATCATCGTGGAGGCCCTCCGTACCCAGCCGGCGCGGCCCGGTGCGGTGCACACACTGACAGCGGCGGAGGCCGCCGGGCACGCACGGGCCCGGGCGAGCACGCACGCCTTCGGTCTGGGTGACTGCCTCGCGCTGGCGGAGGCCCTCGGCCGCGTGCCGCCGAGGTTCGTGGTGCACGCCGTGGAGGTCGCCGACGTCCGACTCGGCGCACGGCTGAGCGCGGCCGTGCGCTCCGCCCTCCCCGATCTCACCGACCGCGTGATGACCTCCGTGCGAGAGGCGTACGAGCGGTGCCAGGAGCCTTAGGGGCGGCGGGGCTTCCGGCCCGTGCCGGAACGCGGGGGAGTGCACGGCCGGCCGGTGACCCAGCCCCGGGGGTCAGGTCAGTCCGCCGCCTCCGTAGGGGGCGTACAGGTCGAGGAGACGGATCCGGGAGGCCTGCAGCCGCTGGGCCAGCACCTGCCCGAGCCAGGTCGCGATCGCTTGGCCGAACCCGGCGTCCTGGGCACAGGTCTCCAGGACCGGGCCCGCGTCGAACTCCCAGGCCCGCACGGGGCTCATCGCCTCGGCGCCCAGATGCCACAGGTACGGAGGGAAGTGCCAGGCCCAGCCGACGAGTTCGCCCTGCCCGACAGTCTCGATGACGGCGGGGCGGTGGCCGGGCGCATGCAGGTCAAGGGCGACGGCCCCGGTGCGTACCACCCAGAACCGGTCGGCACGCAGGCCCTCCTCGAACAGCCGGGTCCCGGCCGCGAACGAGACCTCGCGGGCGAGCCGCATCAGCCGCTCGCGGTGCTCGGGCTCCAGAGCCCTCGTGGTCGTGGTCGCGGCGGCCATCGCGCAGGCTCCCTTCGGCGGGGCGTCTCCTTCCAGCCTGGCCGCATCCGCGTTCCGGCGCCAGCGGCCGGGAGGCGGCTCTCCGGATCACGCGCGGGGCGCCGGACGTGCGCTACTCGCCTCCGGAAGGCATGCCGGGGGCGGGAAGGGCTTCCACTTCTCGCGGATCCGGATTGCGCGGTGCGCGGTTCCCGACCGCTTCTCCGCGTCCTCCACGGTCCTTCCCGCCACTACCAGCACAGCACATCACGCCCTCCCTCACCAGGGCCGATCGGCCCTGATGCGGCACGGGACGAGAGGAGCGCGGCGACGGCCGGGCGGCATACCCGACGGTCCGCGGGTTCCGGCGCGGGAGAGCCCCGGGGTCCGGGCGCCCGCGTGCAGCGCAGCGCGTCCGCGAGGGGAGGAAGGAACGCCGGCGCCGACGTGCCGGAGCGGGCGGCCGGCGATGGAAGAGAGGGACGAGGCCGATACGCCGGGTCGGAGCAGTCGGACCCGTAACCGCGGAAGGTGAGCGAGGGCTTCGCCCGGGCCCGTCCACCGGGCGTGTTCACGGTGCCGTGGGGTCCCCCCGCGACCCGGCGTTCAGGAAGGACGGCGTGCACGGCGCGGTGTCGGCAGACCTCACCACCGACCACCAGACGTCGTGCACATGCCGATCAGTCCCGGCGGACGGGGCCGTTCAGCCCAACGGGTGCGGACGTTCGGCATCCGGCGTGGCCGTTCGCGGACCATGAGAGTGATGGGCGTCAGACAGCGAACCTACCGTCCCCCGACTCCCTGAAGGGATCACCACCATGGCCGTGCACGAGCATCCTCACCGTGGCTCCGGCTTCCGCCTGCCGTCCTTCCGCCGGCCCCGGACTGCCTCCGCCTCCGAGTCCGCGGCGGCGACGACCGGTACGCACGCCGCGCGGGCGTACGCGCTGGCCTCCCTGCGGTTGCTCACCGGGTTCGTCTTCCTGTGGGCGTTCCTCGACAAGACCTTCGGCTTCGGCTACGCCACCCCCGCCGGCAAGGGCTGGATCGACGGCGGCTCGCCGACCAAGGGCTTCCTCGGCTCCGTCGCCGCGGGGCCCATGGAGTCCACCTTCCACTCCTGGGCCGGGGACACCTGGGCCGACTGGCTGTTCATGCTCGGTCTGCTCGGCGTCGGCCTCGCTCTGGTCGCGGGGGTCGCACTGCGGCTCGCCGCCGTCGCGGGCACCGTGATGATGGCGCTGATGTGGACGGCCGAGTGGCCGCCCGCCAAGCACCTCTCGGACGGCTCCGCGAGCATGTCCACCAACCCGTTCGCCGACTACCACCTCGTCTACGCCGTGGTCCTGATCGTCCTGGCACTGACGGCCGCCGGCGACGCCCTGGGCCTCGGGCGGCTGTGGGCCCGGCTGCCGTTCGTCCGTACCAACGGGTGGCTGCGCTGAAGGCCCTCCGGGGGGCGGGACCGCCGCCGGTGCCGCCCCCGGAGCCGTTCCCGGGGGTCCAACGGGCCCTGCGCGGGACCTGTGGCCCCTGCCCGCGCAGGCCCCCCGACCCGAGGCTGGGAACGGGCCCGTACGTCGGTCACGTCACGCACGCCGTGCTGCACCACGCCACCGCCCCCGTCGCCGTCGTTCCCCACGGCTGACCAGGAACAGAGGAGAGAACCACCATGAAGGCAGCGGTCGTACGACGGTTCGGGGAGCCCCTGGTGATCGAGGAGCGCGGCGACCCCGAGCCCGGGCCCGGACAGGTCCGGATCCGGGTGGAGGCCTCCGGGCTGTGTCACACCGACATCCATGCCGCGCGCGGGGACTGGCCCGTCAAGCCGAACCCGCCGTTCGTGCCGGGGCACGAGGGCGTGGGTGTCGT
>NZ_JBVHQD010000021.1:0-153524 GCF_055567595.1 Streptomyces sp. NPDC026515
AGGAGCGCCACCTGAACTCATGCCGCTTCGGTCTCCTCTCGCTCGACCAGGACGCCGTTCTCGAAGCGCGCGCCGGCGCGGACCAGGGGCACCAGGTGGGCTCCGGTGATCGTGCGCCATCGCGCCTGGGCGGACTCGACCAGCTTGAACACCATCGCGAGCGCGGCCGCCGGGCTGCCGGCTCCCCGGGCGACCTTGGTGCGGAGCTTGACGGTGGAGAACGTCGACTCGATGGGGTTGGTGGTCCGCAGGTGGATCCAGTGTTCGGCCGGGAAGTCGTAGAACGCGAGCAGTTCGTCCCGGTCATCGGTGATCTTCGCGACGGCCTTGGGGAACTTGGCTCCGTAGGTCTTCGTGAACGCCTCGATCGCCTTCTCGGCGTGGGTGCGGGACTCGGCGTTGTAGATCTCCTGCATCGCCTTCACCGCGCCGGGCTGGGCGGACTTGGGCAGGCAGTTGGTGACGTTGCGGGTTTTGCGAACCCGGCACCTCTGCGGCTTGGCGGCCGGAAACACCTCGGCGAGCGCCCGCCACAGGCCCATGGCGCCGTCCCCGACGACCAACTCGGACTCCCGCATGCCGCGACGGCGGCAGTCGCGCAGCAGGTCGGCCCACGACTCGGTGGACTCCCGCAGGCCCTCGGCGAGCGCGATGAGCTCCTTGGTGCCAGTCGGACGCCGAGCAGGACCAGTACGCACGAGTGGGTCTGCCCGAGTCGGACCTTGGGGTGCACGCCGTCGGCCCAGACGTAGACCTAGTCGCGGTCGGACAGGTCCCGGGCCTGGAAGGCGGAATGGTCGTCGCTCCACTGCTTGGTCAGCCGGGTGACAGTGGCCGGGGACAGACCGGCGGTGCTGCCGAGGAACTGCTCCAGAGCGGGCACGAAGTCCCCGGAGGACAGGCCGTGCAGGTAGAGAAGCGGCAGGACCTCGGAGATCTTCGGGGACTTGCGGCACCACGGCGCGAGGATCTTCGAGGAGAACCGTTTGCGCTCGCCGGTGGCGCGTCGACGCGGCGGTCGTTCACCCGCGGAGCCTTCACCTCGACTGGCCCGGCCGCCGTGACTACAGTCCGGGGCCGGTGGTGGCCGTTGCGGACGACCAAGCGGCGGCCCGCATCATCTGTCTCGGCGGCCAACTCGATTATGTACTGGTTGACTTCTGCTTCCAGGGCGGCGGCGAGCATCCGGCGGGCGCCCTCGCGGACGATCTCGTCGATCAGGGAGCCGGACTGGGTGGAGCCGTCGTCGGTGACTACGCTGAGCACGGGCGTGCCTTCCCGATCCGCGCTGCAACGCGGGCCTACTCGGAGACCATCAAAGGATCATCGGGAAGGTACGCCCTCCGCGTTCCTCCCGGCACCGATCCACAGGTTCTGAGCATTGCTCGCCAGGGCCCCATTCTCGAACCCAGCGTACATTCGCGACGACTTCCGCATCACCCTGGACATGGACGTGAACCCGACTGGGTCCACCCGGCCTCCTACAGTGCCAAGCACTGGCACGCCCAACTCAGCGTCGCCACCATCTCCCTCACGGGCACGGCCGCGCCCCACGCGGGACTGGGCTACGTGATCTTCACGTCCGGCTCAACGGGCGTGCCCAAGGGGGGTGATGGTCGAGGAAGCCCTGCTCGAGGAGAGGCTCGTGTCGCTGGCTCCCGCCCTCGCTGGCGTCCGGAGCGTCAAGTTCGTCCTCAACACCTCCATCTCCTTCGACATCTCGCTGATCGAGCCGCTGATGCCGCTCCTGGTCGGCGGGACGATCGTGTGTCCGCCATCGTTGAAGAGCGACGCGCGAGGTTTCGCCGACTTCGTGATCCGGCACGGGGCGAGGCACCTGCAAGGGACGCCGAGCTTCTTCAAGCTGATCGAAGCGTGCGGTCTCGCTCTCCCGGCCGAGCTGGAGATGTGGTGCGGGGGCGAAGCGCTGGACCTGCCGCTCGCGCAGCGGCTGGTCGACCGCTTCCGGACCGTGCGCAACTTCTACGGTCCGACCGAGGCCACCATTTGGTGCACCTTCCACACCCTGGCCCCGCATAACCTCGACTCGGTCGGCCTGCCCATCGGCGGCACCGAGGTACTCGCCCCCGGAGCCAGTGCGCAGCACCCGGGCGAGCTCGTCCTTACCGGGCGCGGACTTGCGGCCGGCTACGTGCGACCTGCCGACGACAAGGGCCGGTTCGTCGAACTGCCCGGGCGCGGCCGCGCCTACCGCACCGGGGGCCGGGGTTACGTCGCACCGGACGGCACGGTGCACGTCGCGGGCCGGATCGACCACCAGGTGAAGGTCAACGGCTACCGCCTGGAGCTGAACGAGATCGAGGCGGCGGTCGAGAGCTATCCCACCGTGCGGCAGTGCGCCGCCTTCACGGTTGCGGGCTCCGACGAAAGCTCCCCGCGACTGGCCGCCGCGTACGTCGCGGACGAGAGCGTCTCGGTGCGCGAGCTACGAAAGTACCTGCGCCGCATGCTGCCGTCGTACGCCGTCCCCCAGCAACTGCGCAGGGTGGACGAGATCCCGCTCACCACCGCAGGGAAGGTGGACCGGCTCCTACTGCGCGCGGGTGCGTCCACGTCCCCGCATGACACCGGGCCGGACACGAGGACGGCGGACCGATGACTACTCAGCAGACCATCGGAAAGCTCGACCGGACTTCGCGCCCGGACTGGATCCTCCCCGCCGACGTCGCCGCAGCGGACGGCGCCCAGCTCCTGCAGCACAAGGGGGTCGGGGTCGTTGGCGGAGGCCTCACCGGGCTCATCGCTGCCTGCATACTGGCCGGAATGGGTCCTCTTCGAGGCTTCCGGACACTTCGGGGGACGTGTGCCGACCCTGCGCAACGGCGACCCGCTACCTGGGGACCCGTCCCGGAGGATCACCTTGACGGGCGGCCAGCTCGTAGAGGCTGGAGCCACCCGCATCCACCCCCACATGGTCACCATGGAGTACCTGCGCCTGCTGGACGTACCGATCGCCCCCTTGGTCACCCGCAACGACGACGCCCTCATCCACGTGGGCGAAGGCGACCGGTCCCGCGTGCTGCGTCAACGGGACTGGTGGCAGGAGGTGCGCCGCGCGGCCCTGCGTCCGGACCTGGTGGAGGCGTTCCCGCACCTCCTCGCAGACTCGGCCGCCGATCAGGCGCCACACCGCACCCGGCGCGCACTGGATTCTCTGAGCGACGTGGGCGATCCGACGGCACCACCCGCGTCCGGCGGGGAGCCTGTGGAGGCGTCGCTCCTCCTGGACGGCGCCCCTGCCCGGGCCCTTCTGGCGGACCTGGCGACACTCAAGTCGACCACCCTGTTCCGGATCGTCGCAGGCAGTGACCTCCTCGTCTCGCGCCTGGTCGACCGGGTGCCCGCAGCGCAGCGGCACCTTCACCACCGGCTGACCTCGATCGTCGCCACCGACGGCCGGGTCCGGCTCGGCTTCGCGACGCCGGAGGGCGAGCGGCAGGAGACGTACGACCACGTCGTCCTGGCGCTCCCGCCGCAACAGCTTGCCGGCGTGGCCGAGGATTTCCCGGACGACATCAGTGAGGCACTGCGCCTCCCCGACCCCCGGCCCGCGGTGAAGGCGTTCCTCACCTACGACCAGCGGTGGTGGGAGCGCGATCTGGGGACCTTCGGCGGCACGTCGTACCCGTGCGCACCGATCGACCGGCTCTGGTATCCGAACGCAGCGTGGCACGAGGCGGGCGGGACCTTCACGGCGTACTGCCTCAAGGACAATGCCCGTGAGCTGGACGCCCATGGACGAGGCGAGCCGTAACCGCGTCATCCTCGACCGGGTCGCGGCGCTCCATCCCGGGGTGCCGGCCGCAACGGAGCCGGTGGCCATCCAGTCGGTGTCGTGGTCACAAGTGCCGCACGCGAGCAGCTTCTACGAGGGACTGCGGACCAGCCTCCTGACGGCCGCCTTCCTCGTCCTGGTGGCTGCCGCGGTCAGCCTGTCGCCGGGGGCGGCCGACCGCGGCCGGGGGACGGCCGGCCGGTGAGAGGGCCGTACCGGAGCCCTATGCGGCTGCTCGGTCCTGCCAGGCCTGTTCGAGCGCCCGGGTGAACGTCTCCGACGACTGCGCACCGTTCACGCCGTACCGCCGGTTCAGCACGAAGAAGGGCACCCCGGTGACGCCCAGGTCGGCCGCCGCCCGCTCGTCGGCCCGGACGTCCTCGGCGAACGCGGCCGGATCGTCGAGCACCGCGCGCGCCTCTTCCTCGTCCAGGCCGGCCTCCACGGCGAGACCGAGCTGCGTCCGCCGGTCGTACACCGAGCGCTCTTCCGCGAAGTTCGCCTTGAAGGCGAGATCCAGCAACTCGGCCTGCAGGCCCTTGGACTTGGCGAAATGTATGAGCCGGTGCAGGTCGAAGGTGTTCCCGAAGACACGCCCGCCGATCCGGAAACCGAGGCCCACCGCGTGTGCCATGGCCGCGGCCTGCTGCTCCCTCTCGACCTGCTGCTCACGGGTGCGCCCGTACTGTGCCGCGACCGCGTCGATGACCGGCACGCTGCCGTTCTCCGCCCGGGGATTCAGTTCGAACGACCGGTGGACGACCTCCACCTGCTCCCGGTGGGGGAAGGCCGCGAGGCCTTCGTCGAAGCGAGCCTTGGCGACGTAACACCAGGGGCACGCGATGTCGGCCCAGATCTCCACGCGCATGTGCAACCTCTTTCATCGGACGGACGACTGGTGAAACATGATAGACGACCGGACGTCTACCAAGATGGCCGCCGGTCAGAGCTCGCGCGCCGGAGCGAAGGAGATCACCAGCACGGTCTCCACGTAGAGCCACGCCAGCGTCAGCGTCAGGCCCAGGGCCGCCGCCCACGCCTGCCGCCGGGGGGCTCCGCGGTTGAGCCCGTCCTCGATCCGGCCGAAATGCAGTGCGAGCGAAGGCACCGCCACCGCGACGCCCGAGACCCCGGCGAGGACACCTCCGGCCACGTTGTGGAATCCCAGCCCGTCGGCACCCAGGGACGGGGAGAGCAGCACGTCGGCCACCGTCAGCAGCAGCAGCGCCATGGCTGCCGCGCAGAGGAAGCCGTACCGCCGCCGGGCCACCCGTATCCACCGCAGCGCGTAGGCCAGCAGCACACCGGCGAACGCGGTCATCGTGCCCAGGACGAACTGGACGAACACACCGGTGGAGGCGTGCGCCGACACCGTGTTGGACAGCACTCCGAGAAGAACGCCCAGGGCCACCGCATGCGTCAGGGTCAGGGCACGCGACGGGACGGCTCTGCGGCACTGGACCAGGACCAGGAGGCTTACGACCGAGCCCGCGCCGCCCGCGATGCCATAGGACCGGCCCAGGCTCGTGGGCGGAACAGGTGGCACCGTCCAGGACAGCACGGCCATGAGAGCCGTCAGCGCGAACGCCGCGCCGGTGCGCGCGACGACGCCGTTCAGGGTCATCAGGTCGGCGGCGAGTTCCGGCAAGGGCACCGATCCCGGCCGAGCACCGCAGCCGCCGTCCTGGCGGCCGCAGATCCCGTGCCGTACGACGACGGCCTCGGCCTGCTGGGGCCCGGCCGCCGTCTTGCGGCCTCCCTGGCGCTCGAACACACGGCTCAAGAGCACTGGGTTGGTGCTGTTCAACGCGGACCTTCCGACGGTGGAACCCCACGTCCGGCACCTCGGCGGATCCGTTTCCCGGCTCGGGCACGATGACGAACGGCCGGTTCGAAGCCGCTCCCGGCAGCGGACCGATCCTCCCCTGCCCCGAGTGGCCCGGGGACGACGCGGGAGGTGCGGCACCGTCGCAGAGGAGACGTGTGCGGCCGTCCCCGGGGTTCACTTCAGATGCCGGCGGTCACTCCGGTCCCGGTCGCGCCCCGCTCGCGCCAGGCCTCGGTGAGCGCGATGCGAGGGCTCGAGGCCACTAGTCAGTCGGTCGTATACTTTTGACATGGGACGGACGAGCGACGCCAAGAACAAGATCCTCACCGCGGCTCGGACGCTGATCGAGCAGCGTGGTTACTCGGCTCTCGGCGTGGCCGAGATCTGCAAGGCGGCAGGCGTCCCGAAGGGCAGCTTCTACTACTTCTTCGAGTCCAAGGAAACGCTCGCCCTCGCCGTGATCGACGAGCAGTGGGCTGCGGAACGGCTCGAATGGGAAGCCGTCCTGAACGACGACGCCGAGCCCCTGCAGCGGCTGCGGCGGTTGTTCGAAGGCATGCAGACACGCCAGCAGGCCGGCCAGGAAGGCTGCGGCTGGGTCCTGGGATGCATGTTCGGAAACCTCTCCCTGGAGATGAGCACCCAGGTCGACACCGTGCGCCGGCGCCTGCAGAACATCTTCGAGACGCAGGTGGGCCTGGTCACCGCGGTCGTCACCGAGGCACAGCAGCGGGGCGAGGTGACCGCGCCCGACCCGGGCGGCGTCGCCCGTGCCATGGTTGCGCAGGTCGAGGGCCAGGTGCTGTTCGCCAAGCTGCACAACGACCCGGCCCAGCTCAGCACTCTCTGGCCCAGCTGCAGCGCCCTGCTCGGCGTGCGGGACCAGCACTTGCAGGCACAGTCCTGACCTGACCTGACGCACCCATGCTTCGGGACGTCCGGCCTCGCCCGTCAGCCCTGGCGTTCGCTCAACCGGTGGGCGTGCGCGGGGTACACCCCGAGGATGCGTACTTCGTCCGAGAAGAAGCGCAGTTCCTGGAGGGCGAGTTCGACCCGGGGCTCGTCGGGGTGTCCTTCGATCTCGGCGTAGAACCGGCTGGCGTTCAGCCCGGCGCCGATCTGGTAGCTCTCGATCTTGGTGAGGTTGACGGCACCGCTGGCGAATCCGCCGAGTGCCTTGTACAGCGCGCTGGGGATGTTGCGCACGTTGAAGAACAGGCTCGTCATCGTCGGTTCCGCCGTGAGCGGCAGCGGTGCGGCCTCCCGGGAGAGCACGACGAACCGGGTCGTGTTGTCGGGGTCGTCCTCCACTCCGGACCGGAGCACATCGAGGCCGAACAGCTCCGCGGCGGATGGCGGGGCGAGAGCCGCGTGCCGGGGGTCGTTCAGCTCCGCCACCTCGCGGGCCGCCCCGGCCGTGTCGTCGCACACCAGGGTGCGCCAGCCGCCCTCCCGCAGCACCTTCCGGCACTGCCCGAGCGCATGCACGTGGCTGCGGACGAACTCCACCTGATCGGGTGTGGTGCCGGGCACCCCCATCAAGTCGAACCGGATCGCCAGGAAGTACTCGGCGACGATGAACAGCCCCGACTCGGGGAGGAGATGGTGGACGTCCGCGACCCGTCCGGCCGCGGAGTTGTCCACGGGGATCACCGCGACGTCGGCGGCGTCCAGGGTGACGGCCTCGAGAGCCTGTTCGAAACCGGTGAAGGGCAGCTCCCGGCCCGCCGGATACAACCGGCGCGCCACGGTCGAGGAGTTGGACCCGGGTTCACCCTGGTAAGCGACGGTCGTCACCGTGTCTGAGCCTTCCGCGTATGAATGTCGCAGGCGTACGCCGTGGGCTGCCCGGCGAACCTCATGAACTGCAGTATGGGCGATGCCTTCCCGGCGGAGCGGACCCGGGTGTGCTCGTCTCAAGGGTCGGACGCGGCCGGTGGCGGTACGTGGCACGCGCGAACACACCAGATCAGGGCGGAGCACCAGCCGCGCCACGGAGACTACCGGGCGGGCCTCACCGTCGTCCGCCGACACGGCGACCCGGCGACACGGCGACACCCATCGTGGGTGCAGCCACATGTGCGGCGGGAGGCCTGGGGAGTACCACCGTCGGGGCGACCGGAACGGCCGGCCCGACGCCGGCAGCTCAGCGTGCCGGGCCCGGGTCGTTGGGGTGCTGCTGCAGGGGGGTGACCACCGCTGTCATCCACGGCCACAGAGGCAGACTGCCGAGCACCTTCTCGCGCAGTTCCCTCTCGTCGTCCGCGCACCACACACCGATGCTGCGCAGCTCTCCCACCGGACGCCACAGCCGCAACAGATGGCCTCGGGAGGCCAGTTCCCGCGCCCGCACCGCCTCGGCGGCACGGATCCGGTCCACCTCCGCGGGATCGGTACCCTCCGGTACGACTGTCGTCAGCTCGACCAGGAATTCCCTCACGGTTCTCTCTTTCGGATCATTCCGCGGACGAAGGCCGTGCCCTCTCCCCCGGAAACCTCGGCCGGGCCCGGCCGGGCCCGGCCGTCGCTCAGGCGGCGGCCTTCAGGGCCTTCGCGATGCGGACGACCCGCTCGGCCTGGATGGCGGCGGCGGTGCGGGTCACGTCGTCCACCGGATTGGCGCCCTGGCCGTCCACGTGGGAGGTGCCGTAGGGGTTGCCGTCCACGAACTTGTGCGGGTCGGTGAAGCCGGGGGTGACGGTGACGCCGCCGAAGTGGTGGATGGAGGTGTACAGCGAGAGCAGGGTCGCCTCCTGGCCGGCGTGCGCCGTCGCGCTGGAGACGAAGCCGCTGTAGACCTTGTCCACGAGCCGGCCCGCGGCCCACAGTCCGCCCAGGGTGTCGATGAACTGCTTGAGCTGCGCGGAGACGTTGCCGAACCGGGTCGGCGTGCCGAACAGCACGGCGTCGGCCCAGGCGACGTCCTCGGCGGTGGCCTCCGGAAGGTCCGCGATCGCCGCGTGGTGGGCGACCCAGGCCGGGTTGGACTCGATCGCCGCCCGCGGCGCCAGTTCCGCCACCTTGAGCAGTCGGACCTCGGCGCCGGCCTTCACGCTGGCGTCGCGGAGTTCCTTGGCGATCTCCGTGATCGTGCCGGTCGACGAGTAGTGGATGACCGCGAGCTTGACGGGAGTGGACACGGGGGTGCTCCGTTCACGGGGAGGGGTTTGTTCCCACAGGGGGAGAGAGGGTCTGTTCGATCGCTACTAGACGACCGGTCGTCTAAATTAGGTCGCGGGTCGGACCGTGTCAAACGTCCGATCGGAGTCGGTCCTGATCAGGGCGGGGAGTCGCGGGCAGCTGTGAGATGTCACACGCCGTCATACGTGTGCCGTGACAGGGAGCCCGTACGTGTGACCTAAGGACGGCGCTGGCGCGGAGCCGGCGAGCGGGCACACGCGAGCGCGGCACTGCGCACCCACGTACGGAACGCAGACCCCCGTCCGCCGCACGGACGATGCGGGCGTGCTGCGACACGTCCGCCAGACACCCAGCTTCCCAGGAGTGAAGACAACCGTGAGTCGAGTCACGCCCTTGAGTCCCTCCGCCGTGCAACGCGACGGAGGCGCGCGGAGGCTCGCATGGCTTCCGGTGCCCGCCGAGGAGATCGGTGACCTGCCGGCAGACCTGACCTGTGTCCAGTGGGACGGTCACGGCGCCTATCCCACGGACCCGGCCCGCGTCGACTTCTACGCGCCGCCGCTGACCAAGGACACCGGCGTGATCGTGCGCCCTCTGGCACAGATGACGGGCCTTCGGGTGGTCCAGGCGCTCAGCGCCGGCGTGGACTACCTGCTGCCGCACCTCAGCCCGGAGGTCACGCTGTGCAACGCCCGCGGCATCCATGACGCCGGCACCGCGGAGATGGCGCTCACCCTGACACTGGCGGCGCTGCGCGGGGTCCCCGACTTCGTCCGCAACCAGGCCGTGGGCCGTTGGCCGGAGGGAATCCGTCCCTCGCTGTCCGGCGCCACGGTCCTCATCGTCGGCTACGGCTCGATCGGCACGGCCATCGACGAACGTCTGCGTCCTTTCGGCTGCGAGGTGAAGCGGGTGGCCAGCAGGCCGCGATGGGCCCCGCTGGGTGCGGTCCACTCCCCCTCCGCCCTGGCCAGGCTGCTGCCGTCGGCCGACGTGGTGATCCTCTCGGTGCCGCTGAACGCGGGGACGCGGCATCTGGCGGGTGCCGGCTTCCTGGCGTCGATGAAGGACGGCGCCCTGCTGGTCAACGTGGCGCGCGGCGCCGTGGTGGACACCAGGGCGCTGCTCGCGGAAGTGGAACGGGGACGGCTGCGCGCGGCCCTGGACGTGACCGACCCCGAACCGCTGCCCCCGGGCCATCCGCTGTGGACCGCACCGGGCGTCCTCATCAGCCCGCACGCGGGCGCCTTCACCTCGGCCATGCTGCCGCACGTCAAGCAACTGCTCTCCGCCCAGTTGCACCGCTTCGCTCATGGGCAGGAGCTGCGGAACGAGGTCCTGACGGTCCCCGTCCCGGGGTGAGCGGCCTGCCGGTCAGCCCCCCTGGGCCGGAAGCCGCTCCCCCGCCGGGAGGCCCGCCGAACGGATTCGCTCTACTTTGAGGTTCCGGGCCATCGGCGCGAACGCCGCACTCGAGTCCCTTCCGGAGATCCATCATGAACACACCAGCCAAGAAGGTCGCGGTGGTCACCGGTGCGTCCCAGGGCATCGGCGCCGGTCTGGTCGCCGGCTACCGCAAGCTCGGGTACGCCGTCGTCGCCACCTCCCGCACCATCGCGGCCTCGCAGGATCCCGACGTCCTCACCGTCCAGGGCGACATCTCCGACGCTGCGACCGCGGAGCACGTGACGAGCCTCGCGGTCGAGCGCTTCGGCCGCATCGACACCCTGGTCAACAACGCCGGGATCTTCGTGGCCAAGCCCTTCCACGAGTACACCCGGGCCGACTACGAGGCCGTCACCGGCGTGAACCTCGGCGGCTTCTTCCGCATCACCCAACTCGCCGTCGAGCGGATGCTCGCACAGGGCGGCGGCCACCTCGTGCAGGTCACCACCAGCCTGGTGGACCACGCCAACTCCGCCGTCCCCTCGGTGCTGGCCTCGCTGACGAAGGGCGGCCTGCAGTCCGCCACCAAGGGCCTGGCCATCGAGTACGCGTCCCGCGGCATCCGCAGCAACGCGGTCGCACTGGGGGTCATCAGGACTCCGATGCACGGAGAGGACGACCACGAGACACTCGCCGGCCTGCACCCGGTAGGCAGGGTGGGCGAGGTGAGCGATGTCGTCGAGGCGGTCGTCTATCTGGAGAACGCGCCCTTCGTCACCGGTGAGATCCTTCACGTGGACGGCGGCCAGAGCGCCGGCCACTGACGCCGTGCCCGCGGCGCGGTTCAGAGCCGCGCCGCGATCCGCTCCAGTGTCCGGGCAGCACCCTCCTGCTTCGCCTCGTGGTGCCCTCTGCCCGCCCACAGGTGGATCAGCCGCGTGTCCCCCGCTTCGGCGGCGGCCTTGCGCAACGGGGCGGTGAGGTGGTGCACGGCCGGATAGCCGGCCGGCGCCAGAAGGTCGTAACGGTCCGTGAAATGGTTGCGCGGGGCCCGGGCCGGCCGGCCGGTGAAGGCGCGCGTCAGGACGGTGGTGGCGAACGCCGGATCCGCCAGGGCCTGCTGGTGCGCGGCGACGCGCCGCTCTCCTCCGTGCGCGGCAACAGGGTGCCGATCATGGTGGCGCCGGCCCCGGCACGCAGCTCGGCCGCCGCGTCTGCGGAGGTGGCGATGCTCCGGCCGCGACGAGCGGCAGCGCGGTGGTCCGCCGCACTCTCGCCACCAGGTCCGTCAGCGGGACCGGGTCCGGCGGTCGGTGCGGACTGAGCGTGGCCGAGTGTCCGCCGGCCGCGGACGCCTGCACGACCAGCGCATCGACCCCGGCCTCCGCTGCCTGACGTGCCTCGGCCGGCGAGGTGACGTTCTGCAGGACCGTCGTACCGGAACGCCGCAGGGCCCTGACGACCGCCTGGCCGGGGATGCCGAAGGTGAAGGACACCTACGCGACATCGCTGCCCATGACCAGATCGATCTTGTCCGCCCGGCCGTCGTCGTCCGCGACCGGCGTGCCGTGGTTCAGCCTCAGTCCGTACCGGTCGGCCTCGGGCTGCAGCGTGTGCGCGTAGCGGCGATGGTCCGCGTCCGAGACGGGCATCGGGTCACCCGCGAACAGATTGACCCCGAAGGGCACGTTCCGCATGCGCAGCGCGTCCATCTGACCGCCCAGCGACTCCGCGGTCCTGTACCCGCCTGCCAGAAATCCCAGGCTGCCCACCCGGGCCGCAGCGGCGGCCAGGGCGGTCGTGCTGGCCCCGCCCGCCATCGGCGCGGCCGGCACGGGCAGCCGGACTCCCGCGTCGGACAGCAGTCGGCTCATACCGGGTTCCTCCTCCGCTCGGGCCGGGAACGGCGCGTGCCGTACCGGCGCCGCACCCGTACCGCGCACCCGGCACAGGTGTCACGCCGGCCAAGGCGGGTGGGCCCGGGAAATGCCGAATAGGCTGGGCCCATGCACGGCAGGCATCGACATGCCGAGAGGTGTTGACGCCCATGGAGGTCGAACTGCGACACCTGCGGGCCTTCACCGCTGTGGCACGTCTCCACTCCTTCTCCAAGGCCGCCGTGCAGCTGTCCATCACCCAGCCCGCCCTCAGCCGCACCATCGCCCAGCTGGAGGCCGTACTGAACGTCCGCCTGCTCGACCGCTCCTCACGGCAGGTGGAAGTGACCGACGCCGGCGGGGAGTTCCTGCTGCACGCGGACCGTGTCCTGGCCACCGTCGACCAGGCCCTGGCCGCCGCCCGCCGGATGGTCACGCTCCGGCTCGGCTTCAGCTGGCTGCTGCCGGCTCCATGGGCACAGGATGCCGTGGACGCCTTCCAGGCCGCCACCGGTGTCTCGGTCACCCTGCTGCGCACCGACGATCCGGTACAGGCCCTGCATCGACGGACCGTCGACATCGCCGTGATCCGCGGCGACCTTGCCGCCTCCCGGCCGGTGCGGACCGTTCATCTCTGCGACGAGGCGCGGATCGCCGTGTGCGCCCGGCGGTGCCCTCTGGCCGAACGCGGCCGGCTCGACTGGTCCGAAGTCCGGCAGTGGCCCCTGGTCGTCAACGCGGTGAGCGGCACCACCGGCCCCTGGTCCTGGCCGGAGGCGCAGCGACCGACGAGAGTCATCACCACCACGAACTACGACGAGTGGGTGGAGACCGTCGCGGCCGACCGGGGTATCGGCATCGTCCCCGACGTGGCGCGACGGCGCACCCCGCACCCGGCTCTGTGCTTCATCGACCTCACCAACGCCCCGCCGGTCCCGGTCGGGCTCGCGCACCTGCCGGACGGACCGCAGAAGCTCATCCGGCGGTTCGTCGAGGCAGCCGTGGCCGCGCTCAGCTCCGCTACCGCTCCGACCAGCGGGTGAACTGCGACGATGCCGGGCGGGCATGGACGACGTACCACGGACATTTCTCGCGGACCACGATGGTGACTAGCGTGGTGGTGTCCGCACCGTCGGCATACGTTTGTGAGAGTGGCAATGACGAGCACGGAGCTGTCCCGCCAGGAATGCGCGGTCACCGTACTGGGCGGTCCCACGGCCGTGATCGATCTGGGCGGACTGCGGATCGTCAGCGATCCGACCTTCGACCGGCCCGGTCCGCACGGCTACCTGACGAAGACGGCCGGGCCTGCCGCCGAGGAGAGCGCGCTGGGTCCGGTCGACGTGGTGCTGGTCAGCCACGACCAGCATCCCGACAACCTCGACGCGCGCGGACGGACGTTCGCCGAGGCCGCGCCGCTGGTGGTCACCGGCCCCCTCGCCGCGGGCCGTCTCGGCGAGCGGGCGGTCGGCCTGCCCCCGTGGAGCTGTCACCGGGTGCCGCGGCCGGAGGGCGGCGAACTGACCGTTCTCGCGGTCCCCGCGGTCCACGGTCCCGAGGACGGGGAGCGCGACGCCGACGGCAACGTCAACTGCGAGGTCACCGGGTTCGTGCTGTCCGGAGAGGGGCTGCCCACCGTGTACGTCAGCGGGGACAACGCGTCCGTCCGCACGGTGGCCGAGGTGTCCCGCCGGGTGCCGGACATCGGCGTCGCGCTGCTGCACGCCGGAGCGGCCCGGGTCCCGGCGAAGTTCGGCGGGCGGCCGTTGTCCATGGACAGCCGGCGGGTGGCTGCGGCCGCCGCCGTCCTGGGCGCCGGGATCGTCGTGCCCGCGCACTACGACGGTTGGACGCACTTCTCCGAGGGACTCGACGAAGTACGGCTGGCCTTCGACGAAGCAGGACTGTCGTCGATCCTGCGGGTCGCGCCGCACGGCTCCTGGGTCTGCCTGCGCCCGTGAGTCGGACCGCGCCCCCGGCCGCGTCCCGAGCGGCGTGCCGCCGGGCGCCGTCTCGACAGGCGAACCAGCTCGACAGCTTACTTGACGCGGCAATTATTCTGCTCTGCGTCACCAGGCGGCACGATCGGACTCGTCGCCGTCATCGCACGCGAGAAGCCAGTGGATGATCGACCAGACCCCGCACCAGTCGTCAGCCTCCCGGTCCCACCTCGACGCGTCCCTCAGCGTCGACGAAGGCCCGCATCGGCCGGCGTCCCACGCCCCGTCGAACCGCCGCCGCCGAAGACGTCGGGAGCCCTCGTCCGGGCGGCGGCACTCCCCCGGAAGACAGCGCGGTGACACGTGAGGAACGGGAACGGCACCATGGACGCGACAGTGCACTACTCCATCCTCGGCACCGTGCGCGCACTGCGGGGGGACAGCGAACTCGATCTGGGTCCGCCGAAACGGCTGGCTCTGCTCGCCCTCCTGCTGCTGCGCTCACCAGGGCCCGTCTCGGTGAGCCGGGCCACGGACGTGCTGTGGGACGACGAGCCGCCCGCCAGCGCCGCAAACGTCGTACACCGGCACATCGGCGCGCTGCGCAGGATCCTCGAACCGGGACTGCGCAGCCGGGCCGAGGCGGAACACCTGACCCGTGCCGCCGACGGGTACCGTCTCCTGGTCGACGCGTCGACCTGCGACCTGCTGCGCTTCCGCGACCTGCGGACCAGGGCCCAGGTCGCGGCCGAGCAGGGGGACACGACACGCGCGGCCCAGGACTTCCTCACGGCACTGGCCCTGTGGCGCAGCCCCGTGGTCGCGGACGGCACCGCCGTCGCCCGGCACCCGGTCTTCGCCTCCGTCGGCCACGAATTCGTGGCGGCCGTCAAGGAAGCCGCGGACCTCGTCCTCGCCTCCGTACCCGAGCTCGCCGAACAGGTGCTGACGGCCCTGCGCGGCGCCGTGGACCACCACCCCTTCGACGAGGCCCTGCACGCCCGGATCATCACCGCGCTCGCCGCCACCGGCCGTCAAGCCGAAGCCCTGCACCAGTACGAGACCGTCCGCGGCCGCCTGGCCGACGAACTCGGCGTGGCACCGGGCCCCGACCTCGACGCCGCACGGCAGCTCCTGCTGCGGCAGCGGCTCTCCCGGCTCGCGGACGAGCCGGCCGTGGGGACCGACCGCGCGGACGGCAATCCGGCGCAGGCTGGTCATCTGCCGCCCGACGCCGTACCTTTCGTCGACCGTCAGGACACACTGGTCCGGTACCGCGAACTGCGGTCGGGTGACGCCGGCCATGCGCCGACGACGATCGCCCTGTCCGGCATGGCGGGCGTCGGAAAGACGACACAGGCGCTGCACTGGGCTCACCAGGCGGCTCCGCGATTCCCCGACGGGCAGGTCTACGTGGACCTGCAAGGACACCACCCCACGCGGCCGGCCCTCGACGCCGACGACGTGATGGGGGTGGTGCTCGACGCGCTGGGTGTCGCCCGCGACGCGGCGGCCGACTCCGCCGCACTCCAACTCGCCTACCGCGCTGCCCTGGCCGGGCGACGGCTGCTCATCGTCCTGGACGACGCACGGGACTGCGAGCAGGTACGCCCGCTGTTGCCCGCGGTCCCCGGATCTCTGACCGTCGTCACCAGCCGCCGCCGGCTCGAAGGACTGGCCGTCACCCACAACGCCCAGGTCATCACGCTGAACCCGATGACCGCGCAGGAGGGCATCCAACTCCTCGCACGCCGGCTGGGCGCGGACCGGGTCAGGGCCGAACGCGCCGCCGCCGAGGAGATCGTCGGTCTGTGCGGAGGCCTGCCGCTGGCGCTGGCCGTGGTCGGTGCACGGGCCTTGTCCCGGCCGGGCTTTCCCCTCGCCTCGCTCGCGGCCCAACTCCGGGACGGCCTGGTCGCCCTGTCGGGCCAGGACACCCGGACCGACGTCCGCAGCGCGTTCCAGCGTACCTGTGAGGCGTTGGGTGCCGGCGCGTCGGCGCTCTTCCGGCTGCTGGGTCTGCATCCCTCGCGCGACATCACGCCCAGTGCGGCCGCCAGCCTCGCCGGGGTTCCCCTGCCCACGGCGCTGGAGTACCTGACCGAGCTGGCCGACCACCACCTGATCGCCGAGCCGGTCCCCGGCCGTTACACCTGCCACCGTCTGCTGCGCACGTACGCCGCGGAAGCGACCGCCCAACTGGATCCTCCGGGCGTGCGGTCCGCGGCACGCGCCAGGATGTTCGAGCACTATCTCTACAGCGCCGAGGCCGCCACCTCACTGCTCGCCCCGCACCTCAGTGAGGTGATCCTGCCGCCGCCGCGCCCGGGGGTCCGTCCGCAGGAGTTCAGCGGACGCGCCGACGCCCTCGCGTGGATCACCGCCGAGCGGAACCTGCTGCCGGTCCTGGCCCAGGACCGGCGGCACGACTTGTACGGCGAGACGCTCCGGCAGCAGCTGACGTCGGCACTGGAGATGTCCCCGCAACCGCACGGCGACTGAAGGGTGTTGCACAAGGCTGAGTGCGGGCAGGTCAGAGCAGGTGGTGTGCTCCGTGGGTCATGAGGCGAGGGCCAGGTTGTGCATGCGGGCGAGGGCCTGGACCGCGTGATGGAGAGCGTCGCCCCGCCGGCGGCAGTCACGGAGGACCGTGTTGTTCCTCAGGCGGCCGATGACGTGTTCCACCCGGGGACGGACTCTGCGGTGCTCGGCATCGTCGTCCTCCCGGGCCTCGGCAGGGGCGGCCCTGGGCGTTTGCGTGTGGCACCGCCATTCCGCAGTTGAGGTAGGCACCGTCGCCCGCACGGTCACGCTCTCGCGGTGCCGGCCCGGCCCGGACGGCCGCCAGGCACGGGTGTCCGCGCTCGTGCCCGGCACCGGACGGGGGGCCGCGATCACCAGCCGGATATCGGAGTCCACGATGACCTGCCCGTTCGCCGAGAAACGGCAGTTGCGGCCGCAGGCCGCCACACTGCGGTCCCGCACCGCGACCGGCGTGCCAGCCCCGATCCACAACCGGTCCGCGGCATCCGAAGGACGGCCCATGGGTTCGAGTGCGGGCGGAGGGCCCAGCCGCCGCATCGTGAGATTCGTGCGGTGGTACACCGTGACCATCAGCACCCGCTCGGCCGACGGCAGCGATCACGGCCGGCTCCGCAGCGTGCCGTTGCCACCCCGCTCCCGCACCACCTTCAACAAACCCGCGAACGGTGCCACCCGCAGCCCGGTGAACGTCTCCACCCTCAGCCACTCAGCCCTTGACACCCCAGCCATGTAACGAAGATGCCCAGCTCAGAGCCTTGTGCATCACTCTCTAGGCGAGCGCCTCGGCGGGGAACGTGCCACGGAGCTTGCGCAGTGCGTTGTGCTGACGTGACTTCACCGTGCCCGCCGGTATGCCGAGGATGTCGGCCGTCTCCTTGATCGTGCGGTCACAGAGGTAGAGATGGACGAGAACCGCCCGGTGCTCCGGCGACAACCTGTTCAGCGTGGGCTTGGCCACCATGATGTGGTGCACCGCCTCCGTGTGCTCGGTCCCCGAAGGCGGATCGTGGTACGTGCCTCCCACAACCTCCTTGCGCCGGTGCGGTTTGCGTACCCAGTCGACCACCAGGTGACGGGTGACGGTGAAGAGCCAGCCCTTCACCGAACCCTCCATCCCGAGCAGGCGGTCCATGTTCCGCCATGCCCGGATGATCGTCTCCTGCACGATGTCCTCGGCGAGCCCGTGATCCCCCAGCATCCTCTCCGCATACGCGACCAACCCGTCCCGATGCTCCCTCATGATGACGCCGAGAAGATCCGAACAGGTTGTTGTCGTGGGGGGCGTAGCCATCGTTCTCCGAGCCGTCCTGGTTCTCTGTCATCCACGGTGGTACGAGGCGAGATGCAACCTCGGCCCGCGCACTGTAGACGGACAGGAGTTCCCGAAAACTGCCGCTCTTGTGACGCCGACGTGACGCGGAAGCCCCCTCGGGGACGGCACCACGTCACACCGAGCGCACGTCACACAGAGCGTTCGAAGCTGGCCCAGGCGACGTGCGACTCGTGCAGGGTGACCGCGACCTGCGAGATGCCGAGCGCGTTCTTCCCGAGCGCACCCTGGTGGATCCGGTCCACCAGACGGTCGGCGATCAGTGCCGCCAGGTACTCCGTGGAGGTGTTGACCCCCTTGAACTCTTCCTTGTCGTCGAGATTGCGGTAGTTGAGGTCATCGATCACCGACCGGAGTTCGGTGCCGGCCAGACCCATGTCGACGACGATGTTGTCGTCGTCCAGCTCACTGCGGCGGAACGTCGCGTCCACGAGGAACGTCGCCCCGTGCAGTCGCTGAGCGGGCCCGAAGACCTCGCCCTGGAAGCTGTGCGCGATCATCATGTGATCACGGACGGTGATGCTGAACACTGGATCTCTCCCCTGTCTGCGCTGTGGAAACCGCCGCGCGCTGTACGGGGCGCGCGGCGGCGGGTCCGGTCGGATACGTGCGCGGGCGCGCTCCGGGGCCCAGGCGCACGCGTCACGACGGACGCCGGGCGGAAACACATGTGAGTCATGATCCGCGCAGCGGACCGACACGGCCCCGCCGGTCTGACGAGCAACACCGGCGGAGGGCAAGGAGCATACCCTCCGGCGCGGACGGCGCAGAGAGGTACCCACGGGGGACGACTCCGGTCCGGTGCGGGACCGGGTGACCGTCGCCGCGTGTCCCGCTGCTCACACCTCTCCCCTGCACATGTGCTGCCGTATCAGCCGGCTGTCAGGTCGGAGGCCGCGCACATCCGCACCGATCTGGATAGCATGCGCAGCGTCATTGATGAGAGGGAGTGAACGGTAGTGACCACCCAGTCAGCCGGCACGCTCCGATCGCGGTATGTGGAACAGGCCGCGTCGGATCTTGAGGAAAATCGCCAACGGCAGCGGGAACTGACCGAGGAGATCGCGAGGCTTCAGCAGGAAGAGGCCCTGCTGGTGGACATTCTGACGCTCGCCGAACGCTACGAGAACCTGTCGGACGCGTCGCGCCTGCCCGAGCGGGCACAGAACCGGACCGCGCCACGCAAGCAGCGGCGTTCGTCCGGCGCAGCCCCCGTCAGGAGCCGGGTCACGGGCACAGCGTCCGGTCCGAAGGGGAAGTCGCACCAGCCCCTGCTCGGAGATCTCCTGATCGAACTGCTCGGCAGCCACGACGAGCCCTGCCTGGCCCGGGAGCTGCGAGAAGAGCTCCTGCACAAGCACCCCGACCGGACGCCGACACCCCAGGTCGTACGGAACACGCTCGAGTCGCTGGTGGCCAAGGGCCGGGTCCGGCGACACCGGCAGCGGCGCTCGGTGATGTACACCCTCATCCAGCCCGAAGAGAGCGGCCCCTCCGGTACATAGCCTCCGCCGTGTTCCGCACGGACAATCATCTTTAATTTTCCGCGCAACTAAAAGTAGACCGGTCGCTTATTCTTTTCTCTGTTGGACGCGGAGAAATAGCCAGAGACCGGACGGACGACAGCGGCCAGGCATTTACACTGTGGCCATGGCAGACGCGGCGACGATCAATCCCCTCGACCCCGATGAGGAAGCCTTCCTGCGGGCTCTCGGCAGGGTGATGACCTTCCTGCCCCGGGTCGTCGACGCGGACATGCTGGAGGAACACTCGATCACCAGCACCGAGTACACCGTTCTGATGCACCTCTCCGAGGTGCCGCACAACCAGATGCGCATGAGCGAGCTCGCCAATCTGTGCGGACTCTCCCTGAGCGGCATGACCAGGGTCGTGACCCGCCTCGAATCGCAGTCGCTGGTGGTCCGGCAGAAGGCACCGGACGACGGAAGGGCGTGGCTCACCGTCCTCACCAGCGCGGGCTGGGCGCAGCTGAAGCAGGCATGGCCCACCAATCTCGCGAGCGTCCGCCGCCACGTGTTCTCACGTCTGGAGGGGTGCGACGTCGCCGCCGCCGCCAAGGTGCTGGAACGTATAGCTCCCAGCTCCTAAGGCGTGTTGCGAAAGTCCCGTCGTTCGCCCGAAGGGCGGGCCGTGCGGCGTCAGGTGCGTGCTCCCGGCGTGCCGGGCGGAAGTCCTCGTACGGGATGTACTCGGGCTTTCACCCGGTGCGGCGAGAGTGCGTGCATGGCGTCGCACCGCAGACGGGACTTTCGCGACACGCCCTAGCCGATCCGCCGCCGAGACCCCGCGTGCCCGCCGACACGCCCACGGTGCTCCCGAGCGCGCCCCTCAGGGGCGATCTCACCGTCTGACGCGTTGTCCGCGCCGCTCTCCGCGGACACCCATGCGACGAGCCGTCCGGCCACTTCCGGCGCCGTCGGCATGACAACGATGTCGTCGCGGATCTGGGCAGCGGCAGCGGTGAACCCGGGCTCGGACAGCAGCCGGCCGACGGATTCACTGATCAGTGCGGGGTCTCCGGCGGAAGCCGGCAGGGCGATACCCGCCCCGGCGGCGGCGATGCACTCCGCCTGCTCCCGGTGTGCGGGCGACTGGGCGACGACCACGGCGGGAAGGCCACGAACCACGGCGGCGAGGGTGATCTCCGGGGCACCGTGATGAAGGACCGCGCGCACGGCCTCCCAGTCGTCGGCGGCCGGAGGCCCGACATGCACCCGCACCCGGTCCTGCGCCCACTCGAGGTGCTCGACCTGCCGATCCCCCGCGGCCACCACCAGGTCGACGTCCAGCGCGGTCAACGACCGCAGCACAGGCCCGAGTTCGACCGACGTCTCGGCTTCCGTCCCGAGGTCGACCAGTACCCGTGGTCTGCCGGTGCCGGCAGGCCGGCGCGTCCGTGAACCCTCACCCCGACGCGGGGCCGCTCCCGCCCTCAGTTCGATCCGGTCGGCAGCGGGCCGCCACCCTTGGCGCTGCACACTCGGAGGGCACAGGTCCAGCAGCCAGCGGCCGGACGGCACGCGGGAGGGGGGCCGAAGACCACGGTCGGTATAACGGGAGCGCACGGTCGCCGCGAGAGCGGCGAGCTGATCCTCCTCCGGAGCGGGTGTGGTCACCGCCACCGCACACGGCACGTCCACAGCGCCCGCGACCAACGGGCCGACCAGATCGTAGTGCTCACAGACGATCAGACTCGGCGCCCACGACTGCGCTGCCTCCAGTGCCGCGTCCGCCATGAGGTCCACCCGCACGCCGGCGAACAGCTCTGCGGTCAGGTCCCGGTCCGAGGTGAACAGGATGTCCAGCCCGGCGCGGCGAGCGGCTTCGGCGGTGAGCTGGTCGGTGTCCGGGCCGCAGGCCAGCACCTCGAAACCCTCCGGCCGCAGCCAGGGCAGAGCCTCTGCCGCGGTCGCGAAGGCGACCTTGTGCCCCTGGCGGCGCAGGGCGCGCGCCAGGGGCAACAGGGGCATGAGCCGTCGGCGGACAGGATTGCTGAAGAAGAGAACGCGCACGGCGGAAAGCTTCCTGACTCGGCGTCACGACAAGCCGCTCCGGCCAACGGCCGATCTGCGGAACCCGGCCAACCGCTGCCGACGACGACCCGGAAGGCAGCATCAGTATCAGGCTGACCCAATTTAATTGCACCTACAACTATAGAGGAAATGAATCCCTTGGTTCGAAAGCCGGTTCCATTGAGCGGGGAGCCCGTGGGCACGGCGACCGGGGCACGAACACACCCGGGGGCCCGGCACTCCCTGCCCGGGCCCCCGGGTCCCGCCTGTCGGCCCCCACGACCGGCAAGCGGATCCTTCGCACGGCCTCGGGCCCATACGGTGCGGACCGTCTTCCCGGCGGACCCGCACTTCGCGATGGAACCCGCGCGGAGAGACCTCGCGCCGACCACAGCCGTGCCTGCGACGCGGTGAACGACGAGCATGCACCGCGCCAGGGATGCGCAGGCTCGTGAGCCTGCGCATGCCCGCACTCACCACACGCGCCGAGGAACCCGAAAGGTTCACATCCTTCCGGCTCCCGGCCGGAAGCGGTCGGCCCTGACGACGTGGGCGGTCGTCTCGAGGACGAAGTCGTGCACCATACGGCTGAAGGCGCCCGGTTCCTCGATGTGTGCCGTTTCGGACCCGGCGGTCCGCAGCCGCGATCCGGGGACGGCCTCGTGCAGCTCCCGTGCCCGGCGGTACGCGGAGCCGGACGTGTCCCGTCCTGTGACGACCAGCGTCGGCAGCCTCACCGCCGCCAGCCCCGGTGGGACACCGGTGAGCATCGGGCGCAGGTCCTCGTCCAGCCCCGAGATGTACGCGGCCCGCCGCCCACCGTCCGGGAGGCCCTGTGCGGGACCGGGCCGCGGCGCTCCTTCGTAGAGGATGACGCCCGCCAGTCGCTCCGGCCGGTGCAGCGCGTGGTGGGCGGCCACCAGTGCTCCCTCGGCGTGCCCGAGAAGATGGACCTTCCCCGCGGACAGACGGTTGATGAGGACTTGCAGGAACCGGCTGTAGCGCTCGCGGGTGTAGCCGTGCGGATGCGAGGGGAGGCATCCCGATCCGCCGGTGCCGATGGGCTCGACGTAGACCATGGTCAGGTGCTCTTCCAGCGCCGGGACCCGCAGGTAGTCCCAGAACAGGCCGGGCCCGCCGGGATGGGCGACGCACACCGGTCCGGTTCCGTGCACGTGATAGCGCTGCGTGATGCCGCCCAGCCGGAAGGAGTGCGCGCCCGGGGCGAGCGGACCGATGACGGCTGACGGAGGATCCGGTGGGGCCACTGGGGTTCGCATGAAAGCTCCGTGTCGTGAAGTGGTGCCTCTGCCAGCGACACGGATGTCCGGGGGGTGAAAGGTTCGTTCACGGGGCTGTGAATCACGCCATGCCCGCACGCCGCCCCGGCCGGGCGTCGGCAAACCGCATCCTCCGTGACGGCGGCACGGCCCTTCCGTACCCGTGCTGCTCGGACAGTTGTTCCACCGCGCCGCACTCGTTCCGGGTCCCGACCGGCCGTCCGGTCACGCTCCGGCGGCGCGCTCGTCCTGGTGCGGAGCTGTGCCTGCGTCCCCGCCGTCCCGGCTCACGCCCGACCAGAACCCGATCAGGGCATCGGCCGTCTCGGCAGGACGCTGGAGGTTCGGCGAATGTCCGGTGCCGGCCATCACCGTACGGTGGGCTCGCAGCCGGCTGGCCATGTCCTCCAACTGCCACGCGGTCCAGGTGTCGTCCGCGTCGCCGTAGATGACGTGTTTGGGCAGCGACGTGAGGGCCGCCAGTTCCGCCGTCCGGTCCGCTTCGACCAGCAGCTGCCGTCCCACCACTCGCAGGTGTGAGACATGTGTGCGCAGCCAACGCGCCCGAAGCCGCTCGGCCTCCGCGGGCGGAGCCGCGACCGGCCGGAGCTTCTGCATCGCCTCCCACACCTGGGCCAACGTCATCGTCTCGAGTGCGCCGAGCAGCAGCTTCAGCTGCGCCTGCCGCTCCTCACCCACCTGTGCCGGTCCGGAGGACAGCAGCGTGAGGGACGCGAAGGGCCGGGCGTCCGCCAGCGCCGCCGCCCTGGCGAGGTGACCGCCCATGGAGTGCCCCACCAGGTGCACCGGTCCGTCGAGCGTCTCCGCCTGGGCCAGTACGTCCATGCTCAACGCGTCCTGCCGGTAGGCCTCCTCGTCGTCCGGACCGTCGGTCTCGTACTGTCCCCGGGCGTCGACTGCGACCGCGCGGTAGCCCGCCGCCGTGAGGTGCGCGAGGAGCGGCGCGAACTCCTCCTTGCTGCCGGTGTATCCCGGCAGCAGCAGGACGGTGCCGCGGTACGGCCCGTCGGCCGGTTCGGTCCGCAGTGCGGCGAATTCACCCCGCCGGGTCTTCAGACGTAGGACGCGGACCTGCGGCGGCAGCGGGAACGACGGGTGCTCAGGCATGGCCGGATCCTATGCGCCCCGCACGGTCCGCGGCCCGGCGGGTCCGGGCAGATGTGTGCGAGTGACGGACGGTCACCCGGGAACATCCACATATCCATCTCGCTTTAATTGCACAGTCAATCTTCCTGTGTTGTAATTTCCTGGCCGGACAGCGCGGGGGAAGGCCGGACCGAACCGGGTCCGGGCCAGTCCACGGCGGACCCGCCTCATGACCGAACTCCGCGCGCCTGACCGGCGGAGCTTTTCGGCGAGGCGTTCCGGCCCGCCGTGGGACCACTCGTGCCGGTCGTGTACGACGGCTTCTCCGCCGCCGGACCGGCATCGCACGGCAAGGAGCGCCCCGCTGCTCTCCGGCCTCCTTGTCACTCACTCTCAGTTTCCGTACAAGGCGCTTCCCCCCACGCCGACTTCGTACCGCGTCCGCGGGCCCCGAGGCCCGACGCGGTGCTCTGCGCGCCCCGATCACCGATTTAGGACGAACCATCACATGACAGACACGAGCAGGCGGTCCCTCCTGGGCATGGCCGGCTTCACGACGGCCGCTGTGGCCGTGGGGGGTACCGGATTCCTCAGGGCCAACGCGTCCGACGGCGGCCAGGTGCTGTCGGCCGACACTCTGAAGGGGGTGACCAGTCCCGCGTTCTCGACGCTGTCGCCCTTCAGGGACCCGCTGCGTATCCCTCCCACCCTCCGGCCCGGCAGGGGCATCACGGAGATCGACCTCGTCGAGACCAGGGTGAGACTGCACTCCCAGATGCCGGCCACCCGCCTGTGGACGTACAAGGGACACTTCCCGGGCCCGACCATCGAGGCACACAGCGGTCGCACGTTCCGGGTCTCGTGGAACAACAGGCTGACCGGCACGTCTCCTGTGAAGGCCGCCTGGGTGCACCCCGAAGGTCCCGGTCCCGGTCTGCTGCCCTACAACCGTCCCGGAGCACAGGGCGGGTTCTCCCGGCCCGAGGTCGACAGGCTCACCCCCTGGACGACCGTGCACCTGCACGGCGGCCACCAGAACGCCATCAATGACGGCGCGGCCGAATACGGTGTCGGCCCGGGCAGCGCCCAGCTGGCCGAGTACGCCAACGACCAGAAGTCGGCGCACCTCTTCTACCACGACCACGCCATGTCGGTGACCGCCCTCAACGTGTCGGCGGGCCTGATCGGCAACTACCTCGTCCGGGACGAGGAGGAGTCCCGGCTCGGTCTGCCGCACGGTGCCCACGAGATCCCCCTGACCATCCAGGACGTCAACTTCGACACCGACGCCCAGGGACGCCTGACCGGACATATCCTCTACAAGCGCATCCTCGGCGGCCACGACGACCCCAAGCCCGGCACGCTGCCCCCGGCCCTGTCCACCCTCGCGCCCTTCACCATGGTCAACGGTGTGGTCTGGCCCCACCTCGACGTGGAGGCGCGCGCCTACCGCTTCCGCGTCGTGAACGTCTCCGACACCCGCGTCTACCGCCTCGCCGTGGTCGACGAGGAGACCGGCAAGGTCGTGCGCGGCGCCATGAAACTGATCGGCACCGACCTGGGACTGCTGGCGAAGCCGCACTCCGTCGCGGAGGCCGTGTCGCTCTCCCCCGCGGAGCGCGCGGACATCGTGATCGATTTCGCCGCCTTTCCCGGCAAGCGGCTCAAGCTCGTCAACACCGTCGGGGGGCAGACTCCGGGAGTGGCCCTGCCGGACTTCATGCTGCCGTTCCCCGACGTCATGCAATTCCGTGTCGGCGGGCGCCGGCACGCTCCGCAGCACCTGCCGACAACGTTGTCCACCTCCTTCCGCAGACTCAGGAGCGCCGATGTGCCCACGGACGCCACGGAGCGCTTCGTCGTACTGACCTTCGACAGGACCGGAGCGATGCCCCAGCTGTGGGAGATGCAGGAGGTCTCGTCCGGCACGGCGCCGGACGACGGTGTGGTGCAGGTCGAGATGGCGGGCAGGACCCGCACCCTGCGCCGCACCGGTGCGATGTTCGAGGACACCACCACCTTCTTCGGGGTGTCCGGCACCTGGGAGAAATGGCACTTCATCAGCGTCGGACCGGCCGATGTGCCGATCTACCACCCGATGCACATACACCTGATCAACTTCCAGGTCGTCGACCGGCGGTCGGTGGACGGATCGGGCTTGGATTTCGCCGCCGGACGGACGGCGAAGCCCATCACGCTCGGCGCGGACCTGCCCCTCGCCCCCGAGGAGGCCGGCTGGAAGGACACGATCACCGTGACCGCCAACTCCCTGGTCACGGTGGCGGGACGCCTTGCCCGGCAGACCGGCAAAGTGATGTACCACTGCCACATCCTGTCCCACGAGGACGAGGGGATGATGCGCCCATTCGTGATCATGCCCAAGGCGGTGCATGAGATCCACTCCATGTCGATGGGCATGAACGGGTCCATGGACATGAAGAAGCGCGGGAAGCACTCCGGCATGAAGATGTGACGCCTGGCCGTCGGGGCGTCCGCTGAGCCGTGCCGGCACCGGCCGTGCCAGTGAACCTCCGACGGCCTCCGCCGCGTTGTACCGATGAAGGGCCGCGCCGGGAAACCCTGCGCCGCCCCGGACGTGTGCCGGCCGGATGCCAGGACCGGGACATCGTTCGGCACAGATCCCCAGGAGAGCTGAGTGACCGCTGACCGCCACGGTGACGCCTGCCCGAGGACGCTCACCGGCCGTCCCTCACCGGTTCCGCCGGCGAACGGCTCCTGTTACGCACGGTGGGGCGGGCCGTCCCAGCGCCGCGGAGACGCGCCGGCCCCGTTCACCGACGCGCTGCCCGGCAGACCGGTCAGGAGGGCTTCGGACCGTGCCCGCCGGGCCGGCTCCGGCCCGCCGTGGTGCCGAGCCGCCGTGACACACCCCCTTCACCAGCACAGGCGCCGCCGCTCGGCGCGCAAGGAGACCCAGGCATGTCCGACCCGTGGCGCAGCACGGAACCCACGACCGTCCCGCCGGTGAGCCGCAGTCAGAATCGCGCCGACCGGCGGCGGCACCGCGATCGGCGCCGTACGGCCTGGGCGGTGGCCGTCGGCGCCGTCCTGCTCGGCGCCGCCACCTCGTTCGCGGCGCATCGGCTGCGCCTCGTCGACACGGGAGCCTCCACCCCGCCGGTCGAACCCTCCGCTCCCCCGCCCGCCGGCGCCCTGGACCTCGCGAGGCCCCTCGCTCCTGTCACGTCACACCTCGGGGGCGGCAGCATGTCGGTCGCGCTCCTGGACGAGCGGACCCGGAAGTGGGCCGCCTACGGCGACGACTTCTTCGACACGGCCAGCATCGTGAAGGTGGACATACTCTCCGCACTCCTGCTCCAGGCGCAGGACGCCAGGCGGGAACTGACCACACGCGAACGCGAGCTGGCCACCGCCATGGTGGAGAACAGCGACAACGACGCCGCCACCACCCTGTGGGCCGCCATCGGGCGGGCCGGAGGGCTGGACAAGGCGAATGAACGTCTCGGTCTGAAGCAGACCCGGGGCGGCGAAGGCACCGTATGGGGCCTGACCCGGACCACCGCCGCCGACCAGGTCCGCCTGCTGCAGAGCGTGTTCGGAAGTGCCTCGCCGCTCGACGCCGCGTCCCGGTCCACCGTAGGGCACTTGATGTCCCACATCGCGACGGACCAGGACTGGGGCGTGTCGGCGGCGGCGGACACCGGCACGTCCGCCACCCTCAAGAACGGCTGGCTGCAAAGGAGCCAGACCTCGTTGTGGGACGTCAACAGCATCGGCCGGATAGAGAAGAACGGCCGGACCTTCTACGTGGCCGTGCTGATGAACGGCGCCGACACGGAGCGGCACGGCATCGGTCTCGTGGAGCAGGCGGCACGGGCGGCGGCCACGTCGTTCGCCAAGTCCTTGGATCAGGGCGCCACTTCGTGATCCTGTGGGTCCAGCGGCCGGAGCGCCCGGTTCGGTAAGTGACCGCACGACGGGCCGCGGGCGCGGAGAGGGTGGTCCGCGCGCCCGTGGACGGGGAGTGGTCGTCACCCGGAGACCGCGGCCGCGCCCGCCGCCCGGATCACACGGGCGCCGTGGGCCGTGGGCCGGGGTGGTGTCGGCACCGTCCGGGTGCCCTGCCGGAGTCGTGAGGAAACCGCTGCGCGGTGCGGTCTCATGAGACCGCGTCACCGGACGCGCCGCGTCAGAAGCCGTCGTCCGGGCAGGCGCAGGACCGTCGTGACCCGGTGTCGGCAGCACTCCCCCGCAGCCGGCGGCAGGTGCCGGCCAGGCGTCAGCCGGTGGCCGTTCCCGTGTCGGCCAGCCGGTTGAGCAGTTCCAGGAGGAGCAGCTTCTCGCCCGGACTGAGCGGGAGTTCCGCGTCTTCGGCGAGTGTGGCGCGCAGCGCCATGGCGGGTCCGGCCGCCTTGCCCGGCGCGCCGGTGATCTCCGGCTCGGCGGCGGGGGAGGCGGTGATGGCGTAGAGGACCATGTCGCGGGACACCCCGGCCGTACCCGGATCGCGTTGCTCGGGCGGAGTGCTGATGAGGGTGGAGACCACACCGACGCCTGCCGCGTGCATCACGGCCGTGGCCCGTTCGACGGTCATGCGCAGACGGCCGGTCACGGCGACGCGCGTGATCATGCGCTGCAGTTCGGCGACGGCCTTGCGGCCGGCGCGGGAGAGCCCGCCGGAGCGCGAAGGGCCGAAGACCAGGGCGTAGTAGGCGGGCTGCATCAGCCCGAACTCGACGTGCAGGTCCCAGGCGGCGCGCAGGTCGGCCACCGGGTCGTCGCTCTGGGGCAGCCGGCTCTTGGACTGGAGATACCTCTCGAAGCCGTAGTCGGCGAGCGCCTCCAGCAGGCCGTCCTTGTCCTTGAAGACCCTGAAGATCGTCGGTGGGAAGACGTCGGCGCGCGCCGCCACAGCGCGCACGGACATGGCATCCAGGCCGTCCTTCTCCAGTACGTCCGCGGCGGCCAGAACGATCTTGCGCGCCAGCGCCTCCGGGTTGCGGTCGTCCACCATGTCCACGCTCATGAATCAACGGTATCAAATCATCCGGACCATTGGTTTGAACCAGTGTTACGCTCAAACTGCGACCACCGATTCAAGAGACGGACGGGCCATGTCTTCACCTACCGTGTACGACTTCATACTCGTAGGCGCCGGAACTGCCGGGTGCGTGCTCGCCGACCGGCTCTCCCGGGACGAGAACGCACGGGTCCTGCTGCTGGAGGCCGGCTCCTCCTCGCTGCCCGACGCCGGCTCGCATCCGCCGGCCTGGCCCGCGCTGGCCGCCTCGCGGGCCGGCTGGGGCGACATGACCGTGGCCCAGCGCGGAGGCGCCCCCGTCGCGCTGCCGCGCGGCAGGGGCCTCGGCGGGTCCTCCGCCATCAACGCGATGGTGTTCGCGCGCGGCCACCACACCAGCTACGAGAGCTGGAGCGACCACGGCGCCAAGGGCTGGTCGTTCGACGACCTGCTCCCCTACTTCCAGCGCAGCGAGAACGCCGTCAGCGGCGCCGCGGGCCGGGGCACGAACGGTCCGCTGTTCGTCGGCCCGGCCGCCCATCCGAACGAGATCCTGCTCGCCTGCCTCAGCGCCGCGGTCGAGGCCGGCCACCGGCGCGCCTTCGACATCAGCGGCGGCCTGGAAGAGGGCTTCGCGCCTGTGGACCTCAACATCGTCGGCGGCCGGCGCCAAAGCGCCGCCGACGCCTATCTCACCCCGGCAACCGTCCGCCCCAACCTGGACGTCGTCACGGACGCGGTGGTGCACCGCCTGCTCTTCGACGGCACGCGCTGCACGGGTGTCGAGTTCCGCGCCGGGAACCGGCTGCAGACCGCTTCGGCGACCGCGGAGGTGGTCCTGACGGCCGGAGCCATCGGCTCGGCGCAGCTCCTGCTGCGCTCCGGCATCGGCCCCGAGGACGACCTCCGCCGCGCGCAGGTGGACGTCTTCCACACACTCCCCGGCGTGGGGCAGAACCTGCACGACCACCCACGGGCCAACCTGGTCTACCGCGCCCAACGCGCCGTACCCACGGCACGCAACAACCACGGTGAGGTGATCGGGCTGCTGCGCAGCGGCCCCGAGGCGGACGCACCGGATCTGCAGATCGTCTTCATCGACATTCCGGTGCCCAACCCCGTCGCTCCGGTCGGCAACGGTTTCACCATCGGAGTCTCCCCCATGCGCCCGGCGAGCCGGGGCACGCTGCGCATCACCTCGGCGGACCCGTACGCACCGCCGCTGATCGACCCGAACTACTTCGCCGAGGAGGAGGACCTACGGGTGGTGCTGTCCGGCATCAAGGCGGCGCGCGGGATCGCCTGGTCGTCCGCCCTCGCGGAGTGGGGCATCGAAGAGGTGAGCCCCGGACTCGACGCGGTGGACGCGCGGTCGGTCAGCGACTACGCCCGCAGGCACTTCGGCTCGTACTGCCATCCGGTCGGCACCTGCATGATGGGGGAGGACGAGGTGTCCGTCGTGGACTCGGCATTGCGTGTCCACGGGCTGGACGGGCTGCGCGTCGCCGACGCGTCCGTGATCCCGTCCATTCCCTCCAGCAACACCAACGCCACCGTGTACGCGATCGCCGAGCGGGCGGCCGACCTGCTGCGCGGGCTCTGAGCGGCCGAGAGACTCGGCGAGATCCCTCCGTCGTCCGTGAACTTCACGGAGCGGGTGGCCGCTGGGGACGTACCGCCGGTCGTCGGACTTCCGACCGGCCAACCGGCCGCCCCTCCCGACACGCTCACCCCGTGATGGAGGCCCGGAAGTGGTACCGGTCACCGCGGTACGCGGCCGCGGTGAGTTCGAGGGGCTGCCCGTTCTGGTTGAAGGCGAGCTGGGTGGCGACGAGCACCGGAGTCGCGTCGGTGATTTCCAGCAGTCGACGTTCCTCCGTCGTCGGATGCCGGGCCTCCACGGAGTAGTCGGCGACCTTGGGCAGTTGAGGCGGATCGGCGCGGCGGAGCGTGGCGAAGAGCGTGTCCTTGGTGAAGTCCGTCTCGGCCAGCTTCGGGCACAGGGCGAGGGGCAGCCGGTTGTGCTCCAGCACCACGACGATGTCGTCCAGGTAGCGCAGTCGGCGCATCTCGAAGAGCGAGGCCCCCGGGCCGACCCTCAGCTGTTCGGACTCCTGGACCGTGGCGGGCCGGACCCTGGTCTCCAGGACCGAGTCGCGGAGCCGCAGTCCCTGCTGTGCGGCGTAGTCGGCGAAGCCCTGCACCGACTGGGCCGCCGCCGGACCCGGTGACGGCGAAAGGGGTGCGGGGGCAACTCGTTCGTAGCCTTCGGCCAGGAACCATCCGCGGGCCGGCGAGGACTCGATGACCGAGCGCTCCGCGAGCTCGTTCAGGGCGGAGCGAAGGGTGACCCGCGAGACGCCGTACCGGGTCGCCAGCGCCCGCTCCGACGGCAGCCGGTCTCCCGGTCGGGCACCTTTCTCGGCGATGTCGTCCAGGAGGCGTCCGGCGACCTGGGTGTACAGCGGCAGAGCGTCTCCGCTCAGCAGCCCTTGAGGGAGACCACGATCCGTAGAAGACATACCAGATGTATACCAGTTTCAGGTAGGCCAGTTCAATACCAAACGCAGACCGTTGACGACCACTCGCGAGACCAGTACCGTTCCAGTCACGTTTCCGAAGGCGCACCGACAGATGCGGCTGACGCCCTTCGGTGAACCCTGGAGCGATCATGTGGAACCCCTTGGATGAAGTGGTCCGCCGCCAGAAGGCCGGCGAACCGCACGGCATCACCTCCGTCTGCTCGGCCCATCCGCTGGTCATCGAGGCAGCGGTCCGCCAATCCCTCGCGTCGGGAGGCACCGTCCTCGTCGAGGCGACCTCCAACCAGGTGGACCAGTACGGCGGCTACACCGGCATGCGGCCCGACGACTTCCGCGAACTGGTGCACGGCATCGCCGCCGAGCACGGGCTGCCGCTGGACCGCGTCGTTCTGGGCGGAGACCACCTGGGACCCAACCGGTGGCGTTCGCTGCCCTCGCGGGAAGCGATGGCCGAAGCGGACCTGCTCGTCGCGGCGTACGTCCGGGCAGGCTTCACGAAGATCCACCTGGACTGCAGTTTCTCCTGCGCCGACGACGCCGCTGCGCTGACCGACGAGTTGGTCGCCGAGCGCACCGCACGCCTGGTACGGGTGGCCGAGGCCGCCGCGGGCGACTCCGCGGACGCCCTCCGCTATGTCATCGGAACCGAGGTTCCGGTGCCTGGAGGTGCGCACGAGACGCTGGAAGGCATGGCCGCCACCAGTCCGGAGGCGGCACGCCTGACGCTGGAGCACAACCGGCGCGCGTTCGACAGGCACGGTGTGGCCGGGGCATGGCCTCGCGTCATGGCCCTGGTCGTACAGCCCGGCGTGGAGTTCGATCACCTTCAGGTGTTCGACTACCGGCGTGAGCGGACGTCCGAGCTGCGCACGGTCCTCGCCGACGAACCCGGCATGGTCTTCGAGGCCCACTCGACCGACTACCAGACGGCGGACGGACTGGCCGGCCTGGTGGCGGACCACTGGGCAGTGCTCAAGGTGGGCCCCGGACTGACGTTCGCCCTGCGCGAGGCCCTGTTCGCACTGGCCGAGATCGAGGACGAACTCATCCCGGCCGCATCCCGGTCCCGGCTGAGCGAGGTGGTCGACCGGCGCATGCGCGACGAACCCTCCTGGTGGCAGGGCTACTACGGGGGCAACGCCGACGATCAGCGGCTGGCCAGGCGCTACAGCTACAGCGACCGCATGCGTTACTACTGGCCCGACCCTGAGATCGCCGCCGCCCAGGAGCGGCTGTTCACCAACCTCTCAGCCCTCGGCATCCCCCTTCCCCTGCTGAGCGCCCACCTGCCCAACCAGTACCAGCGCGTCCGGACCGGGGATCTGTCCGCGACACCGCGGGACCTCGTGGTCGACCGCGTCCGTGACGTCCTGCGCGACTACGACCGTGCATGCCGAACCCATGAGAAGGAGTACGCGTGAAGACCTCCACCCAGGACCTGGCGCCTCAGGACCGCGGGGCCGACCACACCACCGCCGAGATCGTCCAACAGCCCGACGTGTGGCGCGAGGTCGGGGCGATCGTCGCCGGTGAACGCGAGTCCCTGGACGCCTTCCTCGCACCCCTGCTCGCCGACGAGGGCCTGCGGATCGTCCTCACCGGAGCCGGTACCTCGGCCTTCGCCGGAGAAGTCGTCCGGGCCGCGGTCGCCCGCGCCACCGGCCGACGCACCGATGCGGTTTCCACCACCGACATCGTCGCCGACCCCCACGCGTCGTTCCCCGACGACGTCCCCACACTGCTCGTCTCGTTCGCCCGATCCGGGGACAGCCCCGAGAGTGTCGCGGCGACCCGGCTGGCGGACCAGGTCCTGACACACGTGCACCACCTCGTCATCACGTGCAACAGCGCCGGGCAGCTGGCACGCCTCCACGGCGAGAGCGCCTCCTCCCACGTCCTGCTCATGCCCGCCGCGTCGAACGACCAGGGCTTCGCCATGACGTCGAGCTTCACCGGCATGCTCCTGGCGTCCCTGCTCGCCCTGGGGGCGCTCACCCCGGACGCCATCGAGGCGCCCGCCGCCGCGGCCGAGCACATCACCGCGGGCGGCCTCGGCCCGCAGATCGAGGAGCTGCTGGCCCGCGAACCCGAACGGCTGGTGTACCTGGGCAGCAGCAGCGCGCTCAAGGGGCTGGCCCAGGAGTCCGCCCTGAAGCTGCTGGAGCTGACCGGAGGCGCGCTCGTGGCCTCCTCGGAGTCCTCACTCGGCTTCCGCCACGGCCCCAAGTCCGTGCTGAACGACCGCACGGCCGTCGTCGTCTACGTGTCGAACGACCCCTACACGCGCCCCTACGACCTCGACATCCTCGCCGAACTGCGCGCGGGGCTGCCGCAGGGCAGCGTCGTCGCCGTCTCCGCGTCACGCGACGGACTGCCCGGCGACGGCACCTGGCTGCTCCCCGGGCTCGCCGATGCCGACGACGCCGTACTCGCCCTTCCCGCGGTGCTGTGCGCGCAGTTGGTAGCGCTGCGCGCGTCCCTGCACCAAGGCATCCGGCCGGACAACCCGTTCCCCTCCGGAGAGGTGAACCGCGTGGTGCAGGGCGTGACCGTGCATCCGCTCCCCCAGCGACGCGACGACGTCGCCTGACAGCGTTCAGACAATGCCGAGCGGAGGAACAACGATGTTTCTGGGTGTGGACGGCGGAGGCACCAAGACGGCCTTCTGCCTCATCGACGGTGCGGGCGTCATCAGGGCCCGAGCCGTCGCGGAAGGTGCCTACTACTTCGCGGACAACGGTACCGGGGGCGTCGAGCACGTCGCGCAGGTTCTGCGCGAGGGCATCCGGGCCGTGACGGAGGGCGCGGGCATCACGCCCGCGGACATCGCCTACGCGTTCCTGGGCCTGCCCGGGTACGGGGAGGTCCCCGGCGACATCGCCGCGCTGGACGCCGTCCCCGGCCAGGTGCTGGGACACCGGCGCTACGCGTGCGACAACGACATGATCTGCGGCTGGGCCGGATCGCTGGGCGCGGTGGACGGCATCAACGTCATCAGCGGCACCGGGTCGATGACCTACGGCGAGCGGCAGGGCCGCGGCGTGCGCACCGGAGGCTGGAGCGAACTGTTCAGCGACGAGGGATCGGCGTACTGGATCGCCGCCCGCGCGCTGAACGTGTTCTCGCGGATGAGCGACGGCCGGCTGCCCGAGGGCCCGCTCGCCGAACTCCTGCGCCGCCACCTCGATCTGACCACCGACCTCGAAGTGATCGACGTCGTACTCAACCGGTGGCAGGGACACCGCAGCGAGATCGCCTCGCTGAGTCCCCTCGTGGTCGAGGCGGCCGGGCTGGGCGACGCGCAGGCCGCCGCCGTCCTCACCCAGGCCGGACAGGAACTGGCCCTGCTGGTGGACAGTGCGCGCCGCCGGCTGGGCTTCGCCGAGACCGAACCCGTCCCCGTGTCCTACTCGGGCGGCGTCTTCCAGTCGGCCGCCGTACTCGACACGTTCACCACCGAACTCCGCAGCGGCACGGCCCGCTACGAACTGCGCCGGCCCCTGTTCGAGCCGATGGTCGGCGCGGCCATCTACGCGGCGAAACTCGCCGGAACCCCCCTCGACGCTCCGGCGCTCGCCGCCCTGCGCTCCACCTCGCAGATGACCACTACGGAGAACCACCATGCGTGACCAACGAAACTGGATCCTGTACGCCGGTCTGCTCGTCCTGTTCTGGGGCGTCTGGGGAGCGTTCTCGAGCCAGCCCACCGAGCGGTACGGCTATCCGAACGAGATGATCTACGTCATCTGGGCGTTCACCATGCTCCTGCCGGCGGTGGTCGCGCTGCGCCGGGAGCGGTTCGACCGGCGGCCGATCGCCGCGGTCTACGGGCTCGCGGCGGGACTCACCGGTGCGGGCGGTCAACTCCTGCTGTTCCAGGCGCTGTCCGACGGCCCCGCCTACCTGATCTTCCCGGTGGTCTCGCTCTCCCCCGTGATCACCGTCCTGATGGCCGTGGCTCTGCTCAGGGAACGGATCGGAAAGCTCGCCGTCATCGGGGTGGTCGCCGCGCTGATAGCGATCGTGCTCATCAGCATCCCCGCGGGCGACCACGGCTCGGCCGACACCGGGTCCTGGCTGCTGCTGTCCATCCTCATCTGCGTGGCCTGGGGCGCGCAGGCGTTCTTCATGCGCAAGGCCGCCCTCGCGGACGTCAACGACGCGACCACGTTCGGGTGGATGACCATCAGCGGCCTGCTGCTCGTCCCCGTGGCCGTCCTCATGATGGGTGGGCTGCCCGACGCACCGTGGCAGGCTCCGGCACTCACCGCCGGCACCCAGGTCCTCAACGCCGTGGGCGCGTTGTTCCTCGTCATGGCGCTCAGCCGCGGCAAGGCCAGCGTCGTCGCACCGGTCACCAACGCCCTGGCGCCCGTCCTCACCATCGTGCTGTCACTGGTCATCTACCAGACCCTGCCGACGATCTGGGGGACCATCGGCATCGTCCTCGCCCTCGGCGGATCCACTCTGATGGTGTACGCCGACGAGAAGCGCGAAGAGGTGCCCGAGCCCCGGATTCCCTCGGCACCGCTGGCAGGCCCGTAGGCACCCGGCTCCGCCGCCGCACACGGACACCGCAGGTTCAGACAGCCCCGCGCGAGGAGCACACCCATGCCTTTGGCCCCCACCGGCGAGTTGGTCGCACACGCCGCGACCGAGCGCCGTAGCGTCACCGCTTTCAACGTCATCACCCTGGAGCACGCCGAGGGAATCATCACCGGCGCCGAGGCGGCGGAGCGGCCCGTGATCCTGCAGATCAGCGAGAACGCCGTGCGGTATCACAGGGGCCAGCTCCCTCCGCTCGCCCTGGCGGCGGCCTCGATGGCCCGGTCCAGCACGGTGGAGATCGCTCTGCACCTCGACCACGTGACCGACGTGGACCTGTTGCACCAGGCGGCCGACTGCGGTTTCTCCTCCGTGATGTTCGACGCCGGGGCCCTGCCCTACGACGAGAACGTCTCCGCCACCGCTTCGGCGGCACGATGGGCTCACGACGCGGGACTCTGGCTGGAAGCCGAACTGGGATATGTGGGCGGCAAGCCGGACTCCCCCGCGAGCGCGCACACCGCCGGCGTACGCACGGACCCGGCGGAGGCCGCCGAGTACGTGGCGCGTACGGGCGTGGACGCCCTGGCGGTCGCGGTGGGCAGCAGCCATGCCATGACCGAGCGGTCGGCGACGCTGGATCACGCGCTCATCGAACGGCTCCGGGAAGCGGTTCCGGTCCCCCTGGTGCTGCACGGCTCCTCCGGGGTTCCCGACGGCGAACTCCGTTCCGCGGTCCGCGCCGGCATCGTGAAGATCAACATAGGGACGGCGCTCAACATATCCCTGACCCGGGTCGTGCGTGACACGCTGGACGCGATGCCGGCGCTGACCGACCCGCGCAAGTACCTGGGTCCGGCCCGGGACGCCGTGGCGGCGACGGTACACACCACGCTCACGATGCTGGCGCACTGACGGCCACCGGCGCCGTCCCGTCCGCCGAGCCGGTGCCGGCGCTCCGCGGCCTTCACCGCCGCCCCTGGAACGACCTCCGAGTGACCTGCCCCACGACAGTTCGGGACCCGACACAGGCACTTCGGGCCGTGGGACCCCGAAGCGCGGGATCTGGCCGGTCCGCGACGTAGCTTCGACGTCAGCAGCCCCGCTCCGCCGGGCGTGGGAAGTGGGTCCGTGACCGGACCGCGGACAGCCCGGCCGAGGCCGAGGCACGTGAGGTGAAGCACATGGGCCTCACCAACAGCCGCCGTCAGCTTGGAGGAGTTCCGCCGATGAAGACCGTCACCCATTGGATCGGGGGCAGGCCCTTCGACGCCGCCGCCCGTGTCTCCGGCACCTGGGGCTCGGTGACCGACCCCGCGACCGGCGAGGTGACCGCCCAGGTCGCGCTGGCCGGTGCCGACGAGGTCGACGCCGCGGTCGCCGCGGCGAAGGAGGCCTACACGGCCTGGAGCCGCTCCTCGCTCGCTCAGCGGACCGCCGTCCTCTTCCGCTACCGCGAGTTGCTGCACGCACGCCGCGACGACCTCGCGGCGCTGATCACCGCCGAGCAGGGCAAGGTTCACGCGGACGCGCTGGGCGAGGTGGCCCGTGGGCTGGAGATCGTCGAACTGGCCTGTGGACTCGGCACGGCACTCAAGGGCGACATGTCGACCGAGGCGTCGAGCCGTGTCGACGTGGCCTCCATCCGCCAGCCGCTCGGGGTGATCGTCGGCGTCTCTCCGTTCAACTTCCCCGCGATGATCAGCATGTGGATGTTCCCGATGGCGATCGCCTGTGGGAACACGTTCGTCCACAAGCCGAGCAGCAAGGCCCCGTCCGCGTCCATGCTGCTCGCCGAGCTCGCGGCCGAGGCCGGTCTGCCCGACGGCGTGCTCAACATCGTGCACGGCGACGAGACCGCCGTGAACGCGCTGCTCGACCACCCGGACGTGGCCGCAGTGTCGTTCGTGGGTTCCACGCCGGTCGCCCGTCACGTCTACACCAGGGCGTCCGCGGCCGGCAAGCGGGTTCAGGCGCTGGGCGGGGCCAAGAACCACATGCTGGTACTGCCCGACGCCGACCTCGACGCCGCCGCGGAAGCGGCCGTCACCGCGGCCTACGGCTCCGCGGGGCAGCGCTGCATGGCCGTCTCCGTGGTGGTCGCGGTCGGGTCGGCGGGCGACGAACTGGTGTCGCGGATCGCCGACCGGGCCAGGAAGGTCACGATCGGCCCGGGCAATGACCCGGCGTCCGAGATGGGTCCCCTGGTCACCAGGGCGCACCGCGACGAGGTCGCGGACTACGTCGCGAGCGCGTCCGCGCAGGGAGCCGATGTGGTGCTCGACGGAAGGGACTTCACCGTCGAGGGCTTCGAGAACGGGTTCTGGATGGGCGTCTCGCTGCTCGACCGGGTCGCCACCGACTCGGACGCCTACCGCAACGAGATCTTCGGCCCCGTGCTGTGCGTGGTCCGCGCCGCGACCTACGAGGAGGCCATGCGCATCGTCAACGGCTCACCGTTCGGCAACGCCAGCTCGGTCTTCACCCGGGACGGAGGCGCCGCCCGACGGTTCCAGCTGGAGGTCGAGACCGGCATGGTCGGCGTGAACGTGCCGATGCCGGTGCCGGTGGGCTACCACTCCTTCGGTGGCTGGAAGGACTCGGCCTTCGGCGACCACCGCATGTACGGCAGCGAAGCGGTGCACTTCTACACCCGCGGCAAGGTCATCACGAGCCGCTGGCCCGAGCCCGCGGAAGTCGCTGCCGGCCCGGACCTGGGCTTTCCCGCCGCGCGCTGACCCGCCGAACACGAACGCCCTGTCGTGCCCCTCCCCGATTCCGGTTCGAAGGAGCCACCGTGAACTCCACGAGCCCTGCCCCGGCGGTGCGGCGACACGGCCGGGGCGCTGCTCAAGAACGGCGGGTTCGAACTGCTCGCCGACGGAGGCGCGGTCAGCGTCAGCCGGCTGACACCGGCGACCGGCGCGGACGGAGCACCACCGCACCACCACAAGCTCTCCCACGTACTCGACGGGCCGGTCCTCTTCCGCCTGGGCGACACGCTGACCACGGTGGGGAAGGGCGGTCTCGTCGTGATACCGCCCCCCACCTCCCCCACGTGTTCGGCGCGGCCGAGGACACCGTGGCCGACATGGTCGTCGTACTCAGCCCCGGCATCGAACGGTTCGGCTGCTTCGAGCAGTTGGCGGCCATCAGCCGTGGTGAGGCGGAGTTCGCGTCGCTGATCCCCGAACAGGACCGCTACGACGTGCACGTCGAGAGCATCCCCGACCGGCGGTCGAGGCCGTCTCAGTGACTCGCCTTCACCGCACCATGTCCGGGATGTCACACGCGCAGGAGGGTTCAGGTGGTCCGGGAGACCGGGTCGCGGGAACCGGGCTGGTGGCGTGCGAAGTAGTCGGCCAGGTGCGGAGCGAGGGCGGGGACCTCGACCGGGGTACCACCCGAACGCAGGGACGCGGTGGCCGCGATGCCGGTCGCGACGGCCTCGCGGGCGGCGACGGGCGACGTCTCGGTCGCGCCGCCGTCAGCGACGAAACGCAGGAACTCGTCGACGAGGGCCTGGTCCGCGCCTCCGTGCGCGCCACCGGCCGCCTCGGTGGGGGGCACGGTCAGATCGGCCTCCGGCCGGTAGCCGGAACGGCGCCGGTTCCACACCTTGATCAACGGGGCATCGCCCTGGACGCCGTCCCCGAGGTTCTCGATACGGCCCTCGTCGCCGATGACGGTGTAGTTGCGCCAGTAGTCGGGAGTGAAGTGGCATTGCTGGTAGCTGGTGAGCACTCCGTTGTCGAGGCGGGCCAGCACCATGCTGATGTCCTCCACGTCGATGACGGGGTTGAGATCACGGAGCGCTGACGGCGGCCAGATGCCCTCGTCGAACCAGTCCTGCACCCGCTCCGAGCCCTGGGGCCGGGTCCGGCGGTGCGGGCCGGCTCCGTAGACGGACAGGTCGCCCAGCGCGGTCACCGTACGGGCGTAGCCGCCCGCCAGCCAGTGGATCGCATCCAGGTCGTGCGCGCCCTTCTGCAGCAACAGGCCGGTGGTCCGGGCGCGTTCGGCATGCCAGTCCTTGAAGTAGTAGTCGCCGCCGTGGCCGACGAAGTGCCGGCACCACACCGCCCGCACGGTTCCGATCGCCCCTTCGTCGACGAGTTCGCGCATGGTGCGCAGGACCGGCAGATGACGGAGGTTGTGTCCGACGTAGAGCCGGGTACCGGTGCGGGCCGCGGCGGCCAGGACCCGGTCGCAGTCGTCGAGGTCGACGGCCAGCGGCTTCTCGACGAACACGGCGACGCCCGCTTCGAGGAAGTACAGGGCCGGCGCGGTGTGGAGGTCGTCCGGGGTGAGGACGAAGACGGCGTCCAGGTCGTCCGTGAGCATGTCCTCGTAGCGCTCGTGGACGTGGGCGTCGACCCCGAAAAGCGTCCGTGCGTCCGTGCGTCCGCGTTCGGCCGGATCCGCGCAGGAGACCACGCGGGCCGAGCCGGGCCGCTGGGCCAGGACGGCCAGCCCGGCTCGCTGGCCCGTGCCGACGACACCGACGCGCAGTTCCCGCGCGGCCGGCTGGTTGGTCATGGAGCATCCCTTCGTCGCGAGCGGGGAGACGTGGCCGACGCCTGGACGTCATGGGCCTGTGCGCGGTACGAACGCGTCACGAATCAGCCGGGGCGGACACCGCACCCTCGGTCGACCGTTACACCGACGACCTTAGATGCTCGAAGGTGCTCAATCAACGCTTACATCAAGCAGTTTCGAGCATCTTTCTCCACTGGGACGCGTCGTCGACGCGCCGCCCGCTCTCCGCCGTGCCCGGCCGCCGGTTGTCACGCTCCGCCCGACGTGACCATCCAACTCGTGCTGAAAACAAGGGACTTCGGAACCCATTGACATCGTCACAGGCGATCGCTTTACTCCCGGACTACACCGGAGCCACGCTCCGCGTCGAGAGGCACGCCCAGCCGGTATGCAGGCCCCGCGCCGCAAGCCCGGCCCAAGTCGCCAGGACACCCCACACGTCCGAGGCGGGGACGTGCCCGCTTCCCCTGGAGCTCACCGCATGAGCCACCTGAACACCACCACGGCCAAACTCTCCGGCACCGTCATCGGCGCGGCCGCACTGACCGGCGCTCTGCTCGTCGGGGCGCCCTCGACGCAGGCGGCGACCGTGTCCCCGCCGCCCACGCACGCGGGCTTCGACTACCAGATCGGTGGCGCCTACACGCCCCCCTCCGGCGTCAAGGTCGTCACCCGTGACCACACCGCGTCCCCGGCCGGCGGCCTGTACAACATCTGCTACGTGAACGCCTTCCAGGCGCAGCCGGGTGCCGAGGGCGAGTGGGCGTCGGACCTGCTGCTGCGCGACTCCGCGGGCAAGGTCGTCTACGACAAGGACTGGGGCGAGGCACTCCTCGACGTCGGCACGGACGCCAAGCGCCAGCGGATCGCCGCCCAGATCGGGTCCCAGATCGACGGCTGCCGGGACAAGGGCTTCCAGGCCGTCGAGCCCGACAACTACGACAGCTACACCCGCTCCGGAAACCGCCTGACGGCGAACAACGCTCAGGCGTTCATCAAGCTGCTCTCCGCCCGCGCCCACGCGGACGGACTGGCCATCGCCCAGAAGAACACCCCCGAGCTGGCCGGCAACCGCACCGCCAACGGCCTCGACTTCGCCGTGGCCGAGGAGTGCGGCCAGTACGACGAGTGCGGCGACTACACCAGCGCCTTCGGCAACAACGTGATCGTGATCGAGTACACCAACTCCGGCCGGACGAAGGCCTGCACGGGATGGGGCGGCACGCTGAGCATCGTCCAGCGCGACGTGGACGTCTCACCGGCCGGCAGCAGCGGATACGTCCGCAAGACCTGCTGAGGCGCATCCCGCGCTGATCACACCCCCGGACGGATCCTCAAACACGTGTCGTCCGGTGACGGCTGGGTACCGCCGTCACCGGACGACAGCTCGCGGGGCTGGCGGCTCATGCAGACGTGATGCTCAGTCATGCAGGTTTCACCGGTGTTTCACGCATATCCAATCACCGCTTGCCTCTTGACAGCTACCCGTCACCATCGTTTAACTCCTGGCCAACGCCGCAGTCACAGCACTCGGCGGCAGAGGTACGCCCAGCCGGTAGCTGACCACGCGCCAGGAGTCCGGACTGAGTCGCCAGGACCTGGACCATGTCGGTGTCCGAGGCGGGGACGTACCCACCATGTTCTGGGGCTTGGACATGATACGTATCCGCAGTTCCGTCGCGGGCCACCCCACCCGGTCACACAGCGCGTCAACGGTGCGCCGACCGTCCCTCTCGCTCCGCGCCCGACGCTGAGCACCGCCCCACGGCGTTCCGGCCGCCCGGTACCGGACGCATCCCTCACGCACGGCGCGTGTCCCACAGGTCCACACGGGAGGTACCCATGTACGCGGTCACCCGCAGCGCACAGCCGCCGCGCCGTGACGTGCTGCGCGCCGGCGCAGCTCTGGCCACCACCGCGGCCGCGGGCCTGTCGGCCTCCGGCTGCGCGGTGGGCAGCGACGACGGCGTGAGTGCCGACGGCACCGTGACGATCGAGATGTGGCACGGGCAGACCGACACCGGCAAGAAGGCCCTGGAATCCCTGGTGGCCTCGTTCATGCGGAGCCATCCCCGTATCCGGGTGGAGCTGGGCGGCGGAGTGCTCGCCGACGCGATGCTCCAGAAGGTGACGGCCGCCCTCGCCGCCGGCTCCTACCCGGACATCGCCTACGTCTTCGGCTCCGACCTGGCGAGTGTCGCCCACAGCCCTCAGGTCGCCGACCTCACGGACATGGTCGGTCATGCCGGCACGCCCTGGACGAACTACTGGGCGCCGGCCCGCCAGGCCGTGACCGTCAACGGCCAGGTACGCGCCGCGCCCGCGCTGCTGGACTCGCTCGCGGTGGTCTGCAACCGGAGGCTCTTCCGGCAGGCCGGCCTGCCGCTGCCCGAACCGGGCTGGCGCTGGGACGACTTCGTCGCCACCGCCAAGGCGCTGACCGACAGCGACCGCGGCCGCTTCGGCACCGGCTGGCCCGGCGTCGGCGACGAGGACACCGTCTGGCGCATGTGGCCCCTGATCTGGGACCTCGGCGGGGACGTCGTCGCCGACGACGGCAAGCACATCGGGTTCGGCGACACCGGGACCCGTGCCCTGGAGGTGGTGGCCGCCCTCGCCCGGGACAAAAGCGTCTACGTCGACCCGAAGCCGGGCAGCGAGCAGATGTACCAGGTCTTCCTGTCGAACCGGATGGGCATGGCCGTCACCGGTCCCTGGCAGCTCCCCGACATCCGGCAGGCGGAGATCGACTACCACGTCGTCCCGCTGCCCACCTTCTCCGGCCGTCCGGTGACCATCAGCGGACCCGACACCTGGACGGTGTTCGACAACGGCGCGGCCCGCACGAAGGCCGCCAAAACCTTCGTGAGCTGGCTGATGCAGCCCGCACAGGACGTGCACTGGGACATCGACGCGGGCAGCCTCCCGCTCAGCCGCCGCACCCGCGACCTGCCCGCCTGGCAGCACCAGGAGAACGACACCGAGGGCCTGGACGTGTTCACCAAGGCACTGGACTCGGCCCGGGTACGCCCCGTGCACGCCGCCTACCCGCAGATCTCGCAGGCCCTCGGGCAGGCCGTCGTCGCCGTGCTGCTGGGCCGGAGCAGTCCCGCCCAGGCCTTGCGCTCCTGCGCCGCCGACGCCAACGCCGCACTGCTCATACCCCGCTGAGGAGATCCGCCGTGTCCCGAGTGCCCACCCCGATCACCCTGGCCCGGCCCCCGGACAACCGGCTCGCCCTGCGCCGCAGACGGGCCGCCGAGTCCGCGATGGCCTGGACGTTCGTGTCACCCGCGGTCCTGATCATCCTTGGTCTCAGCGTGGTGCCCATCATCTGGTCGCTGCTGCTGTCCTTCCAGGCGGACGACCTCGTCACACCGAGCCGCTGGGTGGGCCTGGACAACTACCGCGCCCTCGCCCAGGACCCCCACTTCAGCCAGGCGGTACGCAACACCCTGCTCTACACCGCGCTGTACGTGCCGGCGAGCATGGTGGTGGGGCTGCTGCTCGCCCTCGCCCTGAACCGGCGCATCCGCTTCGTCGGGCTCTACCGCACCCTGTTCTTCGTCCCGTTCGTGATCTCCTCCGCTGCGCAGGGCGTGCTGTTCTCGTTCATCCTGGACGCGCAGTTCGGCGCGGCCAACGCGGTACTGCACTACCTCGGCATCCCGCCGCAGGGTTTCCTCAACGACCCGTCCCAGGCGCTGCCCGTGCTGGTCGCGATCAGTCTGTGGAGCGGCACCGGCTTTTGCATGGTCATCTACCTCGCGGCGCTGCAGGACGTACCGGCATCGCTGATCGAGGCGGCCCGGCTGGACGGGGCCGGCCGCTTCCGGATCCTGCGGCACGTCATGCTGCCCACGCTCAGGCCCGTCACGGTGTTCCTGCTGCTGTGGCAGACCATCGAGGCCCTGCAGACGTTCGACCTCGTGTACGTCACCACCAAGGGCGGACCCCTCGGATCCACCACCGTGATCGTCTACTTCATCTGGGAGCAGGCCTTCAAGAACGCCACCGCAGGGTACGGCGCCGCCTCGGCCTACGTACTGGCCGCGGCCCTGGGCCTGATCGGCCTGATCCTCCAGATCGCCCGCCGCCGAGTCCGGGGAGCCACCGCATGACCGCCGTCTCCGCCCCGCCCGAGGCCGCGCAGGCCGCACTGGCCGCCCGGTCCGCAGTTGGCCGGCGGCGCCGACGACTGCCTTTCAGCCCCTGGCACCTGCTGCTCGCGCCGCTGGCCCTGCTGTTCGCGGTGCCACTGATCTGGCTGGCGCTCAGTTCGGTGATGAGCAACGCGGAGATCAACCGCTTCCCGCCGGCGCTGTGGCCCTCCCATCTGGACCTGGGCGGCTACCGCTATGTGCTCGGCAACGCGATGTTCCCCCACTGGTTCGCCAACTCGTTCGTCGTCAGCCTCGTCACGGTCACCGCGAACCTCGTGCTCGGCACCCTGGGCGGCTACGCGTTCGCCCGGATGCGGTTCGCCGGCTCCCGGCTGCTGCTGGGTCTGATGCTGGCCACGATGGCGATCCCGTTCCAGCTGACGATGATTCCCACCTTCCTGGTGATGAAGCAGCTCGGCCTCATCGACACCCTCGGCGCGCTGATCGTACCGTCCCTCGTCACGCCCTTCTCGGTGTTCCTGCTGCGCCAGTTCTTCCTCTCGCTGCCTCGCGAGCTGGAGGAAGCCGCCTGGATCGACGGCTGCTCACGGCTGCACGTGCTGTGGCGGATCGTGCTTCCGCTGTCCCGGCCCGCCCTCAGCACGGTCGCCGTCCTGACGTTTCTCAGCACCTGGAACGACCTGACCTGGCCCCTGATCGCCGTCAACCACGACACCCAGTACACGCTCCAGCTCGGCCTCACGACCTTCCAGGGACAGCACCACACCCAGTGGGCGGCCGTGATGGCCGGGAACGTCATCACCGTGCTGCCGGTCCTGCTCGCCTTCCTCGGCGCGCAGAAGGCGTTCATCCAGTCCATCACCTCCACCGGTCTCAAGGGCTGATCCCGCTCGTCTGCGACCCACCACTCAGGCAGGACAACTCAGTGCCGCTCGCCACCGACATCCGCGAACCCCCATCCCCCCGTGCCCACGCCGGTACGACCGCACAGCCCCCGCGGGACGACGTCCTCGCCCGCCCTTCCGAGACCGAGGAAACCCCGGTATGACCATCCCCAAGATCGCCTTCATCGGCGCAGGCAGCGTCGTCTTCACCCAGGGACTGCTCGCCGACCTCCTCGCGTTCCCCGAACTGAAGTCCGCGCGCATCGCGCTGCACGACATCGACACCGAGCGGCTGGCCACCGCGCACGCCGCTGCCGTACGCATCGCCGACACCCTCGGCGCCACGCCGGACGTCACCGCGGACACCGACCGCCGCAGAGCCCTGGCCGACGCCGACTTCGTCATCAACATCGTGCAGATCGGCATGGTCGAGGCCACCCGGACCGACTTCGAGGTACCGGCCCGCCACGGCGTGCGCCAGACCATCGGCGACACGCTCGGCATCGGGGGTATCTTCCGCGCCCTGCGGACGTTCCCGTTCCTCAGGGATCTGGGGCGGGACATCTCCGAGGTCTGCCCGCAGGCCTGGCTGCTGAACTACACCAATCCCATGGCCATGAACGTCCAGTACCTGACCCAGGCCACCGGCCTGACCCGAGTGGTGGGTCTGTGCCACTCGGTGTACTGGACGCTGCGCGATCTCGCCGACCTGGTCAAGGTCCCCTACGAGGAGATCAGTTACCACGCCGCTGGCGTCAACCACCAGGCATGGGTGCTGCGGTTCGAGCACCAGGGCCGGAGCCTGTACCCGAGGCTGGACGAACTGATCGCCTCCGACGACCAGTTGCTGCGCAGGGTCCGGGTCGACATGTACCGCCGGCTCGGCTACTACCCCACGGAGACCAGCGAGCACTCCTCCGAGTACGTTCCCTGGTACCTGCACCACGACAGCGAGGTCGAACGGCTGCGGCTGCCGATCGGCGAGTACCTCAAGATCGTCGACGAGAACGTCGCCACGTACGAGAGGACCCGCGACGCGCTGGCCGCCGGGACACCGGTCGCCGTCGAGGGGACGATGGAGTACGCGCCCCAGATCATCCACAGTATGGTGACCGGCACCCCGCGCACGGTCTACGGCAACGTCCCCAACCGGGCGCTGATCGACAATCTGCCCGCACACGGGACCGTCGAGGTGCCGTGCCTGGTGGACTCGCTGGGCGTCCAGCCCACCCGCATCGGCTCCCTCCCGCCCCAGCTCGCGGCACTCAACCGCACCTACCTGAGCGCGAACGACCTGGTGGTGCGGGCGGCGATCGAGGACGACCCGCGGCACATCAGGCACGCGGCGATGACCGACCCCGCCACGGCCGCGACCCTGCCGGTCGAGGACATCTGGCGCCTGTGCGACGACATGGTCACCGCTCACGGCGAGTTCCTCCAGCCTGGACTGCGCGCCCGTCTGGGTTCGTGAGCGACCGCGGGCGGTGGGCCACCGGCATGCCGGACCACCGCCCGTGCCAGGTGCCGACGGCCCGTGGAGAATCCGCGCCGGCGGCCGTGTCCTCGTCCGGCACGGCCGGTCTCCGTCGTGGCCGACCGGGGAGTTCTTCCCGCGCCGGAACTCCGGGAGGTTCGCCGCCGTCACCCCACCGGCGCCGTGGGACCGGGCGCGTTCCTCACGACCCGACGGGCGGGGCCGTGCTCTGCCGCTCCACCAAGTGCGTGGCCAGCTCGATACGCTGGGCGGCCTTGCCGGCCTCATCAGGGCCGAACAGCATGCGGGACGCCTCCTCGGCCATGCGCCGAAGAGGCTGGTGCACCGTGGTGAGCGGCGGGCTCGACCACTGCGCGAGCGGCACGTCGTCGTAGCCGACCACCGACAGGTCCTCTGGTACGCGCAGTCCTTTGACCCGGGCCGCCTCCAGCACGCCCAGCGCCTGAAGGTCGCTCCCCGCGAAGATCGCCGTCGGCCGGTCCGGCCCGTCCAGCAGGCTCATCGCGTGCTCGAAGCCGCCCTGCACATGGAAGTCGCCGAAGCGCACCAGCCGCGGGTCCACCTCCAGGGACGCCATCGCCATGGCCGAGCGATAACCGTCGAGGCGGGCCCGTGAGCACAACATGTCCCCGGGTCCGGTGACGATCGCGACCCGCCGGTGGTTCTGTGCCGTGAGATGCCGGGTGGCCGCGAGACCGCCGGCCCAGTTCGCCGAGCCCACCGAAGGCACGTCGGGGTCGGGGTCGCCCGCGGGGTCGACGACAACGAAGGGAATGGCCGCCGACCTGAGCCGCTGTCTGACGTCCTGGGGAAGCGTGGAGAAGACCAGGACGACGCCCACGGGTCTTCTTCGCAGCACCCCTTCGAGCCACTCCGGTCCGATCGCATGCCGCGTGCCGCTCACGGTGAGGACCACGGTGGCGTGGTTGTCCCGCGCGACCTGCTCCACCCCCTTGATCAGCTCCATCGCCCAGATGCTCTCCAGCTCGTGGAACACCAGTTCAACAAGGGCGGGCCGGGACGGCGTCCGAGGCCGCCGACGGTAGCCGTGGGTCTCCAGAGCTCTCTCGACCTTGGCCCGAGTCACCGGGGAGACGTCCGAACGACCGTTGATCACCTTCGAAACTGTCGGCAACGAGACGCCGGTAACTCTCGCCACCTCGTCCAGGGTCACTCTACTGCTGGTCTTGCCTTCCTTGCCCATGTCCGCAGGATATAGGCGCGCAACGCCCGTAACGGTTTGAGCCAGTGCGTGCATGACTGTTGACCGAGCCTCAGGCCTGTCCTAGTGTCCCCAGCGCATTGACTTTCGGTAATGAGGCCGAAACTTTCGAAGGGCTCCACACGATGAAGACACGCGCGCGCTTGCCCAGACTGGTCGCCTGCGGTGCGACGCTCGCCCTGGCGCTCCCCCTGGCCGCCTGCGGCAACGGCAACGACCAGTCGTCGAGCGACGGCAAGATTCACGTTCTGGTCTACGGGGACGCCAGCAACAGGGTCGAGAAGCAAATAGTCAGCACGTTCAACAAGACGTCTGACGTCAAGGCCGTCCTCGACACCATCCCTGGGGCCGACTACCAGCAGAAGCTGCAGACGATCATCAACACCCCGCAGGCCCCGGACATCTTCTTCAACTGGGGCGGCGGCAGCATCCAGCCGTTCGTCAAGGCCGATCTGCTGCTGCCGCTGGACGGTTTCATCGCGAAGAACCCTGACCTGAAGTCGAAGTTCCTGCCCGCGGTCTTCAACAGCGCGGTGGTCGACGGCAAGCCGTATGGCGTCCCGATGCGCGGCACCCAGCCCGTCCTGCTGTTCCACAACAAGAAGGTCCTCGAGAACGCGGGGATCACGCCGCCCCAGACCTGGGACGAACTGCTCACCGCGGTCAAGAAGCTCAAGGCCCAAGGTGTCACCCCGATCGCGCTGGGCGGCGGCGACAGGTGGCCGACCCTCATGTGGTTCGAGTACCTCTACGACCGCATCGCCGGACCGGGCCTGTTCCAGAAGGCCATCGAGGGTGACAAGTCGGCATGGGAGAGTGCCGACAGCAAGAAGGCGCTGAGCATGCTCAGGGACCTCGTGGACGCCGGCGCCTTCGGGAAGAACTACGACTCGGTGAAGTACACCAACGGCGCCTCGCCGGCCCTCCTCGCCTCTGGCAAGGCCGGCTTCGAACTCATGGGTTCGTGGTACTACGCCCAGCAGCAGACGGACGCCAAGAGCTTCGCGGAGAAGGACCTCGGCTACACGGCGTTCCCGACCATTCCGGGCGGCAAGGGAGACGCCGCCGACGTCGTCGGAAACACCAACAACTTCTACTCGGTGCTGCGGAAGACCAAGTACCCCGATGCCGCGGCCAAGTTCCTGAAGCTGATGTACTCGGACGAGTTCGTGAAGGCGCAGCTGGCCATCGGCAACCTGCCGACGACCACGAACACCGAGTCCTTCCTGGCCTCCTCGGCCAACCCCGACTACTCGCGCTTCCAGTACAACCTGGTCGCCAAAGCTCCCGCGTTCCAGCTGTCCTGGGACCAGGCGTACCCGCCGGCCGCGGGGACTCCGATCCAGCAGGCCGTGCAGCAGTTCTTCGACGGCCAGCTCGACGCGGACGGCTTCATCAAGGCCATGCAGGCACTTCCGAGCGAATGAACGGCTCATGACTACACAGATCACGAGCACCCAGCCCGCCGTCGGGTCCCACAAGGAGACCCGGCGGCGGGCGACCGGCTCGTCAACAGCAAACGTGGCGAGACCCGGCTTCGGCTGGGCTCTGCCCGCCGCCCTGTTCTTCGCCGTCTTCGCGATCGTTCCGCTGATCATGGTCGCGGTGCTGTCGTTCATGACCTGGAACGGGCTCGGGTCGCCCCAGTTCGTGGGCATGGACAACTGGTCACGTCTCCTGGACGACCCCGTGATGCTCAAGAGCATCTGGGTGACCCTGGTCCTGACCGCCCTCGGCATCCTCGTACAGACACCACTCAGCATCGTCCTGGGCGTCTGGGCCGCCGGCTACCAGCGCAATCGCGCCGTGCTGTCCGTCATCTACTTCGTCCCGCTGCTGCTGTCGGGCACCGCGGTCTCCGTGCTCTGGCGAGCTCTGCTCGACCCCAATTTCGGCATCCCCGCGGACGCCACCTGGCTGTTCGGTGACGGGAACCTGTTCGGCAAGCAGGTCACGGCCATCGGGGTACTGGCGTTCGTGAGCACCTGGCAGTTCACCCCCTTCCACACCCTGATCTATCAGGGTGCCGCCCGAGCCGTCCCGCAGGTGCTCTACCAGGCCGCGGAGATCGACGGAGCGGGGCGCTACCGGCAGTTCTTCCACATCACGCTGCCGCAACTGCGCAACTCGATGATCACCTCGGTGATTCTGATGACCGTCGGAGGTCTGACGACGTTCGAGACCGTCCTCATCCTCACGCAGGGCGGACCCGGCACCGACACCACCATCAGCGCGTACTACATGTACGAGAAGGCCTTCAAGGGGTTCGATTTCGGCGCCGGTGCCGCCATTGCCCTCACCCTGGTCGTGGCCTCCACCGTCATCTCGCTCATCGTCGTGCGGGTGTCGGGCTACGACAAGATGCGCAGCACCATGGAGGGAGTGTCATGAGGCGCCGCCCCAACTACGTGGCCGGCGTCGGATCCGCCGTCTGGCTGGTCCTGGTCGGACTGCCGCTCTACGTGATGCTCGCCGCAACCCTGCGCACCCGCGGCGACTACGCCGCGAACGGCCCCGTGTCGGTGCCCGACAGCTTCACCTTCGACAACTACCTCAACGCGTTCGACACCGGCTTCGGCCGGTACTTCCTCAACACGATCGCCGTCACGGCGGCCGTGGCCGGACTGGTACTGGTACTCGTGCCGCCGCTCGCGTACGCCATCGTCCGCAGCCGCAGCAAGGTGACCTCACTGGTCTTCCGCCTGTTCCTGCTGGGCCTTGCCATTCCGGCCCAGGCCGTGATCGTGCCGATGTTCTACCTCATCAGCAAAGCAGGGCTGTACGACAACCTGCTGGGCGTCATCCTGCCGACAGCGGCCTTCTGCCTGCCGATGTCCGCTCTGATCCTCAGCGGCACCATGCGGGACATCTCTCCCGAACTGTTCGAAGCCATGGCGGTGGACGGAGCGACTCCACGGCGCATGTTCTTCCAGTTGGTCGTTCCCCTCTCGCGCGGAGGCCTGTCCACGATCACCGTGTTCTCGGCGCTCCAGGCATGGAACGGGTTCCTCTTCCCGCTCGTGCTGACCCAGTCCGAGTCGACCAAGGTGATCACGCTGGGTCTTTACAACTTCCAGACCGAACACGGCATCGACATCCCCGGCCTTCTCGGCGCCGTGATGCTGTCCATGGTGCCCGTCCTGCTCATCTACCTGTTCGCCCGTCGCGCCCTGGTCCAGGGCCTGATGGGCGTCGGAGGAAAGTGACCGCCACGTGGCTGTAGAGACCTCCCCCCCGACCCCTCCATGGAACGATCCGGCCCGACCCCTCGCCACCAGAGTGGCGTCCCTGATCGAGGCCATGACCCTGGAGGAGAAGACGGCCCAGCTGTACGGCGTGTGGGTCGGCGCCTCCGCCCAGGGCGACGAGGTGGCTCCCCATCAGCACGACATGGAGGAAGCCGTCGATCTCACGGCGCTGATGCCCACCGGGCTGGGGCAGCTGACCCGGCCCTTCGGAACCGCGCCCGTCGACCCCGCACTCGGGGCGCTCTCCCTGCATCGCACCCAGAGTCGCATCGTCGCGGCGAACCGCTTCGGAATCCCCGCTCTCGCGCACGAGGAGTGCCTGGCCGGCTTCGCGGCCTGGGGGGCCACCGCCTACCCCGTCCCGCTCTCCTGGGGCGCCACGTTCGACCCCGAGACCGTGCGCCGCATGGCTGCGGCCATCGGTCGTGACATGCGCTCCGTCGGCATCCACCAGGGACTCGCGCCGGTCCTCGACGTAGTGCGCGACGCTCGCTGGGGTCGTGTGGAAGAGACGATCGGCGAGGACCCCTACCTCGTGGCCACCATCGGCACCGCGTACGTACAGGGTCTGGAGTCGGCGGGAATCATCGCCACCCTCAAGCATTTCGTGGGCTACTCCGCGTCCCGCGCGGGACGCAACCTCGCTCCCGCCGCGATCGGGCCACGCGAGCGGGCCGACGTCCTGCTGCCTCCCTTCGAAATGGCCGTACGGGAGGGCGGCGCCCGCTCCGTCATGCACGCCTACAACGACAACGACGGTGTACCCGCCGCCGCTGACAGGCAGTTGCTGACCGGCCTGCTCCGTGACACCTGGGGATTCGACGGAACGGTCGTGGCCGACTACTTCGGCATCGCCTTCCTGAAGACCCTCCACGGTGTCGCGGCAGACTGGGCCGGCGCCGCGAGCACCGCCCTCACGGCCGGCGTCGACGTCGAACTGCCCAGCGTCAAGACCTTCGGTGAACCACTCGTCCAGGCCGTCAAGGACGGCCGGATCCCGGAGTCCCTCATCGACGGTGCCCTCAGTCGAGTTCTCCACCAAAAGGCCCAGCTCGGCATGTTGGACCCCGACTGGGATCCGGTGCCGGCCGCATTGCGCGGCACCGATCTCGACGACCCGGACGCCCTGCGCGGCAAGGTCGACCTGGATCCTCCCTCGAACCGCGAACTGGCCCGGGAGATGGCCGAGAAGGCCGTGGTCCTCCTCAGCAACGACGGTGTGCTGCCCCTGGCGGCGCCGCGCCGCATCGCCCTGGTCGGCCCCAACGCGGCGGAAGCCACCGCCGTACTGGGCTGCTATTCGTTCCCCATGCACGTCGGCGTCCAGCACCCGGACGTTCCCATCGGTATCGACCTGCCCACCTTCCACGCCGCCCTTGCGGCCGAGTTCCCCGACGCGGACATCACCCTTGCCCACGGTACGGGCATCGACGACGGCGACCTCTCCGGGATCGACGCGGCGGTGGACGCGGCCCGCGACGCGGACCTCGTCATCGCTGTCCTGGGCGACCGCGCGGGCCTGTTCGGGCGTGGCACCAGTGGCGAAGGCTGCGACACCGAATCCCTCGTTCTCCCCGGCGCCCAGCAGCAACTCCTCGACGCGCTGCTCGACTCCGGGCGTCCGGTCGTCACCGTCCTCCTCGCGGGCCGGCCCTATGCCCTCGGTCGCGCGGCGGACGAATCCGCGGCGCTCGTCCAGTCCTTCTTCCCCGGAGCCGAAGGCACCCGGGCGATCGCCGGCGTGCTCAGCGGCCGGACCAATCCCTCCGGGCGCCTGCCCGTCAGCGTGCCCCGGAGTCCCGGCGCCCAGCCGACCACATATCTCGGCGCCCGCCTGGCCCAGGCCAGCGATGTCTCCAACATCGACCCGACCCCGGCGTTCGGCTTCGGCCACGGACTCAGCTATACGACCTTCGCCTGGAGCCACCTCACGGTGGCGTCCCGGCAGGCCTCGACCGAGGACGAGTTCACCATCGCCTTCACCATCCGCAACACGGGCGACCGGGCCGGCACCGAAATCGTGCAGCTCTATCTCCACGACCCGACAGCCTCCGTCGTCCAGCCGGTACAGCGCCTCGTCGGCTACAGCAGGGTGTCCCTCACGCCGGGCGAAGCCCGTCGTCTGCACCTGACCGTCCCCGCCGACGTCGCTTCCTTCACCGGTCATGACGGCCACCGCATCGTTGAACCGGGCGACCTGGAGTTCCGCCTGGCGTCGTCGAGCACGGCCGCTCACCTGACGGCGACGGTCACCCTGACCGGGCCCGTCCGTGTCGTGGACGAAACCCGCCGGTTCCACGCCACCTTCGTCCAGCAGCCCGTTCACGACGAATGAGCCGGAACTGAGTGTCATGCTCTTGCGGAACGCTCGGCCGGAGAATCCCGGCCGAGCGTTCCGGTGCCCCGGTCCGTATGCGCTACCGGGCGTGCCACTCTCTCGCGCTGGCCGTGTAGACCGTACGGAGGGCGCGGTTGAGGTTGCCGAGCGGGCAAGTCCGCGGGGGCGCGCCAGGGGTCGAACGCGAGTGCGTCGACGCGGTCGCGGGTGGCCCGGCCCCTCTGGTCGAAGAGGTCCTGGGCGGGAATCGTCAAGGTGGCGACGTGGTGCCAAGGCGAGTCGTCTTCCTTCCGCTCGACCGCCCCGTCCTCGATCGGCGTCAGTCCCTCGCTGACGTACCTCTGGGCATGAAGGGCGAAGTGCCCCTGCGCGCGCAGCCGTGCGGCAAGGCCGGCGTGGCTGCCGGCCGCAGCCCCGGACAGCCGGGAGGTGAACGGCCGGCAGTACGGATCCATCAGGTCGAACCCGAGCCGAGCGGCCCGCTCCCGGTCCTCGATCGTGACCGGAAGCCGCGCGCACAGCCTGTCGAACAGGGCACGGGCACGCCGCTCGCCGGCCGTCGAGGGCGCGTCCTGCTGGTCGGCGTAGGCCTGTGCGAACACGTCCACGACCAGGTCGAGGCAGTCCTCCAGACAACTCCAGACCGTGTCCCACTCCGCGAGGAGCACCGCACGGTCCTCGTCGCCGGCCAAGTCGAGCAGCGCCTCCCAGAACTTCCGGACACCACGGTGGTAGACCAGGATGCTGTCCTCGATCGGTTGGCCGGCGATGGCGCGATCGCGAAGGAACTCGTGCAGTTCGGCCCGGAAATAGTCGTCGGGCGGAGATCCGTTGATCATCCAGCGCAACAGCAACTCGACGTTCCATCGCACCACGGCCGTCCGGTCCACCGGCCACTCGAAGCTCGTATAGGCCGTCAGCTGGTCGAACCCGGCGGCCATGCGACGTACCACGACTCCGACGTCGAGCGCTCCAGGACAGACCGCAGTCCGATGCCTGCCGTACCCGAGTCAGGCGGGAGAACCCCATTCACAGGCAGGATCCTGCCACATCCGCCCGCCTCGCCGCCTTCCGGAGAAAGTTCTTCACACCAGCAAACGTCACGGACGTCGCGGTACGGGGTGTGGCGAACCCCACCAGGGCCGACCCTCACCTTTCACACCCCTCGGACATTACGGTTTATATGTAAAAAATTGTACGACTTTCTCTTCCCCCCTTGACTTGTCGCGTTCTTTACGCGGAGGCTACGGACCTGTCATTCAAACCGGTTTAAAAGCCGAGGCGGTGCCCCCGCGCCGCCGAGCCGACACGGCAGCCCCGAGCTGCCGTGAACGCCCTGCCGTCGAACGAAAGCGGTGCGTATGTCCCGTCGACCCACCATCGGTGACGTGGCCAGCCTGGCCGGAGTCTCCCGCGCGACCGTTTCCTTCGTGCTCAACAACCGACCTGGCGTGGCGGCGGACACACAGCGCCGGGTACGTGCCGCGGCCGAGGAACTCGGATGGACGCCGAGTTCCAGCGCCCGGGCGCTGTCCACGGGCCGTGCCCGCGCCGTCGGACTGGTGCTGGCGCGCGAGCCGGAGCTCCTCGGCACCGACCCGTTCTTCCCCGCGTTCATGGCGGGGATCGAGACGGTGATCTCGGAGACCGGTGACGGACTGATGCTGCAGATGAGCCGCCCCGAGGACGAGGTGGACACCTACCGCAGACTCGCCGCGGACCGCCGTGTGGACGGTGTGTTCCTCACCGACCTGCGCCACGACGACATCCGTCCCGCGCTGGTCGCCGAGCTCGGCCTGCCGGCCGTCGCGGTGGGGACGCCGGACTCCGGAACCGGCCTGCCGTCGGTCGGTCTGGACGACCGTCCGGCCGTGCGGGAGGCCGTGCGCCACCTCATCGAACTGGGACATCGCGACATCGCCTACGTGGCCGGGCCCGAGGAGTTCGTCCACGCCCGGCGCCGCAGCCAGGCCTGGCGCGACGCCCTCGCCGACGCGGGCCTGCCCAAGGGAACGTTACTGCCGGGAGGCTTCACGGCCGAGGGCGGAGCAGTGGCCACCCGCAGGCTGCTGCGGCAGCCGAGCCCGCCGACAGCGATCGTCTACGGCAACGACCTCTCGGCCACGGCCGGCATGGCGGTCGCCCAGGATGCCGGACTGCGACTGCCCGAGGACCTGTCCGTGGTCGGCTTCGACGACGTACCCCTCGCGTCGTACACCAACCCGTCGCTGACCACCTGCCGCTCCAATCCGGTCTCCTGGGGCAGGGCGTCCGCCCAGGCCCTGGTGGAGCTGATCGAGACCGGCAGCACCAGCGACCAGGAACTCGAGCCGGCCACTCTCGTGGTGCGCGGCTCCACCGGCCCCGCGCCGGTGCGCTGAGACACATGACCCGCGGCACGCCGATGCGCCGAAGCCCCCGGGACGGGGCGGGCGACCCACACCGGCCGGGCCGTACCGCAAAACATTCATCCAGCAAGAAACGGAACCTCCAATGAAGAAGGCCCTCCTCGTCATGCTGCCGGTGGCCGCGCTGACGCTCTCCGCGTGCGGCAGCGGCGGCTCCGACTCGGGCACCTCCAACGACGCGCACGGACCGATCACCGTGTGGTACTCCAACAACGCGCAGGAAGTCGCGTGGGGCAAGAAGATGGTGGCGTCCTGGAACGCCGCCCACCCCAAGGAGAAGGTCACCGCCCAGGAGATTCCGGCGGGCAAGAGCTCCGAAGAGGTCATCGGCGCGGCCATCACCGCCGGCAACGCCCCCTGCCTGGTCCTCAACACCGCCCCGGCCGCCGTGCCCGGGTTCCAGAAGCAGGGCGGCCTCGTCCCGCTCGACGACTTCCCCGACGGCAAGAAGTACCTGCAGGCCCGGGTCGGCGACAAGCTGTCGCAGTACGCGTCACCGGACGGCAAGTACTACCAGATGCCGTGGAAGAGCAACCCCGTGATGATCTTCTACAACAAGGCGCTCTTCAAGAAGGCAGGGCTGGACCCGGAGCACCCCAGGCTCTCCACCTACCAGGACTTCCTCGACACCTCGCGCAAGCTGGTCGCCGCCAAGGCGGCCAAGGCGGCGATCTGGCCGGCTCCGTCGTCGGAGTTCTACCAGTCCTGGTTCGACTACTACCCGATGTTCACGGCGCAGACCGGCAAGCAGCTGGTCGAGGACGGCAAGGCGCAGTTCGCCTCGGCCGACGGCATCAAGGCCGCCGAACTGTGGAAGACCATGTACTCCGAGCACCTGGCACCGAACGAGACGTACAACGGCGACGCCTTCGCCGACGGCAAGGCCGCCATGGCCACCGTGGGCCCCTGGGCGGTCTCCGTCTACGGTGACAAGGTCAAGTGGGGCGCCGTACCGGTGCCCACCGCGGACGGGGCCCCGGGCAAGGGCACCTTCAGCGACGAGAAGTCCATCGGCATGTTCACGGCCTGCAAGAACCGCGGGACGGCCTGGGACGTCATGAAGTTCGCCACCAGCAAGGACCAGGACGGTCAGCTGCTGGAGGCGACCGGCCAGATGCCCATGCGCACCGGCCTGACGAGCGCCTACCCGGCCTACTTCGCCTCGCACAAGCAGTACGCGGCCTTCGCGCAGCAGGCGGAACACACCATCGAGGCGCCCAACGTCCCCAACTCCGTCGAGGTCTGGCAGACCTTCCGTGACGCGTACTCCAAGGCCGTGATCTTCGGCAAGGGCGACGTCTCCGCGACCCTCAAGGCCGCCGCCGCCAAGGTGGACGAACTGGCGCAGGGCGAGTGAGCAGTCGCCATGTCCACCACCACCTCTGACGCCCGCCGGCGCCGCCACGCCGGCGGGGGGACGACGAAGCCGCCCACGCCACGCTCACCGTGGCGGCTGAGGCTGGGCGGCCACCAGCCCATCGGCATGCTCTTCGTCTCCCCGTACCTGATCTACCTCGCGGCGATCTTCGTGTATCCCCTCGGCTTCGCCGTGTGGATGTCCTTCCACGACTACTACTTCGCCGCGCCCGGCGTGCAGGTCGACCGGCCCTTCGTGGGCCTGGACAACTACACGACGGTGCTGACCGACCCGGACGTCTGGCGCTCCTTCCTCAACATCGCCGTCTTCCTGGTCATCAACGTGCCGCTGACCGTGGTCGGTTCGCTGGTCCTGGCCAACGCGCTCAACAAGAAACTGCCCCTGCGGTCCTTCTTCCGCACCGCCTACTACATCCCCTACATCACGGCCAGCGTGGCGGTCGTCGGTGTGTGGCTGTTCCTGTTCAACAACGACGGGCTGGTCAACCAGGCGCTGGGCCCCCTGGCCCCGAGCCCGTCCTGGCTGGTCAACTCCCACCTCGCGATGCCGGTCGTGGCGATCTTCGTGGCGTGGAAGCAACTGGGCTTCTTCGTGGTGCTGTACCTGTCGGCACTGCAGAACGTGCCGAACGAGCTCTACGAGGCGGCGGCCATCGACGGGGCCGGACGGCTGCGCATCTTCCGCTCGGTCACGGTGCCCGCGGTGCGGCCCGCCACCCTGCTGGTCCTGATCCTCGCCACGATCACCGGCGCCAACCTCTTCACCGAGCCCTACCTGCTCACCAGCGGCGGCGGACCCGACGGCGCGACGACCTCGCCCGTGCTGCTGATGTACCAGCGGGGTCTGCAGCAGGGACACCCGGACGAGGCCGCGGCGATCGGCGTGATCCTCGTCGTGCTGATCACCGCCATCTCACTCGCCTACCGACGCCTCGTGGAAAGGGACTGAGATGACCACCGACGTCGCAGCCCGCCCCACCGACGAGCGCCCCGGCACCGACCGGACCCCGCGCCGCCGAAGCCGGGCGATCGGATCGCGGGTCGCCCTCCTCATCGGGGCGTTCGCCTTCCTCTTCCCCTTCTACTACATGATCATCGGATCCCTCCAGAAGGAGCCCGACTCCAGTCCTTCCGGGGCGTTCCCCAATCCGTCCAACCTGACCCTGCACAACTACGCGGCGATCGACTCGGCGATCTCGCTGGGCCGTTCGCTGGTGAACTCCGGCATCTTCACCGGCGGTGTCATCCTCTGCACCACCGTGTTCGGCCTGCTGGCCGGCTACGCCCTGGCCCGGTTGCAGTTCCGCGGCCGTGGCTCCACGTTCGCCCTGGTGCTGCTGGTCCAGGTCGTGCCGTTCCAGCTGCTGCTGATCCCGCTGTACGTGCTGATCGTCCGCGACTACGGACTCGCCGACTCCTACCTCGGCATGATCCTGCCGTTCGCGATCAACACGAGCGCCGTGTTCATCTTCCGCCAGTTCTTCCTCCAGTTGCCGGCCGCCATGTTCGAGGCGGCCCGCATCGACGGCGCGAACGAACTGCAGATCCTGTTGCGCATCGCGCTGCCGCTGTGCAAGCCGGCCCTCCTGTCGGTCGTGCTGCTCAGTTTCACCGGCCCCTGGAACGAGTTCCTCTGGCCGTTCCTCGTCACCAAGCGGCAGGACATGCAGCCGCTGGCCGTCTCGCTGGCCAACTACATCAGCACCGTCGCGTCCGCCGCCGCCAACCCCTTCGGCACCATCCTCGCCGGAGCCTGCGTCCTGGCCGCGCCCGCGGTGGCTCTCTATCTCGTCTTCCAGCGCCGGTTCAACTCCACCGACATCGACTCAGCAACGAAGGGCTGACCTTCCGTGTCCCACAGCACCACCACCCCCGTCCCCTACACCCTGACCCGGGTCGGCGTCGTGATGTCCCCACTGCCGGGCGAGGCCAACGAGGTCGAGGGCGTGCTCAACCCGGCCTCCGGCCGCACGCCCGACGGCCGGCTGCACCTGCTGCCGCGGCTGGTCTCCGACGGCAACGTCTCCCGCGTCGGCCTCGCCGAGGTCACCCTGGACAACGGCGTGCCCACCGGCGTCGAGCGCCGCGGCGTGGTTCTCGCCCCCGACGCCGGCTGGGAGCGCGGCAAGAACAACGCCGGTGTGGAGGACCCCCGCACCACCTGGATCGAGGACCTCGGCCGGCACGTCATGTCCTACGTGGCCTACGGGCCGCTCGGGCCCAAGCCCGCCCTCGCCGTCTCGGAGGACCTGGTCCACTGGGAGCGTCTGGGCCCCATCCAGTTCGCCTACCAGCCCGACCTCGACACCGATCTGAATCTCTTCCCCAACAAGGACGTCGTGCACTTCCCCGAGCCCGTACCGGGCCCGGACGGCGCCATGTACTACGCCATGCTGCACCGCCCGATGTGGGACCTCGGCTGGTTCCGGCCCGGCGAGGGGGTTCACCTGCCGGCCGGGGTGACCGACGAGCGCCCGGGCATCTGGATCTCCTACGTTCCGGTCGACGAGGTCAAGCAGGACCTCGGCGCCCTGACACGGCCGCGCCACCACCGTCTGGTCGCGCTGTCCGAGTACGCGTGGGAGGAGCTCAAGATCGGCGCCGGCCCGGCTCCGATCCGGGTCGACGAGGGCTGGCTGCTCATCCACCACGGCGTCTCCGGCACCATCGAGGATCCCTTCGCGCAGGTGCAGACGGTCAACTACGCGGCCGGTGCGATGATCCTCGACCCCGCGGACCCCGCCCGTGTCATCGCCCGCACCGCCGAGCCGCTCATGGCCCCGGAGACCGAGGAAGAGCGCTCCGGCACCGTGCCCAACGTGGTCTTCCCCACCGCCGTGGAGGAGATCGACGGCGTACGGTACGTCTTCTACGGCATGGCCGACGCGCACATCGGCGTCGCCCGCCTGGACCGGTCCGAGTGACCTCCGGCCGCACCGGGCGCCGCGTCGCTCTGGTCGGCTGCGGAGCCTTCGGCACGTTCGTACTGGACGCGATACACGACATCCCCGCGCTGCGGGTCGTCGCGTGCGCCGACGCCGACCGGCGGCGGGCCCAGGTGCTCGCCGACCGGTACGGCGCGGCCGTCCACGCGAGCGTGGAGGACGTCGCCGCAGCGACAGACGTCGATGTGGTCGTGCTGGCCACCCCGCCGGCCGCGCACGCGGACGCCGCGGTCACCGCGCTACGGGCGGGCAAGCACGTCTTCTGCGAGAAGCCGATGGCGCTCAGCGTGGCGGACGCCGCGCGAGTCGAGGCGGAAACCCGCGGCTCGCGCGGGGTGTTCGTGATCGACCATGTCCTGCGCTACAACCCTCTCCTGCGGCTGCTGCAGCGGCTCGGGCAGGAACAACTGCTCGACCCGCTGCGGCGGTTCGCCTTCGAGAACGACGCCTCCGACGAGGACCTCGGGCCCGGCCACTGGTTCTGGGACCCGGCGCGCAGCGGAGGCATCCACGTCGAGCACGGCGTGCACTTCTTCGACGCCGCCAACGCCCTGATGGGCAGCGTCCCGTTCCAGGTGCAGGGCACCGAGGTGCGGCGCACCGACGGCCCGGTGGACATCGTGGTCGCCACCGCCGTCCACCCCGGCGGGGCCGTCGCCACCCACACCCACTCCTTCACGCACGCCCACCGCGCGGAGCGTCAGCTGATGCGTCTCGACTACGGCTTCGCCGAGGCACGTGTCACCGGCTGGATCCCCACCCACGCGACGATCACCGCGTGGACCGACGAGGCGGGCGCGGCCCGCTGGGAGGCGCTGCCCGCACGGGCCGCCGAGCTGCTCGCCGTCGACGGTCTGCGGCCGCACGGGCAGGAGCGTGTGACGGTGTCCGTGACCCGCGACGCCGGGTCGCCCGGCCCGGCCCGCGGCCGGGGTGTGCAACGCAGTGTGCCGCACCGGGTGGAGTGTGTCGTCAGCCTCGGCGGGGAGGCCCGCAAGCAGCACGTGTACGCCGAGAGCGTGCGGGCCGCGATGACGGACCTCCTGCACAGCGCGGAACACGGCGGCACCCCGCAGGCGGACGCCACGTCCGGCCTGACCGCGGTCGCCGTGGCCGACGCCGCGACCCGCTCCGCACGGAACGGCCGGACCGTCACGGTCACCGCACCCGTCCTCTCCGGAGAAGCGTGATGACGCTGACACCCGCGCCTGTCCCGCCTTCCCCATGGTGGCGGGAGGCGGTCTGCTACGAGATCCACCCCAGAGCCTTCGCCGACGGCGACGGCGACGGCGTCGGCGATCTGCCCGGCGCCACCGCCCGGCTGGAGCATCTGGCCGAACTGGGCGTGGACGCCGTGTGGATCACCCCCTTCTATCCCTCACCGTTGGCGGACGGCGGCTACGACATCGCCGACCACACCGGTGTGGCATCCGACCTCGGAACCCCTGCCGACTTCGCCGCCCTGGTGGCGAAGGCACACGCGCTCGGCATCAAGGTCCTGGTGGACGTGGTCCCCAACCACACCTCGCACCAGCACCCCTGGTTCCGCGAGGCGGTCGCCGCCGACCCGCGAACTCCGGCCAGAGCGCGCTACATCTTCCGGGACGGCCGCGGAGAGAAGGGTGAACTGCCCCCGAACGACTGGCAGTCCGCCTTCGGCGGTCCCGCCTGGACCCGGATCGACGAGGCGGACGGCCTCCCCGGCCAGTGGTACCTGCACCTGCACGCCCCGGAGCAACCCGACCTGAACTGGCGCAACCCCGAGGTGGCCGCCGAGTTCGAGCGGATACTCGAGCACTGGCTGGACCAGGGCGTCGACGGATTCCGCGTCGATGTCGCGCACACCCTGTTCAAGGCCGAGGGCCTGCCCGACGCGGGCCCCGGCCAGCACCAGGACGTCCACCGCAATCATCTGATGCCCTATTACGACCAGGAGGAGCTGCACCCGCTCTTCCGGAGGTGGCGGGCCCTTCTGGACCGCCACCCCGCCCCCGTGGGGGCGGTGCCGCCGCACGAGCGGGTGATGGTCGCCGAAGCGGGCGTCTTCGACCGCGAGCGGCTGGCCCGCTACGTCGCGCCCGGCGAGATGCAGCAGATCTTCAACTTCGCTTTCCTGGAGTGCGCTTGGGACGCAGCCGCGATGCGCGACGTGATCGAGCAGTCCGTGCACGGCATGTCCGCGGTGGGCGCTCCCGTGACCTGGGTTCTGTCCAGTCACGATGCCGTGCGTCCGGTCACCCGCTACGGAGGCGGCCGGCTCGGCGAGCGGCGCGCTCGTGCGGCGGCGCTGCTGATGCTCGCCCTTCCCGGGGCGGCCTATGTGTACCAGGGCGAGGAACTCGGCCTGCCGCAGGCCCACGTGCCGGACGACCGGATCCGCGACCCCTTGTGGGAACGCTCCGGGCACCGCCACCGAGGACGCGACGGCAGCCGGGTGCCCCTGCCCTGGACGGGCAGTGTCCCGCCGTACGGCTTCAGCGACGCCGACCCCGAGAGCTGCTGGCTTCCGCAGCCCTCGGACTGGGGCGCTCTCACCGTGGCGGCTCAGCGGGACGACGCCTTCTCCATGCTCACGCTGTACCGCGCGGCACTGCGCCTGCGGCGCGCCCATCCGCCCATGCGCACCGGGCTGCGGGTGCGGGGTCCCGCGAGCGGCGAATGGTTCGCCTTCGACCGGTCGGCCCGCCTGCGGTGCCTGGTCAACTTCGGTGCGCGACCTGTCAGGCTGGACGACCGTGCCCGGGTACTGCTGTCCAGCGCACCACTCGACGGCCGGGACGTCCCGCAGGACACCGCCGTCTGGATCGTTCTTGAGGAGTACCCGCAGTGAGAGACCTGTCAGTCACCGACCTGTCCGCAGTGGTGAAGGCGTACGACGTCCGAGGTGTCGTACCCGAACAACTCAACGAGGCGCTTGCCGAGTTGTTCGGCGCGGCTTTCGTCGAGACGACGGGCGCCGAGGCCATCGTGACGGGCCATGACATGCGGTCCAGTTCACCCGGCCTTGCCGCGGCCTTCGCGCGGGGCGCCGCCGGCCAGGGAGCCGACGTCACCGAGATCGGCCTGTGTTCCACGGACGAGCTGTACTTCGCCAGCGGCAGCCTGGGGCAGGCCGGTGCGATGTTCACGGCCAGCCACAATCCCGCCCGCTACAACGGCATCAAGATGTGCCGTGCGGGCGCGGCGCCGATCGGGCAGGACACCGGACTGCTGGACATCCGCGCCCTCGTGGAACGCTGGGCCGCGGGCGGGGAACTGCCCGCACCGCGCCGTCCGGCGGGTTCGATCAGGCAGCGCGACATGCTGGAGGAGTACGCGGCCCACCTGCTCTCGCTCGTGGACCTCTCCGGTATCCGCCCGCTCAGGATCGTGGTGGACGCCGGCAACGGAATGAGCGGGCTCACCGCGCCGGCCGTCTTCAGCAACGTGCCGGTCGACATCGTCCCCCTCTACTTCGAGCTCGACGGGACGTTCCCCCACCACGAGGCCAATCCGCTGAACCCGGCCAACATCGTCGACCTCCAGCACGCGGTACGGGAGAAGGGAGCCGACCTGGGCCTCGCCTTCGACGGTGACGCCGACCGCTGCTTCGTCGTCGACGAGCGCGGTGAGGCGGTCACCCCGTCGGCGGTGACCGCGCTGATCGCCGTCCGGCTGCTCGCCGGCCGTCCGGGAAGCACCGTGCTGCACAACCTGATCACTTCGAGGACGGTGCCCGAGGTGATCCGCGAGCACGGCGGCACGCCGGTCCGCACACGTGTGGGTCACTCGTTCATCAAGGCCGAGATGAACAGGACGAACGCGGTGTTCGGCGGCGAACACTCGGCCCACTACTACTTCCGGGACTTCTACAACGCGGACACCGGTATGCTCGCCGCCCTCCATGTGATCGCGGCTCTGGGCTCCCAAGCGGAGCCGTTGTCGGGTCTGATGCGCCGCTATCAGCGCATGCCGGCATCCGGGGAGATCAACTCCACCGTCCGCGACACGCGTTCCACCCTCGTCTCGGTGCGCGAGCACTTCGCCGGGCGTGCCGGTGTCACCACCGACGAACTCGACGGCCTGACCGTCTCCGCCCCCACATGGTGGTTCAACCTGCGTCCCTCCAACACCGAGCCGCTGCTGCGGCTCAACGTGGAAGCGACGGAGTCATCGACCCTCGACCGCATACGAGACGAGGTACTGGCACTCGTCCGCGCATGACAGCTACCGCACCGTGCCGCGCTGGTGCCCGGGTACGCAGTGACGTGGATCATGGCTCTGGGGGAACATGGATCCCTCCTCCCGTGCACGGTTGTCTTGGCGGCATGAACACCCACCGTGAAGATCTCCTCCCCGTACCGTCCCACTGGATCGATGGGCGCCCCGTGATCGGCCGCGGGCCCCTCATCGATGTCGTCAACCCGGCTGACGATTCCGTGAGCGCCGTCGTGCACGAGGCCACGGCCGAGGAGGTGGACGAGGCCGTGGAAGCCGCGCTCGCCGCCTTCCCCACGTGGTCGTCCACCCCGCCGGAGAGCCGCTTCGCGATCATGCGGGGCCTGGCGCGGGGAATGCAGGAGCGTGCCGAGGAACTCGCGGCCGCCATCACCCTGGAGATGGGCGCTCCGATCAGCTTCTCCCGGCAGGCGCAGGTCGGCTTTCCCGTCGCCTCGACACTCGCCGCGGTCACCGCGGCCGAGACGTACGAGTGGACGCGGGTGGTGGAGAACTCGCTCGTGGTCCGTGAGCCGATCGGCGTCGTGGGAGCCGTCACCCCGTGGAACTTCCCGCTCCAGCAGGTGGTGACCAAGGTCGTCCCGGCGATGCTGGGAGGCAACACCGTCGTGCTCAAGCCCTCGGAGCTGTCCCCCGCCAGCGCCCGGATGTTCGCGGAGATCACCGCCGGGGCCGGTCTGCCGCACGGTGTGTTCAACGTGGTGCAGGGCACCGGACCCGTGGTCGGTGAAGCACTCGTGCGCCATCCGAAGATCGACATGATCTCGTTCACCGGCTCCACCCGTGCCGGCAGGCGCGTCGCCGCCGCCGCGTCCGAGACCGTCAAGAGGGTGGCCCTCGAACTCGGCGGCAAGGCCGCCCACATCGTCCTGCCCGAGGCGGACCTCGACTTCGCCGTCCGGCGCGGGCTGGCCTACGCCTGGGCCAACGCCGGCCAGGCGTGCGGCGCCTACACCCGCATGCTCGTACCCGAGCACCTGCAGCGGGCCGTCGTCGAGAAGCTGCGTGCCGCCGCGCCGGCATACACGGTCGGTGCGCCCGGCGACGAGACGACCCGGATCGGTCCGGTCGCGTCGGAGACGCAACGCGTGCGTGTCGACGGCTACATTCGGCGCGGTGTCGCCGACGGCGCCACCCTCGCGTTCGGAGGGCCCGGCAGGCCGGAGGGATTCGAGACCGGCGCCTACGTGAGACCGACGATCTTCTCCGACGTCGACCCGGACTCCGTCATCGCGCAGGAGGAGATCTTCGGCCCCGTTCTGACCGTCATCCCCTACACCGACGACGACCACGCCGTCGAGATCGCCAACGGTACCGTCTACGGCCTCAACGCCGCCGTCACCGGGGACGAGGAACACGCCATGGCGATCGCACGGCGTCTGCGCGTCGGCCAGGTCGACGTCAACGGCGGAGAGCACAACTTCCAGGCGCCGTTCGGCGGTTACAAGCAGTCCGGCAACGGCAGGGAGATGGGTCACGCCGGCATCGAGGAGTTCCTGGAGACCAAGGCGATCACCCGCTGACCGCGGTCGGCCTCGTCCGCGGGCCGACGATGCGACCGCCGCCACGCCCGGCCGCCGCATCGTCGGCGAGAGCAGGCGCCCTGGCGGCCACCGAAGAGTCCCGGTGTCACATCGGCCGGCGCCAGACGGTCTGATGGGTGGAGGTGCCGCTCAGTGGACCGCACCGACACGTCACCCACGTACGCGACAGGAAAGGATCCAAGCCATGTCGTACCCCTACCCCGAACAGAAGTACTGGGGCGAGAACGGTGAGGTCAGCGCCGTCTTCCGCCCTGCGAGCACCCCACCGGACCTCGGGGAGAGCGGGACGGGCAAGGACGCCCTCCACTACCTGGCGACCACGGACGTGACCCGGGGAGAGTTCGGGCTGTACCGGGTGGAGATGAAACCCCGGGCGGGCGGGCCCAAGACGCACTTCCACAAGCGCATCTCGGAGTCGTTCTACATCCTGGAGGGCACGGTGCGTGTCTTCGACGGCGTGCAGTGGGTCGACGCCCGCAAGGGTGACTTCCTCCATGTACCGCAGGGCGGTCTGCACGCCTTCCGCAACGACTCCGACGCGCCTGCGGACATGCTGCTGCTGTTCACTCCGGGCGCCCCGCGTGAGGAGTACTTCGAGCAGGTGTCCCGGCTGGGGAACGCCTCGGAGGAGGAACGGTCCGCGTTCTTCGACAGACACGACTCCTACTTCGTGGAGTAGGGGCGCGAGCGACGAGGACGGGCTGTCAGCGGGCGCACCGTCCCCGGATGCCCTGGCTCGGCCCGAACCCGGCCGGTCGGAACTCAGGCGGGCCGGTTCCATGAACGGAGTTTGTCGGGGTTGAGAGTGACCCAGACCTGGATGACGTGGGAGCCGGCGACGTCGAGCGTGAGGACCGCGGCTGTCTGACGGTCGTAACGGACGACAAGACCGGTCCGTCCGTTGACGGGACGGGTGTCCAGGACAGTGCGGCGCTGCGGGGCCAGCAGGATCGACAGACTCCGGGCGCCCCGCCGGCTGCCATGGACGGGGTGGGCGAGGGTCCGAACCTTGCCTCCCCCGTCGAAGAAGACGCTCACGTCCGGTGCGAGCAGGGCCGCCAAAGCCTCCGTGGCCTGCGCCATGCAGGCATCCCGCAGGGCGCCGCTCAGCGCGGCGTGCTGTTGCGTCGTGGGCCGTGTGTGCCGTGTCCGCGCGCTGTGACTCACGCAGTCGGGGCACTCGTAGTCGTCGCACTCCGGCTCCGGCTCCGGCTCCGGCTCCGGCTGTACGACACGTTCCCGCACCCGGAACCACCGCGCGGCGGACTCCCCGGGCGTACCGGAACGCTCGTTCGGCGGTCCGGCGAGTCGCGGCAGACAGACCTCACGGGCGTTCGTCACCAGCCAGGAACGCGGCTGCCCGATCTTCGCCCGCTCCCCTTCGGACAGCCCGTACCAGCGCCGATACACCTCGTCGACCACGCTCCCGGCCGCGATCCTGCAGCCGAGCAGCCGATGCGCGACGTCCACCAGGAGCCGCCGCTCCTCCACCATCTCCGCGACTGACAGCACATCGCCGACGGAATCCATCCGCACCCCTCCACACCCACGGCGGCGCCCTGGACGCGGTGACATGCCTGCGGGTCGACCGCCTGTACGGAGTCTGCACCGTCTGCACGTCCCACGCCAGAGGATCTCGCACATCGTGTTCCGGTGCCTGCATCGAATCGATTGCGCCGGGCACAGACAGTGTGACGTTCGGCGGTTCACTCAGCCGTACCACCGTGATCACCTCGTAGGATCGGCGGTTCACCGCCCAGCACGATCCCTCGGCGACGGTGCATCGTCCGCCCTATGATGTTGTGTGCACGAGGTCCGCGGCTCATGGGTCGCATCACAACGGAGGTGTGCCGCACAGGCACGCAGCGAAAAGCGTCGAGGACGAGAGGACACATGGTCTCCGCAAGCCACGCAACGCACAACATCGAGATCACCGCCGAGAACCTCCAGGAGGATCTGGCTCGCCTGGAGATCCAGAAGCAGGCGCTGGAGAGGGAACTCGCCGCGGTCGTGGCCCATCTCGGCTCCGTACGGCGGACACTCGACGCCATCGAGACCCTCGTGCACGACGCGGCGCAGCGACCGACACCAAGATCAGCCGGTGCGGCAGTCACGGGTCATGACCGTCCTGAAGCGTCTGCCGAGGCTCGGCAGGACACGCCTTCCCCGGAACCCGACGTGAACAGCGGTACGACCGGGCCTCGTACCGGCGGCAGGCACTACGGCAGACTGACCGAGCAGATTCTCGAGTACCTCGACCACTCCGGTGACGCCGACGTCCGCGCCAGGGACATCGCCGCGGCTCTGGGCCGCGACCAGGACAGTGCGAGCATCAACGCGGTCAGGAGCACGCTCGACCGGCTGGTCGGGACCTCACGTGTCCGGCGGACGGGCCGCGGCCTCTACCGTGCGAAGCGGCCCTGACAGCCCTCGTCCGGGCGATGAGAGCCTCGGTCGCTTCCCGCCCGGCCATGTGGCGCCGGGCGTCGCCTCCGGGGGAAGAGACGACACCCGGCGCACCCCACCCGCTCGGTTTCCGGGCAGGTGGCACGTCACAACATCATCACGGTAACCGTGTCGAACATGATGTTGTGAACGATGTGTTCATCATACACCGACGGACAGGACCGGGCGCACGCTCCGGAGGGGCGCTACTCGGGAACGGCTTCGCGGAAGGGATCGGCGGGCCGCGGCAGCAGCACGCCGTCGACGTACAGATCGACGTGTTCGTTGTAGAAAGCGACGAGGCCCGCCACGCGGTTGGCGTGGATGGTCGGGAAGTCGTAGGCCCAGGCGATGGCCTCGTGGGCACCGCTGGCGCCGTCGAAGGACCAGTACGCGCTCGTCGTCCCCTTGTACGGGCACCGGGTGACCACCGCCGAGTGCCGCAGCTTGGTCCAGTCGACGTACATGCGCTCGACGTAGTAACGCGTCGGCAGCCCTGTTTCGAACAGTTTCACGCAGTTGGGCGCGTCCGCCAGCACGACCCCGTCCACCACCACCCGGACACTGCTCGACGAACGCAGGGCGTCCACCCGGGAGTACGGACTCCTGGGGTGTACGAAAACCGGTTCGTCCTCCTCGAACCAGGAGTCCAGCGCATTCCATTCGAATCGCACCGTACCCTGCAGCGCGTCCGGGGCGCCCCGGTCCCACACCCAGGCCGCGCCCTCTCGGACTTCGGAACCGACCCGCAACGTGTGACGGCGTGCAGGACCCGCACCGCGGTGCTCGGTGTGATGGTCGTCGACGAGCATCGCTTCGACCATGTCCTCGACCGGGATGCTGAATTGCGGGTAGGCACGCCACTCCCACACGTAGAGCACGCGGCGGCTGTCGAAGACGACGCTTCCTCCGATGAGACCCCGGACGCGGCGCGGGACGGGCTCGACGTGCCCGGCCGGGACGATCAGGCTCGGGTGCAGAACGCTTTCACTTGCCATGGTGGTACCTCGCGGGAATCGAGTCGGGATCATGGGCTTCGACACGACGAGCGGGACGGCGGTGCGGTGCGGGTCAGTGGGGCACGAGCAGCGTGATGGCCTGCCCAGCGCCGTCGATCCGCCCCAGAAGGACGCGTAGGGCTCGTGTCGGTCGAGCGGGTCGGCGGAAGGGCCCCTCCGGGCGCACAGACCGGGCATGACGCGGACCGGTCTCGACAGGGCGTACACCAGGAAATGCAGGGCCAGTACGGCGGTGACCGCCTGGGCGGCGGACGACAGGTGTGCCGGGCGGCCCGGCACGGTGCTGTGGTGTGCGGCGGCCGGGGGTCCGGCGCCCTGCCGCGTGGGCCGGGCATGCCATCCGCGTCGTGGCGGCCATACCGGTCGTGGCGGGCAGTCGCCTGACGAGGACGGCTACGCCGGACTCCTGGTGCCGACGGATGACGGTGAGCGGGAACGAGGGGGCCGCGACCGCGAAAAACACCGGTGCGGCGGGGTGCCGCGGCAGGTTCCCCTGGCTCCGTGGCATGACCGCCATGCCTGAAGCCGTGGCGGCATGCAGCAGTTGGCCTCCGCGTCCGCGCCGTCCCGCCGCACCGGATGCCGCTCGGCGCACCCCGTTCACGGCGGCGGCCGCGAAGAGCGCGGTGAGCATCACGTGAACCAGGTCGGAGGCGTTCATGTCCGCTCGTCTCCTCGTCCTGAGCGGTATCCGATGTCCGGAACCGTCGGCCGGCCGGGGATCAGGCGGTGGGCCGTGGGGCGCGCAGGTGTGCGCGCTGCTTGAGTTCTTCCTCGTCGACGAGTTCGAGCATGGGCTTGCCCGGAGCACACATCATGGTGACCACGAATTCGGTCCTGGCGTCGCTCAGTGCGTTGCCGTCCTGGTAGTGGATGGCATCGCCGCCGGGCTCCCAGAATGTTCCGCCGGCCTCGACGATGCGCTCCGGTTCACCCTCGAGCTCGAAGCGGACCGCGCCCTTGGTGACGTATCCGAACGCCGGCCCGGAGTGGCGGTGCGGCGGAGTGCCGGGGTCACCGGGCTCCCACGCGACATGGATGGTCATCGCCGAGGCACCCTCCGGCACGGTGATCGGCGCGGCGTCCTGGAGGAGCTTGGCCGCCCTGGTCCAGCCCGGGCCGTCCGCATCGCCGGTCCCGTGACCGTGGCCTCCGTGACCGTGACCGTCACTGTGCTGTCCATTCTCTGACACTCTGACGCACCTTCCCTGGCTCGAGCGCACCGCACCGGCACGTTGGCCGTCCGGCGCACGATGGTGGCCGGACTTCAGGACCACCTGCTTCCAGGGGGACTGACCGAGCACGCGTCGGATCTGTGACAGACCCCGGCCTCAGCCGGCCGGACCAGTACCGTTCCGTCCCCTTGCCTTGCCGTCCCCCGTAACGACCCGTCACAGAAGGAGTCCGCACACGGTCAGTGTCACCGCAGGGCGCACCGCATGTGATGAGGCCGGTGCGCCGCCTCGGTCCACACACCCCCGACCGACCGGCAACGAAAGGACGACGAACGATGGCAGCCCACGGCGGTCTCCCCGCCCCCGAGCACGGCCTTCTCCTCACCCACTTCCTCACGGTGCGGGACGTCGCCGCCTCGCGGCAGTTCTACGCGGACGTCTTCGGCGGCGAGGTGGTGATGGAGGAGAACCCGGTGATCCTGAAGGTCGCCAACAGCTGGATCATCATGAATCCCGGAGGCGGACCCACCCCCGACAAACCCGACGTCACGCTGGAGGTGCCCCGGAGCGGTTCGCCGGTCTCCGGCTTCCTCAACGTGCGCGTCGCCGACATGGCCGCGTTCTACGCCCACGCGGTCGCGAAGGGTGCCCGTTTTCTCTCCGAACCGGTCGACCGTGGCTCCGAGCTCCGCTGCTACCTGCGCGATCCGGACGATTACCTCATCGAGGTGGGTCAGTCCACCGGTCTGCTCAGGGGAGTCAAGGCCGGCACGGCCCCCGGATCCGGCTTGTCCGCACGGGCCGGGGTTCCCGGCCCCGGCTAGTAGGGCCTGTCGGTCCGCAGCCACTCCACAAGGCCCGGGTCGTGGTCCGCGGCGCTCAGCGCTGCGATCGCGGCCGTGGTGATCCTCTCCAGCGCGGCGGGACCCCTGCGGAGGAGTTCGTGTGCCGCAGGGGTCAACTGGATGTCCAGGGTGCGGTGATCACGATGGCCGACCTGGACGGCGATGAGATCACGGTCGCGAAGGCGGGAGAGGAGGCGGCTGGTGGCGGACGGGCTGAGGCCGATCGCCCGCGCCACGGTACGGACCTGTTGGCCTGCGACGCCCGCTCCCCCGGCGAGAACGGCGAGAGCGTCGTACTCACGGGTGCTGACACCGAATTCCTCGTACAGCTGCTGTTCGATCCGTGACGCGACGCGCCGGTGAAGGCTGTCGAGGACCTTCCAACGTCGGCTGAGCCCGGCGGATGCGTGCATCGGTCCTCCTGGCGGCCTGACAGGGCAGAAGAGCTCGCTGGGCTCTCCCGTATCCCCCCGTGGGAGGACCGGGCAGCTCCGTCCCGTGTGACACCGCGGTCTCCCACGGCCCGATGGAAACGCAGCCGGATGTGAACCGGGGCGAGGCGTTCCGGGTCAATTGCCCCATCAGCCGCGCACCTTGTGATGTCGCTGTCACAACCCCCGGCACTGGCGGGTCATACAGGTGTCGTCGTCAGGAACCGTGGCCCACGTGTGCCGGCGGCCGCCCGGCGAAGCATTCGACTCCAGCTCAACTCGCCCGAGGAAGAAGCACCTTGCACAAGAGAAAATCGCGGCTACGTCCCACCGTCGCCATCGCCCTGGGTGCCCTGACCGCAGGGGCCCTGGCCACCCTCCCGTTCACCGCGCTCGCCGACGGATCCGGCGACCGCGGCCAGGACTCGCGGCAGCACGACTTCGCCGCGGCCGCGGCCGAATACCACGTACCCCTCGACATCCTGCTGGGCGTCGCCTACCAGGAGTCCGCGTGGGAGGCGCATGATGCGCAGCCGAGCACCGACGGCGGCTTCGGACCCATGCACCTCACCGACGTCACTCCGTCCATGCTGGCCGGCGGCGACGCGGGTGCCGCCGGTCACGGCGACCTCGCCGGCCTCGCCGCGAATCCGGCCCTGCACACCGTGCAGGCCGCCGCGAAGCTGACCGGGCTCTCCGCCCGAACGCTGCGAACGGATGCCTCGGCGAACATCCGGGGCGGCGCGGCGCTGCTCGCCTCCTATGCCCGCCAGGTGACCGACAGTACGCCGGCGGACCCCGCTCAGTGGTATGGCGCCGTGGCCCGCTACAGCCAGTCGACGCAGCAGCAGGCGGCCGTCCGCTTCGCGGACCGTGTCTACGGCACCATCCGCGACGGCGCCGCGCGCACGACCCATGACGGGCAGCGGATCCGGCTGAAGGCACGCCCCTCCGTACGGACCGCGCGCGAGCAGGTCGGCCGTCTGCGTCTGCGGACTGCGACGGAGGCCGGAACCGAGTGCCCGTCGACGGTGGCCTGCACGTTCCTTCAAGGCTCTCCGGCCGGCGGCCAGGTGTCGAACAGGCCCGCCAACGGCATCCGGATCGACACCATCGTGATCCACGACCTGGAGGGCACCTACGACTCCGGGGTCGGGGGGCTCGCCGATCCGAAGAACACCGCCTCGACGCACTACGTCATGCGTTCCGCGGACGGCGCCGTGACCCAGATGGTGCCGACGAAGGACATCGCCTTCCACGCCGGGAACTACTCGACGAACCTGCACTCCATAGGTATCGAGCACGAGGGATACGCCGTTCAGGGCGCTGCCTGGTACACCGAGGAGCAGTACCGGGCGACGGCGGACCTCGTCAGGTACCTGTCCGCCCGCTTCGGCATTCCCCTGGACCGTCAGCACGTCCTGGGCCATGACGGCGTGGCGGGGCCGAATTCCTCGCTGGTGTCCGGCATGCACTGGGACCCGGGCACGGGTTGGGACTGGGACCATTTCATGCGCCTGCTCGGCCACCCTCTGAGCGGGCAGCACGCCGTGCCGTCCGAAGGCTCGGTGGTCACCGTCGATCCGGCCTTCGACGAGAACGTGCAGACCGTCCAGATCTGTCCCGGCGACGATCCGACCGGTGCCACCAAGGCCTGTACCGAGGTACGGCAGGCGTCGAACTCCGTCTACCTGCGCACCGCACCGGACGAGGACGCGCCGCTCTTCGGCGACCAGGCGATCCACGGCAGCGGAGCCGGCACGGACCGGATCAACGACTGGGGCAGCACCGCCCAGACCGGCCAGCAGTTCGTCGTGGCCGGGGTCCAGGGCGACTGGACCGCCATCTGGTACAGCGGCGCGAAGGTGTGGTTCCACAACCCCGGCGGCGAGAACACCCGACTCACCTACGGCGTGAAGATCGTCAAAGCGGCCGCCACCTCCCCGGTGGGCGTCTACGGGTCCAGTTATCCGGACAAGGACGAGTACCCGGCCGGTCTGGGGGCGTCCACGCAAGCTCCCTTGAGCATGTACTCGGTCGCGGCAGGGCAGGCCTACGTGGCCACCCGGCCGCCGACGGCCACGGACGACTACTTCGCCTCATCCGGAACCGTCGTCATCGGCGGCAGGAAGATGTACACCATCCAGTACAACCACCGTGTGGCGCTCGTCTACGCCGATGAAGTCGGCACGACCACGGCCACACATCACTGGGAGGACGACTGACGCCGACAAGGCGCGGTTCCCTCCCCACCCTCGGTGCGGCTCAGCGCACACCTGAGCCGCACCGAGGGCCCGCCCGCTGCCGGACGCGGTCGGTGAGCGGGTTCCACACCCGGCCGTCCGTCAGAGACCCCGGGACGCTGCGGATGTGGCCCGCGTCCCGCGCAGACGCTCGCCCCGCTGGAAGCATCCTCGTGTCACAGCTTCGCGGTCTGCACGGTCAGTGTGGGTGACGGTCGGCGACGGCCGCCCAGGTCCCTGATGCCGAAAGGACGCGCGCCATGCACTTCGACGCCGATGCCAGGCGGGCCCTGGCCGCCCGGGCCGCCGAACTCGAGGCCCACGCCTTCGTACTCGGGGAGGCCCTCGACATGCTCGATGCGGACATGCGGGCGACGGCGGAGAGGCTGGCGCGGCTGCGCGGCACGGAGTACTCCGGCAAGGACGACGCCACGCCGATGCGCGATGACCTCAAGAACAGCCCAGAGTGACGTTCCCTATGGGGTCCTCCATGATTCTCCGCACCTCGACCGGGCCGGCCTCCGGGGCCGGCCCGCCCCGGCACCGGCCGTCCGCCTCTCTGCCGGCCCGGGCCTTGGCCGCCCACACCGCTTGCGGACGGTCCCGGACCCGGTCGACGAGGTAGTACATCCAGACGGTCTGGCAGCCGCGAGCATGGAACGGCAGTCCCACCAGCCACTTCTGCGTGGCGACAGAGCACTCGGGATGCCGCAGCGCCGGCCCGTCGAGAGGACGGTCCATCTCGAGCAACATGGGAATCCTCTCCTTTCGTCCACGACTCGCATCCGCTTCCGGGGCGCTTCCGGGGCCGGAAGCGAAATGCCTCTGCCTATGCGACCGTCGAGCGCGCGACGCTGTGACAGCCCGGATGTCCTGTGCTCGTCCGCGGGGGCCCACTCCTCCACCTGCTCCGCTGCCGAGAGCGCGGCACTTTCGCGCGGGGTGCCCCGGGACGCCTGTTCCCCGGGCACGTCGGTCCCCGGCCAGAACACATGGACACACCTAGTGACAGCGTGTGTACGTTTTCGCGCCCCATTCCTCGGAAGTCACACCCTTCGAGCAGGTGATCGGGACACGCTTGTAGCATGGTCGGTGACGAGGCCAGAGGGGACGATCCATGCACGCCGGCGCGCGGCCCGACACTCTCGATCAAGCGACGAGGGACTTCCTTGCGGCACGACCGCGACTCTTCGGTATCGCCTATCGCGTCCTGGGCAGCGCGGCGGAGGCCGAGGACGTGGTCCAGGAGACCTGGGTGCGGTGGCAGAACACCGACCGTTCGAAGGTCCGCGAACCCGCGGCCTTCCTGGCTACGACCGCGACCCACCTGGCGATCAACCTGGCCCAGTCGGCCAGGGTCCGGCGGGAGTCCTACATCGGCCCCTGGCTTCCCGAGCCCGTCGACACCACGCACGACCCCCAGCTGGGTGCCGAACGGGCCGAGGCCGTCGAGATGGCCGTTCTGCTGCTGCTGGAGAAGCTGAACCCGGTGGAGCGCACCGCCTACGTGCTGCGGGAGGCGTTCGACTATCCCTACGCACGGATCGCCGAGATGCTGGAGACGAGCGAGTCCAACGCCCGCCAGCTCGTGAGCCGTGCGCGCCGGCACCTGGCCGCCGAGCGCAGGGAGCGGGTCAACCCGGCAACCCACCGGCGCTTCCTGGAAGTGTTCCTCTCCGCCGCGCAGACAGGCGATCTCACGGTTCTGGAGGACGTGCTCACCACGGACGTCGTCAGCTACGCGGACGGCAACGGACTTCGCGGCGCGTCCAAGATCCCGGTCGTCGGACGGACCCACGTCTCGCGGTATCTCGCCGCCTTCGCGCCACGCTTCTGGCCGGGGAAGGAGATCCGCTGGGTCGAGGCGAACGGCCGGCCCGCGGTGCTCTTGTCCTCCGGTGCAGAGGCCGTGGCCCTGCTGACCGTCGACGTCTCCGTGGACGGCATCGACCGGCTCATGTGGGTGATGAACCCCGCCAAGCTGCTGCCGTACGCGGCATCCCTGAACGAATGAACTCCGTGCCGGCCCTGCCGCCGGGCGCGAGCGAGCGGGGTCTTCGGTGTGGACAATCGGTATGGACAAGGAGAAGCCATGGCGGACCGAGCAGCACTGGCGGCGTTCCTGCGGACCCGCCGGGAGGCCCTTCAGCCCGAGGACGTCGGTCTGCCCCGCGGACGCCGCAGACGTGCCCGCGGCCTGCGCCGTGAGGAGGTGGCGGCCCTGTGCGACGTGTCGGCCGACTACTACAGCCGTCTCGAACAGCCGCGGGGCCCCCGCCCCTCCGGGCAGGTGCTCGCGGCGATAGCCCGGGGCCTGCGCCTGTCGCCGGAGGAACGGGACCATCTGTTCCGCACCGCAGGCCACGCCACACCTCGACGGGAGCGGCGCGCAGACCACATCAGTGCCGGAATGTCGCGCATCCTCGACCGGCTGGGGGACACGCCCGCCCAGGTGATGAACCGTCTCGGTGAGACTCTCGCGCAGACCCGCCCCGCGACGGCGCTGCTCGGCGACGAGAGCGCCCACGCCGGGCTGGCGCGCAGCGCGCACTACCGCTGGTTCACCGACCCGGCCTCCCGGCTCATCCGTCCCGAGAGCGAGCATGCCGTACAGAGTCGTCTGATGGCGGCCGACCTCCGCGACGCCTACACCCACGACGGAGCCGACTCGCCCACGGCGCGCCTGGTCGACGCGCTGAACCAGGAGAGCCCCGAGTTCGCCGCCCTGTGGCGGGCGCATCTCGTGCCGGGACCCCACTGCGCGACCAAGCGCTTCGTGCACCCGCGGCTCGGACTGCTGGAACTCGACTGCCAGACGCTCCTCGACCCCGACCGGTCCCAACGCCTCGTCGTCTACACGGCCGCACCGGGCACCGTGAGCCTCACCCGCCTCCACGCGCCGGCGTCACCGGCGGACACACCGCCTCCCGCCGAACCGTCCCACGGCTGAGGCACGTTCAGGAGCCGCGGTCGCCCGGAGCCGGCAGGTGCTTCCAGGAACGCAGCTTGTCGGGATTGAGGACGATCCAGACCTGTGCCACGTGCTGTGCGGCGACGTCGAAGCTGATGACGGCGGCGGCCTCGCGGTCGTAGTGCGCAACGAGTCCGGTACGCCCGTTGACGGACTGGGCGGTGAGGGTCGTACGGGGATGGCGGGCCAGGAGCACGAGCAGACCTCGAGCGACGTGACGGCTGCCGTGCACGGGCCTGGTCGGTGCGCGAACCTTGCCGCCGCCGTCGAAGAACGCCGTGGCGTCCGGGCACAGGAGCGACTCCAGCAGTTCTGCGTCCTCGTTCGCACAGGCCTCGCGGACGCTTCGGGCGAGGAGATCGTGCTCGGCCGGTGAGGTGGAGCGGGAGCGACGGGTCCGGACGCTGTGGCGGGCGCGGTCGGCGAGTTCGACGCACTCGGCCTCCGGGCGTCCCACGACGGAGCTCCCACCCGGGCGCGGGTGAGCGAGCAGGCTCAGACAGATCTCCCCCACGGTCTTCGCGAGCCAGTTCCGGGGAGTCGAGGCCTCCACGCGCTCCGCCTCGGAGAGCCCGTACCACCGGCGGTAGGTGTCTCCGACGACGCTCTCGGCCGCGCCGGAGCTGCCCAGCATCCCGCAGGCGACTTCCAGCAGGTGCCGGCGCTCGTCGAGCAACTCCGTGACCGGCAGCACTTCCGCGTGTTCCATCCGATGTCCTCCCCCTCCGGAGACACGGCATCCCCCCAGTCCATTGACAGACCTCGCGCGCGTCGTGTGACACCGGCCGGTGCTCCTGACCCGCTCCGCGTCCCGGCGGGTAGTCCTGCGCGACCCGCCGGCACCTCGTGACAGCCCTTGGCACTGTGCGGCAGAAAGGCTGCTGTCACGTTCGGGCGGCCCGTCCGGTCAGTAGTGCGTAACAGCACTGCCAGGAGGGCACCGATGGACGCACGACTCAACTACTTCGCCAATCCGCTCGCGGGCAAGGCGATGAAGAACCTCATGGCCGTCAGCAAGGTGCTGGCGGGCTCGGATCTTCCGACCACCGTTCAGCATCTGGTGGAGGTGCGCGCCAGCCAGATCAACGGCTGCGGTTTCTGCACCGACATGCACACCAAGGAGGCCACGCACTCCGGGGAGACCCCGGAACGGCTCAATCTGATCGCCGCCTGGCGGGAGGCGACCGTTTTCACCGAGGCCGAGCGCGCCGCGCTGGAACTGACCGAGCAGGGCACCCGCGTCGCGGACGCCGCGGGCGGTGTCGACGACGAGGCCTGGGCGAACGCCGCCAAGCACTTCGACGAGGACCAGCTCGCCGCGCTGACCACCCTCATCGCCGTCATCAACGCCTACAACCGCATCAACATCATCACGCGTCAGCCCGCCGGCAACTACAAGGTCGGCATGTTCGGCTGAGCCCAGGCAGACCCGCACCGGCGGACATGGAGCCAGCCGTCGTTCCCCAGGGCGCCTCGGGAACGACCGTCCTCGACAAGTGGGCTCCCGGTCCTCCGGGGACTCCCGCGCACCGTCGCTCGGGGCCGCACCGCCGTGAACCCGTTCACGGCGGTGCGCTGTCGTGGCACCGCGGTCCCGTGGCACGGGACCGGGTGACGACCCTCGCCCGGCACCCGCGCGCCGCCCGGGTGTCTGACACAAGTGCCTTCACAACAGGTGTCACAGGTTCCGCGGCATCCCGGTCCTACTGAGTGACAATCCCTCATCGACCGGAGTAGAACGTGGCTGTCACCGAACAACGTGTTTCCACCACAGTGCTGGTGATCGGGACTGGGGGTGCCGGGCTGCGAGCGGCGATCGAACTGGCCGAAGCCGGTGTCGACGTCCTCGCGGTCGGCAAGCGTCCCAAGGAGGACGCGCACACGGCGCTTGCCGCCGGAGGAATCAACGCGGCCCTCGGCACCATGGATCCCGAGGACAGCTGGCAGCAGCACGCCGCCGACACGATCAAGGAGAGCTACCTGCTCGCCGATCCCCGCACCGTCGAGATCGTCACGCAGGGCGCCGCTCGGGGCATCGGCGACCTGGAACGCTACGGCATGGCGTTCGCCCGTGAGGCGGACGGACGGGTCTCCCAGCGCTTCTTCGGCGCGCACAAGTTCAGGCGGACCGCGTTCGCCGGCGACTACACCGGTCTGGAGATCCAGCGCACCCTGATCCGGCGCGCGGACCAGCTGAACGTGCCCGTGCTCGACGGTGTCTACATCACCCGGCTCCTGGTCCACGACGGTGCCGTCTTCGGGGCCTACGGCTTCGACCTCACCCATGGAACCAGGTACCTGATCCACGCCGACGCCGTCATTCTCGCCGCGGGCGGCCACACCCGTATCTGGCGGCGGACCTCCTCCCGGCGGGACGAGAACACGGGAGATTCGTTCCGTCTGGCCGTGGAGGCCGGCGCCCGGCTGCGCGATCCCGAACTGGTGCAGTTCCATCCCTCCGGCATCATCGAGCCCGAGAACGCGGCCGGCACCCTTGTCAGCGAGGCCGCCCGCGGTGAGGGCGGCATCCTGCGCAACGCGCTCGGCGAGCGGTTCATGAGCCGGTACGACCCCGCACGCATGGAGCTGTCGACCCGTGACCGCGTGGCCCTGGCCTCCTACACGGAGATCAAGGAGGGAAGGGGGACCCCCAAGGGCGGCGTGTGGCTCGACGTCTCTCATCTGCCACGGCAGACGATCATGACGCGTCTCCCCCGCGTCTACCAGACGCTGCTGGACCTGCAGATGCTGGACATCACCCGCGATCCGATCGAGATCGCGCCCACCGCGCACTACTCGATGGGCGGTGTGTGGGTACGTCCCGAGGACCACAGCACCGACGTCCACGGGCTCTACGCCATCGGTGAGGCGTCCAGCGGCCTGCACGGCGCCAATCGCCTCGGCGGGAACAGCCTCATCGAACTGCTCGTCTTCGGCCGCATCACCGGCCGGGCGGCCGCCGCCTACTCGCAGTCCCTGACCGCCCAGCCGCGGTCGGCGTCGGCCGTCGCGCAGGCCCGTGCCGAGATCGACGACCTTCTGGTGGCCGACGGACCGGAGAACGTCCGCGCCCTGCAGCGCGCCATCCGCAACACCATGACGGAACATGCCGGAGTGGTGCGTGACGAGCAGGGCCTGCGCGCCGGGCTCGAGGAACTCGCGCTGATCGAGAAGAGGATGGAGAACGTCGGCGTCCACCCCGACATCGCCGGCTTCCAGGATCTCGCGCACGCCTTCGACCTCAAGTCCGCCGCCCTGTCGGCCCGGGCCACCCTCGAAGCGGCACTCGAACGCCGTGAGACCCGCGGTTGCCACAACCGCAGCGACCACCCCCAGCTGGACCCCGCTCAGCAGGTCAACCTCGTATGGTCGCCCACGACCGGTGTCACCCGCGAGACCATCCCCGCCGTCCCCGACGAGATCTCCTCTCTCATGACGGAGGTCTCGACCGACGGCAAGCTCGCCGAGTAACGCCGCATCGCCCGCGAACGGCCCCCGGTGCCGGCCAGGGGCCTGCCTGGGCACCGATCCGGCCGCAGAGTGCGCGCCTGCCTGAGGTCCCCGCACGAAGGAGCCCGCTCGCCATGTTCAACCGTAGGGAAACCGCTGCTTCTCGCACCCGGCCCCTGGAGAATCTCACCGGCGTCTACGCCATCGATCCGGCCCGCAGCACCATCGGGTTCTCCGTCCGGTACGGCGTGGTCACGAACGTACGCGGACGGTTCACCGCCTTCGAGGGGCTGCTCAAGCTTGACGGAGCGCGCCCCACCCGGTCGGAGGCCTTCCTCAGTGTCCAGACCTGCAGCGTCGACACGGGATATCCGGAGCGGGACGCGCATGTCACGGGCCCGGACTTCCTCGACGCCGCGACGTTCCCGCTCATGAGCTTCCGCTCGGACGGCGGCGTCCTGCACGCCGGTGAGGGCCGCTTCCGCTTGCCGGGACATCTTCTGATCAAGGACATCGAACTGCCTGTCCACGTCGACCTCGGGTTCCGCGGGGCGGGTGAGGACGCTCACCGCCGGAACCGGGTCGGATTCACCGGCGCGGCCACCCTCCAGCGTTCCGACTGGGGGCTCGACGGCAACCGGGCCCTGGCCACGGGCGGAGTTCTGATCAGCGACAAGGTGAAGCTGACTCTCGACATCCGGGCCGTGCGGCTGGACCAGACACACGACGGATGACCGACGAGACGCCTGTCGGCGTATCCGCCGGAAGGAAGACCCATGACACATGCCTCGGACGACCGCAACGGCCTGGCGGCCACGGTCGTGGCGCTGACCGCCGAAGCCGCCCGACTTCAGACGCGTATCGACGAACTCCGCGAGGAACTCACCGTGCTCAACGAGCGGATGGCAGCCATTTCCGCCGCTCTCCCACAGCCTCCGTCCCGTTGAGCGGACGAACGGGCCCGTGCCGGGCGGGAATCGGCCCGCTCAGGGCAGGCCGCCTGCCCTGAGAGCCTTCGGAGCCGCGCGTGTCACATTCGCGCCTCGCTCCCGGTCATACGGGTGGAAGCAGTCATGGGCCCGCACACCGGGCTCATGCCTCAAGTGGCGCCCCTATTCGGGCCGGACGAAGAATGGTTAGAGGGGCATGGATGATCAGACCGAGGAAGAGGAAGCCGGCGCTCGGGGCGGCGGGGAACGCATCGCCCGCTGGGCGGACGGACGTCTGGGTCCCCTCAGCCTGATCCGCGCCAAGGCACGTCGGGTCTTTCCGGACCACTGGTCGTTCCTGCTGGGAGAGATCTGTCTCTACAGCTTCGTCGTCATCGTGGTGACCGGCGTCTATCTGACCTTCTACTTCCACCCGTCGCTCAACGAAGTCGAGTACAAGGGCACTTACACACCGTTGCAGGGCCAGACGGTGTCGGAGGCGTTCGACTCGACCATGCGCCTCTCCTTCGAGGTACGCGGTGGCCTGCTGATACGGCAGGCCCATCACTGGGCCGCCGTGGTGTTCATCGGAGCCATGCTGGTCCACATGCTGCGGGTGTTCTTCACCGGCGCCTTCCGTAAGCCCCGTGAGGTCCAGTGGCTGTTCGGATTCCTGCTGCTGGTCCTCGGCATGTTCGGAGGGCTGACCGGATACGACCTCCCCGACGACCTGCTCTCCGGAACCGGACTCGCCGTGGTGAACGGGACGATCCTTTCCCTGCCGATCGCCGGAACCTATCTTTCGATGTTCCTCTTCGGCGGTGAGTTCCCGGGCGACGATCTGGTGGCGCGCTTCAACACGATCCACGTCCTGATCATCCCAGCCATCATGATCGCGCTGCTCGTGGCCCATCTGGTCCTGCTGTTCCACCACAGACACACGCAATATCCGGGCCCGGGACGGACCAACGGGAATGTGGTGGGCCCACCGCCCAAGGTGCGGGCGGTGAAGTCCACGGGTCTCTTCTTCCTGGTGGCCGGTGTCATCCTCGCGATGGCGGCACTCGTGCAGATCAATCCCATCTGGCTGTACGGCCCCTACCGCGTCGACCAGGTCTCGGCCGGATCGCAGCCGGACTGGTACATGGGCGTCGCCGACGGGCTGCTGCGCGTCATGCCCGGCTGGGAAATCGCCCTGTGGGGGAACACGTTGGCACTGGACAACCTGATCCCGCTGGTGGCGGGTGCCGGTCTCTTCCTGGCCATGGGCGCCTATCCGTTCCTGGAGGCATGGGCGACCGGGGACGGTCGTGACCAGCACCTCCTCGACAGGCCACGCAACCGCCCCGTGCGAACGGCGCTCGGTGTCGCCTGGATCACCTTCTACCTGGTTTCGCTCGTGGGTGCCGCGAACGACATCATCGCCACCCGGTTCCATGTCTCGGTCGAATCGGTGACGTGGACGGTCCGCATCGGCCTGATCGTCGCGCCGCCGGCGGCCTACGCCGTGGCGAAGCGCTGTGCGCTCGGCCTGCAGCGCGCAGACCGCGACAAGGTGCTGCACGGTCGCGAGACCGGTGTCGTCAAGCGCCTGCCGGACGGCGAGTTCATCGAGGTGCACGCGCCTGTCGACCCGGCGGAACTCCATCTGCTGACGCAGCATGAGCAGTACACGCCCCTCGCCGCCGGCCTCGACGGCTCCGCCGGGAGACCGGCCGCCGGAGCCGGCCGTGCCCGCCGCCTGCGTGTCCTGTTCAGCCGCGCCCTCTACGGCGAAGGCTCACAGGTCCCCAAACCGACCGCGCAGGAGTACCGGGAGATCGCGAACGATCACCCGCGCCGGACACAGCCACGGTGAGGAGCGGTCTGGGTCGTGTCCGCGATGTCAGGGGAGCCAGAGTCCTAGGCAGGCGATGGTTACTGTGGCTTGGTAGTGGCGGGGTCGATTGTCGTAGCCGGTGGCCAGACCGCGCCACTGCTTGAACTTGTTGATGCACCGCTCGGCGGTGTTGCGCTGCTTGTACGCCTCGCGGTCGAAAGCAGCCGGACGGCCGCCGAGGCGGCCGCGACGTTTGCGGTTCGCGGCCTGGTCGACCGGCTGCGCAATCACCGCCCTGACGCCACGCTGGCGCAGCTGGCTGCGGATCGCCCGCGACAAGTATGTCTTGTCGGCCAGGACCATCTCCGGAGTGGTCCTGTGCCTGCCGACCGGCCTCGGCACCCGTAAGCGTCATGACCTGGGTGAATGCGGGTGCGTGACCGGGCGTGAAGATGAAGGGGAGCGCTCTGCAGTGGCTGTCCGCGGCGAGGTGAGTGGTCAGGCCGCCGTGGGACCGCCCGAGGCATGGTCGGCCGGCTCGCCGGCCGGGGCCCCCTTTGACGGGCACCGGCGGCGTGCTGATGAGCGCGCACGACGGTCGAGTCGACAGCAACGACCCAGTCGAGATCGGCATCGGCATCGGCCTGGGCGAGCAGGGCGGTGAAGACCGTCTCCCAGGTCCCGTCGGCGGACCACTTCCGCAGCCGGTTATGGGCACCCTTCCACGAGCCAAAGTGCGGGCAGGTCCATCCACGGAGTCCCGGTACGGTACGTGGACGCGATCGCGTCGATCACCTGCCGATGATCACGCCACCGCCCACCCCGCCGAGGTGCCCGCTCCGGCAGCAACGGCTCGATCCCCGCCCACTGGGCGTCAGCGACGACACACATCAGCCAACGATCAGATGATCCGAAGGAAACGGCCCAGGGGGCCGGACGAGGCCCGCGTCGGGCTGTGCGGGCCCGCCGGGTCAGGCCGTGGCGCGCGGAGCCCGCAGATGGGCCCGCTCGGTCAGCTCCTGCTCCTCGACCAGGGTGAGCATCGGCTGACCCGGCGCGCACATCATGAAGACGATGTACTTGGCCGGCGCGTCCGACGAGGCGTTGCCGTTCTGGTAGTGGATCACTTCGCCGCCGGGCTCCCAGAACGTCTCACCCGCCTTGATCACACGTTCCGGCTCGCCCTCCAGCTCCCAGCGGACCGCGCCTTCGAGGACGTAGCCGAAGCACGGCCCCGAGTGACGGTGCGGAGGTGTCCCCGGGTGACCGGGGGGCCATTCGACGAAGATGGTCATCCCGGAAGCTCCCTCGGGAACGAAGGGAGGCCTGACGTCCGCCAGCATCCTCGGGCCGACCGTGGGCTCGATGTCTTGTCCGACGGTCTCGTTCACTGCGCTGTCTGCCGACATTGCCACACCTCCGTGATCATCACGGAACCGGCGGTTCGGCACTGGTCGTGGCGGCGCCGGCCGGGCGGCGTGTACCGCGACAGCCCGGTCCGTCCGTCCACTGCCTCATGCGCGTGGCTCCAAGACCACCCTGCCTCCAGTCGGGAGCCCCCACAAACCGGAAACCGTCGGCCCCGCCCCCGGGCACACCCCGCGGATCAAGCCGGGCCGGGCACCGGCGCGGACCGGGACCGCGACTTCAGAAATGCCGCGATCTTGTCCGGGTGGAACACCCACATCACCTTGTGTATGCCGTCCCTCGAAGCGGCGATCGTCAGAATCGTGCTGGGGGCACCGCCGCGGTACATCATCACGCCCGTCCGGCCATTGGCCTGGACCGGTCGCAGGTCGGTCCCCCGCCAGAACCGCCGAGTGGCGGTCGCCAGGTTGGCCACACTCGCCGGGCCCACCACGGCCAGGCGTGCGGCGCCTCTGAGGCCGTTGCCGTCGGACAGGCTGACGACGTCGGGAGCGAGGACGGATTCCAACGAGGCCACGTCCCCGGTACGGGCCGCCGAGACGAAGGCGTCCAGCAGCCGCCGGTGCTCCAGCGCGTCCACGCTCGCCCGTGGCTCGCCCGTCAGACGTCTGCGCGACCGGCTCACGATCTGGCGGACGTTGACCACGCTGAGCTGAAGGATCTCCGCGATCTCCGGATACGAGTAGTCGAACGCCTCGCGCAGGACGTACGCGGCCCGCTCGGTGGGACTCAGTTTCTCCAGGACCAGCAACAGGGCCATGTCCAGCGCCTCGGCCCGCTGCGCCCCCACCTCCGGGTCCACGGAGGTGTCGATGGGTTCGGGCAGCCACGGCCCGATGTAGGTCTCCCGGCGCATCCGCGCCGACTGCGCCACGTTGACGGCCAGGCGGGTCGTCGCACTCGACAGGAAGGCGGCCGGGCTCACCACCACGGATCGGTCCGTCTTCTGCCAGCGCAGCCACACCTCCTGGACCACGTCCTCGGCCTCGGCCACGCTGCCGAGCACCCGGTAGGCGATCCCGAAGAGCCGCGGCCGATACCGCACAAAGGTGGAAACAGCCTCGTCGAGGTCGCCCGTCGTGGGGGACGGATTGGCATGCATGAATCTGTGGTCCTCGTTCCTCCGGGCTGCGCTGCCGCGTGCCGGAATCACCTCGCTACCGTGTGCGATCAGGCGGCTTCGGCCGGCCGTACCGCGACGCGCTCCTCGTGGCCGACATCGCGCCGGGCATGAGGTCCCGCGCGGGCTCGGGCGGTGCGGGAACCGAGAGATCCGAATCGACCTGTTCCCGCGACCCGAGGGGCGCATGGGTCACCAACCAGCACATACTTCGCCAGGGTGGCGCATGAACGCATCGCATGATCGAGTGATTCAGGAGAATCATAAGGTGTGACACGGAGCGGAACGCACGGTGGGCCGCGCGGGCGCCGGACCTCACTTCTCACGGGACGGTCCTGAACGGGCGGCAGGGGCTGCGGATGTCCTGCGGCGCATCGCATGATCTGGTGATTCGCCCCAGCCGCCGGGTGAGACGCGCGCGGAAGCCGATGCCGACCGGCAGGACGCCACGGTTCCCTCCGGACCTGCGCATATCATGTCTGGGAGTACCGCTTCCGCGTCCGGACCGAGCGTCGCGCAGCCGAAGCGTCGTCCCACAGCGTGCAGAGGAGAAGAGGAACGCATGGTCCCTGCGACCCACTCGATGCGCGACGTCGCGGTCACCGCCGAACGCCTTCAGGAGGACTTGGCCCGTCTGCAGATGCAGAAGCAGGCGCTGGAAAGGGAACTCGCCGCGGTCGTGGCCCATCTCGGCTCGGTGCGACAGGCTCTCAGCACCTTCGAGTCATTGATGCGTGCCCCGGCCACCGCGGAAGTGGCCGAGGTCGCGAAGGATGTGGCACCTCAGGCCGATGTCGCGGCCACCGACTCCGCGAGCCTCGCGACCGTACCCACGCCTCGTGATCAGGAACCTGCGAGCGAGAGGGACGGCGAGAGCGCGGACGGGCAGAAGAAGTACGGCCGGCTCACCGAGCAGATCATGGAGTACTTCGCCGCGGCCGGCGACATCGATGTACGGGCCCGTGACGTGGCCGCCGCCCTGGGCCGCGACGACGACAGCGGAAGCATCAACGGGGTCCGCAGCACACTCGATCGCCTTGTCGGCGCCTCCCGCATCCGGCGGACCGGGCGCGGCCTCTACCGCGCCCCGCGTTCCCGGTCAGCCGAGTGATGCCAGGAGCACCGCGACGCCCACGGACATGGCCACGGTGACCAGGATCATCGCGGTGAGCGTTCCTCGTAGCCACCGTGTGAAACGGGCTCGGTGCTGCCGCTGCAGCTCGCCGATACTGTCGGCCAGATGGTCCGTCACCAGGTGCGCGACGTAGGTCTGTTCCCTCAGGTACCAGCTCTCGATGTCCGCCCTCTGCTCCCGGGTCAGTCCCTGCACCCCCGTGGTGAAGACCTCCACGCGCCGCCGTGCCGCGCCCAGGTGGGCGTGCCGGTACAGGAAGGTCTCGATGTCGGTCAGGCCGCGTGCGGCCTCCTCACCGGTGTTCGTGGTGCACTCCACAGGAAGGGCGCCGGGCCCGCGGTCGTCGTTCTCTCCCGGGCTCATACGGCGGTGCGGGCGCTCGTCGGGTTCTCCTCGGGTCGCCGCGGATCGCCGCTCGTGACGAACGCGTCCCGCGGATGCTGCACGGAGGCGAGAGAGACGAGGTCCCGGCCGAAGGCGGCGGCCGTGAGCCAGACGGTGAGGACGCGGATCTTACGTTCCCAGGAGGGCACGGCGAGCATGTGGTAACCCCGGTGCATCAGCCAGGCCGGAAGCCCCTTGATGACGATCCTCTTGTACTGGAAGATGCCCCGTCCCAGTCCCAGCGTGGCCACCACCCCCAGGCTGCTGTGACGGTAGTTCTTGATCCGTCCTCCGCGCAGGTCGGCCACGATGTTCTTCGCGAGGCGTCTGCCCTGCCGCACGGCGTGCTGGGCGTTCGGCACCGTGTGGGCCCCCGGCACCCTCGAAGCGAGGTCGGGAACGGCCGCGTCGTCCCCGGCCGCCCACGCATCGGGCACGGCCGCACCCTCGGTGCCCACGCGCAGGTCGGGCCGGACCACGAGCAGGCCTCGTGCGTCGATCGGCAGATCCGAGTGGTTGTGCACCACCGGGTTGGAGGCGTTGCCGGCGGTCCACACGACCAGCGCCGAATCGAACTCCGCCCCGTCGGACAGCACCACACGGCCGTCGACGAGGGACCGGATCTGGGTGTTGAGGTGAACGTGAGCACCACGGCGTTCCAGGGAACGCACCACCCAGGCGCCCGGCTTGTCCCCCACCTCGGGCAGGATACGGCCGCGTGCCTCGACCAGGTGGAAGGACAGCTCGTCACCGCTCAGTTCCGGATACGACTTCAGCATGGCCGTGGCGAGCGACAGGAGTTCCCCGAAACCTTCGACTCCGGAGAACCCGCCGCCCACGAACGTCACGGTCAGCAGCCTTCGGCGCTCGGCGCCGGGCGGCAGGGACGCCGCCTGGTCGAAGGCGGTCATCAGGCGGTCGCGGATGGCCACCGCCTCTTCGACGTGCTTCAGGCCGATCGCGTGCTGCGCCAGCCCGGGGATGGGGAAGGTGCGGGTCACGGCCCCTGCCGTGACGACGAGGGTGTCGTACCGCAGCTCGTACTCCGCTCCCCTGGCGGGCCGTACGGTGATCGCCCGGTCGGCGTGACGGATCGCGGTCACGGTCCCCGCGATCAGCCGGGTGTGACGCAGATGCCGCCGCAGGGACACGGCGGCGTGCCGGGCCTCGACCGACCCGGCCGTCACCTCGGGCAGGAAAGGCTGATATGTCATATAGGGGCGGGGGTCGACAACCGTGATCCGCGCCTCTGCCGCAGTGAGCCTCTTCTCCAGGCCCCACGCGGTGTAGAAGCCCGCATAGCCGCCACCGACAATCACAATTTCTCGCATCAGACCCTCTGTTTGTTGTTCGACACTCCTTAGACCGAGCGGGACCGGACGGTGTGACACACGATGTGCCCGCTGTCTGCTGGCTCACAGGTGTTTGACAGCGCCGCCGTACGTCCACCATGCTTCCATTAATTCATTAGTACAAGCATGGTGGAACCGAGGAAGGCCACGTGATCGACTACCGGATCGACCGCGGCAGCGGCGTACCGGCCTACGTGCAGATCGTGGAGCAGACCGAACGGGCGCTCCGGATGGGCTTCCTCAAGGTCGGGGACAAGCTGCCCACGGCCAAGGAGGTGGTGGCGTCGACCGCCATCAACCCCAACACCGTGCTCCGGGCCTACCGCGACCTGGAGCAGGCGGGCCTGGTCGAACTGCGTCGCGGTCTCGGAACCTTCGTGACGCGTTCACTGGCCCGGCCCGGCGCGGAGGACGACTCGCCGCTGCGCCGGGAGATCACCGACTGGGTGGCACGCGCCCGGGCCGAAGGCCTCGAACGAGCCGACGTCCTCGCCATGGTCACCGCGGTCCTGGACGCCCATGACCACGCACACGGCAGCATCACCCCGGGCGACCGGGAACGGAGGAGGGAGCACTCATGACCGAGCCTGACGCACCAGCCGCACTGTGCGCCGCGGGACTCGGGTTCCGATACCGAAGGCGAGGCGCCAAGGCCCTGCGGGACTGCGAGTTCACCGTACCCAGCGGTCGTATCACCGCACTCGTCGGCCGCAACGGCGCCGGCAAGAGCACTCTGCTGCACCTGGCCGGCGGCCTCCTGCGACCCGGCGCCGGGGAACTGCGCGTGCTGGGTGCCACACCTGGCACGGCCGACGCCCGCACCCGGGTCGCCCTGCTCACCCAGGACAAGCCGCTCTACCCCCGTTCCACCGTGGCGGACACCCTGCTGATGGGCGAGAAGCTGAACTCCACGTGGGACCGGGCGGCCGCCGAGCGGATCGTCCACGAGGGCGGCATCTCGCTCCACTCCCGCGCAGGCGAACTGTCCCCCGGTCGACGCACTCGTGTCGCGCTCGCCCTGGCCCTCGGCAAGCGGCCCGAACTCCTGCTGCTCGACGAGCCGTTGGCCGACCTCGACCCCGTCGCACGAGGCGAGATCATGGCGGAGCTGATGGCCGAGGCCGCCGAGCGCGGCACGAGCATCGTGCTGTCCTCGCACGTCCTGCCCGAGCTGGAGGAGACCTGCGACTGGGTGCTGATGCTCCGCGACGGCCGCGCGGAACTGAGCGAGGACGCCGAGGCACTGCGCGCGAGCCACACCGTACTGACCGGGCCGGCCGACCAGGCCGACGTCCTGGCCACACAGCACACCATCGTGCAGCGTCGTACCGTCGGCAGACAGCTGACGGCCCTGGTACGGCAACGCGGACCGCTGCGCGACGGCTGGCACGCGGCACCCCCCAGGCTGGAGGACGTCTTGATCGGCTACCTCCGGGCGGAGGACCAGCCGGAGCCCGCCGCCGCGGCGGGGCGGACGGAGGTTGCGGCGTGAAAGGCTCTCTCTGGCTGGCCTGGCGCCAGCAACGCCTGCCGGCAGGCGTCGGTGCGGCCGCCCTGGCCGTCACGGTGGCGATCGCCGCGTACCACCGCTCGGACATGCTCGACGCCCTGCACAGCGGACTGTTCGACCACTGCGCCACCGGGCCGCTGTACTGCACACGGTCCGACAGCGGCCCGCCCCTCCTGCTGGACATCGAACCGCTGAAGTACCTCGGGGCGCTGAACATCGTCCTGCCTGTCGTCATCGGCGTCTTCTGGGGCGCCCCGTTGCTGGGCCGCGACCGGGAACTGGGCACACACCGCATGATCCTCGCCCAGGGGATGAGCCGCGGTCAGTGGTTCGCCTCCCGGTTCGCCCTGGCCGCGACGACCACGACAGCCCTCTCCGGCCTGCTCGCGGCGGTGTTCGCCTGGTGGTGGCGACCAGCCGCCGACCGCAGCTACGGACTGTTCTGGTACGACGACACGGCCCTGAGCGGTTCCGGCCCCCGTGTGGTCGCGGCCGCCCTCTTCGGCCTGGCAGCCGGCACCCTCCTCGGCCTGTTGACCCGCAGGGTCGTCGAAGCGATGGGCCTGACGCTGCTGGCGACCGGGGCGATGGCGCTCCTGCTCGAATGGACCCACTGGTCGCGGCTCCTGGTTCCGCCGCACACCTACGTCAGCGCGGGCAGCACCCCCAAGGCGCCCATGGGCGAGAAGTGGTCGACCGGCGACTACGGCCTGATCACCGCGTCCGGCCGCCACGACTCCGTGTTCAACTGCGCCTTTCCGTCGGGAACCCAGCTCAGGGAATGCATGGCGACACACGGCTACGTCGCCCGCTTCTACGAAGCCAATCCCGCGGGTGACTACTGGGCCTTCCAGTGGACCGACACCGCGATCCTCGGCGGTCTGGCCGTCCTGCTCACCGGCGTCACCGTGCTGCTCCTGCACCGCCGCGTCTGACCACGGCGACCGCACGGAAGCAGCACCCCGCACCTCTCGCACCTCGCACGCCTCTCTCCTCTCTCCTCCCTGCCTTCTTCCCTCTTCTCACCCTGTACGGAGGTCGTTTCGCCATGCCCGCCGACGCCACCCACAAGACCGGTCGCGCCCCGCATCACTCCGGCCGCTCATCTCTCCCCACCGTCCGCTGACACGGCGCCGGTGGCGACATGCTGTCCTCCGAATCTCACCACGACCAGTCGCGCCTGACGGCGATAGACGGACTCCGACTGCTGGCTGCGCTCATGGTGGCCGCCTACCACTTCCTGGGCACCCCCACCCCGCACTACTGGGGCAGAGTCGAACTCCGGGATTTCGCTCCGTTCCTGCACGAGATCAGCCGCTACGGCTGGCTCGGAGTCGAATTCTTCTTCCTCATCAGCGGATTCGTGATCTGCATGAGCTGCTGGGGACGGACTCCCGCGCAGTTCACCGTCTCCCGCATCTCCCGGCTCTTCCCCGCCTACTGGTGCGCCGTGCTCCTGATCGTGGTCCTCGTCCTGGTCTCCCGGCTGGGAGACTGGCCCTCCGCTACGCGCATCGACCCCCGCACCGTCCTCGGGAACCTGACGATGGCCCCGGGACCGATGGGACTGGCCACGGTCGACGGCGTGAGCTGGACGCTCTGGGTGGAGGCGCGCTTCTACCTGCTGATGGTCGCGCTGCTCGTCTTCGGCCTGACCTACCGGCGGGTGGTGGCCTTCTGCGGAGCCTGGCTCCTGGCCGGCGTCATCGCCCTTGAACTCCACTCACCGCTGATCGACGAGTTCCTGCTTCCCCGGTACACCGGCCTGTTCGTCGCCGGGATCCTGCTCTACCTCATGCACCGGTTCGGACAGAGCCTCCTCCTCTGGCTGCTGCTCGGTTTCGCCTGGTGCTACCAGCTGACCGTGCTCGATCTGCGCGTCGCCGACCATGCCGCCGTACCCCCTGGGGAGGGCCGTCCCTCCTGGGCCGTCTGCGCGGTCGTACTCACCCTCTGCCTGGTGCTGCTGGTCCTCGCCGGAACCGGCCCGCTGTCCGGGGTGCGATGGCGCTGGGCGGTCACCGCGGGGGCTCTCACCTACCCCTTCTACCTCGTCCACCAGAGCCTCGGCGTCCCGCTGGCCAAGGGCTTGATCCAGGCCTTCCCGAGGCTGGGGCCGCTGCCCGCGATGGCGTTGTCCGTCATCTGCATGCTGGGGCTGTCCGTGCTCGTCCACCTCCTGGTGGAGCGCCGGCTCGGACGCCGTCTGAGGCAACGCCTGACGCTCGACATGCGGTCACCGGAGCACGCCGCGAAGCCCGCGCTCACCCGCGCGCGATAACACCCGCTACCACTCACTCCAACCCATTCCGAAAGAAGAAGGCACTCCTATGCTCATCAAGGCACGTACAAGACGCTCGCGCATACTCGTGGCCGTCGTGGCCGTGGTGACCGTCGCCCTCGCCGTCGCCGTCACCGTGGCCCTGACGGTCACGACCTACGATCACACCTCACCGCGCGCCGCCCGGGCCGAGGCGTCGGGATCGGTCACCGGGAACGTCGACTGCCGCAAGGCGAAATGCGTGGCGCTCAGCTTCGACGGCGGCCCCAGCCCGACCACGCCCAAGCTGCTGGACATCCTCAAGCAGCAGGGTCTGCACGCCACGTTCTTCGTGCAGGGCAAGGGGCACATCGCCAAGTACCCCGACATCCTGCGCCGCATCGCGGACGACGGGCAGGAGATCGGGAACCACACCTGGTATCACAAGCGGCTGACCGACCTCGACGAGGACGGCATCCGACAGGAGCTGGGCCGGACCCAGAACGCCATCGAGAGGATCACCGGCACCAAGCCGGTTCTGATGCGCCCGCCGGAGGGCCGTACCAGCCGCAAGGTGGCCAAGGTCTGCCGGGAGCTGGGCCTGGCGCAGGTGCTGTGGAGCGTCACCGCCAAGGACTACGAGACGACCGACTCCGCCCTGATCACGAAGCGGGTGCTCGACCAGACCCACCGGGACGGCATCATCCTGCTGCACGACCTGCACAAGGGGACCGTGCCCGCCGTCCCGGGGATCCTCAAGGCGCTCAAGCAGCAGGGCTACACCATCGTCACGGTGTCGCAGCTGCTCGCCCCCGCCAAGCCCCGGCCCGGGATGGTCTACCGACCCTGATACACCGCGCCACGTATCCGGCGGGCGAACGGGGGATCGGCGCGCCGTTGGACTGAAGCCTTCGCGTGATGCCGGGAATGCCGGGCCAGAGGTGTGCGGCGTTGTGGGAATGTGGCGGGTGCAGGACGGCGGGCAACCGGAGAGTGGGTTGGCATGCGGGACGCTTATCACGCGGAACTGGACTCCATCGGCGAGGGCCTGGTCGGCATCGCGAATCTGGTCGGTTCCGCCATGGCGCGGGCTACCAGTGCGCTGCTGGACGCGGACCGTGAGCTCGCGGAGAGTGTGATCGGGGCTCACGGCCATGTCGAGGGCCTGCAACGAGAACTGGAGGACCGGGCCATCGCCGTCCTGGCCCGCCAGCAGCCGGTCGCGACCGATCTGCGGGTGGTGGTCACCTCGCTGCGCATGAGCGCGGACCTGGAGCGTTGTTCGGTCCTGGCCCAGCACGTAGCCCAGGTGGCCAGGCGGCGGTATCCCCTCCAGGCCGTGCCACAGGATCTGCGCCGCACCGTCTTGGAGATGAGCCAGCTCGCCCAGCGCCTGATGGCACAGGCCGCCGACGTCCTGGTCACCCGCGACGTGGAAACAGCGGCGCAGATGGAACGGGACGACGACCGCATGGACGAGCTGCACCGTGGCATCTTCCAGCACCTCATGGACGACCGCTGGCACCACGGGGTGGAGACCGCGGTCGACGTCACACTCCTCGGCCGCTACTACGAGCGGTTCGCCGACCACGCCGTCTCCATCGCCCGCCGCATGGTCTACCTCGTCACCGGCGAACACACCGATCCCTCGGCCGCCGCAACGCCCGCCCCGTGACCTGGTCAGGGGAAACGGAGAGCCGTCAGGGCCTGTTCCAGGACCCGACGGATCTCGTCGGAAAGCGGCCCGCCGGCCGGCCAGTTCACGATCAGTGCGGCGACCTCCCGGAGCTTGGTGTTGGTGTGCTGGGAAACCGTCCGCAGTACCTCGAACCCCTGCTCCGGGGGGAGTTTACCCAGGGAGATGACCACGCCGATGGCCTGGTCGATGACGGCGTGCGAGGCGATCGCCTCTTGCAGTTGGTCGATCTCCTGCCTCAGCTGAGCCAACTGCCTGGCGAGGTCCGCCTGCCGAACCAGACCCGGCATGTCGCTGGGCGCGGGACGCCCGTTTCCCGAGTACTCCATCGTGATCTCAACTCCGAGAGTCTTCCCTGCCCGGCAGCCGTCACCGCCGGGGCAAATGCTTGCAGGACGACAACCATTTACCCCTCGATCCACAGGTCAACAAGCCGCACCGAAGAGAAGCCAGTGACCCTGGTCACTGCACCGGAGGTCCCGCAGCGGCAGGCGTGGTGAGCGATCTCCTCCTTCGCTGCCGGGGTGGCGGTTTCCGGCGGCCTGGGAGATCGGAGGAAGCGCACATGCCACCGCCGGGCAGGAAGGAGGACATGAGGTAGGGCACCTCGCGGCGCCGGCTCGGATCCTGGTGATCGACGGCGACCGGGGCGGAATGGAGTCGGCCCGCCTTCTCGACAAAGACGGGCACACCGTCGGGGTACGCAAGGCAGCAGCCGAACCTGGGCGGGACGTTCCGTCCAGGCGTTCCGCCTGGATCCCACGATTATTCAGCGCTTTCCGCGTGTCACTGCGAGCCGGTGGCCACCAGGGTCGCGGTGATGGGTTCGAGCTGGGTGATCAGTTCGTCGAGTTCGGGGAGGGACAGGGCTTCATAGGGCGGGGTGGCGAGTTCGTCGGTGAGGGTTTCGATACGTTGTCTGGCCGCGCGGCCGGCGTCGGTGAAGTGGCCGTCGGTGTCGACGAGTCCGCGTTCGCGCAGGCCGTCCATGACCGCCGCCAGGCGCTCCTTCGGCAGGTGATGAATGCGTCCGAACGACTCCGGTGGGTGGATGCCCCGTTCCAGAGCGGAGAGCACGTGCGCCTCCGTGCCGCCGATGCGCGCGCCGACGAGAGCGGCGATGTGACCGTCGCCGCGGTGCTCGCGCAGCATGGTCGCGGAATGCCACAGCCGGGCGACGGGGTCGCTGGGTACCTGGAGGCTGCGCATGCCGGCGTACATCACCCGGCCTTCGGTGGGGGCACTCGTCGCGGCCTTGGTGGTCAGGTCTGCGGCACGTACCAGGCCCGGGGAGTCGGCCATCTCCTCGCCGAGGATGCGCCGTAGGGAGGCCGCGCTGCCCCGCTCCCGCGCGGCGACAGAAGCCTCGGGCGGGATCGTCTCCCAGGCACTGGGGATGTGCCGGGCGGCTTCCCCGTCGGCGAAGTTGTAGAAGGCCGCGTGCACGACGTGGGCCGGCACCCGTCCCAGTGGTGCGGCGCGGCTGGCGAAGTAGCCGTCCCAGTAGGTGCGGTGGCCGAGTGCGGCCAGTTCCTCGTTGCTTTCGGCGGCGACGAAGGTGACCAGGCAGATCGGCTCCAGGAGTTCGAACATGCGACGGGCGGTGTGAGTCGGCGGATGCGAGCGCGTCTTGCCCATCGGGTTCTCCTCTGTGGGATGTGCCGACTTGGACCGTCCGGCACACCGCAACTCATCGGTGACCGAGGAGAAGCAGTGCAGCCGTCCGGGGCCGGACGGCGGACGATGGGGGGCGACTCCCTCCGGCAGTGCTTCGCCCCTGCCGAACAGGCGGTCAGGACGATCCGCTCACTTCAGTGGGACCACAGTTCGCGCCGGCTACAGGGGGCGTCTGTCAGGCAAGTGCCGGCGGTGAACCGCCCGTTCTCCCGCCCCCTGCGCAGAATCCGCTCGATGACCGCGCGTACTGGGCCACGGAGGTCCGTACGTCCTGACGTGGCCCCGGAAATTGGCCTGCTCCGGGACCAGCCGGGGGGAGGGCCACGGCCGGCAAGAAGTTCGGCGCCGACATGACCAGCGGGTTGTGGTGGAGGGCCGGCGGTGGGATCGCCCTGGCCGCCGGGCCGGTGGCGGCACATCCACGACCGCCTCGCCGCCGCCCTGCACGCCCGCCGCCTCGCGCAGACCGACGAGCCCGCCAGGACGGAGTGAACGCGTCCAGGCCGAGGATCTCGAGCGGACCGGCGAGTCGGGGACCTCCGGCCGTGACCCAGTGGGCGATGCCGGAGGTCGCGTCGGGATCGTTGACCTGCCCCAGCAAGACGGATCGTCCGCCTGCGGCCCGGAGCTGGGCGACCCGCTCAACTCCGCCTTGAGCGTGGTGAGCTGGGTGGCGTGGCCGACGCCGCGGATCTTGCCGGTGCCGCAGCAGCAGCCCCGACACCCGGTGGCCGTGCACGGGCTCGCCGTGCGGAGCGGCGGTCCGGCCGTCGTCCTCCAGTTCGGCGGCAAGCTCCGCGGCCCGCGACGACCGAGCGTCGCAGGCCCCGGTCCCCGGCTTGGTGAGCAACCGCCCCGGTGGCTCCGGCGGAGATCTCGTGGCCGTCGGCGGTCGCGCCGGCCCCGATCCCCGGAGCGGAGGTGAAGTCCTCTGCGGCCGGCAGCGCGAGGCTCTTGTCCCGGGCCGCCGCGACCACGGCGGGGGCCGGGGGATGCTCGCCAGGCTGCCCGGCGGCCGCGGCCAACGTCAGCAGTGACGTCATTCGGTACCAGGAGACCAAAGACCACCTCGCCTTCAGGGGTCTTGGTTCACGTAGGAGACCCTCCCGCTCGCCCTCCACCGGGCGCAGGACGACGGGGGGCTGCGCCGAAGTCCGTGACACCCGCGTCAGAGCCTCAGCGTGAACCAGGTGGTCTTGCCCTCGTCGGTGGGGCGTACGCCCCACGTGTCGGCCAGGGTGCGGACCAGGAACAGGCCCCGGCCCGACTCCTCGTCCCCGGCCGCGATACGGGGCTGAGGCAGGTGCGGGCTGCGGTCGCTGACCTCGATGGTGAGTTCGCTGGACGTTCGGCACAGGTGCAGACCGATGGGGCCCTCCGCGTGTTGAACGGCGTTGGTGAGAATCTCGGAGAGCAGGAGGAGCGCCTCGTCCGACGGGCCCGTGCAGTCCCAGGAGAGCAGCGCCTTGCTGAGGAACGCGCGGCCCTCGGGCACTGACGAGGGGACGGCCAGGAGATCGGTCGTGACGGCGGCCGGGGGTGCGGCCGGCAGCTGGGCGAACAGGAGGGTGACGTCGTCGTCGTGGCTGTCGGTCTCCGGCAGCAGCCGGCTCAGGACGTGGTCCGCGGCGGTCTCCAGACTCGGTGGAGCGGCGAAGAACCCGCGCAGCACCGAGGTGAGTTCGGCGATCCGGACCTCGATGTCGCTGCCGGGTGTCTCCACCAGGCCATCGGTGTAGAGAATGAGGGTGGCGCCCGGTGACACGGTCGTCGACGACTGCTCGTAGAGCACATCACCGACCCCGAGCGGCGCGTTGACCTGTGCAGGGAGCCTGTTGACGGTACCGCCGGGGGTGGCCACCAGGATCGGCAGATGACCGGCGGAGCAGACGGTGACCGTACCCGTGTCCGGCGCGATGGTGAGGTAGCAGCAGGTCACCAACTGGTCCGGCACGTCGAGGTCCTCGACGCAGGTGTCGAGGGCCTGCATCAGCTGCCGGGGCTGCATGCCGGTCTTGGCGAGCGCGTGCGCGGCCGAGCGCAACTGGCCCATCACCGCGGCGGCGTCGAGGCCGCGGCCCATCACGTCACCGATGAGGACGCCGACCCGGCCGGCGCCCAGGGGGATCAGGTCGAACCAGTCACCGCCCACTCCCGCACCCTGTGTGGCGGGCCGGTACCGGCTCGCGGTGGCAAGGCCCGGAATCGCGGGCGGGGTGCCCATGAGACTGCGCTGCAGGGTGAGCGCGATGTGCCGCTGCTGCTCGTACAGCGCGGTCAGTTCGGCCTCCGCGCGCTTGCGGTCGCTGATGTCCCGCACGATGGCGCACGCCCCGACGACCATGCCGTCGGTGTCCCGGGTCGGCCAGAGCGTGACGTCCACGTCCAGCAGGCGGCCGTCCTTGGTCACCCGGAGCGTCTCGAAGTGCTCGACCTTCTCGCCGTGCAGCAGCCGCTCCAGGAGCGCGCTGATCTCACCGCGCAGTTCGGGCGGGGAGAGCAGCGACACGTGCCGGCCGATGACCTCCTCGGCCGTGTAGCCGTACAGCCGCTGGGCAGCCGCGTTCCAGTAGGTGATGTAGCCGTCGAGGGTCTTCGCCAGGATCGCGTCCTGGGACGACTCGACCAGTGCGGCCAGCTCGTTGATGCGGGCCTCGGCCGCCTTACGGTCGCTGACGTCGCGGACGGCGGCGGAGACCAGCAGTCCGTCCACGGTCTCCAGCGGACTGAGACTGATCTCGACGGGGAACTCGGTGCCGTCCTTGCGCAGCCCGTGCAGGTCGAGCCCCGCGCCCATCGGACGGACCTGCCGGTTGGCGGCGTACCCGTCGCGGTGGACCGTGTGATGACCACGGAAACGGTGCGGCATCAGCAACTCGACCGGGCGATCCAGAAGTTCCTCACGTCTGTAGCCGAACAGAGCCTCGGTCTGGGCGTTGACCAGTCTGATGGTTCCGGTGTCGTCCACGATCACCATGGCGTCCGGTGCCGCCTCCAGCAGCCCGCGGAACCTTTCTTCGGCAGCCTTCGGGCCATCGGCGCCGACGCCCGCGCCACACCGGCAGACCCCCCGCTCCGCCTCGGTCGCCGCACAAGCCAGACCCGACTCGGCAAACGTGTTCATGTCCGCCCCCTCCCACCGATGGCGATGAATCAGGTCATCCCACCGCATCAGCAGGCCGAACAGGACAGCATGTCGGTTACTGGCCACCGTCCAGCCGAACCTGTCCGTCGGTGGCCTGCGGCGTTGCGTATGGCGAGCGGAGCTGGCCCGGCTTTCTGGAACGCGGGTACCGACGCTCGCGCGGAGGCCTGTGTCTCGATGTGGAGGACGTACGTCTGGGTCACCCCGCCGGACAGCGGCCGGACGAGAGCGCGTGTGCCGGTCGAGGCGTCCCAGGTGCGGTTGGCCCTCCCCTCCCAGAAGCCACGCTCGTGGCAGTACATCTGCGTGTCCGGGTCGAGGCACTGCCCGATCCGCGGCAGCAGCCTTCCTGCCCACCTGTTCCCGTTGAGGTCGTACGCGCCGAGAATGCCCGTCGGCAGCGAGGCGGCGGCACTCACGCGCCGTACGACGACGGCCGCCCGGGTGTCGACGGGCTCGGCCACACGGGAGGCGGCCGCCCTGGCCGGACGCGCGAGGCCGGATCGGACATGAGCGTCGTGGGCGTAAGCCCCGTAGCGCATCCCGGGAACGTCGGACTGGGCGAAGTAGCAGCCCAAGACCGGGCTGGACACGATGTGATCACCCGGGAACAGCATGTACGTCACCAGACCGCTCCCGACCACGTTCACGCGCAGAACCCGCCGCACCGTTGTCGGCCACCACTTGGGCAACGGTCGATTTCCCGACGCCGCGTCCGCGTGAAGTCGTGCATCAGGTCGCACGCTCCACCACGGCACGACTGCTGGGACCGGGGCGCGTGATCGTGTCACGCGCTCTGGGCGCCGAGGGCGGAGCGGCGGGTTCGAGTGCCTGAGCACGGCCGGGCCGGCCCGGCACCCGGGGCCCCTGGAAGACCCCGGACCGGAAGGTGCCGGTCTCGGCCATGACGACGCCCTGGTACGTGCCCGCGTTCACCCAGCGGGCCGCTATGGAGCAGCCACCGACGCGGGTGGCGGACGGTCCGCCGCGTAACTCGCTGACACCGTGCTGGCGGCAGTCGACGCGCAGCACACGGCGGAACGCTCCTCCAGCGGTCGGTGACCACGCGCGGCAGGTGACGACGAACGGCCTGGAGGCCCTCTGCGTCATGGGGAATCGGACCACGCCACGCCTGAGCGGTCGCGTTGCCGCCCTGACTCGGAGCCCCGCACCGTAGCCCACCGGACTCGACCACCGGTGGACGGTGACGGTCACAGCGTCGCCACCGGTGCCGGTCATTCGTCGATTCACGGCCAGGGACAGAGACCAACGCGGCCGTCCTACGTACTATCACTACAGCCAAGATGTGCGTCAGTAACTGCCGCCGCTCCCCCGGCAGCAGGCAGAACAGCACGGACCTTCGACTTCGCGTACGCCATGGGCCCGCCGCTCATCGGCTGCGACACCTGAGAAGAGTGTGAGCCCCATGTCAGAAGTCACCACCCAGACAACCGAGTTGACCTCTCACTACAGCGCCCAGGTGGCCGCCGACCTGGAACGCAACCGCAAGGAACAGGAGCGCCTCACCGCCGAGATCGAAGCACTGCAGGAGCAGCTGACCGCCGTACGGCACGACCACAGCGTCCTGTTGAACCTCCAGGAGGCACTTGGTGTGCCGGCGGTGCCCGATACGCCGGCGGCCGAGCCGGCCACCGCGGTGCCCGCTCCCCGCAAGAGGGCCGCGTCAACCGGTGTCGCCAAGAGGACGGCGGGCGGGAAGACGGCCACGGCGAAGCCGCGGCCGGCCGGGCCCAAGCTGGTCGACCTGGTGCGCGAGCACCTGACCGGCCAGAACGAACCCCGGTCGGCGGCCGAGATCACCACAGCGCTGGGGCAGCAGCATCCCGACCGCGCGGTGAAGACGACCGTGGTGCGCACGACGCTGGAGGGGCTCGTGGCCAAGAACCAGGCCCAGCGCACCAAGCAGGGCACATCCGTCTTCTACACCGCCACCGGGGCGGCCGCTCCCGCGGCCGGCGAGCGGACTCCACAGCCCTCGGCCTGAGCGGAAGGAGGGCTGGTCGGCGCTGACCGGTGATGTTGGCCTGCCAGGAGGCGTGGGCGGGGCCGCCGGCCGCGGTCCCGCCCACGCGGTGCTGTCCGGGGTGATCTCCCGGGTGTGACGTCAGCGCAGGCCGAAGGCCCGGGTGATCGTCTGCGAGACGGTGTTGCCCGCGCTGTCGCGGGCGCCGACCCGGAGGGTGACGAAGTGCGCGGACCGTGGCGCGCGCAGGTTCGTGCGCCATCCGCCGTCGCACCGGCCCGGGTCGGTCCGCTGCCAGGTCGCGCCGTCGTCGTACGACACCTCGACGGTCGGCTTCCCGATGGCGGCGGTGGTGCCCGGCAGGTGCGAGGCGGTCACCGTGAGGCCGGCGTGCCGGTCGGCACGGCCGGACCTGTCGGTGTCCACGCCGTAGTCGAGCTGGATGAGCGGCAGGGACACCGCCGCGTCGCTGCCGGTGACCGCGGAGGTGAAGTCCCACTCGGTCAGCGTGTGCGTCGAGTACGGACTGGTCCAGGTACCGCGGTCGTTGTCGAGGACCAGCCGGTAGGGCAGGCGTTCCGCGCCGAGGCCGGGAACCTGCAGGTACTCGGCGTTGCCCCAGTCGAGCTGCTGGTCGCCCTGGTAGAGCGACATCCAGTCCTTGACGTCGAAGTTCGCGCCGGCCTCGCCTACGTGACCGGATCCCGAGTCGCCCCAGCCGGGCGCGGTGATGTACATCGTGTCGAGGTAACGCACGGGTTGGTAGTTGAGCGGGCCCATGCGGGGCCGCTGGATCGGGCCGAACCAGCTGACCTTGCCGGTCCTGCGCGCCGGGTAGGTCAGCGGGTCGATCGAGTGCTGCCCGGTCTCGCCCTGGATGAAGGCGTCGTCCAGCCACGTGGTGCCGGCGGTGACCCAGTCGGTGCGCTCGCCCTGCGCGGGCGCGGTGAGCTGGTTGCCGACGGCCCAGCCGCGCCAGACGTCCGGACGGAACTCCATCGCCTTGCCCTGCCGGTAGTTGCGGAAGGAGACGTTCACGCGACCGAGGTCCTTGGCCTCCTCACGCCAGGTCGGGTCCGTCGGAACGGCGCCCGTCCAGTGGTGCACGACGTCGTAGACGTAGTCGGTCGTGGGGTGCGAGGTGACCTTCAACGGGACCTCGCCGTGCCGGAGTCGGGCGAGCAGGTCGGCGCCCTGGTCGGCGTTGAGCGTCGCCACGGTCACCGGGGCAGGGCTCTGCGGGCTCCAGGGGTTCTCGTCCCAGGGCTGCAGACGGCCGACGCCGTCGTTGACGACCAGCAGCAGCCGGGCACCGGCGGCCGCGGCGGCCTCCGCCTGCGCCTTGATCCCTTCCGTGCCGGCGCCGCGCACCACGACGGCCTTGCCGCGCACGTTCTGCCGCGCGAGCTCCGCGGCCGTGCCGTCACCGGCGAAGACCGCCGTCAGGTTGCGGGTACCGGCGGGCAGTGGCGTCGCCGCGCGCTTGACCAGCGGGTCGTTGAACGTCGTCGACTTGGTGCTCACGGTCAGTGCGGGCTGTTCGAGGCGGAAGCGGGCGCCGGTCTCGAACTCGCCGTCGGTGACCTTCTTGCCGGTCGGGAGCGCCCAGATGCTGTCGTACGACGGGTCCGGCAGCATCGACGTCTCCACCAGGCTGTCGGTGAAGGACCGGTGGGCGTCCAGGCGCGGCGCGACGGCGGTGGTCTGCTGTGGCACCCGTGCCAGGATCCGGCGTGCCCGGCGGCCGTCCAGGGTGACGGTACGGTCCTGGTCCAGCTTCACGTCGTTGAAGGCGAGCAGCGCCATGCCGCGCGAGTGCGGGCCGTCGGCCCCCTGCACGTCACCGGTGAGCCAGCCGCTGTAACTGCCCACGGGCAGTCGCGCGGTGCCGGTGCCGGACGCGTCGAGGTCCATCACCGTGAAGAGGTGTTCGGCGGTCAGGACGACCCGGCCCTCCAACGGCCTGCCCGATCGGTCCTTGGCGACGACGGTCAGGTTCTGCCGCTGGCCCTCGCGGGCCGCGCCGATCAGGGTTCGGGCGCGGACCGTTCCGCTGCCGTCCGTACCGGTGATCATGGCGCTGACCGACTGGTCGCCACCCAGCTTGTCCAGATCCGCCGTCAGGGTGACCGTGGCGGTGCCGTGGGCGGGCACGGTGACATGGTCGGCGGAGAGGCTGAACAGCCCAGCCGGGACAGTGCCGTTGACGGCGAGACCAAGGGTGGCCGGAGCGTCGCCGACGTTGGTGTACGTCACCGTCCGGGCGTCGGTCTGCCCCGGCTTCGGCGGCCACGTGTAGAAGCCGGAGTAGGCGCTCGTGGTGGCGAAGACCGTGGAGTGCACGGCCGCCGACGCGTCGAGCCGTCCGGCACCCGCCTGGTACGGGGTGTACGCCGGCGTTGCCTTGGCGCTGCTGACCAGCGCCTCCTTGAGCTGTACGCCGGTCCAGTCGGGGTGCTCGGAGGCGAGGAGCGCGGCGGCACCGGCGACGTGCGGTGTCGCCATCGACGTACCGCTCATGGTGGTGTAGTAGCCGGAGCCGCGCTTGTAGTGCGAGCGTGCCGCGACGATGTCGACGCCGGGTGCGGTGATCTCCGGCTTCAGGCCGCCGTCGCCGTCGCGCGGGCCCTGGCTGGAGAAGTCGGCGAGCGTGTCGGTGGAGTCGACGGCGCCCACCGTCAGCGCGGAGTCCGCGGCTCCGGGGCTGCCGATGGAGTGCGGGCCGCCGTTGCCCGCCGCGATCACGAACAACGCACCGGTCTCGTCACTGAGTTCGTCGACGGCCTGGCTCATCGGGTCGGTCTTGTCACCGGCGCCGCCCAGGCTCATGCTGATGATCCGGGCCTTCTGGTCGCGGGCGGCCCACTCCATGCCCGCGATGATCCAGGACTCCTGGCCGCTGCCCTCGGAGTTGAGCACCTTGCCGACCGCCAGCCGGGCACCGGAGGCGACACCCCGCTCCTTGCCGTCGGAGGCACTGCCCGTGCCGACGATGGTCGAGGCGACGTGCGTACCGTGGCCGTTGTAGTCGGCGATGTCGTCCTCGCCGGGCACGAAGCTGGCGCTGTCGGACACCTGCCCCGCCAGGTCCGGGTGTTCGGTGTCCGCGCCGCTGTCGAGCATCGCGACCTTCACGCCCTGGCCGGTGTCGCCCTCCGCCCAGACCTTGTCCGCGCCGATCTGCGCGGTGGAGTCGGCGAGGTCGGCCTTCACCTTCCCGTCGAGCCACACCTTGGCGACGCCGCCCGCGAAGGACGGCTTCGCGGACCGGGCCGTCGCGCCGGCGCCACCGGTCAGCGAGGACCAGAACTCCGGTGCCTGCCGGTGGTTCTGCGCGAGGGCCGCGCCCTGGATGCTGTCCAGCCGGCGGACGTCGGCCGAGCCGGCCATCTTCGCGCGGGTGCGGGACTTGGCGGCGGCATCGGTGTAGCGCACGATCAGCGGCAGCCGGGAGCTGTGCGCGTCGTCGTACCCCTCGGCGATCAGCCGTGTCACGTTGAACAGTTGCCTGTCGAGCTTGCCGGCGCTCACGTACGGCAGCGTGGAGTCGGGGTACACGTAGGTGGCGCCGTCCAGGACAGCACGGTGGAAGCCGGTGGTGACTCCGCTCGCGGCCTGGAAGGAGCGCACGACGGTGCCGTCGGAGGCCGTCCCGATGGTGACCTTGTCGCCCGTGATCAGGGTGACCGTGTGCGTGCCGGTGGCGCCGGGGGTTCGGTGTCCGGCGTCGTTGTGCGACACCTCACCTGTGGAGTACGCGGACACAGCGGCGGTCGCCGGTACGACGCCGAGTATGAGCGTGGCCGCCACGGCGAGGGCGATCGGCCCGGGCCGGGGAATGGGAACCTTGGGCAAGGATGACTCCTGAGACGCGGAGAAGAGCGGGCGTGGAGCGAAAGATCACTGGATCCTCCGGCCTCCCCCCGCCGTCGCTCAAGGGGTCGCGCACGTCGCACTTGTGCCATGACACAGGTGCGCCACGAGCAGCCGGGGTCGTCGTCACCGCGCGTCAGGCTGACGAGTGACACGGCACAAGTACTCCCCTGGACGGCCCGCTTGCCGAGTGCGACGGTCGTCGACCGGGACGACACACGCTCAGGTCGCGGCCCGGGACCGTCACGGACACGACGTCGGATGGATCGATACGCATGGATCTCCTACCTTTTGCCGCCGCTCACGCCGTCACGGTGGCGGCCTGGCCGACTTCCGCCGGCGAAGCCGTCATGTGGTGCGGGCAGAAGGAATTCCCCCTGCCCGCACGAGTGATCACGGATTGGCAGCGCGACGAGGACGTGCGGGCCCACGTCCTCATGGCAGACGAGAGGGTGGTGGGCTACGGGGAGTTGTGGCTCGACGCCGAGGAAGACGAGGTCGAGCTCGCCCGGATCATCGTCGCTCCCGACAGCCGGGGCAACGGGCTCGGTCGGGTCCTGGTGCGGGAGTTGCTCGCACGGGCCCTCGCCGCCGGGTATTCCGACGTCTTCATGCGTGTCCATCCACACAACGGGACAGCACTGCGCTGTTATCGGGCGGCCGGGTTCGCACCGGTCGACACCAGCCTTGCCGATCGTTGGAACGCGGCTCAACCGGTCCACTACGTCTGGCTCCAGCATGCTGTCGACGCTCCGCGCACCTGAGATCGCCGGGCAGCGCGGGTGCCCGATTCGTTACGGCGAGAGGCTCGCGCCGTCGGCGCGGGAGGCCCACTTCCCGCTCCTGGACGTCAGCCTGGACCGGCTCCCCGGGCGGGGAAGAAGTCGGCGCCCTGGACTTGCTCCATGGCCTTGGTGAACTCCGGCTCGCCGAGGCGGTGTTCCATCTCCTGAGGGCTCAGGTCCTCCGCACGGGTCTGGATCCAGTACACGTCGCCCAGGGGATCGCGCACCGCCCCACCCGGTCTGCGAAGAACAGGTGGGGCACCTCGGTGACCGACGTGCCGCCGGCCCCAACGGCCTGGCGGTGCACGGCGTCGGCGACCTCGACGTAGCGGCGTCAGCGCCGCCCCGGGGGGCGTCGCTCGGCATCCTCCCCACCCCGGACGGCAGGGGACGCCGCCTGTTCCCCTCCCGTGCGGTCAGACACGCGTTGGTGGCGGTCCGGTACAGCCGGGTCCGCACCGACGCGCGCGCCGGGTCGTACCGGTGGCGGGCCTTCCAGGCACGCAGCAGCGTCTCCTGCACCAGGTCCTCGGCCTCGTGGAACGACCCCGGCATCCGGTGGCGGAACGCCACCAACTCACCCCGGTACGGCTCGAGGCCCTCAGCCTCATCATGCCGGACACCCGGACTTGCGCCCCGCACCTCGAGTCACGGCTGGAACCGCCACCGGCCTTCAGAAATGACGTCCACCTTGCCGTCCCGGACGCGAACGGCCGTGTCGTCGTCGATGAAGTAGATCGGGAAGTCCGCCCGCGCGGTGACGCGATCGGCCCAGGCGTCGTCACGCTCGGGGAAGTCCGGCGAGTACAGGTGAGGCTTGAGGTACCAGTCGAAGAGGCCGAACGGCGGCTCCACGGTCGTCGCGCCGAGCACGTGGAGGTCCCTGGTGTCCCCGATGACGTCGGCGGAGTCTCCGGTGAGATGACGGCTGAAGATCATCGACCCGGCGCTGACCCCCACGTAGATGCGGCTCTCCAGCGCCTCCAGGAAGCCGTCGGCCAGGCCGTTGCCGGTGATGCTGCGCGCGAGGTGGTACTGGTTGCCGCCCTCGACATAGATGACGTCGGCGTGGAGCAGCCGGTCGATCACCATCTGCCGGGGCAGGCCGTTCAGCTCCAGGACGTCGAACTCCCGCCAGCCGAGACCGTGCAGTCGGTTCATGTCCGCGACGACCCATCCGTGGTCCCCGGGTTCGGCGACCGATGCCGTCGGTACGAACACGACGTTCGCCGATCCGAACGGCTTTCCCAGCATCTCCCGCAGTCCATCCCGCAGTGTCTCGTTGCGCAGGCCGCTCGCCGTCAGCAGTAGGTTCATCGGGCGAGCCAAGCACGGCTGACGGAGGCACGCAACGAATTCCGGCGGCGCCGGGCGTGCCGTACCGGCCGGACTGGCACCCTTGGAGGACGAGATCGCCCGCGCGGTGGCTCAGCTGGACGCGGAGTCGGCCGAGGTGGCCGAGGAGGCGCAGCACACGCTCATCGCGCTGGGGCCGCAGGTGCCGGAGCCCCGGACGGCGGCGGCTCCGGCACTCAGCACGTTCGGGCAGCCGCGCTGTCGAGGTGTTCACCGCCTTGGACGACCCGCGCCCCGCCGGCACCCTGACCGGCATGCCGGGCACCGAGAGCGCGGCCGTCCGGCAACGGGCCGCCGAGGCCCTGGCCGGCCTGGGCGTCCGGCGTGCCGTACCCCGCCCGTGGCCTCGGCGGCCGGATCGGCCCCCGGGTCCCCCGTCGCGGGTCTCCTTCTCACCGGGGCCGGGCTCGCGCTGCTCTCCCGGACCACGGCCGGTTCCGGCCTGCGCGACCAACCGGCGGCGCGATCGGGATCGCGGTGGCCGGGGCGATTGCGGGGCAGCCCCGTGCACACGACCGTTCATGACCGGGCTGCACGTGGCCGGCCTGGGCTCCGCGGGCCTGTGTGCGGCCACGGCCGCGCTGGTGCTCGTACTGCTGCCAGGCGGGTGGCGGCACGCCCAGGAAACCTTGCCTGAGGACAGGGAGGACGCAGCTGACCGCAGGTGTGCGGCCTTCTCGCGTCCGCGCCGCGCTGCCGCGCCCGGTCACCAGGTGACACGGGCTTCGAGACGGCACGGGCGTGGAAGTGATCTCCGTGACCGAGATCGCCCGTACCCGGACGACGCCCCCGTGTCCGCTCCAGAAGAGGTGCTCATTGACCTTCGGCAGATATTTCGAGGACTTCGAGGTCGGCCAGGTCTTCAGCCACTGGCCGGGCAAGACCGTCACCGAGTACGACCATCACCTGTTCTCCCTCCTGACCATGGTGCGACACCCCCTGCACCTCGACGCCCACTACGCCAAGACCGCGACCCGGTACCAGCAACCACTGGTCATCGGGAGTTACGTCTTCTCCCTGCTCCTGGGCCTGTCCGAAGCGGACGTGGCCGGGCGCGCCATCACCCACCGCGGCTTCGAGAAGATCGAGCACCACGCACCACTGCTGCACGGCGACACCCTCTACGCGGAGAGCGAGGTCTACGCGAAGCACGACATCCCCGACCGTGAGGGCCGCGGTCAGGTGGGCGTGGAGACCCGCGGCTACAACCAGGCCCGTACGCTGGTGATGACGCTGCGCCGGGAACTCGTCGTGCCCACCCGACCGCAGGACTGACGCCGCGCCTGGGACGGGGCCTGTCACCCGCCCGGTCCCGTCGCCGGGCGCGTGTTCCTCACGCGGCGACCGTGGGGTCACGGACGAGCCAGGAGCGGAGTTCCTCGGGCATTCGCCGCAGCGCCTGCTCGTGCAGGGCGAGTTCGTCCTCGGAGCACAGGGCGCGCCACTGTCCGCTCGTGCCCCTGTGGAAGAAGTTCCACGTGCCGAGGGCGGCGCCGGAGAGGCCCGAGTCCCAGATCTCGGCCTCGTTCGTCTTCATCTCGGCGAAGGTGCAGGCCTTCACCAGGTCCGGCCAGGCGCGGTCCTCGACGGTGATCTGGAGGAAGTCGGCCAGCCGTCGCATCTGACCCTCCAGGTCGTCCAGCATGTCCTGGTAGTGGAGGAGACAGACGTTGGGTTCGGACCGGCGTTCCCACCAGGAACTCAGGTGGTGTGTGGGCGAGTTGTAGGGCCAGCCGTCCGATTCCCAGGGATAGGCACTGCGGGTGAAGAACTCCCGCCAGAAGTCGTGCACGTCTTCGGGAACTTCCGGAGGCCGGAACGATCCGAGGTTCTCGCCGCTGTCGCCGCCATGCGCCTGGACGGCGGCCGCGAGGGCGGCCCGCGGTCCGGCAGAGCTCATGCTGCGGGCGTGATGATGCGTGGACAGAGCGAGGTCACGCAGGTCACGTCCGACCACCACGTACCTCACGTCCGGATGGAACGGAAGTGCGTCCAGGGGCAGGTGCGTCTTGATGAAACGGCGATGCTCCTGCCCGGAAAGCAACGCCGTGACATCGGCGAGCGGGACCATCGCCATGTCGAGCCAAGGGCTCAGTTCCATGAGGGGACGCGGCAGACGGGCGCTCCGGAAAATCAGCGACGCCACCATGCGTTGCGCCCACGTGGTGCCCGCTTTGGTGGCGGTGGAGATGACGATGTCCCCGCGTCGGGGCCTGAACGCATCCCAGCGCGTGCTGTCGAGCAGCGGACTGCGATAGACACGCGATGGCGCATACGACGACCTCGACACGATGTCCTTCTGGTTGTTGTCCCGGCAACAACTGGTTCCGTTCCTGGGTACCGGTGATCGGTAGTGAATGTATCCCACCAGTCACCGACATTCTTCCCATATCGCACATATGGCGCATGTGGCAGTATATCGAATGTGCCTTTGGGCGCTGAAGATTGGCGAGAGGAGAACATCATGATCGCCAAGCTGCTGAGAAGGCTGTCCTTCAGCCGTCACTACGGTGCGTACGGGGCCCACGAATGGGATGCGTACGCCGGCGACGACCAGGACTGACCGCACCGCTGGTGAGCGCCCCCCGGGCGCTCACCGGCTCCGGGCCGCGCTGCCTACGACACCGGCCTGAACAGGCACGACAGCCGGACAGCCAGGGACTGTCTCATGGGGCGAACGAACGAGCCGCCGCCGTTGCCCGGAGGCAGCTTCGCGGCCTGGAGCCGTGACCGGCTGGCCATGGCACGCCTTGGCGCCGAGGAGTGCGGTGATGTCTGGCAGCTGGAGCCGGGTGTCTACGTGGCCGCCGCGGCCGGCCCGTGTGAGGCGGTTCTGCGCCGGGCGCAGGACTTCCCCAAGGCGGCGTCGCCTCTCTTCCCGCCGCTGAAGTGGTCGAGCGGAGCGCCGACCGCCGAGCAGCGCGGGTACGCCCACGCCGCGCGCATGCGCGGAATGCGTGCGCAGGCGGTCGCGGCGCGGATCGGCCAGATTGCGCCCCGGACCGCTCGATTCGCCGACCAGTGGCCCCCGGGCCAGGACGTCGAGGTGCTGCCTCTCGTCCGGCACGCACTGGCCGAGACCGGCGTGAGCTACCTCTTCTCCGAAGACGCCCCCACACTGCTCCCCTATGCTTCGCGCCTCTTCCTGGCCCGGGAGGTACTCGTACGCCCGTCCCGTTGGACATGGCCGCGCTGGATCCCCTCGCCGGCACGGCGGTTCCGCACCCGGCAGCAGGTCGCCTTCACCGACGCCCTGCGGCCTGTCGTCCGGCGGCGTCGGTCATCGGGCCGACTCGGTGAGGACATGCTGGGACAGATGCTCCGGCCATCGCCCCACTACGGCCTGCTGCCGGAAGAAGCCGTACTCGACACGCTCCCCGGAATCACCGTCGCCACGTTCGAGACCCCCTCCCGGGCAGCCGGATGGATCCTGCTCCACCTGGCCCGGCACCCCCAGGCAGCGGGCCGCGTCGCGGCCGAAGCCGCCTCGCTGCCGCCGGACCCGGCCGCGACGACCAACGTCCACCTCGGTGGCCTGCGGTACACCCAGGCGCTGGTGAGCGAGGTGCTCCGGCTGTACCCGCCGAGCTGGCTGCTGACCCGGTGCGCGCCCCGACAGACTCAGCTCGCCGGCTACACCATCGGCGCCGGATCCACCGTTCTCGTCTGCCCCTACACCGCCCACCGCGACGTGCGGGAGTATTCCGAGCCCGACCAGTTCCGGCCCGAGCGCTGGCTCGATGATTCGGGGGCGCCGACAAGATCCGGGGGCTTCCTCTCCTTCGGTACCGGGCCGCACGGCTGCGAGGGAACCGCTCTGGCGATGGCGATGCTGACGCTCCTGACGGCCCAGACCGCCCGCCGCTACCACCTGAGCGAGCCTCCCGGGCCGGGACCCAGCCACCAGGTCACCACCCTCGAAGGTCTCGCACCGGTCGGCCTGCGTCTGCGCGCCACCTTGCGCGGCTGAGGGCCGTTCCGCACCCCGCCCGGGCCACGGGGGCTCATGGCTCGCTCGCCGTGTGCCGCTGGTCGAACTCGGGGGCGAGCATGCCCATCATGACCAGGTCGTGGTGCCGGCCGGCGAAGAAGACGTGCTCGCGAAGACACCCCTCCTCGGTGAAGCCGAGCCGACCGAAGAGCGTCAGCGACGCCTCGTTGTGGGCGAAGATCGCCGCCAGGCACTTGTGATAGCGACGCTCGGTGAACATGAAGCGCAGCAACAGCACCAAAGCTTCCGCCGCATAGCCCCTGCGCCGGTGCTCGCCGCCGATCATGACGTCACACTCGAACCAGCCCGATCGGGGGCCGGTGCGATGCGAGCCCACCGTGCCGACCAGCTCTCCCGTGGCCGTCGCCTCGACTGCCAACCGGAAGCGGTCGTCATCGCTCTCGGCAACCGATTGTTCCTTCGCCCAGGCACGGTGGCTCTCGGCGGACCGCGGCAGATCCAACCTGCGTCCGGGACGCCCGTCCTCCTCGGCGAAGCGCATGAACGCCGTCCAGTCGTCGGGCTCGACGGCACGCAGACGTACCCGATTACCGGTCCAGGACGATGCCATACCCTATGTGATAACGCTGCCGCGCGCGCGAAGCCCGGAGGCACACCGACAGCGGGCTGGAGTCGGCGCGGCTGGCTCCGGCCCTCCAGGAATCGCAGGGCCGGGTCTCCGGCCTGTGGACATCTCGTCGGCCATCGCAGGACTCGCCGGTATCAGGACCGCTGCCAGGCTGATTTTTCAGCGGTCCATCGGTCCGCGGTGTCCGGTTCCTCCCTCATCGTCGGGGCTTCGCCGCCGGGGCGCGGGCCGCGGACGCTCTGCGGGACGAGGGTTTCACCGGATCGCCGACCATGATCGGTGACGAGTCGGGTGAGCCCTACGACGGGCCTCCCCTGTCCAAGCAGGTACTGGCCGGGGGCGGGGTCCGGGAGCACCACGCTGCCTCGCCGTGCGGATCGTTCCCCGGCGGGCCGCGTACAGCGACCTCACCGTCGCCGGCACCGTCATCCCCCAGGGCTCGCGGATCACGCTCATGCCGGCCTCGGGCAGCCGCGGGCCGGAGCGCTTCCATGATCCGAACCGCTTCGGCCCGGACCGGCGGAACAACCAGCACCGCGTTCGGCAGCGGCATCCACCTGTGCTCCGGCGGCCCGCGGGGAACCCAGATCGCACTGACCGGGCTGGTACGCCGACTCGACCGGCTCCGGTCAGGCGGGCTGCAGGACGAAGTCGTACTCGGCCTGCAGGTAGGGGACGTCGAGGGTGCTTCCGTCGGGGGCGGTGCCTGCCGTCCGTCGGCCGAAGGGGGTGATCAACGCGTCCTTGGTGCCGAAGACGACGTCGGAGTCCAGGTACTCGCTGCCCTCCTGGAACAGATGCGTGGTCAGCTTCCGGTAGCCCGGTTCGTCGATGAGGAAGTGGACGTGTGCGGGCCGGAAGTGGCTGATGTCCGTCCTGCGCATCAGGTCGCCGACGGGGCCGTCCATGGGGATGGCGTAGCCGCGCGGCGCGATGGTGCGGATGCAGTACGTGCCGTCCTGCCTGGTCCGGTACTTGGCCCGCAGACGGGCCTCGTCGATGTCGGGGAGTTGCGACTCGTAGGCGCCGTCGGCGTCGGCCTGCCAGACGTCCAGCACCACACCCGGGAGGGGCTTGCCCTCGATGTCGGTCACCTTGCCGGTGAAGAACAGCGGGGTGCCCTCGATGCCGTCCGACATGTCGAAGCCGTAGGGCGCGGCCGGCGAGCCGTCGACGTGGAAGGGCCCGAGCACGGTGGCCGGGGTCGCCTGCGGCGCGAACCTGTTGTTCAACTGCACGACAAGGGTGCTCAGTCCGAGCACGTCGGAGGTGAGGATCAACTCCTGGCGCTTGTCGTCGCAGGCCTGGCCGGCCGAGGTCAGCCACTCGACGGCGGCCATCCACTCGTCCTCGGTGAGCCGCACCTCACGCGAGAAGGCGTGGAGGTGACGGACCAACGCGGTCATGAGCTCGCCCAGCCGCGGGGAGTGCGCGGTGGCCCAGCGCTGGACGGCCAGCTCGGTGATGTTGTCCTCGTCGACGAACACGGTTGCGGCTCCTTGGTCTGCGGTGAGGTGAACGGGGTGCGGCTGTCGCGGGTCAGTCCTCGCGTCGCCCCTTCGCGAGGGGTTCCGCGGTGTAGGGGGCCGGTGGCACGGGGGTGTTGTTGAGGTCGACGGACAGGAAGACGTCCTGGGCGACCGGGCGGCGCAGTTCTTCGGCGAGCTGGCCGATCAGTCCGGCGGTGCGGGCCAGCAGCGCGAAGCCGCGCAGCAGCGGCAGCGGGAGGCCGAGGTCCGCGAGGGCGGCGCCGCAGACTCCCGCTCCGTTGAGGGGAAGCGTTCTGTTCAGCACGGCCGGGTGGACCCGGCCGATGGCTTCGAACAGGTGCAGATGCGGCCCGAAGACGTCCTCTTCCCGTGCGATGCTCATCAGCCGAGGCGTACGGGGGTCGCCCTCCTTGTGTACGTGATGCCCGAGCCCGGGGACGAACTTCCCGGCCGCGCGCCGCTCCCGGACCGTGCGCAGGGCGAGCTCGTCCCAGGCCGCCTCGTCGGTGGGCAGCGCACCGTCCAGGGAATCCAGTACGTCGTGCAGGAAGCGGCCCGTGTCCTCGGTGACACCGAGGAACCGGGAGCCGCCTCCGAGCAGGCCGGCGGCCAGGGCGCCCTGCACGGAGTCCGGCGCGGAGAGATAGGTCAGGCGGGTGACGATGGCCGTCGGGGTGAAGCCGTGGTCGGCCAGTGCGGCGAGCACGGCCTCGAAGACGCGCGTCTCGCCGGTGGTGGGCCTGCGCTGGGTTGCGAGCCAGAAGGCGAGTTCTCCGAAACCGACCGTGCCCATGATGTCCTCGGCCAGGTCGTGCCCGAGCAGGGTGATGGTCTTCAGGTCGGAGGCGCCCAGCGCGGTGGGATAGGCGGGGCGGGGTGTCGGCTCAGCCACGGTCGGCCTCCTCGGATGCGCTCAGCCACTTGCGCAGCTCCTGCCCGTGTTCGTCGAGTTCGGGCGGCGGCAGCCGGTAGGTGGCGGGGGTGTCGGAGAACCGGATGGGATGCCGGGTGGTGGGCACCGCGCGGTCGCCCTCCCCCACGGTGACGACCGGGTCGAGTCCGAAACGCTCGGCCATGGCGAACCCGCCGTCGATGGTGTTGATCGGTCCGCTCGGTACGCCGGCCTCGACCAGCGCCTCGAACCATTCGGTGGCGCCGCGCGTCACCAGCCGCTCCACCAGCACCGGGCGGAGTTCCTCGCGGTGGGCGGTGCGGTCGGCGTTGCGCGCGAACCGCGGGTCGTCGGCCACCTCCGGTATGCCGAGCACCTCGCACAGCTTGCGGAACTGGCCGTCGTTGGCGGCGGTCACGATGAGGTCGTTGTCGGCGGTGGGCAACGGCTCGTAGGGGAACACGCTGGGGTGGGCGTTGCCCATCCGGTACGGCACGGTGCCGCCGGCGGCGTAGGCCGAGCTGTGGTTGACCAGTCCGGTCAGAGCCGAGGACAGCAGGTTCACCTCGACGAGCTGGCCCGTCCCCGTGGCGTCCCGGTGCCGCAGTGCGGCGAGGATGCCGATCGCGGCGTGATTGCCGGCCATCACGTCGAACACGGATATCCCGGCCCGGTAGGGCGGTCCGTCCGGGTCGCCCGTGAGGCTCATGAGGCCCGAGATGGCCTGCACCATGAGGTCGTAGCCGGGGACGTGACGGCCGGGCCCGGTACCGAAGCCGGTGATCGACGCGTAGATCAGCCCGGGGTTGTCCCGCCGTAGCGACTCGAAGTCCAGTCCGTACTTGGCCATGCCGCCGGGCTTGAGGTTCTCGATCAGGACGTCCGCCCGGCGGGCCAGTTTCCGGGCGACCTCGGCGTCGTCCTCGTCACGCAGGTCGAGGGCGATCGACCGCTTCCCCCGGTTGACGCCGAGATAGTAGGTCGAGACCTCGCCGCGGGTGGGGGGCATCCAGGTCCGGGTGTCGTCGCCGTGGGGTCCCTCGACCTTGACCACGTCCGCTCCCAGGTCGGCGAGCAGCATCGTGGCGTAGGGCCCGGCAAGGATCCGCGAGAAGTCCGCGACCAGCACCCCGGCCAGCGGTGCCTGGGTGCCCTGCGAAGCGGCTATGGCGTTGTACGACATCACTCTCGCCTCCTCGTCCGCACAGCGGACGATCGTCCGGAGAGTGATTCTGTGTCCGGTGCCGCCGACGCGTCAAGACGTCAGCTCACGCCCGCCGGGCGGACGGCATGCGGTGCGGACTCCAGCCGGGCGAAGTCCACACTGATCTCGCCGGCGGCCTGCAGGAGAAGCGGCAGGTAGTCGTGGAGGAGCACGTCCACGGAGGTCTCGGCGGCGTGCGCGTTGACGTTGACGCTCGCGACGACCCGGCCCGAGCCGTCCCGCAGCGGCGCGGCCACCGAACGGATGCCCCGGGCCAGCTGTTCGTCGGTCATCGCCCACCCACGCGCGCGCACCTCACGCAGCTCCGCCTCCCATTCGGCCCGGTCCGGGTGCCATACCGAGGTCAGGCCGGAGCGGCTGGGCTCGGCGAGGATGCGGGCCACGTCGTCGGGCGGCACCGCGGCCAGCAGGACCTTTCCCAGCGAGGTGGGCAGGGCGGGGAAGCGGGTGCCGATCTGTACGGCGAGGGTGACGATCTTGGGAACGGAGACCCTGGCGACGTAGACGATGTCGGAGCCGTCGAGCTGGGCGATCGAGCAGGACTCGTTCGTCCGCTCGACCAGCCACTCCAGGTGCGGGCGGGCCACGTCCCACAGGCCCATCGAACGGACGTAGGCGACCCCGAGGTCCAGAACGCGCGGGGTCAGGGCGAACCCGCCGCCCTGCGGGCGCACGTATCCCAGCTCGACCAGGGTGAGCAGGATCCGGCGCGCGGTGGGCCTGGCCAGTCCTGTCGCGGTCGCCATGTCGGTCAGCGACATCACCGGCTGCCGGGGCTGGAACGCGGTGATGACCTCCAGCCCCCGGGCCAGCGCCTCGATGAAATCGGGCCCGGTTCCTTCACGCGGCATGACGGCTCCTCTGCATGTCGTCGACATCGCACTGCTGGTGTCCGCCTCGCGGACAGCTCACCGAAGCCACTCTACGCAGCAGAACGGACCTCGGTGCCGTCACTGCGGAGCCATCTGCCGCCACACGACCGCAGAGCGGACACCTGGTGGAGGATCTGGGTGAATTTCGGAATGCGCTCAGTATTGACAGTCACCAGCAGCCTGATGACCATCAATCAGCAACCTATCGGCCGCGATACGGACACTCGTCCGAAACAGAGCGGGAGATCCAGTGATGAGCGAGTCCACCCCATTCCAGGCGGGACGCCCCGTCGTCTTCCGCGGCGGCACGGTACTGCCCATGGCTCCCGCGCGGCAGGTGCTCACCGACACCGACGTGCTCGTGGCCGGCGACCGGATCACCGCGGTCGGTCCGCGCCTCGCCGTCCCGGAGGGCACGGTGGAGATCGACGCGTCCGGCGGCATCGTGATGCCCGGCATGATCGACACGCACCGGCACATGTGGCAGACGGCGATGCGCGGTTACGGCGCCGACTGGACCCTGACCCAGTACTTCGTCTGGTACTACCTCGAACATGGCAAGGCCTTCCGCCCCGAGGACGTGCACGCCGGCAACCTCCTCGCCGCCGTAGAAGCCCTGGACGCCGGGGTGACCACGGTCGTCGACTGGTCGCACGGGCTGCAGACGGTCGACCACGCGGACGCCGCGGTGGACGCGCTGGAGGCGGTGCCCGGCCGGTTCGTCCTCGCCTACGGGAACATCCAGCAGGCGCCGGCGGAATGGACCGCGGCACCGGAGTTCCGGGACTTCGTCCGCCGTCGCATCACCGGCGACGACATGCTGGGCTTCCAGCTCGCCTTCGACGTCACCGGCGATCCCGCGTTCCCCGAGAAGCCCGCCTTCGAAGTCGCGCGCGACCTGGGCGTCGCCGTCACCACCCATGCCGGCGTGTGGGGCGCCACCAACGACGACGGCATCCGGCTGATGCACGCGCACGGTTTCATGGGCCCCGAGACGGTCTACGTGCATGCCTCCACCCTGTCGGCCGACTCCTACCACCGCATCGCGGCGACCGGCGGCTCCATCTCGGTCTCCACGGAGAGCGAGCAGAGCGCCGGCCAGGGCTATCCGACCACCTGGGCGGTCCGCTCCCACGACATCCCGGTCTCCCTGTCGATGGACACCAGCGTCTGGTGGAGCGGGGACCTGTTCTCCGCCATGCGCACCACACTGGGCGCCGACCGCGCCCGCGAGCACCTCGCCGCCCACGCCAGGGAGGAGACCGTCACCCACTGCGCCCTGCGCGCCGACCACGTGGTGGAGTGGGCAACTCTCGGCGGTGCCCGGGCACTTGGCCGCGAGCACGACCTGGGCAGCATCGCGGTGGGCAAGAAGGCCGACCTGGTCCTGCTGAAGAACGACCACTCACCGGTCTCGTTCCCGATGCTCAATCCCTACGGTCATGTGGCGTTCCAGGCCCAGCGCGGCGACGTGCACACCGTGGTCGTCGACGGCCGGGTGGTCAAGTACGAGCACCGGCTGCTCGGCGTCGACCTGAGCGCGGTACGGCGCACGGTCGAGCAGACGGTGGACCACCTGCGGTCGGCCATAGGCGAGGAGGCCTGGGTGACCGGCATGAACCCCGACATCCCCGAGACCAAGGTCCTCGACAACCCCTACACGTACACCGACTACCGCAGCACCTCGACGCACGGCCGTTGAGCGACCGGAGGGCGTACGGCGAGGGTCCTGCCTCATCGGCGTCGAATCTGAACGCCGCCAGGGCGTCCCGGAGCGCGTAGGCTCGAGCACCTGCCTCGACGTTCCAAGTCGCCCCGCCCTCTGGTCGCCGACGGGCGCGTCCACATGTGGACGATGCGCCACAGCCACCAAGCGGACGCCGCCGGCCGGTCCGTGGACTGCCGCCAGACCCTGACCCTGTCCCCGCAGCCGGCCGGCACCGGAGGCCCGCTCCGCATTGTCTTTGCCTCCGGTCCCGGCCGATACGTCCCCGGCGGCGCCCCCTTCGGCTCCGGGGACGTGGGCTTCGCCCGGGGTGCGGATCTCAACCTCCACGAGCAGGGCGCCGACCGGGTACTGCTCGACGTGGCGCCGGCCGACGGGTGGCAGCCGGAGGAACGACGACCGGTGGAGGCCGACGGCTGGTCCCTGCTGGAACGGGCGGCCGCCGCGCGAGCCGCCGACGACACCGGCCCGGCGGGCCCGTAGGCGTGCCAGGCCCTCACCGATGGGCAGGTTGTCGCCGCGGGTGACCGCGCGCCGGGCAGGCCGCTACGGCTGTCGACGTGCGCCGGCCCATCCGTGCGGCCGGCGCACGTACGGCGTCCAGTGGTTCGTGCGCCGGTACGACGGCGTTGCCCAGGGCCGGTTCGGCGGCTCGGGCGGCCGGGATCGGGTCACCGGTCGGGATCATCTCCAGCCCACGCTTGCGGCCGGCGTGTGGCGGCAGGTGCCGCGAGCCGCCGGACGGGGGCGGACAGCCGAGGGAGAAATCGGGCTCGGCGAAGTCGCCTGCTCGGCGCCGATCGCCGGCGGGGCCGTCTCGGCGATCTCGCAACCACCACCGTGGGCGAGGCCGTTGACCGCGACGATCACCGGCTTGGGGAACTCCTCGATCCGCCGGGTCGGATCAGGGCCAGCCCTCACCCTCGACCGTACGAGCCCGATGGTCTCCGGCCGCCGTCCGTCCCGCTCAGACGGGCAGCCGGGGCACGCTGTCGATCAGCCGCCGGGTGTAAGGGTGCTCCGGTGCGCCCAGCACCCGCTCGGTGGTTCCTTGTTCGACCAGCCGGCCACGCTCCAGCACCGCCGTGCGCTCGCACAGTGAGGCGACGACCGACAGGTCGTGGCTGACCATGACGAGGGTGAGATCGCTTTCCTGCTTCAGCTCGGCGAGCAGGTCCACGACCTTCACCCGGGTCGTGAGGTCGAGCGCGCTCACCGGTTCGTCGGCGAGCAGCACCCGCGGGTCGCAGACGATGGCGCGGGCGATGGCGATGCGCTGACGCTGTCCGCCGGAGAACTCGTGCGGGTAACGGTCGGCCGCGTCGGCGGGCAGACCGACCCGTTCCAGCGCGGCGGCCACCTTGGGCGCGGCGGTCGTACGGCTGTCCAGGCCGAGGGAGCGCAGCGGTTCGGCGACGACGGCGGCCACCCGGCGGCGCGGGTCCAGTGAGGAGTACGGGTCCTGGAAGACGCACTGGACACCCCGCCGGAACCGGCGCAGCTGTCGCCGGTCGCGCGGCGCGAGAGGCTCGCCGTCGAAGCGGACCGTACCGCTCGTGGGGCGGGCGAGGCCCAGCAGGAGGCGCAGCAGGGTGGTCTTTCCGGCGCCGGACTCGCCGACCAGCGCGAGCGACTGTCCCGGTTCGACGGCCAGGGACACGCCCTGCACGGTGTCGGCGGCGGCGCCCCGGTAGCGGACGGCGACGTCGTCGAGTTCGAGTACGGGCCTCATCGGGCGCTCCTCAGGTCCAGGGCGGCCTCCAGCTTGCGGGCACCGGCCACGAGTGTCCGGGTGTACTCGGCGACGGGCGCGCCGATGACGTCCAGGACGGGGCCCTCCTCGACGGCCCGGCCGTCCTTGAGGACGAGGGCGCGGTCGGCGATCTTGGCGACGACGGCGAGGTCGTGGCTGACGAACAGCAGGGCCATCCCCCGCTCACGCACGAGGGTGTCCAGCAGGTCGAGCATCTCGGCCTGCACCGACACGTCGAGAGCGGTGGTGGGCTCGTCGGCGATGAGCAGCTCCGGCTCGCACGCGAGGGCCATGGCGAGGGCGACGCGCTGGCGCTGGCCGCCGGAGATCTCGTGCGGGAAGGCGCGGGCGATCCGCTCGGGTTCGGGCAGCCGGACCCGGTCCAGGGCCTCCCCCACGGCGGCCCGCAGCTGCCTGCCCCTGAGGCCGGTACGGCGGCCGAGGGGTCCGGCGATCTGGCGGCCCACCCGCATCAGCGGATCGAGGGCGGTGAGCGGTTCCTGGAAGACGACGGCCGCCCGGCGTCCGCGTACGGCCGTGAGCTGCTTCTCGGTGGCGCCGACGACCTGGGTGCCGGCCAGCCTCACGCTGCCGTCCGCGCGCATCCCGTCGGGCAGCAGGCCCAGCAGCGCGAGGGTGGTCAGGGACTTGCCGGAGCCGGACTCGCCGATCAGGCCGAGGCGTTCGCCCGCGGCCAGCCGGAAGGACAGGTCGTCGACCAGGGTGCGTCCGTCGGCGGTGCGTACGGTCAGACCGTCTACGTCGAGGAGGGTCATGACCGCCTCTGTCGGGTCGCCGGGTCGAGGGTGTCGCGCAGCCCGTCGGCGATCAGGTTGACGCCGACGACGAGCAGGACCAGCAGGATGCCGGGGGCGAGCGCGCCGGCCGGGGCGGTCGTGAAGGTGGCCTGGGCTTCCTGGAGCATGCGGCCCCAGGAGGCGTTGGGCGGCGGCGCGCCGAGGCCGAGGTAGGACAGCCCGGCCTCGGCCAGCACGGCGAGGCCGAACTGGAGGGCGAGGTTGACCACGAGGGTGGGCCAGATGTTGGGCAGGACGTGCCCGGTGACGGTGCGCGGCCAGGAGGTGCCCGAGGTGCGGGCGGCCGTGATGTAGTCCTGCGTGAGGACCCGTTTGACCAGGATCCGTACCAGGCGGGCGACGACCGCGCTCTGGGCCAGGCCGATGGCGAGGACGGCGGAGCCGAGGGTCGCCGAGCGGGCGGCGACGACGAGCATCGCGAGGAGCAGCGTCGGGAAGGCGATCAGGATGTCGAGGAACGCGGCGAGGGTGTCGTCGAGCCACCCCTGGGCGAACGCGGCGAGCACCCCGAGGGTGACGCCGATCAGCGCGGCGATCAGCACGGACCCGAGTCCGGCCTCGACGGCGATCCGGGAGCCCGTCATCAGCTGGGTGAACAGGTCCCGGCCCAGCTTGTCGGTACCGAGCAGGTGCCCGCCGCCGGGACCGGCGAGCCGCCCGCCGGAGGTGTCGTCGGTGGCGTACGGCAGCCAGACCAGCGAGACCAGGGCGAGCAGCGCGATCAGTGCGGTGAGGGTGCACCCGGCGAGCAGGGTCACCGAGCGGCGGCGGCCGCGGGCGGGTGCGGTGACCGGGGCCTTGTCCAGGACGTCCGTCGTGGTCATCGGGCTCCTCCCGACAGCCGGCCGCGCAGTCGCGGGTCGATGATCCGCTGGACGAGGTCGGCGACGAACCCGATGAGCAGGACGGCGAGGGTGGAGACGAACAGGACGCCCTGGATCACCGGGTAGTCGTGCTGGGCGATGCCGGTGGCGAGCAGGGAGCCGAGTCCGGGCAGAGCGTAGACGGACTCCACGACGACGGCGCCGAGCAGGGTCGAGGCGAGTTCGATGCCGAGAACGGAGATCACCGGCACGGATGCGTTGCGCAGCCCGTGCCGCCACATGGCGGCCGGGAAGGACGCGCCGAGGGCACGGGCGGTGCGCAGGTGGTCGCTGCCGAGGACGTCGAGGGTGGCCGAGCGGACGTAGCGGATCAGTGAGGAGCTCATCACCAGGGCGATGGTGACCACCGGCAGGACGAGTGAGCGGACGGCGTCGGCGGGCGCCGCCCAGCCGTCCTGCGGGAAGCCTCCCGACGGCAGCCAGCCCGCGTTCAGTGCGAAGACCGCGATGAGGATCATGCCGAGCCAGAACACCGGGACCGCCATGCCCAGCTGGGAGATCCCGCTGAGCAGGGCGCCGTACCAGGTGTGCCGCTTGTGGGCGGCGACGAAGCCGACGGGTACGGCGACGAGGACGGCCAGCGCGAACGCGGCCAGGGTGAGCGGGACGGTGACGTTCAGGCGGGCGGTCACCTCGGGACCGACCGGCAGCGAGCTGACGAAGGAGGTGCCGAGGTCGCCGCTCGCCAGCTGCCCGAGCCAGTGGGTGAACTGCGCGGGCAGCGGCCGGTCGGAGCCGATGGAGTGGCGGGCCGCGGCGATCTGCTCCGGGCTGGCGCCCACCGAGGTGAGCGCGTTGGCGGGGTCGCCGGGCAGCAGGCGCAGCAGTACGAACAGGACCACGCTCGCCAGCACCAGCGACACCGCCAGGAAGGCGAGGCGTCTGAGGAGGTAGCGCCCCATCAGTCCTTCTTCTTGATGTCGAAGGCGTAGAACTGCGAGTTCAGTCCGTTGAGCGGGTAGCCGGACAGCCTCGTGTTCGCGACCACGATCTGCGGGTAGAGGTAGAGCCAGTCGCTGGCCGCGTCCTCGGCGGTCTGCCGGTTGACCTTCTTCAGCAGTTCGGTCTGCTGCGCGGTCGTGGTGGCCTCCTCGGCCTGGGCGACCCACTGGGTGACCTGCTTGTTGTCGTAGCCCCAGTAGAAGTCGGGGTTGCCGTACCAGACCAGGTCACGGTCGTTGACGTGCTCCTGGAGTGTCGCCGTGAAGTCGTGGTTCTTGTAGACCTTGGTGTACCACTCGTCGGGCGTGATCGTGTTGATCTTGACGGTGATGCCGACCTTGGCCAGCTGCGCCTTGATGAAGGTCGCGGCCGTGGGGTGCGGGTCGTAGTTGGGGGTGTCGAGGGTGAAGGAGAAGCCCTTGGCGTAACCGGCCTCGGCGAGCAGCTTCTTGGCCTTGGTGACGTCGTAGGCGTTGACCTTGGTGAGGTCCTCGTACCAGGGGTCGGTGGGCGGCACCATCGAGCCGATGAGCTTGCCGTAGCCGCCCCAGACCGACTCCAGGAGCTTCTTGTCGTCGATGGCGGCGGAGACGGCCTGGCGCACCTTGACATCGGTGAACGGCTTGGCCTTGTCGTTGAAGGCCAGCAGCAGCTTGGTGGTGGAGTTGCCGTCGTTGACCTTGTAGTTCTGGTTGCTCTTGAACTGGTCCAGGGCGTCCGGCGACTGCTCACTGGTGACCACGTCGACGGCGTTGGTCAGCAGGGCGTTGTTGAGGGCGGTGGCGTCCTTGAAGTAGTGGAAGACGACCTGCTTGTTGGCCGCCGCGCCGCCCCAGTAGCCGGCGAACCGGTTCAGGCTCAGCGCCGAGCCGCGCGTCCACTTGCCCAGCTTGTACGGGCCGGTGCCGTCCTCGCTGGTCTTGAGGTCCTTCGCCTGGGAGTTGATGATCCAGACGTAGGAGAGGTTGTAGACGAAGGAGATCGACCGCTGGGACAGCGTGACCTTGACGGTGTGCGCGTCGGGGGTGGCGATGTCCTTGACGACCTCGAGGTTGCTCTTGCGGGCGGACTGCGAGTCGTCCGCGAGGACCTTCTCCAGGCTGTACTTGACGTCCGCGCTGGTGAGTTCCTTCCCGCTGTGGAACTTCACGCCGCTGCGCAGGGTGAAGGTGTAGGTGAGGCCGTCGGCGCTGGCCTTGTAGTCCTTCGCGAGGAGCTTGTCGACCTTGCCGTCGTCGGTGAGGCGGAAGAGTCCTTCGTACACGTTGCCGTTGAGCGCCTCGGTGACGCCCTGGCCGCCGCCCGCGGTGTTGTCGAGGTTCTGCGGCTCGTACAGGGAGCCGATGTTGACGGTGGCGTTCTTGTCCCAGGTGCCACCGGAGGCGCTGGTCGCGGAACCGCCGCAGGCGGTGAGGACGAGCGCGAGGCCGGCGGTGGTCGCGGCGGCGTACAGGGCGGGCTTGTTCAGTCTCATGGCGTGCGTGCGCTTTCGTGCTGCGGTACGGGGAGGGGGCGTCGGGCGATCAGTGCTGTGCGGGGAAGCCCTCGCGGAAGACGGGACGCTTCTCACCGGCCTCTACGGGCAGGTGGAAACGGTTCTGCCGAGGCGGCATCGGACAGTTGTACTGATCGGAGAAGCCGCAGGGCGGCACGAAGGCCCGGTTGAAGTCGAGGACGACCCGGCCGTCGTCGGCGGTGCGCTCGACGAACAGGAAGCGGCCGGCGCCGTAGGTGGTGTCCCCGTTGGTGGGGTCGCCGAAGACGAGCAGCAGGGTGCCGTCGTCGTCGAAGGCGCTGAGGGTGTACGCGCGGCCGTCCACGGTGAGCGTGATGTCGCCGGGGACGACGAGGTCGCGGCTGCCACCGTTGTCGCGGATGTGCTCGAAGGCGATCCGGCGGGCGCCCGCGACGGGCGTGTAGGCGGCCTCCAGGACCCAGGCGGGGTCGTACGGGAAGGTGTCGACGCCCTCGAAGTGGCGGATCGCGGGTGCCTCCGCGTCCCAGAAGCGCAGGCCGTGCTCGGGCTCGCCGGTGACGAGATCGCTGCGGCTCAGCGTGGTGACCGTCACAGTGGCGGGCTGTCCGGCACGGGCCGCGTCGGCGTCGGCCTGCTCGCCGGCCGGGAGCCAGCGGGTCTCGACGAGGGCGAGATTGCCGGTCGGCGAGGTGAGCGCGCGCCGGCGCCCGGCACACCAGGCGTCCCAGTCCTCCTGCGGATCGACGGGAGCCGGGGAGGCGGAGGAGTCGGACACGGCGGTACTCATTCGGCTAGCAGGGCTGGATCACCACGGAACGTCATCACGTGGCCAAAGCAAGTACTTTATCCGCCATAAGATCGCCTAATGTCAAACACTCGTCTCGCCCACTGAGACGGCCGACGGACGAGGTCGACGGTCCCCCGTGGCGCCCGCGCGGTATCCCCGGACCACCGCATATCGTGACGTGATCCCCGTCAGGCCCGTGCCGCGGCGCCAGAACACGTCACCGCTCCTCGACGCCCTCCCGGACTGTCCGCCCTGCCACCTCCCTGCGCGCACCGGCGAGCTCCGCGGCGACACGGCGCTCCCGGTCGCCGTCCGTCACAGCGGTCGCGGGCACGGCGCGTGGACGAGCAGGCACTCGCGGCGGAGGTGCGTCGGCGGACGGGCCGCGTCGACGCTGTGTCCGCGCCGGGCGCCGACACGCCGCTGGCGCTCGTACTCGTACTCGGGAATCGACGCCATGTGTGCGGTGAGCCGCTCCCACGCTTCGTCCGCCCGCGCCTCGGCCTCGCGCATGCCGCGCAGGGCGGCGTTGTTGCGCTCGCGGCGCAGGGTGGTGGCGACGGAGTCCGCGACCAGAAACCGGTCCATGGGTTCCACGGCGGCCCCGGTGGACCCGGGGCGGGCGGCCTCGCGGTCGGCGCGTTACTCGGCGCGCCGGCGGCCCGCAGCGTCCGTTGGTCCAGCAGCATGAGTACGGTCTTCAGGAGCAGGCCGGGCACCGGAAACAGCAGGTGGACGACCATCTCGTGGAAGGTGGGGTCCTCGATCGGCATGAAGTAGCAGCGCAAGGTGGTCAGCGACCCGTAGACCGTCCCGACAACCCGGCCGTGGCGGGTGTCCCCCGTTGCCGTAGTGGCCGAGTTCGTGGCCCAGCAGGGCCACCCGCTGCTGCGGCGTGAGGGTCTCCCACAGGGGCAGACCCAGCGTCGCCCGCCGACGCCCGCGCAGACCGTAGGCCGTGACGCTCGCGTCGACCTGCTCGTCGACCACGATCGCGTCCACACCACGGGTGCCTGTCACCCGAGCGACCTCGTCGATCGGCGTGTACAACTCGGGTGCGTCGGCGCGGTACAACACCGTCCGCGTCAGAGGCAACCGCGCCAGGCGCGGTCTGAGGGCCACCGCCGGCGCCGAGGCCGCCCTGAACCCGTGCACGGCGAGTGCGGCCGCACAGGCGAGGAGCGAGGAGGCGTCACGCCGCGCGCGCAGGATCCGCCCGTCCTTCACCTCGCACCTCGGCGAGCAGCCTCCCACCATGCCGTCGGGCCAGGGCGCGCCGGACCCTTCCCGCGCATCCCGGCCCCGCGCTGCGGGCATGCTCGAGCCGGCTGCTGTGAAGCGGTGCGCATGTGCACGCCCCCCTTTTCCCCCGACCCCTCCCCAAAGGCCACTGACCAGGACAGGCAGAGGCCACTGATCAGGACAAGGCGGAGCCGATCATGCGGGCGCGCCGGAACAGAGCCGCAGGCCAACCCGGAGCGGGGTCACCGCGCCGGCACCGCGCAAGAAGCCGATCACCGTCGAGCGGATCACTGTTCGGGGTGTACGCACAGATCCGCGACCTGTACCTGAAGTACCCCGGAATCCTGGCGATCCTGCTCGCAGCGACGGCGCCCGAGCCAGGATCAGGAAGGGGTGCTCAGCCACGAGGAACTGCTGGAACGCCTCACGGCACCGCCTGCGAGAAGCGTTCCAGCAGACTCGACGTCCTGCGGCCGAGCCGATCTCCGGCACCGGACACGACCGCTTCGAGTTCACCCTCCGCGCCCTCACCAACAGCCCGCGGCCCACCGCAGGTCGACCTGCGACGCGCGGTGACCGCCTGGCGTCGCCCCGGTCGCGGTTACGCGCCGGGCGGCGAGCAGTCGATGTCGGAAACCGTCGTGGCCGCCGAGGAGGCCGGGCCGGGTGCGGAGCCGGTGCGCTCGTCGAGGCCACGGGCGGCGTGGATCCGCAGCAGTCCCTCGATGCCACGCAGCAAGGTCTCGCCGGCAAGGACGGGGTCGCCGAGGTAACCCGCGCTCATCGCACCGTCCCGGAGCATGACGAAGTGCCGGCCGGCGTGGTCGGCCTCCGCAGTGGCGATCTCGGCGAACAGTCCGGTGATCGTCCGCAGGAACCAGGCGCGGTGCTGCACGACGGCACGGTGGACCGGGTGGCCGGGATCGGGGAATTCCGCTGCCGCGTTGAGGAAGGCGCAGCCGCGGTAACCGGGCGAGCGGATCTGCTCGACCAGGGACGCACCGATGCCCCGGAGGATGCCTTCGGTGGGCACGTCCGCCGCCATCAGGGAGTCGATCTGGGAGCGGATCGCCTGGTCGACGCCTTCGATGTAGGCGACGGCCAGGTCTTCCTTGCTGCGGAAGTGGCGGTAGAAGGTGGCGTTGGTGACCTTCGACTCGGCGACCAGGCGGTCGACGCCCACGGTGTGGATGCCCTCCGCGTAGAAGAGCTGCCCGGCGGTCTTCAAGAGCCGTTCCCGGGCCTCGGAGACCCGCCGGCCGGTGCCTGTCCCGGCTTCCGTCTGTGTCATGTCACCAGTGTACGGGGTAGAACGCTCTCTCTTGTTTTCTTGGGCGAGGCGTGCCAGGCTGCGACTAAGAGAGAACGTTCTCTCTATCTCACAGTCATTGGAGTACCCCATGGCATCCACGACCCCCGCCGAGCGCATCGGTGCCGCACCCGCCCTGCGTCGGCTCTACGCCGTCCGCTTCGCCTTCGCCGCCGCCTGGGCCGCGCTCCTGCTGGTGGCCGGCTCCGAGCTCACCACCGGGGCCAAGGTGCTGCTGTTCCTCTACCCCGCCTTCGACGTGGCCGCGGCCGTCGTCGATGCCAGGTCGGCTCGCACCTCCGGGCCGGTCAAGGGTCTGTACGCGAACATGGCCGTCAGCGTGCTCGCCGCCATCGGCGTGGCGGTCGCCGGCACCTCGGGCGTCGCCGACGTGCTCCGCGTCTGGGGCGCGTGGGCGGTCGTCTCCGGCCTCATCCAGCTGCTCGTGGGCGTCGCACGCCGGCCCATGGGCGGCCAGTGGGCCATGATCCTCAGCGGCGGCATCTCCGTCCTCGCCGGCGCGAGCTTCATCCGAAGCGCCGGCCAGGACGACCCCTCGCTGACCGCCCTCGCCGGTTACGCCACGCTCGGCGGGATCTTCTTCCTCGTCTCGGCGATCCGCCTGCCCCGCTCGGCCCCCGGGCACTGAACCTTGCCGGCCGAGGCCCGCGCCGTCCCCGGACCGGCGGCCCGCCGCCCGACGGGCCGTCAGGCCGTCAGGCCGTCAGGCCGTCAGGCCGTCAGGCCGTCAGGCCGTCAGGCCGTCAGGCCGTCAGGCCGTCAGGCCGTCAGGCGGCGGGTGCCCTTGAGGGCGGTGAGGACCTGCCTGGCCGCGCTGACGCTGGACTGCGGGTTCTGGCCCGTGATCAGGTTGCCGTCGACGACCACGGTGTCCGACCAGGGGGAGCCGGTCTCCACGAGCGCGCCACGCTCCGCGAGCCGGCTCTCCACCAGCCACGGCGCCGCGTCGCCGAGGCCGCCCTGGCGCTCCTCCTCGTCGGTGAAACCGGTGAGGGTGCGGCCCGCGAAGACGAAGGTGCCGTCCGCGCGCTCCGCGCTGAGCAGGGCGGCCACACCGTGGCACAGGGCGGCAATGGTTCCGCCACGGCCGTCGGCCTCGGTGAGCAGGGCGCCGAGCTCGGCGCTGGCGGCGAGGTCGGCCATCGGGGCGTGACCGCCGGGCAGGAAGAGGGCGTCGTAGTCGATGCCGTGGACGGCCGCCAGGTCGAGCGGAGCCGCCAGTTCAGCGTCGATGGACTCCAGATACGCCCGGAAGGCTTCGCCGGCGGCCGGATCCACGCCACCGCGCTCGTCCAGGGAGATCGGGTCGACCGTCGGCCGGACACCGCCGGGCGTGGCGATGTCGACCTGGTGACCGGCCTCGACCAGTACGCGGTGCGAGGCGGCGACCTCCTCGGCCCAGTAGCCCGTGGAGTGGGCGGTGCCGTCGGCCAGGATCAGGGTGTCGGAAGCCGAGATGACCATCAGGATCTTCGCCATGGGAAACGGACCTCTTCTCAAAGGGGGACGTGGCTCGCTGTTTACGTCCCTCGGTCGGTGACGCCGTCCAGCCTCCATCAGATCCGCTCTGCGATCACGTCCTGCCCATAAGATTGCTTATGTATCGTGGGTTGCGTGACCGACCTCGATCTGCTGACGACCTTCCTGGAGATCTACCGCCGCGGCTCGCTGACCGCCGCCGCCGGTGCACTGGGCGTCTCGCAGCCCGCCGTCAGCGGACAACTCGCCCGGCTCGAAGAGCAATTGGACGACAGCCTGTTCACCCGGTCACGCCACGGCGCCCGTCCCACCGCCCAGGCGCACGAGCTCGCCCGCCGGATCGGACCCCACCTGGACGGCCTGCGCCAGGCACTGGCCGAGGACGCCGGCGAACAGGCCTTCCAGGGCACCGTACGACTCGGCGCGCCAGGCGAGTTCACGCAGGCCCGGCTGCTGCCCGCGCTCGCCCCGCTCAGCCGCCACGGCCTGGTCCTGCACTTCACCCTCGGCCTCTCCGAGCCGCTGCTCGTCTCCCTCGCCGAGGGCGGCCTTGACCTGGTGATGTCCTCCGTCCGGCCGTCGGCGAAGTTGCGCGGTCTGACCGCGGCGCCCTATGTGGACGAGGAGTTCCTCCTCGTGGGCACGCCGACCGCGGCCCGCTCCGTCGACCCGCGGCGGCTCGCCGAGGATCCCGTCGCAGCCCTCGCACATCTGCCGCTGGTGGCCTACGCGGCGGAACTGCCCATCATCCGCCGGTACTGGCGAAGCGAGTTCCGCCGCCGGCCGCCCAACCCCGTGTCCGTCCTGGTGCCCGATCTGCGGGCCGTCCTCACGGCCGTGATCGCCGACGCGGGGATCTCGGTCCTTCCCCGTTATCTGGCCGAACCGGCGCTCAACGCGGGCTCCTTGGAGCAGCTGCACCGCACCGAGGTGCCACCGCTCAACACCCTCTACCTCGTGACCCGCTCCGAGCCCGCCGAGCCCGCCGTCGAACTCGTCCGACGTCGGCTCCTCGAACACGCCACCACGTGGGGGCCGCTCTGACCACTGGACGTCAGGCGGTGGGACGGGATGCGGCGGGGCGCGTGCGCAGGAGCAGGAAGTACGGGGCAGGAGGGAGTGAAGTGGCTGCCTCACCGGGATCCTGAACGCCCCGGCCCGGGCCCCACATGATGTCCACATCCCGTACAACTTGTGGCTGTTCTTCACCAGGCTCCCTGCGCTAGGCTCATTCGCCGTCGTCCTCCGCCTGTGGCAAGACCACCGATCACGACCGACACGGCGGTCCGGCCGGCTTCCACCTGGCGTTGTCGAGTGCACCCGGGAGAGAAGCACAGCCGTGAACAACGTGGATGCGCCCGTGCGGGACGCGCGCGGTCCGGCCGGGCCGGACGTCCCGCGCTCCAGTGAACTTCAGACCCTGCTCGCCGAGGGCACCGTCGCCGTCGTCGACGACGGTGATCTGCGCACCGGCCGTGACCGCTTCGAACGCGCCTACCGGATCGCCGAGTCGATGGGCGATGAACGGGCCATGGCGGTGGCCGCACTCGGCTTCGGCGGCCTGTGGGTGCACGAGCACCGCACGGTCGCCGGCTCGGTCCTCCTGGAGTCGCGGCTACGCCGGGCCCTGGAGCTGCTGGATCCGCGGTCCTCCCTGGCGCTGCGGCTGCGGATCCGGCTGGCCGGGGAGGGCGACTACCGCGGCAGCGACAACACGGCGGTACTGACACTGCTCAAGCAGGCGAGGTCGCGGCCGAACCCGATGGCGCGTGCGGAGGCCCTGAGCCTGACCCATCACTGCCTGCTCGGGCCGGAGCACGGCTCGCTTCGCCGGGAACTGGCCGCCGAACTGGTCGCGGAGAGCTTCCGTACCTCCCGCCGCAGCGATCTGCTGATGGGCCTGCTGTGGCAGACCGTCGACATGTTCCTGGAGGGTGACCCGCACGCGGAACGCTGCCTCGCGGAACTGCGCGGCCTGCTCGCCGAGCGGGACCATCTCGCGGTGGGCTTCGTCGTGAGCGCGATGGAGGTCATGCTCGCGGTCCGCGCCGGCCGCCTCGACCAGGCCGAGACACTGGCACGTGCGTGTGCCGAGCGCGGGGCGGCCTCCGGAGATGTCAACACCACGGTGTGGCATGCCGCGCAGCTGGTGACCATCCGCTGGTACCAGGGCCGGGTGGTCGAACTGGTGCCGCTGCTCGGCGAGGTGGTCAACTCCCCCACGTTGAGCGCCGTGGACGATCACGCCCAGGCGGCACTGGCGGTGGCCGCGGTGACGGCCGGGGACCGGCGGAAGGCGGTCAGCGCGCTGGCCACGCTGTGCGGCCGTGACCTCGGCGACCTGCCGAGGTCGAGCAGTTGGATGGTGACGATGCACGGTGTCGCCGAGGCCGCCTACCTCCTCGACGACGCCCACACGGCGGCGCGGGTCTATGAGTTGCTGAGTCCGTACGGGCACCTGCCGATGGTGGGCAGTCTCGCCATCTCCTGCTTCGGATCGGCCCACCACGCGCTCGGCGTCGCCGCGTTGACCATGGGAGACGTCGACCGGGCCGTGACCCATCTGCGGGACGCCGTACGGCAGAATCTCGCCCTCGCGCACTGGCCCGCGGCGACGGCCTCCCGGGACCGGCTCGCAAAGACACTCGAACGGGCCGGCCGGCAGGCCGAGGCCGACGCCGTCCGTGAGGAGTTCGCGGTGACCGCCGAGGAGGCCGCGCCGGCACCGTCGGGGATCGACGGGCGTGAGGGCGCGGGTCCGCGAGGCGAGGACGGGCGCCGGCGGCCCGAGGCGTTCTGTACCCGGGTGGGCCGCAAATGGCGGATCGACTTCGGCGGGCGCAGCGTCCTGGTGGAGCACAGCGTGGGGATGCTCCATCTGGTGGTCCTGATGGCCAACCCGCGCCAGGAGATCCGGGCCGTCGACCTCGTGGCGGGGCCGGCCGCGCTCAACGGGACCGCCGAGCACACGGCCCTGTCCGGGCAGCCGGTACTGGACCGGGTGGCGACGCAGGAGTACCGCAACCGTCTGGCTCGGCTGCGTACCGAACTGGATGAACTCAAGGCGGCCGACGACCAGGAGCGCGCCGCCGCGGCCCAGGCCGAACACGACTGGCTGATGAACCAGTTGGCGGGTGCCACGGGCCTGGGGGGACGCGCCCGCCGCTTCGCCGAGGGCGAGGAGCGCTCCCGGGTCGCGGTGAGCAAGGCCGTCCGCCGGGCGCTGGACCGGATCGCGGCGGCCGATCCGGTCATCGGTGAACACCTGCGGCACGCGGTGCACACCGGGGTGCGGTGCTCGTACTGGCCCGAATGACGACCACGGCGTGGTGCACCACCGAGCGATCGCCGGCCCGGTCCCCGACCGTCCGATGCATCGCTGGAGGGGCCGCCACCGCGCTTGCTCGGCATGGGCGCGCTCGACGCGGATCCGCTCCGCGGGCCACGTGCTTCTGACGGGGTAACGCCGGTGCTTCTCAGTGGTGGATGCGGGCGTGGCGAAGAGCCCAGAGGTGTCGGTTGCCCGGCGGCACACCCCACCGGTACGGGTGTCGGACGGGGTGGCCCGTCAACAGCGGTCGCTGGACGAGGAGTTGCGACCCACGCTCTCCGCAGGGGCCGTCAGTCCCGCTGGGCGGCGAACAGCTCCAGGTGTGCGCAGGTGGGGCAACGATAGGCATCGATCTGCCAGCGTGGTCGGCCCATCCTTCTGGCGCCGCCGAGCGGGCCTCGCCGAAGGGGGCCCGCGATCCACCGCGCGAATCCGGGAGAGCCCTGTCCGGAGTCCTCGACGAAGCCCGGCTCCAGCCCCACCGCACCGCACTGGGTGCACCGTATGTTGTCCATCGTGGGAGTGTATTGAGCTGCTGCGGGTGCGGGTGATGGGGGCCGGTTCCCGTCGCCCCCACCTCCGTCCCGACGATTTACCCTCCCGCTCAGGAACGTGCGGTGGCTGATGAGGCAGAATCTGGCGCGGCGGGGCGCGGCCGGGCGGGGAGCGAAGTGGAGCCATGACGGGGATGGACGCACCGGCCAAGGACGGTCCGGGCGCGACGGGACTCGGCCCCGAACCGGCGAGCAGCCCTGAGACGCTGCTCGCGGCAGCCACCCGCGCCCTCGTCGTCGAGGGTGACCTGCGGACCGGCCGGCAGCGGTTCGACGCGGCCTACCGGATCGCCGAATCGACCGGTGACGCCGAGGCGATGGCCGTCGCGGCGGTCGGCTTCGGCGGTCTCTGGGTCCACGAACACCGCACCGTCGCGGGTTCCGCGCTGCTGCGGTCACGGCTGCGTCACGCGTTGTCGCTCCTCGCCCCGGACTCCCCGCTCGCCCTGCGGCTGCGGGTCAGGCTCGCCGGGGAGACCGACTACCGGGCCGGTGAGCACGCAGCGGTACTCGCCCTGCTCGACGAGGCCAGACTGTCGGCCGACCCGGTGGCGCGGGCCGAGGCCCTCAGCCTCGCTCATCACTGCGTGCTGGGCCCGGACCACGGGGTCTTACGCCGAAGGCTGTCGGTCGATCTCGTCGCGGAGAGCTTCCGCACCGCACGCCACAGCGACCTGCTGATGGGCCTCCTCTGGCAGACGGTGGACCTGTTCCTCGACGGCGATCCGCACGCCGAGCGCCGCCTGGCCGAGTTGCGGGACCTGCTGGCCGAGCGGGATCACCTTGCGGTCGGTTTCGTGGTGAGCGCGATCGAGGTGATGCTCGCCATCCGGGCGGGCCGCCTCGACCAGGCCGAGACACTGGCACGTGCGTGTGCCGAGCGCGGGGCGGCCGCAGGTGACGTCGACGCCACGGTCTGGCTGGAGGGGCAACTGCTCACCATCCGGTGGTATCAGGGGCGCGTCCACGAACTGCTGCCGCTCCTCGGGGGTCTGGTGCACTCCCCCGAGCTCAGCCCGGTGGACAACCATGCCCTGGCCGCACTCGCGGTGGTGGCGGCGGTGGCCGGGGACCGGCGCACGGCGGTCGGCGCGCTGGCCACGCTGTGCGGCCGCGACCTTGCCGGTCTGCCGCGTTCGAGCACCTGGCTGGTCACCATGAACGGCATCGTGCAGGCCGCGTACCTGCTCGACGACGGGGAGGCGGCGGCGCGCGCGTACGACCTGCTGAGCCCCTTCGGTCACCTGCCCATGATGGGTAGCCTCGCCGTCACCTGTCTCGGCTCGGTGCAGCACGCTCTCGGGGTCGCTTCGTTGACCACGGGAGATCCGCACAGGGCCGTCGGGCACTTCCGGGCGGCCGTGCGGCACAACCTCGCACTGGCGCACTGGCCCGCGGTCACGGCCTCCCGGCAGATGCTCGCGCAGGCCCTCACCCGCCGGGCCCTGCCGGACGACGACACCGCCGCCCGGCGCGAACTGGCCGCCGCCGCGGAGGAGGCCGCGGCGCTGCGGGACGCCGGGCGGCCCGGCGAGCCGGACAAAGAGCCGCCGCAGGCGGAGGCGACATGTGTCCGCCAGGGCCGGAAGTGGCGCATCGGTCTGGGCCGCAGGAGCCTGCTCGTCGAGCACAGCATCGGCATGTTCCATCTCGCGGTGCTCGTCGCCAACCCGCGTCAGGAGATCCGGGCCGTCGACCTGGTGGCGGGGCTGTCCCTGCTCGACGGTGCCGCCGGGAGAAGTGCCCTGGCGCAGCAGCCGGCGCCGGACCGGGTGGCGGTGGACGAGTACCGGCGTCGCCTGACAGGGCCGCGTTCCGAGGCGGCCGGCCTGGAGCCGCGGAGCGACGAACGAGCGCGGATCGCCGTGGGCAAGGCGATCCGCCGCGCGCTGCAACGGATCACGGATGCTGATCCGTTGATCGGCGAGCACCTCGGCCATACCGTGCACACCGGCTCACGGTGCTCCTACTGGCCGACGTGACGTACGTCCAGGACCGGATGGAGAATCCCTCGGGCCCGACGGTGGTGGCGCACGTACCCGGCCGGCCGGCAGTCCGCGGGCGGTCCGCGTCACAGTGCGGTCAGCGTCTGCCAGGTCGTGGACGCGACAACCCCGTCCGCCGGCAGGCCGTGGGCGGACTGGAAGGCCTGCACCGCGCTCCCCGTGGACGGACCGAAGGCGCCGTCCACGCTCAGCGCGGCCCCGTGGGCGTTGAGCTGGCGCTGCAACGCCGTCACCGCGGGCCCGCTGCCGCCCTGCTGCACGGCGACGGCCAGGGCCCGCCAGGTCGCGGCGCCGATGATCCCGTCGGCGGGCAGACCGCGGCTGGACTGGAAGGACCGCACCGCGCTGCCGGTGGAGGGTCCGAAGGCGCCGTCCACGCTCAGCGCGGCTCCCCGGGCGTTGAGCAGGTGCTGCGCGGTCCAGACCCGCTCACCGCCCGCCCCCTGCTGAACCACCGGCCAGCCCGCGCTCGGAAGCGGGGTACCACGGCCGGCGGGCAGGGAGAAGGGAGCGGGAAGGAGCAGCTGTGTGTTGCGGGCGTCGGCCGTTCCACGGCGCTTGCCGATGCCGGCCGCCACCGCCTGGAGGTCGTTGGCCGCCAGCTCGCGTCCCAGCGAGGCCAGCGCGGCGGGGGTGCTGGTGTCCCCGTTGCACGACAGCGGTGCGTCGGAGTCCACCATGGTCGTGAAGATCGACAGGAGGCCGCCGCCCTCGGCGATCTCGAAGATCCGGCTCTGGATGGGCCAGTCGATGTGCGACGCCGTGTTCACCTCCCAGAAGCCGTTGCCGAGGGCGGACGGCCAGGAGGTCTTGTGGGCCGAGATGTTGTTGGTGTGGGTGTGGCCGTCGACCATGAGGATCACGTTCGGGAAGCGCAGCAGCAACTCGCGGAGTTCCGTGCCGCCGTAGGGAGAACCGCTGTCCGTGTTGTCCATGGAGTCGAGCGTGTGATGGCAGCAGATGACGATGAGTTTGTCGGTCACGCCGGGCTGGGTGACCACCGTCCTGGCCCTGGTGCCGTCGGAGTCGTCGAGTTCGTAGCGTGAACTGTTCGCCTTGAGCTGGGCGTTCAGCCAGTTCCACTGGTCCGTGTCGATGGCGCCGTCGGCACCGCCGCTGGTGTTGGTCGTGTCCAGCACCAGGAACTGGAGTACGTCGCCGGTCCCCGAGGGAATCGCGTAGTAGCCCCTGTCGCTGCCGGAGGTGAAGCCGTGACCACGCGGGACACCGGTGGTGTTGAAGTGCTCCGCGATGAAATCGCTCCGGGCGAGCAGCCGCCGGGACGGGTCCGGCGTCACGTGCGCGGTCCGGAGGGTGAACTCGCCCGTCAGTACATCCTCCAGCAGGTCCAGATAGTACGTCGCGGTGTTGTCGAACACGTCCGGGACGCCTTCGATCTCCGTGAGTTTGGTGGAGCCGGTGGCGACGCTCTTGAGCGGGTCGAAGGGGAGGAAGTCGATCGGTACGTTGCCCTGGACGAGCGCGTCGTGGTTGCCGTAGGCGGCGTACCAGGGCATGCCCAGCCCGGTCGCCGTGAACGGTCTGCGGGCGGCGTTCAGCAGGCCGCTCACGACGGGAAAGCCGTGCTGGGCGTTGTTGTCGGGCGGAGTCTGCCGTGCTTCGGGATGCCAGTAGTGGGTCTCCGTCCCGAACTGGCCGCCGGACACGCTCTCGTCCTTGGTGAGGTCACCGGAGTCCGGGCGCACCGTATTGCCGTCGAGCAGATCGATGTACCAACGCGACTCGTTGTACTGGCAGTTGTCGACGGCGTCGCCCGTGACCACGGTGAAGGCCAGCGGTGCGCTCGTTCGCGGCCCGCGCAGGACCTGCCGGACGGCGCGGCACATCGCGTCGGTCGTCTGCGTCGAGAGGAACTCATGTGCTCGGTAGGCCGATTCGGTCGGGTACGAGTTGTAGTGCGGAGGTCCGTAGTCCGCGAGCCGGTCCAGACACTCGACCCGCAGCGGCGACTGGTCGTCGACGATGTGCAGGTCGGACATCTGGGCGAAGGCGAACAGGGACCGGGTGACCTGCGGCGAGGTGGTGAGGGTGAAGTCGTTCCGGACGATGTGCGGTTCGCCGGGCCCGCTGACCACGCCGTGGTATCCCAGGCCCAGATCGGGGCCGACCTGCACGGTCTGGTCCAGGGTGGTGAGGCCGAACGCGGTGCCGGTGCCCAGGGGCGGCGATACGGCACGGGCGACGGCGCGCAGACCGCCGACGTCGATGGCCGCGGCCACCACGGCCACACCGGCGGCGGTCAGGATCCTGCGTCGGGAGATTGCCATGTCGATTCCTTCGCGGTAACCCGCGCGGGTGGCGGCCCTGCCGCTGGGCGGCGCCGCCACCCGCGTTCAGGCGGACGAGCGGGACGGTTCAGGTGTCGCCGGGCCGGTCACAGGCCGATGATGCTGTGCGTGGCACGCAGCTGGAACTGGCAGGACTCCCAGGCCGACCAGCCGGTGCTGCTGGGGTCGGTCTGCGTGCAGTGGTAGAGCGTGCCCGTGTCGTCGACGGCGAACAGCTCGATCTTCCCGGCCCCGTTGCGCTCGGCGGCGACGTGGCGCATCCGCAGCGTGGTGCCGCCGTACTGGGTGGAGATCTGGGCCCAGGACTGCCAGGTGCCGGCGGCGGGGGCGGTCTCGAAGCGGCGCCAGAGCATCCCGTCGGGATTGGTGCCGAAGATCGCCAGGCGACCGTCGAGGTTGCGGGCCATGTCGATGGAGTCGAGGATGCCGTCGACCGGGAACACCCCGCCCCATTCGCTCTCCGTCTGCGCGTTGGCGACGTTCATCCTGCGCTGGATGAGGAGGCCGTCCTCCTTGATCGCGACCAGCACGGCGCGTCCGTCGGAGCCGGTCTCGACGGCGAGCTGGATCGCGGTGCCGCCGAGCTGGGTCCAGGGCGTGAACCAGCCGTTGGAGGGGGTGTCGTCGTTGAGGAAGTCCTGCCAGCGGTGGCGGATGGTGTTGTCGTTGCGGGTCGCGTAGACCTGCATGCCGCCCCACTGGTCCTGGACGGCGCTCACCGAGGTGAAGGCGGAGTCGAACGACTGGGCCGCCGTGTAGGTGGCGCTGCCCACGCCGGTCTGCGCGCGACGGTTCACGAAGCCGTTCTGGTCGATGGCGAACACCTCGACCCGGCCGTCCTGGTGGGTGCCGGCGGTGACGCAGCGCCACCCCGGACCGGTCGCGAGCTTCGTCCAGGGCTGGAGGGTGCCGCCGACGGTCTGCTGGCTGGTGGTCCACAGATTGCCCTGTGCGTCCGTGCCGAACAGCTCCAGCCGCCCGTCCTTGTTGCGGGCCGTGGCGATCGGGGAGCCGAACGGGAGCGGCGCGTGCAGCGGGAAGGGGGCCGGCAGCAGGAGTTGGGTGTTGCGGTCCTGGTCGACGCCCATGCGGTTGGTGATGCCGTGGCTCACCTCCTGGGGGTCGTTGGTGGCCAGCTCCCGTGCCAGGGAGGCGAGTTGCGCGGGGGTGCTGGTGTCGCCGCCGAAGGAGAGGGGTGCGGCGGGATCGACCATGGTGGTGAAGATCGAGAGGGTGGCGGGACCGGCGGAGGAGCCGAACTCACCCGCGTTCTGCGCGTCCGGGCTCGCCATGATCTCGATGATGCGGCTCTGGATCGGCCAGTCGATGTGGGAGGCGGTGGAGATCTCCCAGAAGCCGCCGGATATCGGGCTGGAGGCGGGTGTCGGATGGGGGACGATCTTGTTGGCGTGGGTGTGCCCGTTGACCATGGCGATCACGTTCGGGTAGCGCAGCAGCAGCGACTTGAGTTCGTCGCCGGTGTGCCGGTCCCCGAAGATGCCGCCGAAGATGCCGTCGTCGAGGTTGTCCATGGTGTTGAGCGTGTGGTGACAGAACAGGACGTACATCTTGTCCTGCACACCGCTCTGCGTGACGATGTGGTTGTTGGTGTCCACGTACCGGGAGCTGTTGGCCCTGAGCTGCTGTTCCAGCCAGTTGAGCTGATCGGTGTCGATCGACCCGCCCGCGGCACCGGAGCCGAACCCGTCGGTGTTGGTGTTGGTGGAGTCCAGGGTGATGTAGCGGACGAGGTCGCCGGAGCCGGACGGAATGGCGTAGTAGGCCTTGTCGACCCCGACGCCCTGGAAGCCGTGGCCGACCGGCAGTCCGGCGGTGTTGAAGTGGTCCTGGATGAACGCCTTGCGGGTGAGCAGCCGCCGGTTGGGGTCCGCGGCGACCCGGGTCCCCTCCAGGTCCCAGGCGACCATCAGCTTGCCGAAGGTGCCGAGGTCGCTGTAGTTGTCGGGCAGGTCGGCGGAGGTGCCCGTGGTCTTGGACGATCCGACCGTCATGCCCCGCACGTCGACGAGGTTGTTGTCGATGGGTTCGTTGCCCTGCCACAGGCCGTCGTGGTTGCCGTACGCCGCGTACCAGGGCATGCCCAGGCCGTGGGAGACGAACGGACGACGGGCCGCGCCCACCACTCCGCTCGCGTCCAGCAGGCCCGGAACGTAAGGGAATCCGAGCCCTGACGTGCCGGTGTACTGGTTGCCCGGCACCTGCTGCGGGGGCACCGACGGGTAGTAGTAGTGGTTGTCCGCGGTGCCGCCGCTGGTCAGGGCGCCGCCGGCGAAGCTCTGGTCCAGGCCGATCTGTCCGGAGTCCGGGACGATGGTCTGGCCGCCGTCCAGCAGGTCGATGTACCAGCGGTTCTCGTTGTGCTGGCAGTTGTCGATCGCGTCGCCGGTGACGATGGTGAACTGCAGGGGCTTCCTGCTCCGCGGGCCCTTGCCGATCCCGGCGATGGCCTGGCACATCGCGTCGACGACCTGGGTCGAGAGGAACTCATGGCCGCGGTAGGCCGAATCGGTGGGGTACGAGCCGTAGTGCGGGGCACCGGCGTCGGCGTAGCGGTCCATGAACTCCAGGCGGGCCGGCGACTGGTCGTCCACGATGTGCAGGTCGGTCATCTGCGCGAACGCCGCCAGCGCCAGCGTCGGCGGGCCGAAACGGTTCCAGAGGTCGGTGCGGATGGTGTGCGGCTCCCCCGGCCCCGCGACGATCCGCTGGTAGCCGGCGCCCTGGGCGTAACTCGCCCGCTGCACCGTCTGGTCCCACGTGGTCACCACCCGTACGTCCGCCGCGGAGGCGGCCGCCGCCTTGCCGGTGCCGACCGCACTCGCGGCCTCGGCGGCCGCACCAAAACCGCCCGCGTCGATGGCCGCCGCCACCACGGCCACTCCGGTCGTCGTCAGTAGCGTTCTTCGCGAGATACCCACGCCATGTCTCCCAGGAGAGGTCCGACCCCGTCTCCTCCTGGGCGTTCCATTCCGTTCCGCCTCGTTCCACAGGCGTGTCCGCCAGCGGCCGGGGCGCCAGGGGCGTCGGCCGCAAAGCCCTCCGACTTCAGTTCCTCGAGCACTGCGCGCAGGAAACGTACGGTCTCGGGTGCGCACTTCCGCGGAGCCCCGACGGCCTGCCTGGTCTCCTTGAACCGGTCCTCGGTCAGCCGGACCCGGTCCGCGTGTTCCGCGACGAACGCCGTCATCGGCTGGCGGATCCCTGCCGCGGCCTCCAGGCCCCGCGCCGGGAAGACCTCCACGCCCTCCTCACCACGTACCACGGCTGCGTGCCGAAGAGTTCGACTCAGACAGAGTTCACCACGTGGGGCGCGGTGAAGGCGGCCTCCGCCTCCCGTGCCGGTTCGACCGCGAGGAAACACAGATCCGCCCGGTTCGATGCCATGGGACGGACGACTTTCGCGCGGCGTCGAAGCAGACGAGCTCCACCGGTACTCCCGGACGGCGGCCGATCTCGCGGGCGATGTCCACCGTGACGCCGGCAGGCTCCGCTGAAGTGCCCTGCGAAGCCACGTCCTCAACGACGTTCGCGGTCACGATCCCCATGGGGCGCAGTGCAGGACAGCCGTGGGCGCGGTGCCCTGATGCTCCGGCTGGGGGTGGTCTGGACCCCGGTGAGGCGCACCGGTCGTACGGCAGCGCACTTCGCCGGGGCCGCGGGCTGCGCCCGTGAGGTCACGCGATGTCGACCATCCCGGAGGCCCAGTCGTCCAGGATCTTGGAGGGGTCCAGGACGACGGAGAGTTCGGTCAGGCCGCGGAAGGCGGGGAAGGGCACGGTGAGCCACTTGGCCTCCTCCGCCGGCAGCGCCAGGGAGAGATCCGGGAAGCGGCGGAAGAGCGAGGTCAGGGCGATCTGCATCTCCATCCTCGCCAGCGGTGCACCGAGGCAGAAGTGCGGTCCCGTACCGAAGGCCAGGTGTTTGCTCTGTACGCCCGGCCGGGTGATGTCGAAGGTGTCGGGGTTCTCGAACACGGCGGGGTCCCGGTTGGCCGAGGTGACCGCGATCTGTACCAGCGAACCCTTGGGAATGAGCGTCCCCGCGATGGTGATGTCCTCGAGGGCGTGGCGGAAGGTCGCGTTCTCGACCGAGCCTTCGAAGCGGATGATCTCCTCGATCGCGTTCGGGAGGAGGTCGGGTGAGCCGATCACCTGCCTGAGCTGCTCGGGGTGGGTGAGCAGCGTGTAGACGGCGTTGCCGATGAGGTAGGCGGTCGTCTTGTGGCCCGCGAACAGCAGCACCCACAGCGTGGACAGCAACTCGCCGTCGGTCAACGACTCCTGCTCGTCCTTCGTCTGGATGAGGACGCTGAGCAGGTCGTCCTCGGGGTCCTTGCGCTTACGGGCGATCAGGACCTCGAAGTACTCCCGGAGGGTGTTCTCCGCCTCGGCGAGGCGATCCTTGTCCTTCTTGCTGAAACCGGTCCGCGCCACGACACTGCACCACTGCTGGACCTCCGGCCGCTCCTCCTCGGGAACGCCGATGAGCTCGCAGATCACCTGCAGGGGCAGCGGGAAGGCGAAGGCCGACAGCAGATCGACGGGCTGAAGGGTGGAGCAGTTGTCGAGCAGCGTGTCGGTGATCTCCTGGACCCGTGGGCGCAGCGCCTCGATTCGGCGGGGCACGAAGGCGCGGCTGACGATCCGGCGCAGCCGCGTGTGCTTCGGCGGGTCGGCGAACAGCATGTTGTCGTCGAGGGCGATGGAGGAGTCGCCGAAGATGGACCGGTAGGCGTCGATCGCGGCGTACATGTCCTTGCTGATCCGGGGGTCGGCAAGGGCGGCCTTCGCGTCCTCGAACCGGGTGATCAGGTACGAGTGCACACCGTGGGGCGGGGTGATGCGGCAGACCGGCGCGTTCTCCCGCAGGTGCCGGTAGAGGGGGTGCGGGTTGGCCCGGTACTCCGGGCAGCCACGGGAGGCCGCGTCCACCGCCCGGGCTGTCTCGTCCGCGGTCTCCTGTTCCTGCATCTGAGTCATCGACGGCCCTCTTCTCTTCCCACGGTGGCACAGGTCGGCTCAAGCGTGGAATCCATTGACGCCTCCCGGATAGAGAAAACGCGATTCACCCTGACGCGGACCTGTGACGTCGGAACGGCAGGGAATCGGAAAAGCGGAGTGTGCCGTCCGGGGGAATGCTCGATTGCCGACCCCGGGCACCTGTGACAGGTTCGGATCCAGGGCCGCCATGAATGCGTATCGCTGCCCGAACTACCGCTGGGCCACTGGAGGAGAACGGGCTGTGGAAACGCGCGACAACGAAATGGTGCCGGTATTGATCGTGGGCGGTTCGCTGGTCGGACTGTCCGCGTCGGTGTTCCTGGGGAGGCTGGGCGTCAGCCACATGGTCGCCGAGCGCCGGGCCGCCACTTCCGAACATCCCCGGGGCCGGGGGAACAACATGCGGACGATGGAGGTGTTCCGCACCGCCGGGCTGGAACCGGACATCAGGAAGGCCGCGGCCGTCCTGTCCGGCAACCACGGCATCATGCAGACGGACAAGCTGTCGGGCGGTGACAGCAGATGGCTCTCGGCCCGTCTGACCGGCCAGGCCCCCGAGACGAACGTGTGCTCCACCCGGCGGTGCGCGTGCAGCCAGAACGACCTGGAGCCGGTCCTGCTGACCCACGCCCGCGCACTGGGCGGGGACGTTCGCTTCGGTACGGAGCTGATCTCCTTCACCGAGGACCAGGACGGCGTGACGTGCGAACTGCGCGAGCGGGAGAGCGGCCGGACCTGCTCGATGCGTACCGCCTACCTCCTGGCGGCCGACGGGCCGCGCAGCCCCGTGCGCGAGCGGCTGGGTATCGGGCAGAGCGGCGGCGGCGACCTGTTCCACAACGTGAGCGTCACCTTCCGCAGCAAGCTCCTGCGTCAGGTGGTGGGGGACCAGCGGTTCCTCGTGTGCTACCTGAACGGAACCGAGGGCGAAGGGGTCCTGCTGCCCGTCGACAACGAGGAGAAGTGGGTCTTCCACGTCCCGTGGTTCCCCGAGCGCGGCCAGACGCTCGAGTCCTTCACCGACACGCGCATCGCCGACCACATCCGGGCCGCCGCCGGCGTACGGGACCTGGACGTCGAGGTCACCGGCCGCGCTCCGTGGCACGCGGCGGACCGGGTCGCCGACCGCTACCGGCAGGGACGCGTCTTCCTCATCGGGGACTCGGCCCACGAGATGCCCCCCACCGGCGCCTTCGGATCCAACACGGGCATCCAGGACGCGCACAACCTCGCCTGGAAGATCACGGCCGTACTGCGCGGGTGGGCGGGTGAGGGGCTGCTGGACACCTACGAGAAGGAACGGCGCCCGGTCGCCCTGGCCACGAGTGCCCGGGCCATCGAGCAGGCGGCACGCGAGCAGCACCCCGGCTACGCCGCCGCGCAGGGCGGGGGCCAGAGCACGGACCTGATGACCGTGTCCCTCGGCTACCGCTACGTCTCCACGGCGGTGTCCGGCGCCGACACCGACGCGCCGACCATTCCGCAGGAGCTTCGCCTGCAGGCGGACCCCGGTACCCGGGCCCCGCACATGGACGTCGTCCACAACGGTCAGACCAAGTCGACCGTCGACCTGTACGAGCAGTCCTTCGTCCTGCTCTGCGGCGTCACGGACGGCCCGTGGCCGTCGGCCGCCCACGCCGCGGCGGCCAGGATCGGCGTGCCCCTGGTGTGCTACCGGGCCGGCGCCGGCCCGGACTTCGACCTCGACACCTCGCCCGCCCTGGCCGCCGGTGTCGAGGACTGGGCCGCCACGCACGGCGTCACCCCGCAGGGCGCGGTGCTCGTGCGCCCCGACGGCATGGTCGCCTGGCGCTCCGGCGGCCTTCCCGCGAACCCCGAGGACGAGCTGACGCACGTTCTGCAAGGCCTCCTCAGCCGCTGATCCCGCTCCGCGAGGCCCTCGCACCGTTCCACCACAGGGAGCCCTTCCATGCCTCAATCCGCCGACACCACCGACCCGCAGGCTCCGGGCGACATAGGCCTGCGCACCGCGCTGAGCGCCGACGACGCCCGGCACGAACGGGTGGACGTCCACCACCACTACACCGCCCCCGAATGGGTGCGGTGGGCCGAGAAGAACGGGTTCGCGGACCGCGCGAGCCTGCCGCCGTGGAGCCGTTGGGACGAGGCCGCCGCCCTGGACCTGATGGACCTGACCGGCACGCGCACCAGCATCCTCACCGTCGCCATGCTGGGACGCTTCCAGGACGCGGCGACACGCAAGGAGAGCACGCGTGTCGCCCTCGATGCCGTGGGCGACCTGGCGGTCCGGCACTCCGGCCGCTTCGCCTTCTTCACGCCCGTCTTCCTCGACGACGCCGAGCTCTCCCGCTGGTCCGTCTCCCATGGGATGGACCAGCTCGGCGCGGTGGGCGTCAGCGCGCGCACCAGCACGGGCGGCACGTTCCTGGGCGACCCCAAGCTCGACCCGATCATGGCGGAGCTCGACGAACGCGCCGCTGTGATCAGCACGCACCCCATGCAGGTGAACACGTCCGGCGCCCCCGAGGGTGTACCGCCGTTCGTGTGCGACTTCCTGATGGACACGACCTACGCCGCACTGAGCCTGATCATGAACGGCACTCTGGACCGTTTCCCCCGGCTCACGTTCATCCTCCCGCACGGCGGCGGGTACCTCCCCTACATCGCGAGCCGGATCGAGGTCTTCGGGCGCCAGCTCGTGCCCGCCGTCGATCCCGGCCGCGTCCGCGACTACCTCCACCGCTTCTACTACGACACCGCCGCGCCCATGTCCCCGTCGGCCACCCCCACCCTGCTGGCCGCCGCGGGCTCCTCCCGCATCCTCTACGGCACCGACTGGCCGCCGACCCCCGCCCAGGTGGTCGCCGATGTGACAACTCCCGCTCTGGACGCGGATCCCGCCCTCGGCGACCGGGAGCGCGGTGAGATCAACCGCGGGAACGCCCTGCGTCTCCTGCCCGTCCTCGCGTCCGCCTGAGCACGTACGGCGGACCGCACCCGTCCGGGTGCGTGTGAGTGCCACGGAGAATCCCCCGCCCGGCTCGTCCGGCGCGGACCGATGTCGGCCGTGCGGCTCGTCTCACCGAGCCGCACGGCCGACGGCGTTCCGATCGGACAGCCGGGTACGGGCGGTGACGGAGTAGCAGCGGTGGCAGCCTGATCCGGCCGTACCTAGGCTCGCTAGCGGAAACGAGTTCGCGGGAAGGACACAGAATGTCTCAGGTAAACGAGGACGATCTCCGCGTCAGCGCAATCGATACCGTGGATCGGCCCCGAACGCTCCGGAGAATTCTCCGTTCCGGGGTCAGGGAAACCATGCTGCTGCCGGTATTCCTCGTCCTCACCGGCATGATGGTGGCACTGTGGCTCATGGGCATGCCCTTCATGCAGGCTTTGACCATTTCGACCGCGGTGAAGATTTCATTGGCCCTGTTCGAAGCGCGTCGGCGGCCTTTCACGTCGAAGGTCTGACACCCGGCGCCCCTCTCCGGCCCGCCGCATCGCGCGGCCGGGCACTTCTTCGGAGTCGGAGCGCCTGCCCCCGGCGTGGCGCCCTTCCGCGGCCCCCGCCCGGTGTCAGGCCCCGCGTCCCGCCTTCTCGCCGGCCCCGCTCTCCCCGGTGCCGCGCGGCACCGCCGCCGCGAGGTCGTCGCGTCCGGGATGCGCCCGCCGCTCCCGCAGGTCGGCCACCGCCAGGACCAGGGCGACGAGGATGATCGCCACGGCGGTGAGCAGCCCGAGCTGAAGAGCTGTCGTGGGGCGGCCGTGGTTGGCGACATGCGCGAAGTAGACCGAGCCGACCACGGCGATACCGACGGCCGAGCCGATCCGCTGGCCGGTCTGCAGCACCCCGCCGGCCGCACCGGCGCCTCGTACCGGTACGAGCGTGAGCGTGAGGGTCGTGTTGGGCGAGACCGTGAGTCCGGACCCGATTCCGGCGATGACCAGCGGCAGCGCCATGGCCGCGCCCACGCCCTCCCCGGGTACCAGCTGGACGGCGACGACGACACCGAGCAGCCCGAGAGCCACCCCGCACAGGCCGATGACGACCAGGGTGCGGCCGTAGCGCATCACCATCCGGCCGCCCAGAGCCGCGCCGGCCGCCGAGGCGGCCGCGAACGGCAGGATGGTCACGCCCGCGGCGAGCGCGCTGTATCCCGCGGTGTTCTGCAGGAACAGTGACAGGACGAAGAAGATGGTGGTCAGCCCCGCGAAGAACATGAGGCTGATGAGAGCGCCGAGCGTGAAGGAGCGCAGGGAGAAGAGGCTGAGATCGACCAGCGGCGCCTTCCCCGGACGGCCCTGGGACCTCTCCCACCTCCAGAAGGCGCCGAGCAGCAGCGCGGCCAACGGAATCAGCAGCCACTTGGCCCGGCCCTGCCACTGCTGCTCCTGCATCAGAGGCAGCAGCAGGGCGACTACGCCCGCACCGAGCAGCAGTACGCCGAACGGGTCGAACTTCTCCCGCCGGTCCTTCGGCACCGGGAGACGGGGCAGCAGCCGGTTCCCCGCGACAAGGGCCGCCACGCCGATCGGCACGTTGACGAAGAACACCCAGCGCCACCCGTCCACCGCACCGAACGCGTGGATCAGCAGTCCGCCCGCAAGCGGGCCCACCGCGGTGGACACGGCGACGACGCTGCCGTGGAAGCCGAACGCCCGGGCCCGCTCGGCACCCTGGAACATCTGCTGGATCAGCCCCGAGGTCTGCGGTGCGACCACACCGGCGGCCGCACCTTGGATCAGCCGGCACACCACCAGCCAGGTGGGGCCGGTGGCCAGGCCGCATGCCACCGACGCCGCCGTGAACACGGCGAGGCCGCAGAGCAGCACCTGGCGGCGGCCCCGCACGTCGCCCAGGCGCCCCGCCGGCGCCAGCGCGAGCCCGAAGGTGAGTGCGTACCCGGACACCACCCAGGACTGGGTGGCGTCGGAGGCGCCGAGCCCGCGCTCCATCGAAGGCAGCGCCACGTTCACGATCGAGACGTCGAGCAGCGAGATGAATCCCGCGGTCAGACAGACCGCGAGAGCCTTCCACCGCCGGTCGTCGACAGCGGGCCGGGTCATTTCTGTGGTCATGTGATCACGCTATGCAGCCACGCCCGGTCGCACCAGCCGGGGACCGGGCGCCGCGCCGCGGGATCGAGGACCGGGGAGCCCCGGTCACGGTCCTCCGGGCTGCGGGACGGCCTTGCCGCCGGGGTTGCCGCCGGCCGACGGGACCGTCGGGGCCGTGACGGTGAGCGGCACCGCCGAAGGAAGGTTCAGCCGTCTCGGCCCTGCCACGTGGTCACGCAGGCTTCGTTCCCCTCCAGGTCGGCAAGTACCCAGAAGGCGGGGGCACGGGTCGCGGACACCAGTCGGCCTCCGGCGGCCAGTGCGGTCTCGATACGCCGGGGTGCCTCGTCGTGCGGGACGCAGATGTCGAAGTGGATGCGATTGCGCTGCGGGCGCTCCCGCTCCATCTGCTGGAACCAGACGGCCGGGCCCTGCCCGACCGGATCGACGAGCGGATCCTCCGGACCCTCGGCTCCCGCCTCGTCCGTATAGCCCAGCACCGCCTTCCAGAAGGGCCGAATCCCGGCGATGTCCCGTGCATCGATCGCGATCTCCAGAAGCTGGACGGACCGCGGCGCCCCCGTTCCGGTTTCGGGCTCCGCCACGAGCCCGGACCTGTCAGCGGTGGCGGAGATCCGACGCGCGAGTTCGACGTCCCGGGTGGTAACCGCCGCGCGGTCCGACGACTGCAGGGTGAAGACGACCCTGTCGGGGCGGACATCCACCCGAAGGTGCCGGTCGGCGTCCTCGCCGCACACCTGGACGGTGTCCGCCGCCAAGCCTGTCGCCTGAGCCAGCGAACTGACCCGGACCGACGTTCGCAACGTGCCCAGCAGGAAGCGCCACCCGTGGTCCTGGACCGCTTCCGACGCTTCCTGCCGACTCAGTGTCTGCTCCATGGCCGCATCCTCGCAGCCACCCGCCGCACCCCCGCCTGCCGGCACTTCCCAGATCGGCCCGAAGACGCCGCCGTTCGACCCGGGTCGCAGCCGCGCGGTCCGGCGTGCTTGTGCATCACGCCGAGGCAGAGGCGTTCCCGGTGCGGCACATCGTCGTCACGGCCGGGCGCGAAGAACACCGCGCAGACGTGCGCGGGTCGGGTCAGGACGCTGGACTGCTCTCCGAACGTGAGGCGGTCGTCGATGTCGTGGCGGCAGCCGGCGGCATCGAGGCGGGCGATCAGGTCCTCCCGGAGCACTGTGGACGGGCAGGACTGCGAGTCCGGCGGCACCAGCGGCGGCAAGCTGGTCGTCGAGGCGGGCCGGAGTGCGATCCGGATTCCGCTGACGGCGCGCTGGGTGATGACCAGTTCCAGGCCGTCCCAGGCGTACGGGCAGCCGTCGATGTCCGGTCTCGGCCGGATGGCGGGGTGCGGGCGTCCCGTGCCCAGGAGTTCCTCGGCCTCGGTCAGCGGCATGCCGCGGTGAAGCGGACCGACACGGCCGGTCCGGGCGAAGTCGGCGAGCACGTTCATCAAGGTCACTTCGGTGACTCCGGCGCCTTCGCGTGCCGACCCGCACCTGGACAACGCTCGAAGGGACCTCAGCACGGCTCACCAGGTCGGCAGGATTCGGCAATATCACGGGTCGGCGGTCGACGGTGTGCCGAGTTCGGAGGGCCAGACGTGACGGCGAGGCGAAAGGAAGGTGGAGACTCGGCCCTCGATGATCGTGCAGTGGTGCGAACCAACTGATGGTTCACCAGGTCGTAGGTGTCGGAACCCACATGCGTTGCGGAAACACGCAGCTTGTCGCTCCGGTGAGAGCAGGCAGGTGATCGCGTTGTACACCAGGTGGACAAGGCCGAACGCGCCAGGAGCCCGAGAGGTCGTCAGGTCGCCGGCGGTCACGGCTACAGCGTCACCGCCCACCTTTTCGGCAAGCACCCGGGCCATGGGCTGCGACCTCTCGATGCCCGCGACGCGAAGGCCTCGCACGCTCGGCGCAAGAGGCGACAGCAGGGTCCGGTACTTCGGGTGCGTACATGTGCGCGGATGACTCGTCGTAGCCCTGCGCCACCTGCTCGTTCCACGCATTCGCATCCATGCCGGCGAAGGCTGCCACGCCACCGGCTCGGCGAGCCAACGGATTTGGCCCGTCGTCGTTTCCACCCGCGGTTCGTGTGGGTGATCCCGCTCAGGACGGCGTCGGGATGCACTATGCCGATGGCGGCCCGAGGTCCACCCGGGTAAGTTGGCGATCTTCGGAGGGCGGAAGCCCCCGGAGTCCCTGAAGGCGAACGCCATGATGAACCCCGCCCTGTCCCCCGCACGACTTCGCCTCGTTGCCGCGCTCGACGGTCTCGCCGCCACCTTCGGCGGGATGACGGCTCACCCCGACGAGCACAACTGCGAGTGCCACTGGGGCAGCGCCGAGGAACTCGCCCAGCTCAAGGTCGCGTATACCGAGCTGGACCCTGACCTCCTGCGCCGCACCTGGCAGGCCCCCGACTGGAGTGACCACGCATCCGTACTGCGCCGGATCCTGCCCCAGTTCGCCACGGAGCTCGTCAAAGGCTCCGTCGAAGGGTTCTCCGGCCTGGAGGAAGCCGGCCGCTCGTTCGCTCGCGGTCACTGGCAGCAGTGGCCCACCGGGCAAGCCGAAGCAGTCGCGGAGTTCCTGCGGGCCTGGTGGGCCGACACACTCACCGATCCCGATCCCCCGGTACCCGCGCACGAGGTCCTGGCAATGATCACCGAGGCGTCCGCCGCGCTCACCCCGTGGCTCACCACGTGGGAGACGCTGACCGACCGGCCGGCCGACGCCCACCTGGCCGAAGCGGTCGCGAAGTGGGAGTACGACCTGCTCGGAGACCAACTCCCCTGGGACTGCCGGGAGAACGGGGAAGAGACCCGCACCGAGCTGACCGCCTGGCTGGTCCGCAACGCTCCTGCCCGGCTACGAGCCCACGGCGCATCAGCGGAACTGCTCGACCGCATACGGCTGCTCGGTCTGACCGGCGACGATCGCTGGGAGGACCCTCACTGGCCCGGCTACCGCTGCTGATCCACCGAACCGAGCCCGGAAGTCAAAAACGACGGCGGCACCTCTTTGCGAGCCGGGACCTGTGACGGGCCCGGCTCCCCCCACCAGGCCCCTTGGGACCCGTCGTCTACGCTGGCGCGGTGACTGATGAGCAGGAGCGGGTGCAGCCGTCGGGAGTGTGGGCCACGGCCGTGGGGGTGGCCAGGGTGCGGGCGATGGAGACCGCGCGGGAGCACGCGTTGTTCCGCGACCCGCTGGCACAGGCCTTCGCCACCGCCGGCGGTCTGGACCCCTCAGCACCGCCCCGACCCGGTGACGAGGCCGCGCGGCGCCGACGGCTGGGTGTGGCGTTCTCCATCGTCATCAGGACGAAGTTCCTCGACGACCTGTTGCGGGAGGCCTCCGCGTCCGGGGTCCGGCAGGTCGTCCTGCTCGGCGCCGGCATGGACAGCCGGGCCTTCCGGATGGACTGGCCCGAGGGCACCCGGCTGTTCGAGGTCGACACCGCCGCGCCACTGGAGTTCAAGGCTTCGGTGCTGCGGCAGGAGCGCGCCGTCGCACGCTGCGAGCGGATCACCGTCGCGGTGGATCTGCGGGAGGACTGGCCGGCCGCACTGGCCGCTGCCGGACACGACCCGGCCGCGCCGACCGTGTGGATCGCGGAAGGGCTGCTGATCTATCTGCCCGAGGACGCGGTGGAACTGCTGCTGGCCCGGATCGGCGCGCAGTCGGCGCCCGGCAGCCGGATGGGGCTGACGTTGGGCTCGCGGGGCGTGATCGAGCGCTTCGGCGCGGACGCCGTACCGGGATCGCCGGCGTCCATGTGGATCTCGGAGATGCCCGACGACCCGGTGGGCTGGCTGGCCGGGCACGGCTGGGAGGCCGGCAGCCACACCCTGCGCGAGCAGGCTGCCGCCTACGGTCGCCCGATGGGCACCCCGCCACGGGACGAGGAGCGGCCCGGCGGACTGATCTCGGCGGTCCGCCGGTAGAGCGCCTCCGGGGGTTCCGGAGGAGCGGTTCGAATCCGCACGCGGCAGGTGAGTAGGCCCTGGGGTCGGCCGGGCGTGCGGCGACTTGCGCCGGGGAACCGGCTAAGCGCCGTCGTTGCCCTCGCGCAGGGAATGGATCATGCTCCGCAGGATCCGGAACGCGCCTGACCGCTCGGTCTCGGTCATGCCGGCCAGCATCCTGACCTCGACGGACCTGACCGCCACGGTCGCCTTCTCCAGGCTCCGTCGGCCGCGAGGTGTGAGCCGCGTGGGAAGTGCCTTCCCGACCGGTGCCTCCGCAGGCCTGGTCACGTGGCCCTCTCGTTCCAGGTTCTGGAGCAGCACGTTCATCGTCTGCCGTGTCACGAACGCGCCCCGCGCCAGCTCGGAGTTCGACAAGCCCGGCCGTTGAGCCAGCAGTTCGAGGCACGAGTAGTGCGTCACGCTCATCCCGAGCGGCCGCAGCACCTCCTCCATGGCCGCGCGGAGGACGCTCGACGCCTCTTTCAGCAGGTAGCCCAGCGACGTCTCCAGGTCGACACCGTCTTGATTCATGTCAGTATTCTGACATAGGTTGCCTGTGTCAGAAACCTGACACGGAATGAAGGAGCATCATCATGCCCGCCACCGGCCCCGACTTCATCTCGCTCCAGGCACGCGACCTGGACGCTTCGCGGACGTTCTACGAGCAGTACCTCGGCCTCGTCCGCGCGCAGGCCGGACCTCCGCACGCCGTCGTCTTCGAGACGAAGCCGATCGCCTTCGCACTCCGCGAGGTCGTTCCCGGCACCGATCTCGCATCGGTCGCCCAGCCCGGCATCGGTGCCGCGATCTGGCTCCACGCCACGGACGTACAGGCCATTCACGATGCTCTCGTCGCCGACGGTCACACCATCGCCTCCGCGCCGATCGACGGCCCCTTCGGCCGCACGTTCACCTTCGCCGACCCCGACGGCTACCAGGTCACCCTCCACGACCGCGCCTGATCGGCCGACAGCCACCGGACGATCACCGACCCGGCCGGGAAGACCGCCACGGCGAGGTGAACGTGCCGGACCTGCTCCACCGCGTCCGGCTCGAGCTGGACAGCTTCGACGGACCGATCGACGCGATCGCCGGCTACGGGGACTTCCCGGTGAGCACCCTCGTCGCACCGCTCGGCAAGGAGTAGGGGACGCGCGCCACCAGCCCGGAACCCACGGCCCCCGTGGCAACGGCATACGGGACACCGCCGGAACAGTGCTGGGAGGTCAGCCGCGGCCTGATCGACTACGACGCCGCGCTGGACGCCTGCGAGGACGGCAGGCGCGTCACCTCGCGCACCTGGAACGAATCGGCCCCCAGGAACGCGCCGCGGGAGCAGACCTCACCCGAGACCCACTCGCGTGGCACGGCCGCAACACCGGGCAGGACGGATCTACTTGTGTTTCCGCGCCCCCGGCGCGTCCGCGCCGGGGGCGCGGAAGCACGCGCTGACCGACTTCCCGTGGGGGCAGGGGCGTGCCTCCCAGGTGTCCGCCACGGCGTCCACCAGGAGCATGCCGCGGCCGCCGAGGCTTTCCGCGTCGGCCTCCCGAGGAGTCGGCAGGACACCGGACTTGTCGTGCACGGAGACGTGCAGGCAGTGGTCGTCACAGGTCATCACCAACTGGGCGCTGCTGTGGGCGTGCCGGTGCGCGTTGGTCACCAGCTCGGAAATGGTGAGCAGCACCGCGTCCACCGTCTGCGGAGCGGCGGTGGTCCATCCCCGAGCGTCCAAATGCTCACGTGCCCAGTCGCGAGCTGCCTTCACTTCGCTGTTCAGCGGCAGCGTGCAGGCCCAGCCCACTGCCCGGAGCGACGAACCTTCCACGGCGATCCTTCCTCGTTGAGGGCGCACGCGCTGAGCGCCGGCCACCAAGCTTCCCCGGCGACGGGCATCGCACGTCCGCCCTGGGGCTCCCGGCCAGGGACTTGACACGTTCCGTCGTGCCAGGGCTCGGCACGCTTCTCCCAAACGCCTTGCCCGGACCTGGTCCGGATACCCCCGACACGTCGGCTCAGCCCTGTCGCTCCCGTCGTCGGCAGGTCGTCACGGACGCGCCACGGCCTCAGCTGTGAAGGAGCGGGGCGCCCGCGGAGCGAGGGAGACGGCCGGGGGTCACGACTACCCGTGCTCGGCCGGTGCCGGTCGGCACTCCCGCGTCCTCGGCGGTGTCGATCGTGTGGTCGAGGTGGTCGTGGGCCACTTGGAGGGCATGTGCGATCTCCCGTGTGCCGGTCGACACGCAGAGGGTGTAGGCCAGGTCCTGCAGGCGCGGCCCGGCAGTGGTGGCGTCGGCGCCCGTCGTGGTCGCGAGCACGGTTTCGTACTCCGTGAGAAGTCTGCGCAGGGTCGCGGGGTGGGGCATGAGCATCGGACGGTCTCCTCGGATGCGGGTTGCGGAGCTACGGGGGTGTGCGGCGTGCGGGGGTGAGTCACTGACGGAAGGCTTCGGCCCGGACGCGGGCGCAGCTGCGGCTGATGAGCCGGGAGACGTGCATCTGGGAGATGCCCAGGGACTCGGCGATCCTGCTCTGGGTCA
>NZ_JBVHQD010000022.1:0-145392 GCF_055567595.1 Streptomyces sp. NPDC026515
GCCTCTCGGGCCCGGTGGCACCACCCCCCAGGTCATCTGTTCGACAGGGGGGAACAGCCATGCCGGGCCCGGAGGCCAGCGGCCCTCTTGCAGGACCGCGGAAAACATAACGGGGGAGCCTCAGCGCTCCTTGCGGGCCCGCCACTCCCGCAGCCGCTCCCACGCCGCCAGGCCGTCCGGAACCCACTCCCACGCGCCGAGGCGGGCCGTCAGGTCCTCCTCCGCCAGGAAGTCGTGCCAGGCCACCTCCTCCACCTGCGGCCGTACCGGCAGCTCGCAGCGGACCTCGTACACCGCAGACCACCAGCTGTGGCCGCCGTCGTCGTCGTACCGGAACTTGAAGAGGTACGTGGGACGGGGCAGCCCGGACACGCCCAGTTCCTCCTCGGCCTCGCGCAGCGCGGCGTCGTCGTAGGACTCGCCCGCGCCGACCACGCCCCCGACGAACATGTCGTACAGGGAGGGGAAGACCAGCTTGGTCGCGGTGCGGCGGTGGACGAAGACACGGCCGGCGGCGTCGCGCGCCAGGATGAAGGCGCAGCGGTGCCGCAGGCCCCGGGCGTACGCCTCACCGCGGGGGGCCTGTCCGATCACCTGGTCGTGCTCGTCGACGATGTCGAGGATTTCGTCAGCAGGCTTCATGGCGCCATCCAAGCAGGCCGGCGGGGCGTGGTCTCAGCGCGGCTGGAGGTCCAGCGAGGGTTCCTTCGGTGCCGGACCGCGAGGCATCGCGGGATGCAGTCCGAGCAGCACGATGCCCGCCACGATCGCCGCGAGCCCCGCCGCCTCCCAGGCCAGCGCCCCGGTGTCGGTGCGCAGGCGGTCCCCGAGGAAGCCGACGCCGCACAGGATCCCGGCGAGCGGCTGGGCGGCGGTGAGCGCGGGCAGCGAGTTGCGCAGCTCCGCCGTCTCGAACGCGCTCTGCACGAGGACCAGCCCGCTGACCCCGAGCACCAGCACGCCGTACGGCTGCCAGCCGGTCACCACCTCGGTGATGCCGCCCTCGGAGAACCGGGTGCTGGTCACCCGGGTCAGGGCGTCCTGTACGCCGTACAGCAGGCCGGCGGCGAGGGCGAGCAGGGTGGGCCCGGCGCTGAGCCGGGACCGCTTGGCGCAGGTGGTGAGCACCAGGGCGAGGCCGACCACCACGCCGATGATCAGCCAGTGCCGCAGCGGGTTGGCGATGGCGTCGCCGCCGCGTGGCTGGCCCGCCAGGATGAACGCGGTCACCCCACCCGCGAGCAGGCCGAGTCCGGCCCAGCCCTGGTGGCTCAGGGGATGCTTGGTCTGGTGGCGGGAGAGCGCCAGGGCGAAGAGCAGGTTCGTCGCCAGCAGCGGCTCGACCAGGGAGATCTCGCCCTTGCCGAGGGCGATCGCGCCGAGCACCATGCCGGTCACCATCAGGCCGATCCCGCCGAGCCAGCGCGGCACCCTCATCAGGTCGATCAGCAGCCGGAACGAGAGGAAGTCGCTGAGCGGGGCTTTCTGGGCGACGTTCTGCTGGAGCACGAACCCGAAGCCGAGGCAACAGGCCGCACTCACGGCGAGAATCAGAACCAGAACGGACACGCTGCGTACCTCGATCATGCGGCCGGGCTACGGGGTGCGTAGTGGCCGACTGTAGCGCTCGCGGATGGGTGATGCTCCGGGAGTACCCGGAACCGGGCGATTGACTCGGTCACGGCGCCCGAGCCGGACACGCCGGGTGGATCAGGGCGGCGGCGGGACCGGTACGGCCATGGTCCGACGCCCGGGCGGCCCGCGCCATGGCGTACGCCACAGCCGGAACGCGGAGCCCCACGGCCACGGTACGCCCAACGAGCCCGGGCGCGCGTCAAGTTGCGTTGTGTTCCGGGTAGTTGAACGGGGTACCAGCCCCGTTCGGCTTGACGCAAAGTCTTGGCTGGGGGTTTGCTGTGCGTGATCGGCCGATGGCAGCCCGACAACCAGGAAGTTCCGCGGTGCCCCCAACCCCGCCCCTCTTAGGCCCAGGCCCGGCCGTCGCCGCAGGTCCCCGCGCGGCAGCGCCCCACGAGTGCGGACACTGTCCCGACGGCGCCCTCGGCGACGCCGAACTCATCTCCGCGCGAGCCGCGTTGGCCCAGGGCCGCTGGCAGGCCGCCCGCTCCCTGCTGCTCCACACGGGTGACGACTGGGACCGCAGGGGCCACCGAGCCACCGTCCTCGCCCGCGAGCCCTACGCCGTAGCCTGGGCCCGCGAGTGGCTGCTCGCCGAGCCCGGCTCCGCGGGCGCCGCCACCCTCTACGCCCTGACCCTGGTCCGGCGTGCGCTGCGCGGCAAGGAACCCCCCGACCGGGCCCGTCAGGCCTGCGCCATCGCCGCCGAGCTCGCCCCCGCGGACCCCACTCCGTGGCTCGGCCGCCTGCTGCTCGCCCGCCGGCTCGGCACCGAAGGCGAGACGCGCCGCATGTTCCACGAGGTGTGCGACCGCCACCGCGAGCACCACCACGCCCACCACCTGATGGCCGCCCGGATCGCGGAGACCGAGGACGAGGGGGCGTACGGACTGCGCGCCTTCGCGCAACGCTCGGCCGCCGCGGCCCCGGCCGACTCCCCGCTCGCCGTCCTCCCCGTCGTCGCGTACGCCGAGCGGCACCGGGTGCTCGCCGCCACCGGCCGGGCGCCCGCCGACCCGGCCGAGGCCGGCCACTGGGCCGAGCCGGCCGCCCGGCGAGCCCTGAGCGCGGCCTTCGACTGGTGGCTGGAGTGGGGGACCGAGGAGCACCCGCGCCGCCATGTCGACCTCAACCACCTCGCCCACGCCACCTGGGGCGCCGGCCGGTACGCCGAGGCCGCGGCCCTGTTCCAGCGCATCGGCCGGCATGCCACCCCGGCACCCTGGTGCTACCCGGACCGCGACCCGTGCGAGGCGTTCCGGGCGGCCCGGGAGCGCGCGCTCGGCGGCTGAGGCGAAGCGGCTGACCCGAAGCGGTTGATGAGAAGAGGTTGTGGATTTCTTACGGCGGCCGGATTTCCTGGCCGGTCCCGCCCCGCGGGTGTTCGAATGAGTACGTGAACTCTGAACGACCCGAGGAGGGCCGGCCGATCGGCCGACGGGTGTTCCTCGGCACCGTGGGCCTGGGCGCCCTCGGTGTCGTGACCGCGCCGGTACTGCAACGCGTCACCGAGTCGGTCCTCGGCACCTTCTCCGGCAAGGACCCCACCGGCCTGACCGGCCTGCTCCCGAACGGCGGCGGCTTCCGCTACTACTCGGTGACCGGGTCGGTGCCGAACAGGACCGCGGCCGACTACCAGCTGAAGATCGACGGCCTGGTCGACACACCACGCACCTACAGCCTGGCCGACCTGCGCGCGCTGCCGCAGACCCGGCTGGTCAAGGACGTCCAGTGCGTGACCGGGTGGCGGGTGCCGGACACCCCGTTCGAGGGGGTGCGCCTGTCGCACCTGCTGGAGCTGGCCGGCGTGCGCGACGACGCGAAGGCGATCCGCTTCACCTGCTTCGACGGCGCCTACTCCGAGAGCCTCACCCTCGACCAGGCGCGCCGGCCGGACATCCTGGTCGCGCTGCGCATGCAGGACAAGGCCATCGGTCACGACCACGGCGGTCCGGTCCGCCTCTACGTCGCCCCCATGTACTTCTACAAATCGGCCAAATGGCTCTCCGGCATCACGGTGACCGACAAGGTGCAGCCGGGCTACTGGGAGCACCTCGGCTACGACGTCGACGCCTGGGTCGGCCGCTCGAACGGACGCGACGATGAGCCTACGAGCTGAGGCACCGGCCGCCACGGACCGGCTGCACCGCTTCACCCCGGCCGAGCGCTGGATCCACCGCACGACGGCGGCGCTGATGGGCATCTGTGTCCTGACGGCGGCCTGCCTCTACATCCCGCAACTGGCGGTCCTGGTCGGGCGCCGTGAACTGGTCGTCCGCATCCACGAGTGCGCGGGCCTGGCCCTGCCCGTCCCGGTCCTGCTCGGCCTCGCCTCCCGCGCCTTCCGCAGGGACCTCGGCTTCCTGAACCGCTTCGGCCCGCACGACCGGCTCTGGCTGCGGGCCGCCCTGAGCCGCGACAAGCGCCCGTCCTCCCGCCCGGCGGGCAAGTTCAACGCCGGCCAGAAGATCTACGCGAACTGGATCGCCGGCGCGACGCTGGTGATGCTCGCCACCGGCCTGCTGATGTGGTTCACCCACCTCACCCCGCTGATGTGGCGCACCTCGGCCACCTTCGTCCACGACTGGCTGGCCCTGACGGTCGGCGTGGTCCTGGCGGGCCACATCGGCATGGCCCTGGCCGACCCGGAGGCCAGGCAGGGTCTGCGCACCGGGAAGGTGAGCAAGGAGTGGGCCAAGCGCGAACATCCGCTGTGGCGGCCGTAGTACCGGTCCGGCCGGGGGCCTCAGCCCTCGAAGTCGAGAGGCACCTCGCACGACCGCCCCCGGTCGGCGGCGAGCGCGACCGCACCCTCGGCCCCCCGCACCGGCACCACCGCGCTGATCAGCTCGTCGAACACCGGCTCCCGCGCCAGCAGTGCCAGGGCCTCGTCGAACCCCCGTCGAGGCGGAACGCGCCCCACAGCTCGATCTCCCGGGTCACCACCAGGTTCCCGGTGAACGGCGACGGCCCCGGCGGCAGCATGCCCAGCTGGACGACGACAGGTGACGAGCCCCGCCGCCACCCCCGACGCCTCGACGGCGGCGTCCACCTCGGCCGGTCACCCCGTGCCGGCGCCGGCGGCGGCCGCGTGCCGCAACGCGTTCGGCAGCAGGCCGGTCGCCGTGACCCGGGCCGTCCCGGCAGCCCGCAGTGCCGCCACCACCAGGCAGCCGTTCGGTCCCGCCCCGGTCACCGGTATCCCGTCCGTCGAGGACCACCGTGCAGCCGGCCCCGGGCCGGCGTGAGGCCGATGCCCCGGCTGGACCCGGTGACCAGGGCGGTCCGGCCGGCGATGTCGAAGAGGGGGGAGCCGTCATCGTCGTAGCCCCTGGATGCTGCCTAGATGATGAGGGAGAGGAGGAGGACCAGGCCGCCCGCGACCACCGAGATGATCGTCTCCATGATCGACCAGGTCTTCACGGTCTGCCCGACGCTCAGCCCGAAGTACTCCTTGACCAGCCAGAAACCGGCGTCGTTGACATGGCTGAAGAAGAGGGAGCCGGCGCCGATGGCCAGCACCAGCAGGGCCGTGTGGGCCGTCGACATGTCCGCCGCCAGCGGAGCCACCAGGCCCGCCGCCGAGACGGTCGCCACCGTCGCCGAGCCCGTCGCCAGCCGGATCGCCACCGCGATCAGCCAGGCCAGCAGCAGTGCCGGGATCGACCAGTCCTTGGAGATCTCCAGGATCATCTGGCCGACACCGCAGTCGATCAGCGTCTGCTTGAAGCCGCCGCCGGCGCCGACGATGAGCAGGATGCCCGCGATGGGCATCAGGCCCTTCTCGACGGTCTGCTGGAGCCGTCCCTTGGAGAACCCGGCCGGGCGGCCCAGCGTGAAGAAGCCGACGATCACGGCCGCGAGCAGGGCGATCAGCGGGGAGCCGATGACGTCGAAGACACGCTGGACGGTGTGTGCCGGGTCGTCCACGACGATGTCCACCAGCGCCTTGGCCAGCATCAGCACGACCGGGAGCAGGATGGTGGCGAGGGTGGGACCGAAGCCGGGACGCCGCTCCAGTTCCTCCGAGGGGCGCTGCGGGAGCATCCGGTCGGGGGCCGGGACGTCCACCCAGCGGGCGGCGACCTTGGAGAACAGCGGACCGGCGACGATCACCGTGGGGATGGCGACCAGGACGCCGAGGGCCAGGGTCACGCCCAGGTTGGCGCCGACCGCGTCGATCGCGACCAGCGGGCCGGGGTGCGGCGGCACCAGGCCGTGCATCACGGACAGACCGGCCAGCGCCGGGATGCCGATGCGCATCAGGGAGTAGTTGCCGCGCTTGGCGACCATCAGCACCACCGGGATCAGCAGCACGATGCCGACCTCGAAGAACAGCGGCAGACCGATCACGGAGGCGATCAGCACCATCGCCCACGGCATGGACCGGCCGCCGGCCTTGGCGAGGATCGTGTCGACGATCTGGTCGGCACCGCCGGAGTCGGCCAGCAGCTTGCCCAGGATCGCCCCGAGCGCGATCAGGACACCCACGCCGGCGACGGTGGAGCCGAGGCCGGCGGTGAAGCTGGTGATGACCTTGTCCAGCGGCGCCCCGGCGAACGCGCCGAGCGCGAGCGAGCCGATGGTGAGCGCCAGGAAGGCGTGGAGCTTGAACTTGGTGATGAGCAGGACGATGACGGCGATGCCCGCAAGGACGGCGATGCCGAGCTGGGCATGTCCGGCCGAGGTGATGGGCGCGACGGTGTCCGCTGCCAGCATCTCGACGCTGAGTCTGGTCACGGGGGTTCCTTGCAGATACGGGGGAACGGGGGACAGGGGAGGGGGTTACTGCGGGGTGAGGTCGGGCAGCGCGTCCAGGGCCCGCACGGCCCGTGCGGTGATCTCCTCGGGGCTGCCGCTGACGTCCACGGCGACGCCCGCCTCGTCCGCCTCGAGCGGCTGGAGCGTGGCGAACTGGGAGTCCAGCAGCGCGGTCGGCATGAAGTGGCCCTGCCGGTGCGCCATCCGGTCCTCGATGAGCTTGCGGTCGCCGGTGAGGTGCACGAAGACGACGCCCGGGGCGGCGGCGCGGAGCCGGTCGCGGTACGACCGCTTCAGCGCGGAACTGCTGACCACTCCGCCCAGGCCCTCCCGCCCGTGCGCCCAGGAGCCGATGGCGTCCAGCCACGGCCACCGGTCGGCGTCCTCCAGCGCGTGTCCGGCCGACATCTTGGCGATGTTGGCCGCCGGGTGGAAGTCGTCGCCCTCGGCGTAGGGGACGCCGAGCCGGGCGGCGAGCAGAGGACCGATGGTGGTCTTGCCGGTGCCGGCGACGCCCATCACGACGACGACGTGGGGGGTCCGCATCACTGCCTCGCTGTCTTCCTCGGGATTCCTCGACGAGAGACACCGGCGTACGACATCCGGTGTCGGCCTCACTGAAACCCATTAGTACGACGAGTTCAAGAGTCTGTGACAAATAAGTCTGACTTTTTGGCTCCGTGATCCACTCGGTACGCTGAGTGCATGAGCACCATGGGCCGCGGGCTGCACGGCCGCGTACTTGACTCCCTCGGCCCCGCGATCACCGCCGGCGAGTACCCCCCGGGCAGCGTGCTGCGCACGGACGAGCTGGCCCAGCAGTTCGAGGTGTCGCGCTCGGTGATGCGCGAGGCGGTCCGGGTGCTGGAGTCCATGCACCTGGTCGAGTCCCGCCGCCGGGTCGGCGTGACGGTCCGCCCGAAGGCCGAGTGGAACGTCTACGACCCGCAGGTCATCCGCTGGCGGCTGGCCGGTGCCGACCGCCCCCACCAGCTGCGTTCGCTGACCGTGCTGCGCTCGGCGGTCGAACCGCTGGCCGCGCACCTGGCGGCGAAGAGCGCGACGGCCGAGCAGTGCGCCGAACTCACCGAGTGCGCGCTCGGCATGGTGGCCAACTCACGCGGCCACCGGCTCGAGCAGTACCTGATCCACGACGTGGCCTTCCACCGGGTGATCCTCACGGCGTCCGGCAACGAGATGTTCGCCCGGCTCGGCGACGTCGTGGCGGAGGTCCTCGCGGGCCGGACCCACCACGAGGTGATGTTCGAGGACCCCGACCCGGCCGCCGTCACCCTGCACGTCCAGGTGGCCGAGGCGGTCCGCGAGGGCGACGCGGCCCGCGCGGAACGGCTGACCCGCGAGATCACGGTAGGCGCCCTCCAGGAACTGGACGTCCTGGCCCCCTAGGCGGCCGGGAAGTCACCGTCCACGTACACCCACGCCCCGTCGACCCGTTCGAAGCGGCTGCGTTCGTGCAGGGTGCCGCCCCTGAAGGAGGCGCGGAAGGTCACCGTGCCGGTGGTGTGGAAGGGCGTGCCGTCGGTCGTCGCCAGGATCTCCAGGCCGGTCCACCGCATCCCGGGATCCAGATCGAGCCGGCCCGGGCGGGTCCGGGGATGCCAGGTGCGCAGCAGGTACGGCTCGTCACGTCGGACGAAGGCGCTGTACCGCGAACGCATCAGGGCCTCGGCGGTGGGCGCCGCCGCCTCACCGCGATGGAACCGGCCGCAGCACCCCTCGTACGTCTCCGCCAGGCCGCACGGGCAGGTGGAGACGGCCTGCCGTCGGGGTCGTTTCGTCGCCACGGGTCCGCCCCCCTACGCCGACTCGGCGTTGGTGGGCGGCTGCACCGGGCGGGCCGGTACGGCCAGGGTGGGCAGCGCGGGCAGCGGAGCGCCGTGCACCCAGGCGTCCAGGAGGGCGTCGAGCGGCTCGTCCGCGAACCGGTTGACGTGCGCGGTGAACAGCGCGGTCGTCACGGACCCGCCCCGGTGCAGCCCCGCCCACGCCCGCAGCATGTGGAAGAACCGCTCGTCGCCGAGGGCGCAGCGGATCGCGTGGACCGCGACCCCGCCGCGTTCGTAGAGCCGGTCGTCGAACATCGCCTTGCGGCCCGGGTTGGCGATCCGGATGTCCTGCGGCAGCCCGGACAGCAACCGGTGCGCGGCGGCCGCCAGTTGCTGCGCGCTGCGTCCGCCGGACCGCTCCGACCACAGCCACTCCGCGTACTTGGCGAGCCCCTCGTTCAGCCAGATGTGCCGCCAGTCGGCGATGGACACGCTGTTGCCGAACCACTGGTGGGCGAGTTCGTGCGCCACCAGCCGTTCCGAACCCCGGGCCCCGTCCACGTGGTTGACGCCGAACAGCGACAAGCCCTGTGCCTCGACGGGGACGTCGAACTCCTCGTCGGTGACGACGACGGCGTACTCCTCGAACGGGTAGGGCCCGAAGAGCCGTTGGAAGAGGTCCATCATCGCGGGCTGCCGGGCGAAGTCCCGTGAGAACTCCGGCAGCAGCTGCGCGGGTATGTGCCCGTGCATCGGGATCCCGCCGAACCCGGGATCCCCCAGCAGCACCGTCTCGAACTTGCCGATCGCGAGGCCCACCAGGTAACTCGAGGTCGGCGCCGCCTGCTCGTACACCCAGGTCGTCGTGGACGCCTTCGTGGTACGGGTGAGCAGCCGCCCGCCGGCCACCACCGAGTACGCGGACGGGCAGGTCACCGAGATCAGGTAGGACGCCTTGTCGGCCGGCCGGTCGTTGCACGGGAACCAGGAGGGCGCGCCGACCGGCTGGCTCGCCACCAGCGCGCCGTCCGTCAGCTCCTCCCAGCCGATCCCGCCCCAGGGGCTGTTCACCGGCTTGGGGTTGCCCGACCAGTGGATCTCCACGGTGAACGCGGCCCCGGCCCGCAGCGGCTTGGCCGGCTTCACCCGAAGCCTGCCTCCCCGGTGCGTCCAGTGCGGCTGGCGGCCGTCCACCCGGATCCGGCCGATCTTGAAGTCGGCCAGGTTCAGCTGGAACTCGGGCAGGGCCGCCCGGCCCGCGATGGCGTTGATCCGGACCGAGCCGGCCAGTCGGTTGGGGCCGGGCCGGTAGTCCAGCGTGAGCTCATAGCGATGCACCCGGTACCGGGGGTCGCCGTTGTCCGGGAAGTACGGGTCCGGACCCGCTGACTGCTGAACTGCCACTTCCGCGTTCGCTCCCTGCGCTGTGCTCGAACCGTCTCTCGGCGCACCGATGCCCGCGGCCACCGAACGGTCCGCGCTCAGGGACGCCATGCCTCGATCGGGTTGCCGAGCCAGCGGGTGTCGTCGGGAACCGACTCCGCCGCCATGACGAGCGACGCGGGACCCAGGGTGGTACGAGCCCCGATCGTGCTGCCGGGCAGCACGATCCCGCCAGGACCCAGTGTGGCGCCCTCACGGAGAACCACAGTATCCGTCCGCAAGATCCGGTCGTGGAAGAGGTGAGTCTGCAGGACACAGCCGCGATTCACGGTGGCGGCGTCCTCCAGGGTCACCAGATCCGTCTCCGGCAGCCAGTAGCTCTCCACCCAGACCCCCTTGCCGATCCGCGCGCCCAGGCCGCGCAGCCACGCGGTCATCACCGGAGTACCCGGAACCGAGCCGGCCAGCCACGGCACCGCCAGCACCTCGACGAAGGTGTCCGCCAGCTCGTTGCGCCACACGAACGAGCTCCACAGCGGGTGCTCCCCGCTGCGGTGCCGCCCGACCAGCAGCCACTTGGCCAGCACCGACACCAGGCCCGCCGCCGCACCGGCGGCGAGCAGCACCGGGCCGGACAGCAGCGGCGCCCACGCGCCGAGCGCGCACAGCGCCGCGACCGTCAGCCCGGCCAGCGCCACCGAGCACAGCACCGGCACGATCCTGAGCGTCTCCACCAGGCCGCGCGCCCACAGCAGCCGCGCGGGCGGCTCGTAGGTCCGGCTCTGGTCGCCGTCCGACGAGCTGCGCGGCAGCTTCACCGGCGGCAGGCCCAGGTACGACGTGCCCTTCTTCGCCTTCTTCGGCGTCGCCGACAGCACGCCCACCAGACCGCCCTCCGGCACGCTGCGGCCCGGCGCGGTCATCCCGGAGTTCCCGAGGAACGCCCGCCGCCCGATCTCCGCGCGCCCGATCCGCACATAGCCGCCACCGAGCTCGTACGGCGCGGTCAGCGTGTCGTCGGCCAGGAACGCGCCCTCGCCGACCGTCGTCAGGCTCGGCAGCGCGAGCACGGTCGACACCTCGGCGCCGCGCCCGATCCGCATCCCGAGCAGCCGCAGCCACACGGGGGTGACCAGCCCGGCGTACAACGGGAACAAGGTGTCCCGGGAGCGGTCCATCAGCTGGGAGACCGTCCAGGCCTGCCAGCCGACCCGGCTGTGCGTCGGATGCGTGCCGACCGTGAGGCCCAGGCTGAGCAGCCGTACCGAGACCAGGATCAGCAGCGCGTACGCCAGCCCGAAGGCCAGCGTGGCCGGGACCAGCGCGATCGCCGCGCCCCGCAGAGCCTCGCCGAGGCCGTCACCGGGGGTCACGAAACGCCCGGCGACCAGCAGCGCGACGGCGCCCGCGAGCACCGGCAGCGCGCTGAGCCCGAGGCCCGTCAGACCGTACATGATCCGCCAGTAGGTGCCGCGCTGCGGCCGCTCCTTGGGCCAGTTCCGCTTGGCCTTGCCCAGCTTGACCGCCGGGGCACCGGCCCAGCGCTGGCCGGTCGGGATCTGCCCGGTGACCGCGGAGCCGGGGGCCACCTCGGCGCGCTTGCCCACGCGGGCGCCCGGGAAGAGGATGCCGCGGGTGCCGACGACCGCGTGGGCACCGATCCGGACCGGGCCGATCACCAGCCGGTCGCCGTCCAGCCAGTGACCGGAGAGGTCCACCTCCGACTCCACGGCCGCGCCGCGTCCCACCCTGAGCAGGCCGGTGACCGGCGGCAGCGAGTGCAGGTCCACGTCGGGACCGATCTTGGCGCCGAGCGCCCGCGCGTACCGCTCCAGCCAGGACCCGGTCAGCGCGGTCGCCCCGGTGAACTCGGCCAGCCGCTCGGCGGCCCACAGCCGCAGGTGGACGGAGCCGCCGCGCGGGTACCGGCCCGGCTTCACGCCCCGCAGCAGCAGCCGTGCGCCCCCTGCGGCGACCGCGATCCGGCCGGGCGGGGTGTACAGGACCAGGGCGCCGACGGCGACCAGCCACCAGGGCGCGGTGGGCAGCCAGCCGTAGCCGCCCAGCACGTTGCCGAGCGCGGCCAGGACGACCGTCCAGCGCAGCCCGAGCAGGGTGAACAGCGGGAGCAGCACCATGAGCTGCACCAGCTGGGCGACGCGCGGCACCGGCGCGATGGTCCGCTGCGCGCTGTCGTCCTGCGCGGACGCCGCCAGGCGGCGGGCCAGCTTGCGCAGCACCGGCTGCTGGTAGATGTCGAGGACGGCCGCGCTCGGGTAGCGGGTGCGCAGCCGGGTGGTGAGCTGGGCGGCGGACAGGCTGCCGCCGCCGATCGCGAAGAAGTCGTCGGAGGCGCTGCCCACCGGGATGCCGAGGACCTCGGTCCACTGCTCGGCGAGCCACGCCTCGGTGCCGTAGAGCTGCTCCGCCTTGCCGGCCGTCTCCAGACCCTCCAGGGGCCAGGGCAGGGCGTTGCGGTCGACCTTGCCCGAGGTACGGGTGGGCAGGTCCCCGACGGGCGCGAGCAGCGGGACGAGGGCCGCGGGCAGCTCGGCGCGCAGCTTCTCGACGGCGGTCGCGTGGTCCCAGCCGTCCTGGGTGACGACATAGCCGACGAGCAGCTGGTTGCCGCCGCGCGCGGTCCGGACGGCCGCCGCGGCGCCCGCGACGCCCGGGAGCGCCTGGAGGGCCGCGTCGACCTCGCCGAGCTCGATACGGCGGCCGCCGAGCTTGATCTGCTCGTCCGCGCGCCCGAGGAACACCAGCCCCTCGCGGTCGGCACGCACCAGGTCACCGCTGCGGTAGGCCCGCTCCCAGCCCAGGGACTCCAGCGGCGCGTACTTCTCGGCGTCCTTCTCGGCGTCGAGGTAGCGGGCCAGGCCGGCCCCGCCGATCACCAGCTGGCCGCTCTCGCCCATCGCCACGGGCAGGCCCGCCTCGTCCACGACGGCAAGCTCCCAGCCGTTCAGCGGCAGTCCGATGCGGATCGGCTCCTCGCCGCTCATCAGGGCCGCGCAGGCCACCACGGTGGCCTCGGTGGGCCCGTAGGTGTTCCAGACCTCACGGCCCTCGGTGACCAGGCGCTGCGCCAGCTCGGGCGGGCAGGCCTCGCCGCCGAAGATGAGGAGCCGGACGTCGTTGAGGGTCTCGGGCTCCCAGAGGGCGGCCAGGGTGGGCACGGTCGAGACGACGGTGATCTCCTGCTCGACCAGCCACGGGCCGAGGTCGGCGCCGCTGCGGACCTGGGAGCGCGGCACGGGCACCAGGCAGGCGCCGTACCGCCAGGCCAGCCACATCTCCTCGCAGGAGGCGTCGAAGGCCACCGAGAGGCCCGCCATGACCCGGTCGCCGGGGCCGATCGGGTCCTCGGTCAGGAACAGCGCCGACTCGGCGTCCACGAAGGCGGCGGCGCTGCGGTGGGTGACGGCGACGCCCTTGGGCCTGCCCGTGGAACCAGAGGTGAAGATGATCCAGGCGTCGTCCTCGACGCCGGGCCGCCGTGCGGCGTGGTGTGCCTCGGGGGCGCGTACGTCGATCGAGAGTCCGGCGCCGAGGACGGCGGCGACCTCGGCCTCCCCGAACACCAGCGCGGCCCGCTCGTCCGGGTCCTCGGCGTCGACGGGGACGTAGGCGGCGCCGGCCGCGAGCGTGCCGAGCACGGCGACGTACAGGTCGTTGGTCCCGGACGGCACCCTTACGCCCACACGGTCGCCGAGTCCCACCCCGGCCTCGTGGAGGCGTCGCCGCAGTCGCTCGACCTCCACCGCGAGGCCGCGGTAGGTGAGCTGGGCGGTCCCGTCGTCCAGTGCGGGCTCGTCGGGATGGCTCCGTACCGTTGCTTCGAACACGTCTACGAGCGTGCGCGGCGAGGCCGCCGCTCCCGCGGAGAACCGTGCCGTGTCCCCGAACTCCCCGCGGATCTCTTCGTCGAGCAGGCCGAGAGCACTGCTCTCGTCAATCGCTGCCATCCGGTCCTCGCGTCTCGTTCCCGGAACCTCCGGGGCGCCGGCGGGTCCTCAGGTCTGCCTGGGGTTGTCCGGCTCCGGCTGGGTAACAAGCCGGAAATATTAGTACGACGCTAGGCTCCCGCTCCTGTGGTGGCCACTTGGGAGCGCCCGTTCGGAGCAGTCAGTTCAATTTTGAGGTACCCCTGACCAGGCCTTCTCCGGATGTGACGAGAGATGAGACACACAGCGTGAGGCGGGTCAACACAGTGTAAGAAAGGCCAACGCGGCGTGAGGCGGGCCGACTCCGCCGGTCCTGCGGCGCGCGGCGACGGCCGGTGCCGTGGCAGGGAGGGGAGCACGCCACGGAACCGGCCGTCGTCGTGGGGGCGGTGCGGGTCAGGCGGCGGTGACCTCGGCCCAGATGGACTTGCCCCAGGGCAGATTGCCCACACCCCAGCGGCCCGAGCACAGCGCGTCCAGGATCAGCAGACCGCGCCCGCGGTCGCGCTCGACGGAGATGGGCCGCAGCCGTGGACGGTGGTTGAGCGGATCGTGCACCTCGACCCGGGTCCGGGCGCCGTCGGAGTCGATCAGCAGGCGGACCGGGTCGTCCGGGTCGGTCTCGTACCGCAGGGAGTTGGTGACCAGCTCGCAGGTGACCAGTGCGACGGCCTCGATGTGGTCACGGGAGGCGTCCGGGGTGTGATGGGTGATGAAGTCGCTCACGAACCTCCGTGCCGCCCGGGCCGACTGGGGCTCGCTCGCCAGTAACAGGACGGGCGACGGGACGACTTGCAGTGCACGGGTTTCGGTCGCGGTGCTCCGCTGGCGTTCGATCATGTGGATCCCCTCACGGGCATGTCCCAACGCAGGCACGGTAGTTCGCCATGCGAGTGCGGTCACTTTCGTATTTCCCGGATTCATGGTGCCTTCACGGCACAGTCGATAGCAATACGTCCCACGGGATGTGAAAAATTGCGCGCCTCTGCGAGAGACTTGCGGCACAAGCCGTCAGCCGGTGGCGAGTGCCTGGGCGGCACGGCAGACTGTCGGGCAGTTCACCGCAGAGAAGGGGGAACCCGTGAGCACGCCCACGGTGCGCCGGCGCCGACTCGGTGCGAAGTTGCGCGAACTGCGCGGCGAACTCACCCTCGACGAGGTCGCGGAGCACTCCGAGGGCGCGTTCGTCTCCTCGAAGCTGTCCCGGATGGAGACCGGCAAGACCGCCCCCAAGGCAGCGGACATCCAGGCGCTGCTCGACCTGTACACCGCACTCGGCCGCGACGTGAGCGACGAACTGTGCGCGGCCCTGATCACGCTCACCAAGGAGGGCGGCCGCCGCGACTGGTGGCACTCGTACCGGGGTGTCCTCACGCCGGTGTACGAGGACCTGATCAGTCTGGAGGCCGAGGCGGAAACCGTCTCCACCTGGCAGTTGGGGATGGTCCCCGGCCTGCTCCAGACCGCCGAGTACGCCCGCGAGATCATCCGGGCGACCGCGATGTCCGAGGCGGTCGAGGCGCGGGTCGACGCGCTGGTCGAGGTACGGCTGGCACGTCAGGCGGTGCTCACCCGCGACAGCGACCCGCTGGCGCTCTGGGCGATCATCTCCGAACAGGCCCTGCGCTGCACCACCGAGGATCCCGCCCTGATGTACGAGCAGTTGGGGCGCCTGCTTACGATGGGGCGGCGCCCGAACATCAACATCCAGGTGTTGCGCTCGGACGCCCCCCTGCACGCCGGACTGACCGGCACCTTCAGCATCCTGGGCTTCGGTCCGCACGCGGATCTGGACGTCGTCCACCAGGAAGGGCTGACCTCCGCCCTGTACATCGAGGAACGTGATCGGGTCTCCACGCACCGGGCCGCGTGGCAACGCCTCACGTCTGCCGCCGAGTCCGTCGAGGCGTCGGTGGAACTGATCACCCAGATAAGGAAGAACGAATAGCGAATGAAGCACGTTGACGACGCGTCGACTCTGCCGGTGACCTGGTGGAAGTCCTCGGCGTCCGCATCACAGTCCGACTGCGTGGAATGCGGGATCGTCGACGAGACGACGGTGGCCGTCCGCGACAGCAAGCGGCCCCACGGGCCCGCGCTGCTGCTGGGCCGGGCCGCGCTCTCCGCGTTCACCTCGGCCGTGCCCCACGGAAATCCCGGCAACGGCCGAATAGGCCGCCTCGACTGACCCGCACACCCCTCCGAAAACCAAGAAACCCCTGCTGAGCAGGGGTTTCTTCGTGGTGTCCGAGGGGGGACTTGAACCCCCACGCCCGATAAAGGGCACTAGCACCTCAAGCTAGCGCGTCTGCCATTCCGCCACCCGGACAAGGTGTCTGTCGCGCGGGGTTCCCCTCGCGGCGACGAAGGAAACATTACCAGGCTTTCGGAGGTGGCCGATCACACCCCGTTCCCAGGACGCACGGGCGTGAACGGCGTGTGACGGACCGGGACCGGTCTTGGGCTCGGGCCGGAAGGGAGAGAGGATGACGGAAAGGACGACAAGGACGACAGGGACCGGCCGGCAGTGACAGCGGAAGGAAGCAGCGTGAGCGAGACGGACACGGCCAGGAGCGTCACCGGCGAGGACGAGGTCGTGGACCTCTGCCGCGAGCTGATCCGCTTCGACACCAGCAACTACGGCGACCACTCCGGGCCCGGCGAGCGCAAGGCCGCCGAGTGGGTGGCCGAGAAGCTCGCCGAGGTCGGGCTCGAACCGGAGATCTTCGAGTCGCACCCGGGCCGCGCCTCGACGGTGGCGCGCATCGAGGGCGCGGACCCCACCCGTCCGGCCCTGCTGATCCACGGCCACCTCGACGTCGTACCGGCCAATGCCGACGACTGGACGCACCACCCGTTCTCCGGCGAGATCGCGGACGGGTGCGTGTGGGGCCGGGGCGCGGTCGACATGAAGGACATGGACGCGATGACCCTGGCGGTCGTGCGGGACCGGCTGCGCAGCGGCCGCAAGCCGCCCCGGGACATCGTGCTCGCCTTCCTCGCCGACGAGGAGGCCGGCGGCACCTGGGGCGCCCGGCACCTCGTCGACCACCACCCGGACCTCTTCGAGGGTGTCACCGAGGCGATCAGCGAGGTGGGCGGTTTCTCCTTCACGGTGAACGAGGAGCGCCGGCTCTACCTGATCCAGACGGCCGAGAAGGGCATGCACTGGATGAAGCTGAAGGTGGCCGGCACCGCCGGGCACGGCTCGATGATCCACCGCGACAACGCGATCACCGAACTGTCCGAGGCCGTCGCCCGTGTCGGCCGGCACAGGTTCCCGGTGCGGGTCACCAAGACCACCCGGGCCTTCCTCGACGAACTGGGCGACGCGCTCGGCACCGAACTGGACCCGGAGGACATGGAGTCGACGCTGGCCCGGCTCGGCGGCATCGCCAAGCTCATCGGCGCGACCCTGAGCAACACCGCCAACCCGACCCAGCTGAACGCCGGTTACAAGGTCAACGTCATCCCCGGCGAGGCCACCGCGCACATCGACGGCCGGTTCCTGCCCGGCCACGAGGACGAGTTCCTCGCCGACCTCGACCGGCTCCTCGGTCCGAACGTGGTCCGCGCGGACGTGCACTCCGACAAGGCGCTGGAGACGTCCTTCGACGGGGCGCTGGTGGAGGCCATGCAGTCCTCGCTGCTCGCCGAGGACCCGACCGCCAAGGCGGTCCCCTACATGCTCTCCGGCGGCACCGACGCCAAGTCCTTCGACGACCTCGGCATCCGCGGCTTCGGCTTCGCGCCGCTCAAGCTGCCGCCGGAGCTGGACTTCGCGGGCATGTTCCACGGCGTGGACGAGCGGGTGCCGGTGGACGGGCTGCGGTTCGGAGTGCGGGTGCTCGACCGGTTCATCGACGCCTCGTGAAGCGGTACGCGTCGTGAACTCCTGGCTTCAGGTATTCGGGCGGCTGTACGAGATCGACTGGAAAGAGTGAATGCGACGATAAGCTCGTAGCTCCATTACTCCCTCCTCGTTACATCTCATGCGATCCGCTACTTGGGATCGCATTGCCAACAAGGAGGAATAATGCTCAAGAAGGTCGTCGCTGCTGCGGCTGCCACTGGTGGTCTGGTTCTCGCGGGTGCGGGCCTGGCCGTCGCCGACTCGGGTGCTCAGGGCGCTGCCGTGGGTTCCCCGGGTGTCGTCTCCGGCAACGTGATCCAGGTTCCCGTGCACGTCCCGGTGAACGTCTGCGGCAACACGATCTCGGTGATCGGGCTGCTGAACCCCGCCTTCGGCAACTCCTGCGTCAACAAGTGACGCCCACTCCCTGAGGGGCGTCTTTCCGTCGGCCCCGGAGTGCGCGCCACGCGCTCCGGGGCCGGCCGGTTTCTCCGCGGAATTTCCGCGAGAAATGCAATGGTCAGGATCCAAGGCAGGGGGGAATTCGAAAATGCGACAGGGCACTCGCAAGGGCCTTATGACGGTGGCCGCGGCGACCGGAGTGATCGCCGCGGCGAGCGGCTACGCACACGCCGACTCCGGGGCCGTAGGCTCGGCCACCCACTCGCCCGGTGTGCTGTCCGGCAACACGGTGCAGGCGCCGGTGCACGTGCCGGTGAACGTCTGCGGCAACACCGTGAACGTCGTCGGCGCCCTCAACCCGTCGATGGGCAACAAGTGCGCCGACCGGGGCGGCGGGGGCGGTGCGACCGGGGGCTACGGAGACTCGGGAGGTCACGGCGGCGGTTCGCATGCCGTCGGCCGCACCGGCGGCTCGCCCGGGGTCGGTTCGGGCAACACGGTGCAGGCCCCGATCGACGTACCGGTCAACGTGTGCGGCAACAGCGTCGACGTGATCGGCATCGGCAACACGGCCATCGGCAACGACTGCGCCAACGGCGACCACGGCGGAGGGTACGGCGACCACGGCGGTGGCGGTGGTCACCACGGTGGCTGTCACGGTGGTTCCGGCGGCCACGGCGGGCACGGGGGCAACCCCGGTACTCCCGGGCACCCCGGTCATCCGGGACAGCCGGGAAACCCTGGCACTCCCGGCACCCCGGGACAGCCGGGAAACCCCGGTACTCCGGGTACTCCCGGGCACCCTGGCACCCCCGGTCACCCCGGAGGCGGGACCGTTCCGACCGGTGGTCACGGGTCCTCCGCCGTCAGCCCACTGGGCGGCGGCTCGGTGACCCACCCCGGTACCGGTGCCGCCCAGCTCGCGCACACCGGAGGTGACGTGCCGCTCGGCCTCGCGCTCCCGGCGGGCGCCGGCGCGCTGCTCGCGGGCGCGGTGCTCTACCGCAAGGCGCGCGCCTCGGTGTAGCGCACGGACGGTGACGCCCCCGCGGCGGTACGTGAACGGAGCGGGCCCCGTCGATGCGGGGCCCCTTCCGTCATGCGGAGAGTCTCACCATGTGGCACGCACCTGGCGGATGATCCGCCGGCGCAACCGCACCCTGCGGCTGCCGTCGCGCATGAGGCTCAGTCGGTCCAACTCCCAGTGTCCGTACTCGGCATGGTCCGTCAGCAGACGCGTCGCCTCCTTGCGGGACACCCCGCGAGGTACGTACACGTCGACAAATTCGTATTCCGGCATCGCATCTATTGTGCGGGCTGGTGCCCGGTACGGATAGCGTCTGCACTATGTCTGATGCTGCGCAGCCCACCGCTGCCGAGGTACGCGCCGCCGCCGAGGCGGTCAAGACCGCGCTCGACCGCCATCTGGCCGCGGTCGAACGCAGGTCGGGGGAGGACGACCCGGCTGTCTACGAGGCGTTCAACCAGCTGGCCGCGGCCGCCGAGGTCTACGACGAGCTGCTCTACGACCGCTACGACGAGGTCACCCCCTTCGAGATCCCCGGCACCGAGGACTCGCTGCCGCCGTACGCGGGGCCCGAGGAGCCGAACGCGATCAGCGTGCTGATCCGCCGCGACTACGCCGTGGCGGAACCACAGCGGTTGCTGGCGCAGGCGCAGCGGGTCGAGGCGGCGGAGTACGGCGACGGGCCGGGCGCGGACGAGGACGCCGCCGGCACCATCCACGGGGCGCTGGGGATCCTGTTCGGCGAGTTCGAGCCGGACGAGATCGCCTCCCGGCACAAGGAGTTCGGCCTGGAAGAGGGCGACTCCACGCTGTGGGTGACCGCCGCGGACGAGGCGGCCGAGCCCGGTGAGTGGCTGGAGGCCCCGTTCGAGGGGGTCGACCCGCAGCGGGTGGTGTGCCGGTTCGACGTCAGCGCGGTGTTCGACGACGAGGACGACGAGGACGGCGAGGACGGCGAGGAAACCGCACGCGGCGCGGGCGCGGACGAGCTGGACGACCTCGACCTGGATGAGGACGAGGACCTGGAGCCGCTGGACGCGGAGCGCTGACCTTCCGGTCGGCGGTGTCCCGCGCGCCTCGGGGCACGTAGGGCACCGCCGGCCGGGTCAGGCCTCGGCCGTCGGCGGTACCTGTGTCTTGAGCAGGAGCGGCAGGCGGGTCGTCCGGGGCTTCGGCAGGGACTCGGCCACCGCCTTGGGCAAGGCTTGTTCCACTCCGTGGACCACCGACAGATGCCGCTCCGCCCGGCCGAAGGCCGTGTACACCCAAGGACGGCTGAGGGACTGGGCCGCGTCGCCGGGGAGCACCACGACCGCGGCCGGCCAGCGGCCGCCGACCGCCTGGTGGGCGGTCAGCGCCCAGCCGTGCCGTACGGCCTGCTCCACCCGCTCCTGCGGTACGACCACGGGCGCGCCCGCGCACGACAGGTGCAGCCCGTCGGCGTCGGCGTCCACCACCTGGCCCGTGACCGTACGGCCCGGCGCGGGGGAGTAGGCGACCCGGTCACCGGGGTCGAAGCCGCCGAAGCGGCCGGGGCCCGGATTGAGCCGTTCCTTGAGGGCGGCGTTGAGGGCGCGGGTGCCGGCCGCGCCGCCATGGCCCGGGGTGATCACCACGGTCTGCTCGGCGGGGACGCCGATGGCGCGCGGCACGGAGTCGGCGACCAGCTGCACCGTCCGGTGCACCGCTTCGCCGGCGTCCCGCACCGGCACGATCACGATCTCCTTGCCGGGTGCCTCGACCTGGCCGAGCTCGCCGGCACCGATACCGGAGACCAGGTCACCGAGCGGGCCGGGGTCGGGCGTGCGCGAGGCGATCTGCGGGCACACCCGGGCCGCCAGCAGGTCGGCGAAGACCCGCCCGGGGCCCGCCGACCACAGCACCGCCGGATCCCCGCTGAGCACCAGCCGGGCCCCGTCGGGCAGCGCCTCCACGAGCACCGCCGCGCCCTCCACGTCCAGTTGGGGCGCGTCCAGCACGATCAGCAGGTCGAGGTCCAGGGCACCCTCCGCGTCCCGGCCCGGTCCCTCGGCACCGGAGAGCAGACCGGCGACCGTGCCGACGCCCGTGTCCGCGGCCGCCGACCGCGCGGCCAGGCGGAGCTGTCCCTCCGAGGTGTGCACGGCGGCGAAGGCGCGCAGCCCGGCGCGCCGGGCTGCGGTCAGCAGGGCCGCCGGTTCGTCGCGGGCCGCCTCGCCGCCCGTGTGCAGCACCAGGCCGTGTCCGACGAGCGCGGCCGCCAGCTCGGCGGCACCGCCGGAGACCGCCGCGGCGGCCGTCTCCCAGGGCTCCGAGGCGTCCTTGGACAACGAGTTGACCAGCCGGGCCAGTCCGTCGGCGAGGCTCTCCTCGGCCAGCGCGTACCGCTCCAGGGCGACCAGGGTCCGGACCGGCCGCTCCTCCTCGTCGTCCTCGGGCTCGGGGGCGCCCGGGTCCAGGAGGTCATGGAAGACCAGCGCGTCCCCCTCGGCGAGCGCGTCCCGCACGGCCGCCTCCGGGTCGGGCACGGACCGCTGGGCCAGGGCGGCCGTGAGCGCCGGCATCTCCAGCGCGGTGTGTCCGGCCAGGGCGGCCTGTTCCAGGAGCCAGCCGGTCACCGCCCGGCCGCGCCGCTCGTCGTCGGGAGCGCACTCCGCGCCCAGCAGCGCCCGCGCGAACCCGTCCGCCTGGTCCGGCCGGACGCCGGTGACCCGGAGCAGCTGCCAGGGATCCTCCCGCAGCAGCGTGTCGGCGCCCTCGCCGAGAGCCGTGGCGACCTGGGGGGCCAGCGACTCGGGGGCACCGCCCTCGGCCAGCACCGCCCGGACCGACGCGACCGTCGCCACGGCGGGCGCGGCGGTGACGGGCGCCGGCCGCGGCCGGTGGACCGGCTCCGGCCCGGCCGCCGGGCGCGGGGCGGGCTCCGGCGCGGCGAACACGGTGCCCGCCGGCTTGTCGCCGCTCTCCACCGCACGGATCGCCGCGAGCAGGTCGGCCGCCTTGCCGCTGAGTCCGGCCCCGCTCTCGATGGGGCCCTTCTTCTCCGACTTACGGCGCTCGATCCGCTCCCGCTCGATCCGCTGGGCGGCCAGCTCGGCCTCGGCCTCGGACTGCTTCGCCGCGCCTGCCGGGTCGTCGTCGCCCGTGCCGGCGGTGCGGGTGTCGGCCCCCGGCGTCCCCCCGGCCGTCGTGCCCTCTTCGCCCTCGTCGGCCTCGGGAGTGGCGCCCAGCCCCGGCTCCGTGCTCACAGCGTGCTCCAGTCGTGATCGGGATAGCGGTGCACGGGCGCCGACACGTCGTCGAGCGCCCGGCAGATCTCGTCAGGAAGACTAAGCGCCTCCACTGACAACGCCCCCGTGAGCTGCTGCGCGTTGCGCGCGCCGACGATCGGCGCGACGACTCCGGGCCGGTCCCGCACCCAGGCGAGGGCCACCTGGAGCGGTGTCACGGCGAGCCCGTCCGCCGCCGTCTGCACCGCGTCCACGATCCGGGTCGCGGTGTCGTCGAGATACGGCGCGACGAACGGCGCCAGATGCTCCGAGCCGCCTCTGGAGTCCGGGGGAGTGGAGTGCCGGTACTTCGCGGTCAGCACGCCCCGGCCCAGCGGCGAGGACGGCAGCAGGCCGATGCCGAGGTCGAGGGCGGCGGGCAGCACCTCGCGCTCGATGCCCCGCTGGAGCAGCGAGTACTCCAGCTGCGTGCTGGCCAGCCGGGTACGGGTGCCCGGCGCCGCGAGCTGCCAGGTGGCCGCTTTCGCGATCTGCCAGCCGCAGAAGTTGGAGACCCCGGCGTACCGGGCGCGGCCGCTGCTGACGGCCAGGTCGAGGGCCTGGAGCGTCTCCTCCAGCGGGGTGTCCGGGTCGTAGGCGTGCACGTGCCAGACGTCGACGTAGTCGGTGCCGAGGCGGGCCAGGGAGGCGTCGAGCGCGGCGAGCAGATGGCCGCGGGAGCCGTCGAAACGGCGGTCGGGGTCGGGAACGCTGCCCGCCTTCGTCGAGATGACCAGGTCACGGCGCGGCACCAGCCCCTCTATGAGCTGTCCGAGCAGGTACTCGGCCTCTCCGTCGCCGTACACGTCAGCGGTGTCGACGAGGGTTCCGCCGGCCTCCCAGAACGCCTTCAGCATGTCCGCGGCGTCGTGCTCGTCGACGTCCCGGCCCCACGTGAGAGTGCCGAGCCCGATCCGGGACACGCGCAGGCCGGTACGGCCGAGATGCCTCTGCTCCATGCCCGCGAGATTACTGGCCAGAGCTGGTGCCTTGGGTTGCCTGTGGATAACCGGTTTCCACCGGAAGACGGCGCGGTCGGCCGCCGCGGTCCACGGTCGGACCAGGACCGGTCCCCCCGGCCGAAATTCCCACGCTATGGTCTCTCCGACAGCGACGTTACTGATCGGTAAGGGGATCGGCCATGAAGCTCGGGATCAACCTCGGCTACTGGGGTGCCGGGATGGACGGGGACAACCTGGCCGTGGCGCAGGAGGCCGAGCGGCTCGGTTACGCCGTCTGCTGGGCCGCCGAGGCCTACGGCTCCGACGCCGCCACGGTGCTCAGCTGGGTCGCCGCACAGACCGAGCGCATCGACGTCGGTTCGGCCATCTTCCAGATCCCGGCCCGGCAGCCCGCGATGACCGCGATGACCGCCGCGACGCTCGACTCGCTCTCCAAGGGCCGCTTCCGGCTCGGCCTCGGCGTCTCCGGCCCGCAGGTCTCCGAGGGCTGGTACGGCGTCAAGTTCGACAAGCCCCTCTCCCGCACCCGCGAGTACGTGGAGATCGTGCGCCGGGCGATGAGCCGTGAGCGGCTGTCGTTCGAGGGCGAGCACTGGACGCTGCCGCTGCCGGGCGGTCCCGGCAAGCCGATCAAGCTGACCGTGCACCCCGAGCGCGAGCACATCCCGGTCTACATCGCCGCCATCGGGCCGAAGAACCTGGAGCAGACCGGCGAGATCGCCGACGGCGCGCTGCTGATCTTCCCCTCCGCCGAGCACCTGGAGGAGACGGCCGTCAAGTACCTGCGCGCGGGCCGCCAGAAGGCCGGCCAGAGCCTCGACGGGTTCGACGTCTGCCCGACACTGCCGCTCGCCGTGGGCGACGACAAGGACGTGCACACCCTCGCCGACACCTTCCGCCCGTACACCGCGCTGTACGTCGGCGGCATGGGCAGCCGCAAGCAGAACTTCTACAACCATCTCGCCCAGCGCATGGGCTACGAGCAGGAGGCCGCCGAGATCCAGGACAAGTACCTGTCCGGGGACAAGAACGGGGCCGCGGCCGCCGTTCCGCACGACCTGATCGACAAGACCACGCTGCTGGGTTCCGTGGAGCGGATCGCCGACCGGATGAAGGCCTACGCGGCCGCCGGGGTCACCACGCTGTCCCTCGCGCCCGCCGGGTTCGCCCTGGACGAGCGGCTCGCCTCGCTGCGGGCCGGCGCCGAGGCCCTGGAGCGCGCCGGCCTCGCATAAGCGCACCGGCGAGAGGATTCCGCGGCCGTGGTGGGGGCTCGGGGGTCTTCCCCGCCACGGCCGTCACGCGGAACAACGCGCCCGCGCCCGCGCGGTTACGCGCTCGGTGTGACACCGCTGCTCCTCCTTTCGGCCGAGTTCGTCCGCACAGCTGTTGCAGCAGCCAGGATGGGGCATTTGACTCGTTCTCTGCGGGTCTGGTGAGTCCTCCGGAGGGGTGCCCACGATGCTTTCGGCCAAGAGTCTGTTCCTGGAGATCCTCGACAACGACGAGTCCTTCCGGCTCTTCTGCTCCATCGCGGCCAGCGGAGAGGCGCAGGGCGGCTGGGAGAACGCGCGGATCGCCGCGCTGGTACCGAAGACCGAACACGACCTCGCTCCCAAGATCACCCGACACGGCGCCGACGAGGACAAGCACGGGCGCATCTTCAACGCCCTCATGAAGAAGCGCGGGCTCACCCCCGTGCCGGTCCCGCCCGACACCGACTACACGATGCTCCTGGAGCGGCACGGCATCGGACTCGCCCACGACAAGCTCAGGGCCGACCGGGCGCTCACCGTGCACGACATCGTCACCTACCTCGCCCACAGCCGGGTCACCGAACAGCGCGCCTCGGAGCAGATGGAGCTGCTGCGCAGGTACTTCGCCGACCACCCGGACCTCGGCCGCGCGGTGCGGATGATCTCCGACGACGAGGACAACCACCTCGCCTACTGCCATGAGGAACTGCTGCGGTTCGCCGCCGCCGGGCACGGCCGCGCGATCCAGCGCACCCTGCGCGAGTGCGCGCTCGCCGAGATCAGGATCTACCGGGACGTCAGCCTCGCCGTCATGGCCCACATGGGCCGCATCCTCGGCTGGCCGAAGGGCAGGTCCGCCCTGCTCGCGTTCGGCATCCACGCCGTCTACGCCTACGAGCGCGCCGCCGGATGGCGCCGGATGGTCTCGCTGCGGATGCCGGAGCGCAGAAACGCCCTGGGCGGCCCCACGACCACCGCCCCCGAGTTCGCCTGAGCGGGAGCGGCAGCGGGCCGCCCGGCCGCCGCGTGCCTCACATCCAGCCGCGGCGCTTGAACGTCCGGTACAGCAGCAGCTCCAGGGCGACCATGAGCAGGATCACCGCCGGGTACCCCCAGACCCAGTGCAGCTCGGGCATGTGATCGAAGTTCATGCCGTAGATCCCCGCGATCAGCGTGGGTACCGCCGCCATGGCCGCCCACGCCGAGATCTTCCGCATGTCGTCGTTCTGCCGCACGCTCATCTGCGCGAGATGGGCGCTGAGGACGTCCGACACCAGCCGGTCCAGGGCCTCCACGCCCTCGTTCACGCGCAGCAGGTGGTCATTGACGTCCCGGAAGAACGGGCGGGCGTCCTCGCGCACGAAGGGCACCGTCGTGCCGCTGCCGTACGGGCCCACCCCCGCCAGCTTGGTCATGGGCATCGCCAGCGGCACGGTGGCCCGGCGGAACTCCAGGATCTGCCGCTTGAAGGTGTAGATCCGCGACGCGGTGTGCCGGGAGCCGCCGCCGCTCGGCGAGAACACCTCGGCCTCCAGTTCCTCCAGGTCGTTCTGCAGCTCGGTCGAGACTTCCAGGTAGTTGTCGACGACCGCGTCGGAGATCGAGTACAGCACGCCCGTCGGCCCGTGCTTGAGCAGCTCGTGCTGCTCCTCGAGGTGGCGCCGGATGTCCCCGAGCGGCGAGGGCGTCCCGTGGCGCACCGTCACCACGAAGGAGTCCCCGATGAAGATCATCAGCTCGCCGGAGGTCACCGTGTCGCCCTTCGGCTCGTACGTCACCGGCTTCAGGACGACGAACAGCGAGTCGTCGTACACCTCCAGCTTGGGCCGCTGGTGGGCGGTCAGGGCGTCCTCGACGGCCAGCGGATGCAGCCCGAACTCGTCGGTGACCAGGTCGAACTCGTGCTCCGTCGGCTCGTACAGGCCGATCCAGAGGAAACTGTCGCCACGCGCGCGTGCCTCCGCGAGGGCGTCGGAGAAGTCCTGCGGGGTCTCCGTCCGCCTCCCGTCGCAGTAGATGGCGCAGTCGACGATCACGGAGCGTATTCTCCCGTCGCCCCACCGCCTGCGCACTTCGGCGAACGCCTACCCTGGGCGGCATGCCCACGCTGATCCTCGTAAGGCACGGACGGTCCACCGCCAACACCTCCGGGCTGCTCGCCGGCTGGACCCCCGGCGTCGCCCTCGACGAGCGCGGCACCGCCCAGGCCGCCGCACTGCCCGGCCGGCTCGCCGGGCTGCCGATCGCCGAGATCGTCGCCAGCCCCCTGCAGCGCTGCCAGGAGACCGTCCGCCCGCTGCTGGACGCCCGTCCCGGTCTCACCGCCCACACCGACGACCGGATCGGCGAGGCCCACTACGGCGACTGGTCCGGCCGCAAGCTCGCCGAACTGGGGGACGAGCCGCTGATGGAGGTGGTGCAGGCGCACCCGTCGGCGGCCGCCTTCCCGGGCGGGGAGTCCATGCGCGCCATGCAGACCCGCGCCGCCGAGGCGGTCCGCGAGTGGAACGCGCGCGTGGAGCGCGACCACGGCGCCGACGCCGTGTACCTGATGTGCTCGCACGGCGACATCATCAAGTCGCTCGTCGCGGACGCGCTCGGGCTGCATCTCGACCTCTTCCAGCGGATCTCCGTCGAACCGTGTTCCATCACCGCGATCCGTTACACCCGCCTGCGGCCTTTTCTCGTGCGTCTCGGGGACACCGGGGATTTCGCCTCCCTCGCCCCCCGCGAGGAACCCGCAGGGGAGGACGCCCCGGTCGGTGGCGGCGCCGGCGCGCCGTGATCGTCAACCGCAGTAGGGTGAAGCGACCCACCTGGTCGCCGACCGGCACCCCGTACGGTCAGCCGCCCTTCCGAACCCACGCACTCTCGATTCCCATGGAGACAGGACGTGTCCCGTCAGGTGTTCCTCTATGATCCGCCGGACCGCTTCGTCGCGGGTACGGTCGGACTGCCCGGACGCCGTACGTTCTTCCTCCAGGCCACGGCCGGCCCCCGGACGACCAGCGTGGCCCTGGAGAAGACCCAGGTAGCCGCGCTCGCCGAACGCATGGACGAACTCCTCGACGAGGTCGTCCGGCGCAGCGGCGGCAACGCGGCCGTCCCCGCCGTCGCACCCACCGAGATCGCCGACAGCGCCCCGCTGGACTCCCCCGTCGAGGAGGAGTTCCGCGTCGGCACCATGGCGCTCGCCTGGGACGGCGAGGAAGAGCGCATGATCGTCGAGGCGCAGGCGCTCGTGGAGCTGGACGCCGACTCCGAGGAGGACCTCGCCGAGGCCGAGGAGCGGCTCCTGCAGGACGAGGAGAACGGGCCCCCGATGCTGCGGGTCCGGCTGACCGGCGCGCAGGCCAGGGCCTTCGCCAAGCGCGCCCTTGACGTCGTCAACGCCGGGCGGCCGCCGTGCCCGCTGTGCAGCCTCCCGCTCGACCCGGAAGGACACGTATGTCCGCGCCAGAACGGATACCGCCGCGGAGCGTGACCGCCGCCGAACTGCTCGCCCACGGTGAGCTGAAGGTACGCGGACGCATCCGCGACGCCTCCAACGCTGCGTTGTTCTGCACGGTCGCGTACGACGGCGAGGAAGCGTCCTGCGTCTACAAGCCGGTGGCCGGGGAACGGCCGCTGTGGGACTTCCCCGACGGCACCCTCGCCCAGCGCGAGGTCGCCGCCTACGAGGTCGCCGTGGCCACCGGCTGGGACCTGGTCCCGCCCACCGTGCTGCGCGACGGCCCCTACGGCGAGGGCATGTGCCAGCTCTGGATCGACGTCGACGCCGAGAGCGCCGACCTGCTCGCGCTGGTCGACGCCGAGGAGCCGGAGCCGGGCTGGAAGGCGATCGGGTTCGCCGAGGTCGGCGAGGGGAAGACCGCGCTGCTGGTGCACGCCGACGACGAACGGCTGCGCCGGCTCGCCGTCCTCGACGCCGTGATCAACAACGCCGACCGCAAGGGCGGCCATCTGCTGCCCACCGGCGACGGACGCCTGTACGGCATCGACCACGGGGTCACCTTCAACGCCGACAACAAGCTGCGCACGCTGTTGTGGGGCTGGGCTGGGGAATCCCTCACCACCGAGGCCGTCGAGGCCCTCACAAGGCTGCGTGAGGCCCTCGGCGGGGCGCTGGGGACCCGGCTGGCCGAGCTGATCACCGCCGTCGAGCTCGACGCCACGCGCGCGCGTGTCGAGGCGCTGCTCACCACCGGAAGGCACCCGGAACCGAGCGGAGAGTGGCCGGCCATCCCCTGGCCGCCCGTGTGAGGGCCCCGCAGCACATCGCGGACGCAAGATCAAGAGCGCCTTCCCGGCCATCTGGCCTGGTCCGGTTCGTATACCGAACTCAGGTCCGGTTACGCTCATGTACATGCATGCCTGGCCCGCTTCCGAGGTCCCCGCCCTGCCTGGTCAGGGCCGCGACCTGAGGATCCACGACACCGCGACCGGCGGCCTCGTCACCCTCGACCCCGGTCCCGTCGCCCGAATCTATGTCTGCGGCATCACGCCGTACGACGCCACCCACATGGGGCACGCGGCGACCTACAACGCGTTCGACCTGGTTCAGCGTGTGTGGCTCGACTCCAAGCGGCAGGTGCACTACGTCCAGAACGTGACGGACGTCGACGACCCGCTCCTGGAGCGCGCCGAGCGCGACGGCGTCGACTGGGTCGCCCTCGCCGAGCGGGAGACGACGCTCTTCCGCGAGGACATGACCGCCCTGCGGATGCTGCCCCCGCAGCACTACATAGGCGCGGTCGAGGCGATACCCGGCATCGTGCCGCTCGTCGAACGGCTGCGCGATCTCGGCGCCGCCTACGAACTCGAAGGCGACATCTACTTCTCCGTCGAGTCCGACCCCCACTTCGGCAAGGTCTCGGGCCTCGACGCGGCCGCCATGCGGCTGCTGTCCGCCGAGCGCGGCGGCGACCCCGAGCGTCCCGGCAAGAAGAACCCGCTCGACCCGATGCTGTGGATGGCCGCCCGGGAGGGCGAACCCAGCTGGGACGGCGGCTCCCTCGGCCGCGGCCGCCCGGGCTGGCACATCGAGTGCGTGGCCATCGCCCTCGACCACCTCGGCATGACCTTCGACGTCCAGGGCGGCGGCTCCGACCTCGCCTTCCCGCACCACGAGATGGGCGCCTCGCACGCCCAGGTGCTCACCGGCGAGTTCCCGATGGCCAAGGCGTACGTCCACGCCGGCATGGTCGGCCTCGACGGCGAGAAGATGTCCAAGTCCAAGGGCAACCTGGTCTTCGTCTCGCAGCTGCGCCGGGACGGCGTCGACCCGGCCGCCATCCGCCTCGCCCTGCTCTCCCACCACTACCGAGCCGACTGGGAGTGGACCGACCAGGTCCTGGCGGACGCGGTGGCGCGCCTGGACCGCTGGCGCGCGGCGGTCTCCCGTCCGGACGGCCCGGCGGCGGAGGCCCTGGTGGAGGAGATCCGCGAGGCCCTGAGCAACGACCTGGACGCCCCGGCCGCCCTGGCGGCGGTGGACCGCTGGGCCGCGCTCCAGCAGGAGCGGGGCGGCACGGACACGGGCGCGCCCGGCGTCGTGTCACGCGCGGTGGACGCGCTGCTCGGCGTGGCCCTCTGAGGAGACCCCGTGCCCCGCGCCCCCTCTCCAGGGGTCGCGGGGCACTGCCTTTCAAGTTTTCAAGGGGCGCGGGGCACCGCGCGACCCGCCACGACGCGCACGCACGGCGCTCACCTTCGCGGCGGTCGAGAAGGGGCGGTACGCAGACGCGTACCGCCCCTGTCTCAGTCCTCGGAGGTGTCCTCGCCGTCCGGCCCGGGATCCCCGCCGTCCCCGCCCTCCCCGGCGCTCCCGGGCGTGTCGGGCCTCGGCGGACGCGGCGGCCGCGCCTTGCCGGCCGGGTTGCCGGGGCTGTCCCGCAGGTAGGGCGCGCTGTCGGTGCCGTCCGCCGTGGCGTGGCCGCCGGGGCCCGGCGGCGGGTTCACGTCCCGGCGCCGCAGGTAGCGCTCGAACTCACGCGCGATCGCCTCGCCCGACGCCTCCGGCAGCTCGGCGGTGTCCCGGGCCTCCTCCAGCGTCTGCACGTACTCCGCGACCTCGCTGTCCTCGGCGGCCAGCTGGTCCACGCCGACCTGCCAGGCGCGCGCGTCCTCGGGCAGCTCACCCAGCGGGATCCGCAGGTCGAGCAGGTCCTCCAGGCGGTTCAGCAGCGCCAGCGTGGCCTTCGGGTTGGGCGGCTGGGAGACGTAGTGCGGGACGGCGGCCCACAGCGAGACCGCCGGGACGCCCGCGTGGGTGCAGGCCTCCTGCAGGACGCCGACGATGCCCGTCGGCCCCTCGTACTTGGTCTCCTCCAGGTCCATCCGCTGGGCCAGGTCCGGGTCGGAGGTGACCCCGCTGACCGGCACCGGACGCGTGTGCGGGGTGTCGCCCAGCAGGGCGCCCAGGACGACCACCAGTTCCACGCCCAGCTCGTGGGCGAAGCCGAGCAGCTCGTTGCAGAACGAGCGCCAGCGCATGGACGGCTCGATGCCCCGGACCAGCACCAGATCGCGCGGCTTGTCGCCGCCGACCCGGACCACGGACAGCCGCGTCGTCGGCCAGGTGATCTTGCGCACGCCGGCGTCCATCCACACCGTGGGGCGGTTGACCTGGAAGTCGTAGTAGTCCTCGGCGTCAAGGGCCGCGAACACCTCGCCCTTCCATTCCCGCTCCAGGTGCGCGACCGCGGTGGAGGCGGCGTCGCCGGCATCGTTCCAGCCCTCGAACGCGGCCACCATCACTGGGTCGATCAGCTCGGGAACCCCCTCCAGCTCGATCACCCAGCGCCTCCTTCCGACGTACCCTCGCGTACGCCCCAACCTTACGGCGTCCGGCGGGGGCGCCCGCAGCCCCCTTGCACGGGGGAGTGAACGGATCACTGCCCCGTTCGCCGCCCATGAACACCCCGATCAGGCGAGGAACCGCCCACGGACGGCAAGCGCTTCACAGACTGCTGCGCAGCCACTGCTCCACGCTCGCGATGTGCACGGTCGCCCAGGAGCGGGCCGCCTCCGCGTCCCGGTCGCGCAGCGCGGCCAGGATCGCCCGGTGTTCCCGCAGGGTCCGGGCGACCGCGTCCTCCTGGGTCAGTCCGCGCCAGATCCGGGCCCGGGTGGTGGGCCCCGACAGCCCGTCAAGGAGCGAGCAGAGCACCGAGTTACCGGAGCTCTGCACGATGCCCCGGTGGAACTCCAGGTCGCAGGCGACCAGTTCCTCCACCGAGGGAGCGGCGCCCAGCGCGTCCAACTGGGTCGCCAGCGCGTCCAGTTGCTGCTCGCTGATCCGGGAGGCGGCCATCGCGGTGGCGGCCGGCTCCAGGATCCGGCGCACCGCGAGGAACTCCAGGACCGTGTCGTCGCGGTGGAAGTCCACGACGAAGCTCATCGCCTCCAGGAGCAGCTGCGGGTCCAGGCTGGTGACGTAGGTGCCGTCGCCCTGCCGTACGTCCAGGATCCGGATCAGCGACAGGGCCCGCACCGCCTCCCGCAACGAGTTGCGGGACAGCCCGAGTTCGGCGGCGAGTTCGCTCTCCTTCGGCAACCGGTCACCGGGGCGCAGCGCACCGGAGACGATCATGTCCTTGATCTTCTCGATCGCCTCGTCGGTGACTGCCATACCGGGCCTCCTGGTGGCTTAGACCTCCGATGTCTGGGTCACATTATGCGACCTGGTCAGGCCCCGGTCAGCGGGGCCGCTCGTTCAGGGCGCTCGTCTCCGGCGACTCCCGCGGGCCCGGTGGGGCGAGCGACGTGCTGCCCGGGCCCGCGAGGTACGACTGCAACCGCACATGCCGGAACTCGCGCGTGGAAGCGTTCGGGGAGCGGCTGGTGGCGCGGTGGCCTGGGTCGGGCACCCTAGCCAGGCACAAGGCCGCGGCGTACGCGCGTACGCCGGGGCGCGCACACGGAAGAGGGGCGGCTCCCTAGGGGAGGGGAGCCGCCCCTCCAGGACCCGGCACCGGTACGGCGGGGCCGGGGGTTCCGGGGCGCCGGGCCGGTCAGGGCGTACCTGGCGCGCCGCTCGCCCGCCGAAACCGGCGGGCGGGCGCTGTCACTTCTTGTCGAGCAGGTCCTGGACCTTGGCCTTGACGTCGTCCGTGGCCAGGCCGCGGATGGTCAGGGTGGTACGCCGGCGCAGCACGTCGTCCGTGGTCTCCGCCCACTCGTGGTCGCGGGCCCAGACGACCTGCGCCCAGATCTCCGGGGCGTCCGGGTGGACCCGCTCGGCCAGCTCCGGGTGCTCGTTGGCGATCCGGGCTATGTCGAAGGCCAGCGAACCGTAGTGGGTGGCCAGGTGCTTGGCCGTGTCGGCGGCCATGCGCGGGCCGGGGGCCGGGTTGTCCACCAGCAGGCGGTGGGCGACGGCGCGCGGGTTGGCCACACCGGGCAGCGGCAGCTTCTTCGGCAGCGAGGCGATCGGCTCGAAGTCGTCACCCAGCGGGTGGCCCGGCAACGCCTCCAGCTTCTCCATCACGGTACGGCCGATGTGCCGGAAGGTGGTCCACTTGCCGCCCGCGACGGACAGCATGCCGCCCCTGCCCTCGGTCACCACGGTCTCCCGCTTGGCCTTGGCGGTGTCGCCGGGACCGCCCGGCAGCACCCGCAGGCCCGCGAAGGCGTAGGTGATCAGGTCACGCCGGAGCTGCTGGTCCCGGACCGAGAACGCGGCCTCGTCCAGGATCTGGGCGATGTCCTTCTCGGTGACGGAGACGTCCGCCGGGTCGCCCTCGTACTCCTCGTCGGTGGTGCCGAGCAGGAGCATGTCCTCCCAGGGGAGGGCGAAGGTGATCCGGTACTTGTCGATGGGGGTCGCGAGCGCGGCCTTCCACGGCGCGGTCCGCTTCAGGACCAGGTGCGCGCCCTTCGAGAGCCGGATGGACGGGGCGGCGTTCGGGTCCTCCATCCGGCGCAGGTGGTCGACCCACGGGCCGGTCGCGTTGAGCACCAGCCGGGCGTTGACGCCGAACTCCTCGCCGGAGACGGCGTCCTTCAGGTCGGCGCCCGTCACCCGGCCCTTGGTGAAGCGCAGGCCGGTGACCTGGGCGTGGTTGAGGACGACCGCGCCCGCCTCGACGGCCGCGCGGACCGTCATCAGCGCCATCCGCGCGTCGTTCATCTGGTCGTCGCCGTACACCGCGACGGCCTTGAGGTTCTCGGTACGCAGCTCCGGCACGTCCCGCTGGGCCCGGCCGGGCGAGAGCAGGTGGCCGACGCCGTCACCGAAGGCGGAGAGCGCGGAGTAGGCGAAGACGCCCGCTCCGAGCTTCGCCGCGCCGTGCGGACCGCCCTTGTACACGGGGAGGTAGAACGTGAGCGGGTTCGCCAGGTGGGGAGCCACCTGGCGGGAGACCGCACGGCGTTCGAAGTGGTTCTCCGCCACCAGCTTCACCGCCCCGGTCTGCAGGTAGCGCAGACCGCCGTGGAGGAGCTTGGAGGAGGCGGAGGAGGTGGCGCCGGCGAAGTCGCCGGCGTCGACCAGGGCCACCCTGAGACCGGACTGCGCGGCGTGCCAGGCGGTGGAGATGCCCAGGATGCCGCCGCCGATCACAAGAAGGTCGTACGACGCCTTGGAGAGCTGGTCCCTGGTCTCGGCCCGGCTCGGCAGCGAGCCGGAGGCCGGGTGCGTACCCAGGGCAGGCACGGACTGCAGGGTGGACTGACTGGTCATGTGGGGTTCTTACTCCTCGTCAGAGCTCGATCGTGAGAGCGTGCGCGCTCTCGTCAGCTCTCGTCGTCGATCCAGCCCATGGTCCGGTCGACGGCCTTGAGCCAGTTCTTGTACTCACGGTCGCGGGTCTCCGCGTCCATGCGGGGGGTCCACTCGGCGGCCCGGCGCCAGTTGGCGCGCAGTTCGTCGGTGCTGGACCAGAAGCCGACGGCGAGGCCGGCGGCGTAGGCGGCGCCCAGGCAGGTGGTCTCGGCGACCATCGGACGCACCACCGGGGCGTCGAGGACGTCGGCGAGCTGCTGCATCAGCAGGTTGTTGGCGGTCATGCCACCGTCGACCTTGAGCGCGATCAGCTCGTCGCCGGAGTCCTTCACCATGGCGTCGGCGATCTCGCGGGTCTGCCAGGCGGTGGCCTCCAGGACGGCGCGGGCCAGGTGTGCCTTGGTGACGTACCGGGTCAGACCGGCGATCACACCGCGGGCGTCGGAGCGCCAGTGCGGGGCGAACAGGCCGGAGAAGGCCGGCACGAAGTAGGCGCCGCCGTTGTCCTCGACCGAGAGCGCGAGCGTCTCGATCTCGGCCGCGGTGGAGATCAGGCCCATCTGGTCGCGCATCCACTGCACCAGCGAACCGGTGACGGCGATCGAGCCCTCGAGGGCGTACACCGTCGGCTGGTCGCCGATCTTGTAGCCGACCGTGGTCAGCAGGCCCGCGTAGGAGTTGATGATCTTGTCACCGGTGTTCATCACCATGAAGGTGCCGGTGCCGTAGGTGGACTTGGTCTCGCCCTCGGAGAAGCAGGTCTGGCCGAACAGGGCCGCCTGCTGGTCGCCGAGCGCGGAGGCGACCGGGATGCCGCCGAGCAGCTCGCCCAGGGGACCGCCGGTGACCTCGCCGTAGACCTCGGCGGAGGAGCGGATCTCGGGCAGGATCTGCAGCGGCACGCCGATGGACTCGGCGATCTTCTCGTCCCACTGCATGGTGTGCAGGTTCATCAGCATGGTGCGGGAGGCGTTGGTGACGTCGGTGACGTGCTTGCCGCCGTCGACACCGCCCGTCAGGTTCCAGATGACCCAGGTGTCCATGGTGCCGAAGAGGATGTCGCCCGCCTCGGCGCGCTCCTTGAGGCCGTCGACGTTGTCGAGCAGCCAGCGGGCCTTGGGGCCGGCGAAGTAGGAGGCCAGCGGGAGGCCGGTCTCGCGGCGGAAGCGGTCCTGGCCGACGTTGCGGCCGAGCTCGCGGCAGAGGGCGTCGGTACGGGTGTCCTGCCAGACGATGGCGTTGTAGACGGGCTCACCGGTGTTCTTGTCCCACAGCACGGTGGTCTCGCGCTGGTTGGTGATGCCGATGGCCTTGATGTCGTCCCGGGTGATGCCGGCCTTCTGGACGGCCCCGGCCACGACTTCCTGGACGTTGGTCCAGATCTCGTTGGCGTTGTGTTCGACCCAGCCCGGCTTGGGGAAGATCTGCTCGTGCTCCTTCTGGTCGACCGAGACGATACGGCCGTCCTTGTCGAAGACGATGCAGCGGCTGGAGGTCGTGCCCTGGTCGATCGCGGCGATGAACGGGCCTGCGGTGTGGGCGTCGGTCACGGTGTGCTCCTCGAAGATCCGTGGTGTGTGGCGGTACGTCTGGTGCTTCAGCGGAGGTCTGCTGCCAGCGGAGGTCTGCTTCTAAGCAAAGGCGACGTTGTAGATGCCCGCGGCTATCGCTCCGCCGATCAGGGGACCGACCACCGGGATCCAGGCGTAGCTCCAGTCGGAGCCGCCCTTGTTGGGCAGGGGGAGCAGCGCGTGCACGATACGCGGGCCGAGGTCACGGGCCGGGTTGATGGCGTAGCCCGTCGGGCCGCCGAGCGAGAGACCGATGGAGACGACCACCAGGGCGGTGATCAGGCCGCCCAGCACACCGAGGCCGTTGCCCTTGTCGTTGAGGCCCTGCGTGAGGACCGCCAGGATCAGCACGACGGTGCCGATGATCTCCGTGGCGAGGTTCTGCGCCACGTTCCGGATCTCGGGGCCGGTGGAGAAGATGCCGAGGACCGGGCCGGCGCCCTTCTCCTGCGCCTCGACGGCCTTGGCCGTGGTGGCCTGCGCGCCCGGGCCGCCGACGATCTCCCTGTCGGTCAGGTGCGCCTGGAACTGGCCGTAGTAGGCGACCCACACCAGGGTCGCGCCGATCAGCGCGCCGAGCAGCTGGCCGGCGAAGTAGACCGGAACGTTGCTCCAGTCGTCGTCCTTGATCGCGAGGGCCACGGTGACGGCCGGGTTGAGATGGGCGCCGGACAGCGGTCCGGAGATGTAGACCGCCGTCATGACGGCGAAGCCCCAACCGAAGGCGATGGCGAGCCAGCCGGCGTTACGGGCCTTGGAGGCCTTGAGCGTGACGGCGGCGCACACACCGCCGCCGAGCAGGATGAGTATGGCGGTACCGATGGTCTCGCCGATGAAGATGTCGGAGCTGGACACCCGCGACTCCTTTGTCCTTCGTCCAGGGAAGCCGAACCCCGAGTCCCTTCGGGGTGTTGGCGACTCTCGGGGGTGAGAGCGATGCCGGCCCTTGGCGTTGCCACACTCTAGCGCGTATTGCCGTTAGGTGTTCGACAATGCCGACCGATGGACGGGAGTCTCGCCCCGGCGTTACGTGTGCGTCAAGAGTTCTGTTATCGAAAGCGCGATCGTTATTGAGGTGCGCGAGTTGTCGATCTTTGTCGGGATCGCGGGCCGGATGCGCTGCGGTAACCTCACTGAACTGTGCTTTTGCTCAATTTTGTCCACATCAGGGTACGGCTGAGGCCGGTCCGCCGACAGGCGGACCGGCCTCAGGGGTGATCAGCGGCGTGCGGTCAGAACCGTCCCGCGCCCAGGTCCCGTGACACCGCGCGGGCGCAGTCCCGCACCGCGGCGATCAGCTCGGGCTGCAGCTCGCCGTCCTTGTACAGCCGTTCCACCGCGCCGGTGATGCCCACCGCGCCCACCGGCATGCGCCGCCGGTCGTGGATCGGCGCCGCGACCGACGCCACGCCCTCCCAGGTCTCCTCCACGTCCGCCGCGTACCCGCGCGCGCGGGTGATGTCGAGGATGTGCTCGAAAGCGTCGAGGTCACAGGTCGTACGGTCCGTGAAGGGCTTGCGGTCGGCCTCCAGGGCCTCGCTGTGCGCCACCGGGTCGTAGGCCGACAGCACCTTGCCGAGGGCCGTGGAGTGCAGCGGCTGCATCGCGCCGATCTCCAGCACCTGCCGGCTGTCGTCGGGCCGGAACACGTGGTGCACGATCAGGACGCCCTGCTGATGGAGAACGCCCAGGTAGACGCTCTCCCCGCTGGAGCGGGCCAGATCGTCCGTCCACACCAGCGCCCGGGCCCGCAGCTCGTGCACGTCCAGATAGGTGGTGCCGAGCCGCAGCAGCTCGGCACCCAGCTGGTAGCGCCCGGAGGTCTCGTCCTGCTCGACGAACCCCTCCTGCTGGAGGGTGCGCAGGATGCCGTGCGCGGTGCCCTTTGCCAGGCCCAGTGACGAGGCGATGTCGGACAGGCCGAGCCGTCGCTCGCCGCCCGCGAGCAGTCGCAGCATCGCGGCCGCCCGTTCGAGCGACTGGATGTTCCGTGCCATCGCAGTCCTGCCTCCGTCCCCTACGACCCTCGCCGTAAGACTGCCGTAACCGTCGTTCGGCAATGTCGAACACTACCGGTCCATGTCGACTCTCCGCTAATGGTTGGTCGACACGCGTTACACCAGGCGTGGTCCGCGCTCACCCCGCGTGAGGACCCGTCCCCGCCCGAGGCGCGGTTCCGGTGCTCACCTCGGGCGCGGTTCGCGTGCGCGTGCGCGGACGCCGTGGATGGGCCACATACTCGCCCATCCACCGCCCCGTCTGCCGCCTCACCTGCTCCCTCACTCGTCCGCCACATGGACGGCCTGCCCATCCGGGCCGACACCCGGTTAGGCTGGCGCAGTGCGTCCGTGCCCGGGCCCGGCCCGGCGGACCGCATAGCCGACAGCCGTCGCATCCAAGGGAGCCCTTCATGGCCTCGTCGTCGCCGTCCCCTTCCACCGACAGCCGGACCCGGGTGTCCGCGCTCCGAGAGGCGCTCGCCACCCGTGTGGTGGTCGCCGACGGGGCGATGGGCACCATGCTCCAGGCCCAGGACCCGACCCTCGACGACTTCCAGCAGCTGGAAGGCTGCAACGAGATCCTGAACGTGACCCGGCCGGACATCGTCCGTTCGGTCCACGAGGCGTACTTCGACGCGGGCGTGGACTGTGTCGAGACCAACACCTTCGGCGCCAACTACGCGGCGATGGCCGAGTACGACATCCCCGAGCGCGTGTACGAACTGTCCGAGGCGGGCGCCCGGATCGCCCGGGAGACCGCCGACGGCTACGTCGCCCGTGACGGCCGCGGGCGCTGGGTGCTCGGCTCCATCGGCCCCGGCACCAAGCTGCCCACCCTCGGCCACATCGGGTACACCACCATCCGCGACGCCTTCCAGCAGAACGCCGAGGGCCTGATCGCGGGCGGCGCCGACGCGCTGATCGTGGAGACCACCCAGGACCTGCTGCAGACCAAGGCCGCCGTGATCGGCGCCCACCGCGCCCGCGAGATCGCCGGCCTGGACGTCCCGATCGTCGTCTCCGTCACCGTCGAGACGACCGGCACCATGCTGCTGGGCTCCGAGATCGGCGCCGCGCTCACCGCGCTGGAACCGCTCGGCATCGACATGATCGGCATGAACTGCGCCACCGGACCCGCCGAGATGAGCGAGCACCTGCGCTACCTCTCCCGGCACTCCCGCATCGCGCTGTCGTGCATGCCCAACGCCGGCCTGCCCGTCCTCGGCAAGGACGGCGCCAGCTACCCGCTCACCCCCTCCGAACTGGCCGACGCCCACGAGGCCTTCGTACGGGACTACGGCCTCTCCCTCATCGGCGGCTGCTGCGGCACCACCCCCGAGCACCTGCGCCAGGTGGTCGAGCGGGTCCGGGGCGTCACCCCGCCCGAGCGCAGCCCGCGCCCCGAGCCCGGCGCCGCCTCCCTCTACCAGACCGTCCCGTTCCGCCAGGACACCTCGTACCTGGCCATCGGTGAGCGCACCAACGCCAACGGTTCCAAGAAGTTCCGCGAGGCCATGCTGGACGCCCGCTGGGACGACTGCGTGGAGATGGCCCGCGAGCAGATCCGCGAGGGCGCCCACATGCTGGACCTCTGCGTGGACTACGTCGGCCGGGACGGCGTCGCCGACATGCAGGAGCTGGCCGGCCGCTTCGCCACCGCCTCCACCCTGCCGATCGTCCTGGACTCCACCGAGGTCCCGGTCATCCAGGCGGGCCTGGAGAAGCTCGGCGGGCGCGCCGTCATCAACTCCGTCAACTACGAGGACGGCGACGGCCCGGAGTCCCGCTTCGCGAAGGTCACCACCCTGGCGCGCGAGCACGGGGCCGCGCTGATCGCGCTGACCATCGACGAGGAGGGCCAGGCCCGCACCCCGGAGAAGAAGGTCGAGATCGCCGAACGGCTGATCGAGGACCTGACCGGGAACTGGGGCATCCACGAGTCGGACATCCTCATCGACACCCTGACCTTCACCATCTGCACCGGTCAGGAGGAGTCCCGGGGCGACGGCATCGCCACCATAGAGGCGATCCGCGAACTCAAGCGCCGTCACCCCGACGTCCAGACCACCCTGGGTCTGTCCAACATCTCCTTCGGCCTCAACCCGGCCGCCCGCATCCTGCTGAACTCCGTCTTCCTCGACGAGTGCGTCAAGGCGGGCCTGGACTCGGCGATCGTGCACGCGAGCAAGATCCTGCCGATCGCCCGGTTCTCCGAGGAGGAGGTGCGGACCGCCCTCGACCTCGTGTACGACCGCCGCGCCGAGGGCTACGACCCGCTCCAGAAGCTGATGGCGCTCTTCGAGGGCGCCACGGCCAAGTCCCTCAAGGCCGGCAAGGCCGAGGAACTGGCCGCCCTCCCGCTGGAGGAGCGCCTCAAGCGCCGCATCATCGACGGTGAGAAGAACGGCCTGGAGGCCGACCTGGACGCGGCCCTGCAGGACCGCCCCGCCCTCGACATCGTCAACGAGACCCTCCTGGACGGCATGAAGGTCGTCGGCGAGCTGTTCGGCTCCGGCCAGATGCAGCTGCCGTTCGTCCTCCAGTCCGCCGAGGTCATGAAGTCCGCGGTCGCCTACCTCGAACCGCACATGGAGAAGTCGGACACCGAGGGCAAGGGCACCATCGTGCTGGCCACCGTGCGCGGGGACGTCCACGACATCGGCAAGAACCTCGTCGACATCATCCTGTCCAACAACGGCTACAACGTCGTCAACCTGGGCATCAAGCAGCCCGTCTCCGCGATCCTGGAGGCCGCCGACGAGCACCGGGCCGACGTCATCGGCATGTCCGGGCTCCTGGTCAAGTCCACGGTGATCATGAAGGAGAACCTGGAGGAGCTCAACCAGCGCGGCCTGGCGGCCAGTTACCCGGTGATCCTGGGAGGCGCCGCCCTCACCCGCGCCTACGTCGAGCAGGACCTGCACGAGATCTACGAGGGCGAGGTCCGCTACGCCCGCGACGCCTTCGAGGGCCTGCGCCTGATGGACGCCCTCATCGGCGTCAAGCGCGGCGTACCCGGTGCCAGCCTGCCGGAGCTGAAGCAGCGCCGGGTACGGCCGGCCGCCACCGCCGAGGTCGAGGAGCGGCCCGAGGAGGGCCATGTCCGCTCCGACGTCGCCGTCGACAACCGGGTGCCCACTCCGCCGTTCTGGGACACCCGCGTCATCAAGGGCATCCAGCTCAAGGAGTACGCGAGCTGGCTCGACGAGGGCGCCCTCTTCAAGGGCCAGTGGGGTCTCAAGCAGGCCCGCACCGGCGAGGGGCCGACGTACGAGGAGCTCGTCGAGACTGACGGCCGCCCGCGGCTGCGCGGTCTGCTGGACCGGCTCCAGACCGAGAACCTGCTGGAGGCGGCCGTGGTCTACGGCTACTTCCGCTGCGTCTCCAAGGACGACGACCTGATCATCCTGGACGAGAGCGGCAACGAACGCACCCGGTTCACCTTCCCCCGCCAGCGCCGGGGCCGGCGGCTGTGCCTGGCCGACTTCTTCCGCCCTGAGGAGTCGGGGGAGACGGACGTGGTCGGACTGCAGGTCGTCACCGTCGGCTCCCGCATCGGTGAGCAGACCGCCAAGCTCTTCGAGGCCAACGCCTACCGCGACTACCTCGAACTGCACGGCCTGTCCGTCCAGCTGGCCGAGGCTCTCGCCGAGTACTGGCACGCACGCGTCCGTTCGGAGCTGGGCTTCGCAGGCGAGGACCCCGGCGACATCGAGGACATGTTCGCCCTGAAGTACCGGGGCGCGCGGTTCTCCCTCGGCTACGGGGCGTGCCCGAACCTGGAGGACCGCGCGAAGATCGCGGACCTGCTCCAGCCGGAGCGGATCGGCGTCCAGCTGTCCGAGGAGTTCCAGCTGCACCCCGAGCAGTCCACCGACGCCATCGTGATCCACCACCCGGAGGCGAAGTACTTCAACGCACGCTGAGCCGTACGTGCGCGGTGCTGGGCCGTACGCGTGCGCCGCGGAGCCGAGACGCGTGCCACAGAGCGCACTGATCGGATAAGTCGTACACTGGTCGGTCCACAGCAGGCCGGTTCCCCGCATGGGAACCGGCCTGGTCGTCCCTCAAGGAGGTGCGCCCGGATGACCAGTACGGTCCCCGTGCCCGGTACCCGTACGGCGGAAGGCTCGGCGCTTCAGGCTGTGCTCCTCGACATGGACGGCACCCTGGTGGACACCGAGGGCTTCTGGTGGGACGTCGAGGTCGAGATCTTCTCCCGGCTCGGCCACGCCCTCGACGAGTCCTGGCGCCATGTGGTGGTCGGCGGTCCCATGACCCGCAGTGCCGGGTTCCTCATCGAGGCCACCGGCGCCGCCATCACGCTCGCCGAACTCAGCGTCCTGCTCAACGACGGCTTCGAAGAGCGCATCGGCACCGCCCTGCCGCTGATGCCGGGCGCCAAACGGCTGCTTGCCGAGCTCTACGACCAGCAGATCCCCACCGCCCTGGTCTCCGCCTCGCACCGGCGCATCATCGACCGCGTCCTGACCTCCCTGGGTCCCCATCACTTCACCCTCTCCGTCGCCGGTGACGAGGTCTCCCGCACCAAGCCCTACCCGGACCCGTACCTGCTCGCCGCCGCGGGTCTCGGTGTGGATCCGGCCAGATGCGCGGTGGTCGAGGACACCGCCACCGGTGTAGCCGCCGCCGAGGCCGCCGGCTGCCAGGTGGTCGCCGTCCCGTCGGTCGCGCCCATCGCCCCGGCCGAACGGCGCACCGTGGTCAGCTCCCTGGAAGAGGTCGACCTGGCATTTCTCCGCGGACTGATGACGGAAATGCGCTAGCCGTTCACCCAGCGTGCAAGTGGCATTGGGTGAAATCCCCGCCGTGGTCGGTCTACGGAATTCGCAACTGTTCAACCGGCTGAATTGCGGTCTCCCTCCGGGTCGCGATGCGTGTGATGTTCGCCACATGCGCGAGGGTCGACAACGTTGCCCGGGTGTGCCGCTTCCCCCCTGATCGGGGGGAATTCAGGCACCCTTGTGTCCCGATTGGGGAGACGCTGCACTAATCCTGCCGCCGTCGGGTTTTCGGTCTGTCCGCAGCCGGTTCCACTGCGTGATGGTTCCTCAACTCGGGGGCCAGTGAGTCCTCCTGCGGGCGCGCACTAATGTCATCGCGAGAACATCGCCGTTACCCCCGTGATCCGCTACGACACCCCTGTTTGTCGGATACACGGACTCGAACAGCTCTGGAGAACTTCGAGCATGAACCGCAAGACTTTGGTGCTGCCGGCCGTCATCGGTCTGCTCACTCCGGTTCTCGCCGCGTGCGGTGGATCCGACAGTGGGAGCAGCGGCGACGGCGCGATCGTGGTCGGCACCACCGACCGGTTCACGGCCACGAAGGACGCCCCGGCGCCGATCGACCCCGCCTACTCCTACGACGTCGGCGGCTGGAACATCCTGCGCCAGACGGTGCAGACCCTCATGTCGCAGCCCAAGGGCGACGGAGACCCGGTCCCGGACGCCGCCGAGAGCTGCTCCTTCACCGACAGCGGCAGCGAGCGCTACGCCTGCAAGCTGCGTGAGGGCCTGAAGTTCTCCGACGGCACCACCGTCACCGCCGCGGACGTCAAGTGGTCCATGGAGCGCGCCCTGCGCATCAAGTCCGACAGTGGTGTCTTCGCGCTGCTCTCGAACATCGACACCATCGAGACCCAGGGTGACCGAGAGGTCATCTTCCACCTCAAGTCGGCCGACGCCACCTTCCCGTACAAGCTGTCCACGCCGGTCGCGGGTATCCTGAACCCGAAGGACTACGCGAAGGACAAGCTGCGCGACGGCTTCGACGTCGACGGATCCGGCCCGTACACCTTCAAGGCCGACGTCCAGAACAACGAGATCGTCTCCGCCACCTTCACCAAGAACCCGAACTACAAGGGCAGCGTGACGGTCAACAACAACCAGGTGGTCCTGAAGTCCTTCAAGGACGCCGACGCCATGGGCGAGGCGATCGACAAGGGCGACATCGACGTCATGACCCGCACCATGTCGCCGTCGCAGATCAGCAAGCTCGACGCCGGCGACGACGACAACGTCGAACTCGTCGAGATGTCCGGCCTGGAGATCCGCTACCTCGGCTTCAACACCGACGCGCCCACGGTCAAGTCCAAGGCCGTCCGCGAGGCGATGGCCCAGGTCGTCGACCGCGCCACGCTCGTCGCCAAGGTGTACGGCTCCCAGGCCGAGCCGCTGTACTCGCTGGTCCCGGCCTCCGTGACCGGCCACTCCAACGCCTTCTTCAACAAGTACGGCGACCCCAGCGTCTCCAAGGCCAAGAACCTGCTGACCGCCGCGAACATCACCACCCCGGTGAGGCTGACGCTGCACTACACGACCGACCACTACGGCTCCGCCACCAAGGAGGAGTTCGAGGTCCTGCAGAAGCAGCTCAACGACAGCGGCCTGTTCGACGTCGACATCAAGGGCACTCCCTGGTCGACGTACCAGACCGCCGAGCGCAAGCAGGCGTACGACGTCTACGGCATGGGCTGGTTCCCCGACTTCCCGGACGCCGACAACTTCCTCGCGCCGTTCCTCGGCAAGGACAACTTCCTCGCCTCGCCGTACACCAACAAGAAGATCAACGACACGCTGATCCCCGAATCGCGCCGCGAGGCCGACCGCGCCAGCGCGTCCGCCAGCCTGAACGAGATCCAGGACATCGTCGCCGACGAGGTCCCGGTGCTGCCGCTGTGGCAGGGCAAGCAGTACGTCGCCGCCCGTGACGACATCACGGGTGTCGCCTACGCCCTCAACTCCTCCTCCAGCCTTCAGCTGTGGGAGCTCGGCCGCGGCTCCAGCAGCTGACGACCGGTCACCCGAGGCCGCTACGACGGAAGGGCGCCCCACTCCTCAGAGTGGGGCGCCCTTCCGTCGTAGGGTGTCCGCCGGGCTTCGCAGGACGTGTCCCTACTGGGCGCCCGGACGCACCAGACCGCTCTCGTACGCGTACACCGCCGCCTGCACCCGGTCCCGCAGCCCCAGCTTGGTCAGCACATGCCCCACATGCGTCTTCACCGTGGTCTCGCTGACGAACAGATCGGCGGCGATCTCCGCGTTCGACAGCCCCCGCGCGACCAGCTTCAGCACCTCCACCTCACGGTCGGTGAGCGTGTGCAGGGTGTCCGGCACCGGCTCCTCACCGGACGGCAGATGCGTGGCGTACTTGTCCAGCAGCCGGCGCGTGATGCTCGGCGCGAGCATCGCCTCGCCGCCCGCCACCACCCGGATCGCCTGCACCAGCTCATTGGCCGGGGCGTCCTTCAGCAGGAAGCCGCTGGCACCCGCGCGCAGCGCCTCCACCACGTACTCGTCCAGATCGAACGTGGTCAGCACCAGCACCTTCGCCGGGCCGTCCCGGCCGGGTCCGGTGATCTGCCGGGTCGCCTCCACGCCGTCCATCCGCGGCATCCGGATGTCCATCAGCACCACGTCCGGCTGGAGGGCGCGCACCTGGTCGAGAGCCTGAAGGCCGTCTCCGGCCTCGCCCACGACCGCGATGTCCTGCTCGGCCTCCAGGATCATCCGGAACCCGGTTCGCAGCAGCGGCTGGTCGTCGACCAGTAGGACGCGGATGGCCACGGTGAGTCTCCTTCGCTAGTCCGCGCCCATTCTGCCCTGCGCCGCGTCCTCGGACTCGGCCGACCTCACCGGCAGCGGGTACGGCGGGGGAGTACCGCCGAACTCCGGGCAGTGCGCCTGGTGGTCGCACCAGCCGCACAGCTTCGTCGGACGCGGCCGCCACTGCCCGGACTCCGTCGCCTGCCGGATCGCCTCCCACAGCGCCAGCAGCTTGCGCTCCACCCGCTCCAGATCGGCCACCACCGGGTCGTACGTCAGGACGTCGCCGCTGCCGAGATAGACCAGCTGCAGCCGCCTCGGCACCACGTTCTTCAGCCGCCACACCACCAGCGCGTAGAACTTCATCTGGAACAGCGCGCCTTCGGCGTACTCCGGTCTGGGCGCCTTGCCGGTCTTGTAGTCGACGATCCGCACCTCACCCGTGGGCGCCACGTCGACCCGGTCGATGATCCCGCGCAGCCGCAGCCCCGACTCCAGCTCGGTCTCGACGAACAGCTCCCGCTCCACCGGCTCCAGCCGCGCCGGATCCTCCAGCGTGAACCACCGCTCGACGAGCCGCTCCGCCTCGCCCAGCCAGCGGGCCAGCCGCTCGCCCTCGGGATCGTCCGCGAACAGCTCCCCGACCTCCGGCCTGCTCTCCCGCAGCCGGTCCCACTGCCCCGGAACCAGCGACTTGGCCCGCGGCGCCGTCCGCTCCGCGGCGGGCGCGTCGAAGAGCCGCTCGAGAACCGCGTGCACCAGCGTCCCCCTGGTCGCCGCCTCGCTCGGCTTCTCCGGCAGCCGGTCGATCACCCGGAACCGGTACAGCAACGGACACTGCATGAAGTCACTGGCCCGCGACGGCGACAGCGACGCCGGCGGACCGGGCGCCGCCGAGCGCACCGCCGTGACCGGCTCTTCCCCCCGCGCGACGGCCACGTTCTCGGCCTGTGCGGCGTCCTCGATGCTGCTCTCCATGACCACAGACCATACGGCCCGCCACTGACAGTCACCCAACCCGCGCGACGCCCCGGCCAACACAAGGGGTGCCGGGGCGAAACGCGTCACGACGGCCGCATACCATCGACCGGAGACGACGTTTCTAACGAGGGGACACCGTGGACGTGAGCGGCGGGAGCGGACAGCCCCGGTCGGAGGACGCCGAACCGGCCGAGCAGCCCGCAAGTCCTACGGCCCCGACCGACGACGCAGGCCCGGACCTCGCCGACGACCCGAAGGCCCCGCCCCGGGCCGGGACGCCCGGCGGTGACGGGAAACCGGAGCGGGAGCCGTCCGGCGAGGCACCCGCACCGGAGAACGAGAGTGCGAAGACGCCTCCCGAGCCCCCGGCCGCGGCCCCAGGCGCTGCCGGTCCCGACGAGGCTCGCGCTGCCGGCCCCGGCCCGGCCGGCGAGCGCAGCCACGCGCACGGCGGGATGACGAAGGGGCAGCCGCCGCGGCGGCCCAAGGAGCCCGGCGGCGGCCTGCTCATGGGGCGGCCCTTCGGCGTACCCGTGTACGTCGCCCCCAGCTGGTTCGTGGTCGCCGCGCTGATCACCTGGGTCTTCGGCGGCCAGCTCGACCGGGTGCTGCCCGAACTCGGCGCCGCCCGCTACCTCGTCTCCCTCTTCTTCGCCATCGCCTTCTACGCCTCCGTCCTGGTCCACGAACTGGCCCACACGGTCGCCGCGATCCGCTTCAAACTCCCCGTCCGCCGCATCCAGCTGCAGTTCTTCGGCGGTGTCTCCGAGATCGAGAAGGAGGCCGAGACCCCCGGACGGGAGTTCGTGCTGGCCTTCGTCGGCCCCCTGCTCTCGCTCGTCCTCTCCGGCCTCTTCTACCTCGCCATGCAGCCCGTCGAGCCCGGCACGGTCCCCGGCGTCCTGCTGGCCGGCCTGATGGTCTCCAACCTCATCGTGGCCATCTTCAACCTGCTGCCCGGCCTGCCCCTCGACGGCGGCCGGATGCTCCGTGCCGTCGTCTGGAAGATCACCGGCCGGCCCATGAGCGGCACCGTCGCCGCGGCCTGGGTCGGCCGCGCCCTCGCCGTCTCCGTGCTGATCGGCCTCCCGCTGCTCAACTACTCGGGCGCCTTCGGCGGCGGCACCGAGAACGCCAACGGCATGGACGCCCTCACCGACGGCCTGCTCGCGGCCGTCCTCGCCGCGATCATCTGGACCGGCGCCGGCAACAGCCTGCGCATGGCACGGCTGCGCGAACACCTTCCGGAGCTGCGTGCCCGTACCCTCACGCGCCGTGCCGTGCCCGTCGAGACCGGGACCCCCCTGTCGGAGGCCCTGCGCCGCGCCAATGCCGCCGGGGCCCGCGCCCTGGTCGTCGTCGACGCCGACGGCACCCCGCTCTCCCTGGTCCGGGAGGCCGCCATCGTCGGCGTACCCGAGCACCGCCGCCCCTGGGTCGCGGTCAGCGGCCTGGCCCAGGACCTCACCGACGGCATGCGCGTCTCCGCGGAACTGGCCGGCGAGGACCTCCTCGACGTGCTGCGCGCCACCCCCGCCACCGAGTACCTGGTGGTCGAGGAGACCGGCGAGATCTACGGCGTCCTGTCGGCGGCGGACGTGGAACGGGCCTTCGTCAGGGCCATGGCCCGGCCGTCCTAGCAGCCGCCCTGGTGGTCGGACCCCTCCACAAACCCCGGTAGGCTGTTCACATGTCCGAACCGACCGGTGCCGCCCGCAGGCGCGGGCCCTTCAAGGTCGGGGACCAGGTTCAGCTGACCGACCCCAAGGGCCGCCACTACACGTTCACGCTCGAAGCAGGGAAGAACTTCCACACCCACAAGGGCTCCTTCCCGCACGACGAACTGATCGGTGCTCCCGAGGGCAGCGTTGTCCGCACCACCGGCAACGTGGCCTACCTCGCGCTGCGCCCCCTGCTCCCCGACTACGTCCTGTCCATGCCCCGCGGGGCTGCCGTCGTCTACCCCAAGGACGCGGGGCAGATCCTCTCCTTCGCCGACATCTTCCCCGGCGCCCGCGTCGTCGAAGCCGGCGTCGGCTCCGGCTCGCTCAGCAGCTTCCTGCTGCGCGCCATCGGCGACCAGGGCATGCTGCACAGCTACGAGCGGCGCGAGGACTTCGCCGAGATCGCCCAGCAGAACGTGGAGCGCTACTTCGGCGGCCCGCACCCCGCCTGGCAGCTCACCGTCGGCGACCTCCAGGACAACCTCTCGGACACCGACGTCGACCGTGTCATCCTCGACATGCTCGCCCCCTGGGAGTGCCTGGAGGCCGTCTCCAAGGCGCTCGTGCCCGGCGGCATCCTGTGCTGCTACGTCGCCACCACCACCCAGCTCGCGCGGACCGTCGAGTCCATCCGCGAGATCGGCTGCTTCAACGAGCCGACCTCCTGGGAGACGATGATCCGCAACTGGCACGTGGAGGGACTGGCCGTCCGCCCCGACCACCGGATGATCGGCCACACCGGCTTCCTGCTCACCGCCCGCCGCCTCGCCGACGGCGTCGAGCCGCCCATGCGCCGCCGCCGCCCCGCCAAGGGTGCCTACGGCGAGGACTACGAGGGTCCCAACGCCGACGGCGGCGCCGGCCGCTGAGCCGTCGCCCCGCTCTTCCCCTCGCCGCCTCAACGCGTGAGCGCCGCTGCGGAGTTCCCCCGGCCCGACCGGAACTCGGCAGCGGCGCTCACGCATTGACGGGCCCCGCCGGCTTCCCCCGTCGGCTCCCCTCCCGGCTCCGCCGTGCCACGTCGCTTCCCGCCGCCGCGGACGCCGCCGGGGGCGCAAGCCGCCCGTCGCCGGAAGCCCACCCCGCCGTTCCCCACCCACTGTGACGTGTGGCACTATGCAGGCCATCCCCACCGGCACAGGCCTCACAGGAGACACTCCTAGTGCAGCAATCCGTGGTCCCGGAGCTCGCTCACACCGACAGCCGTCCCATGCACTGGCTCGCCACGGCCACTGCCCTGACCGGTGTCGTCGCTCTGTCATCCCTCTTCCAGCCGGGCGCGGCCAAAGCCGCCCAGCCCTCGGCCGGCACCGAGCCGAAACCCACCCCCGCGGCCACGGCCCCGCCCAGCACCGCCGGCGTGGACTTCCCCCTCGACTGCGGCCCCGTGAAGGAGGTGGTCGTCAAGAAGGCCACCGGTGACCTCGACGGCGACGGCAGACCGGAAACCGTGGCGGTGGTCCACTGCGACTCGGCCATGGGCACCCCGCCGGACGGGGTCTACGTCCTCACCCAGGCCGCCGGTGCCACCCGGCCCCGGGTCGTCGCCACGCTCGTCGACCCCAAGGACCGGATCACGGTCACCGACTTCACCGTCGCCGCCAGGAGGGTCACCGCGAACCTGCTCGGCTATTCCTCGGACAACGTGCCCAGTTGCTGTCCGGACGTGAAGACCGCCGCCACCTGGCAGTGGAACGGCCGCATGTTCGCCCGCTCCACCCCGGCGGCCAGCAGCAGCGTCTGACCGCCGTACCCGCACGACCCCGGGGCCACGCGGGGTGGCCGGAAAGTCACTCCGCGTCGGGCCCGTACACCTCGACGCGGTCCGCGACCCGGCGCACATGGATGCACTCGCCCGGACACTCCCGCGCCGAATCCACCACGTCCGTCAGCAGCGGCAGCGGCACCGGCGCGGTCGCCCCCTGGGTCTGCAGCAGCTCGTCGTCCGTGCCCTTCACATAGGCCAGGCCGTCGATGTCCAGCTCGAACACCTCCGGGGCGTACTGGGCACAGATCCCGTCACCCGTACAAAGATCCTGGTCGATCCAGACCTCGAGCGCCTCCGCGCCGGCCAGGGCCTCCTGCTGCACGGTCATCTCTCCTGCCGTCGAAAGCGCCGGACGGCCGGACCAGGCCGTCACCCGGTCCCGCCCCGGCGGGTGTTGAACTCCCTCGACCCTACCTCCGCCCGAACCGCCCTCGGTCGGGCCCGCCACCCGCGCACCCGCCCGCGCATCCACCCGCCCCCCGGCGCCCCCGGCGCCCCCGTCGGCCCCCCTCCGGGCCGTGCGCGCGGCGCACCGGGCCGCACGGGACGACGGCGCTCGGCCACCGGATCGATCGACTTGAGCCGTCCCGCGGCCCGCGTCCGCACTCACCCGGGCCGCCGGGCCGGTCGCTCTGTGTAAGGAAGCCCTGGCCGGGGCACAACTCCTGAACCGGCATCGGAGCGGACAACTCCGGTCAGTCACGAAGGGTTTTGACCGCTCCTGGCCCGGAACACGCAGCTTCCGCATCGCGTTGAGTGGGTATCCACCGGGCACGGGGGAGAAGCAACGGGTGACCGACGACACACCTTGACAGTCTTTGTGATCTAGGGGTTTCAATCGACACCCACCCAGGTAGGGTCTGGAAGCGTCCAGCTCCCCTTGGAGGAGGTGAGGACCGTGGCAGCCCACGACGACGACATGAACCGCGGCATCCGCCCGGGACGAGGGTCCGACGACCCGGCCGGGCAGATCGCTTATCTTGAGCAGGAGATCGCCGTCCTGCGACGCAAGCTCGCCGACTCTCCGCGACACACGAGGATTCTCGAAGAGCGGATCGTCGAGCTGCAGACGAACCTGGCCGGCGTGTCCGCCCAGAACGAACGACTCGCGAACACCCTCCGCGAGGCCCGCGACCAGATCGTGGCCCTCAAGGAAGAGGTCGACCGGCTCGCACAGCCGCCGGCCGGCTTCGGTGTCTTCCTCACGGCGAACGAGGACGGCACCGCCGACATCTTCACCGGCGGCCGCAAACTGCGGGTGAACGTCAGCCCAAGCGTTGACCTGGACGAGCTCAGGCGCGGCCAGGAAGTCATGCTCAACGAGGCGCTCAACGTGGTCGAGGCCATGGAGTACGAGCGCGTCGGCGACATCGTCACCCTCAAGGAGATCCTCGAGGACGGCGAGCGCGCCCTCGTCCTCGGGCACACCGACGAGGAGCGGGTGGTGCGTCTCGCCGAGCCGCTGCTCGACGTGAACATCCGTCCCGGCGACGCCCTGCTCCTCGAACCCCGCTCCGGCTACGTCTACGAGATCGTGCCGAAGAGCGAGGTCGAAGAGCTCGTCCTCGAAGAAGTGCCCGACATCGGCTACGAGCAGATCGGCGGCCTCGGCGGCCAGATCGAGGCCATCCGCGACGCCGTCGAGCTCCCGTACCTCTACCCGGACCTGTTCAAGGAGCACGAACTGCGCCCGCCCAAGGGCGTCCTGCTCTACGGACCCCCCGGATGCGGCAAGACGCTCATCGCCAAGGCCGTGGCCAACTCGCTGGCCAAGAAGGTCGCCGAGGTCACCGGCCAGGCCGCCGGCAAGAGCTTCTTCCTCAACATCAAGGGCCCCGAGCTCCTGAACAAGTACGTCGGCGAGACCGAGCGGCAGATCCGCCTCGTCTTCCAGCGTGCCCGGGAGAAGGCCAGCGAGGGCACCCCCGTCATCGTCTTCTTCGACGAGATGGAGTCGCTCTTCCGTACCCGTGGCTCCGGTGTCAGCTCGGACGTGGAGAACACCATCGTCCCGCAGCTGCTCGCCGAGATCGACGGTGTCGAAGGCCTGCAGAACGTGGTCGTCATCGGCGCCTCCAACCGCGAGGACATGATCGACCCCGCCATCCTCCGCCCCGGTCGTCTCGATGTGAAGATCAAGATCGAGCGCCCGGACGCCGAGGCGGCCAAGGACATCTTCGGCAAGTACCTCACCGAGCGCCTGCCCCTGCACTCCGACGACGTCGGCGAGCACGGCGGCAGCAAGGGCACCACCGTCGCCAGCATGATCCAGACGGCAGTGGAACACATGTACGCCGAATCCGAGGAGAACCGCTTCCTGGAAGTCACCTACGCCAACGGCGACAAGGAAGTCCTGTACTTCAAGGACTTCAACTCCGGCGCGATGATCGAGAACATCGTCGGACGTGCCAAGAAGATGGCGATCAAGGACTTCCTCGAACACAAGCAGAAGGGTCTGCGCGTCTCCCACCTCCTCCAGGCCTGCGTGGACGAGTTCAAGGAGAACGAGGACCTGCCCAACACCACCAACCCCGACGACTGGGCTCGAATCTCCGGAAAGAAGGGTGAACGGATCGTCTACATCCGTACCCTCATCACCGGAAAGCAGGGCGCGGACACCGGGCGCTCCATCGACACGGTGGCAAACACCGGGCAGTACCTGTAAAACGCAGGGCGGCTGCGGGTGCCCCCACCGGGTACCCGCAGCCGACTGTTTTTCCGGCCAGGACCGGAACCGAGGCGAGCAAGGCAATGACGCAAATGATCTCCCCACCAGCGCAAAGGCGTTCTAGGCTCTTTCCTACCGCCGAGTCGCGCAGTGCGGGGACGGGCACCGCACACGCACCGGAGCGCCAGCGGTACGCGAGCGGAGCCCACGACCGAGGGCTCCGCCGGGCAAGGAGGGCCGCATGACCGTACGGCGAGTAATGGGCATCGAGACGGAGTACGGCATCTCCGTCCCCGGCCACCCCAATGCCAATGCCATGCTCACCTCGTCCCAGATCGTCAACGCCTACGCGGCGGCGATGCACCGGGCCCGCCGGGCCCGCTGGGACTTCGAGGAGGAGAACCCGCTGCGGGACGCCCGCGGATTCGACCTCGCCCGCGAGGCCGCCGACTCCAGCCAGCTCACCGACGAGGACATCGGCCTCGCCAACGTCATCCTCACCAACGGCGCCCGTCTCTACGTGGACCACGCCCACCCCGAGTACAGCGCCCCCGAGGTCACCAACCCGCGTGACGCCGTCCTGTGGGACAAGGCCGGCGAACGCATCATGGCCGAGGCCGCCGAGCGGGCCGCCCAGCTCCCCGGTGCCCAGCCCATCCACCTCTACAAGAACAACACCGACAACAAGGGCGCCTCCTACGGCACGCACGAGAACTACCTGATGAAGCGGGAGACCGCCTTCTCGGACATCGTGCGCCACCTCACCCCCTTCTTCGTCTCCCGCCAGGTCGTCACCGGCGCGGGCCGCGTCGGCATCGGCCAGGACGGCCACGAGCACGGCTTCCAGCTCAGCCAGCGCGCCGACTACTTCGAGGTCGAGGTCGGCCTGGAGACGACCCTCAAGCGCCCCATCATCAACACCCGCGACGAGCCGCACGCGGATGCCGAGAAGTACCGCCGGCTGCACGTGATCATCGGCGACGCGAACCTGTCGGAGATCTCGACCTACCTGAAGCTCGGGACCACGGCCCTGGTCCTCTCGATGATCGAGGACGGGTTCATCGCGGTCGACCTCGCCGTCGACCAGCCCGTACGGACCCTCCACCAGGTCTCCCACGACCCCAGCCTCAAGCGTCTCGTCACGCTCCGCAGCGGCCGCACACTCACCGCCGTCCAGCTCCAGATGGAGTACTACGAGCTCTCCCGCAAGTACGTCGAGGAGCGCTACGGCGCCGACGCCGACGACCAGACCCGAGACGTCCTCCAGCGCTGGGAGGACACGCTGAACCGCCTGGAGAACGACCCCATGGGCCTCTCCGGCGAACTCGACTGGGTGGCCAAGAAGGAGCTCATGGAGGGCTACCGGCGCCGGGACGACCTCGACTGGGACGCGGCCAAGCTGCACCTCCTCGACCTCCAGTACGCCGACGTACGGGCCGAGAAGGGCCTCTACAACCGCCTGGCGGCCCGTGGGCGCATGAAGCGGCTGCTGACCGAGGCCGACGTCGAGAAGGCCCGTACGAGCCCGCCGGAGGACACCCGCGCGTACTTCCGCGGCCGCTGCCTGGAGCAGTACGCCGACGACGTCGCCGCCGCCAGCTGGGACTCGGTCATCTTCGATCTGCCCGGCCGGGACAGCCTCCAGCGCGTCCCAACCCTGGAACCGCTACGCGGAACGCGAAATCACGTCAAGGAGCTCCTGGACCGCTGCCGCACCGCAGAAGACCTGGTCAGGGTCCTCTCCGGCGGCTGAACCGGCACCCGGACCGAACCGGGCGACCGGGGTCAAAATCCCGCCGCCCGGGAATCATCGAGGTGGCCCCCGTACGTTGGAGAAACTGCGGGGCCGATGTCGGACCCGGCTTGTAGGGTCTGATCATCACCGATCGGCAGGAATGCCGACCTGTCGACCATGTCGGGCGAACGCGAACTGAGCGGGGTGAGGGTTATGGCAACCAAGGACACCGGCGGCGGACAGCAGAAGGCGACGCGCTCCACCGAGGAGGTCGAGGAGCAGGCGGCAGAGTCGCAGGCTTCGGAGGACCTCAAGGAGCGTCACGAGAAGCTGAGCGACGATGTGGACTCGGTGCTGGATGAGATCGACGATGTCCTCGAGGAGAATGCCGAGGATTTCGTGAGGTCGTTCGTTCAAAAGGGTGGACAGTAGTCACACCCATGAACGACGGGGGGACGAAGAAGTGCTCGGCGTGCCAGGAGTTCCTGCCGGTGGGCGCGTTCGCTGCCAACGCTTCCAGGCCTGACGGCCTTCAGGTGAACTGCCGCGAACGCGCCGCCGGCTACTACCGACGCCGACGAGCGGCCCAGGGCAGAAGAGTCCGCGTGAAGGTTCCTGTTCCGCAGGGCCATAAGCGGTGCCCGCAGTGCGAGGAGGTGAAGCCGCACTCGGAGTGGGAGCGCAACGAGTCGTCCTCGGACGGTTGGTCCGGCTACTGCCGAGAGTGCCGTGCGGAGCGGAACCGTGTCAGCTATTTCCAACGCAAGTACGGCCTGAGTCCGGCCGAGTTGGAAGCGCCGAACGCGCAGCAGCGCGGTATCTGCTGCATCTGCCTCGCGGCTCCCGCGGAGGATGTGGATCACTGCCACAAGACGGGTAGGGTCCGTGGCGTACTGTGCTTCAGCTGCAACGCCGCGCTGGGGCAGTTCAAGGATCAGCCCGAGGCCATAAGGCGGGCTGCAGCATACGTGGAAGGAAACGCGTGGAAGCCAACACTCGTAGCACCGGGCGTCTACCAGCTGCCTTCCTGACGCCTGGGTCCTCTTCGTTCATGGATTTTCTCGGTGAGCACCAGCCGGAACTGCTGCCCGGCAAGCGGCAGCTGCCGCCCACGCAGGGGGTGATCGAGGCACCGCACGGGACGACGATCGTGGCGGTGACCTTCGCCGGCGGCGTGGTGCTCGCCGGTGACCGTCGCGCCACGATGGGGAACGTGATCGCCCAGCGCGACATCGAGAAGGTGTTCCCCGCCGACGAGTACTCGGCGGTGGGTATTGCCGGCACCGCCGGCCTCGCCGTGGAGATGGTCAAGCTCTTCCAGCTGGAGCTGGAGCACTTCGAGAAGGTCGAGGGCGCCCAGCTGTCGCTGGAGGGCAAGGCGAACCGGCTGTCCACGATGATCCGCTCCAACCTCGGCATGGCCATGCAGGGCCTGGCCGTCGTGCCGCTGTTCGCCGGGTTCGACGTGGACCGGGGCAAGGGGCGGATCTTCTCGTACGACGTCACGGGCGGCCGTTCCGAGGAGCACAACTTCTCCGCGACGGGCTCCGGCTCGATCTTCGCGCGCGGGGCGATGAAGAAGCTGTTCCGTGAGGACCTGAGCGAGGAGCAGGCGACCACACTGGTGGTGCAGGCTCTGTACGACGCGGCCGACGACGACTCGGCGACCGGTGGTCCCGATGTCGCCCGCCGGATCTACCCGATCATCACCGTGATCACCGAGAACGGGTTCCGCCGGCTCACCGACGACGAGTCCTCCGAGCTCGCCCGTGCGGTGCTGGCGCGCCGCCTGGAGGAGCCGGACGGCCCGCGCGCGGCGCTGCTCTGAGGCGCCCGGCGCTTGTTGTGAAGGTGATCCCAGTGACTTCGACGGAACCCTAAGGAAAGGGACGGATACCGGTGTCGACGCCGTTCTATGTCTCACCTCAGCAGGCCATGGCGGACCGTGCGGAGTACGCCCGCAAGGGCATCGCGCGCGGCCGGAGCCTGGTGGTGCTCCAGTTCGCCGACGGCATCGTGTTCGTCGGTGAGAACCCCTCGCGTGCGCTGCACAAGTTCAGCGAGATCTACGACCGGATCGGTTTCGCGGCCGCCGGCAAGTACAACGAGTACGAGAATCTGCGGATCGGCGGTGTGCGCTACGCGGACCTGCGTGGTTACACCTACGACCGGGACGATGTGACGGCGCGTGGCCTTGCCAACGTCTACGCGCAGACGCTGGGCACGATCTTCTCCAGCGCGGCCGAGAAGCCGTACGAGGTGGAGCTGGTGGTGGCCGAGGTCGGGGAGACCCCGGAGGGCGACCAGATCTACCGGCTGCCGCACGACGGTTCGATCGTCGACGAGCACGGTTCGGTGGCGGTCGGCGGCAACGCGGAGCAGATCAGCAGCTATCTGGACCGTGAGCACCGCGAGGGCATGACCCTGGCGGAGGCGTTGAAGCTGGCCGTGACCGCTCTGTCGCGGGAGTCGAACGGCACGCAGCGGGAGATTCCGGCGGAGCGTCTGGAGGTCGCGGTGCTGGACCGCACGCGTCCGCAGAAGCGCAAGTTCAAGCGCATCGGCGGCCCGCAGCTGTCCCGGTTGCTGGAGTCGCAGGGCGCGGCCGCGGCCGCGGCCGCCGACGAGGCCGAGGAGTCCGGCGGCGACGTCGAGTAGTCCGTCCCGCCCCGCTTCGTGCGCCCCGTCCGGCGAGTCGTCCGGGCGGGGCGCGGGTGTGTGTGCGGCCGGACGCCTCCCGTATCCGGCCAGGCCGCGCGGTCAGGACCGCGGCGGGGGCGCCGTGGAGCCTCGTACGACCAGCTCCACGGGGATGTCCCGGCGCTCTGGCGGGCGGCCCTCCAGGACGGCCAGGAGGGCGTGCATGCCGCGCTCGCCGAAAAGCTCGGCGTCCAGCCGTACGGTCGTGAGTTCGGGGTCGATGGCGGTGGCCAGGGCAAGGTCGTCGAGGCCGGTGACGGAGATGTCGTCGGGGACGCGCAGGCCGCGGCGGCGCAGTGCCTTGTAGGCGCCGGCCGCGAGTTTGTCGTCGTCGCAGACGAGGGCGGTGGGCAGCGGGCCCGGTGCGGCGAGGGCCGCCTCGGTGGCGGCCAGGGCGCCTTCGATGGAGATCGGGGCGTGGACGGTGCGTACCGAGGCGCCGGGGACCTGTGCGGTGCGTGCGTCCAGTTCGCGGGCGCGCACCTCGAAGGTCCAGGAGGCGATGCCGGCGGCCAGATGGAGGAAGCGGCGGTGGCCGAGGCCCAGCAGGTGCTCGGCCACCTGGCGTACGCCGTCCGCGATGTCCAGGTTGACGGTGGCGGCTCCGAGGCTGCCGTCCGGATCGCTGTCGAGCATCACCAGGGGGAGCTGGTCGCCGCGGATGGCGGTGAGGGCGTCGGCGGCCATCGAGGAGGCGATGACTCCGTCGAGGGCGGCCTGGGAGGAGGCGAAGGGGTCGGGGGCGGGACCGATGCCCTCGGGGGAGGGGTAGAGCACCACGCCGAAGCCGTGGTCGGCGGCGACCCGGGCGGCGCCCGTGTAGACGCCCGCGAAGAACTCGGTGGTGAGCGCCGGGACGACGAGCAGGACGGTGCGGGTGCTGCCGAGCCGGAGGTTGCGGGCGGCGAGGTTGGGGCGGTAGCCGAGGTCGCGCGCGGCTTCCCGGACCCGTTCGGCGGTGGCCTCGGAGACCCGGCCGCGCCATTTGTCGCCGAGGACGAGTGACACGGCGGCCTGCGAGACGCCGGCGGCCTGGGCGACGTCGCGGCTCGTCGGGCGCGTGCTGCTGCGTGCCACCGGGTGCGGGCTCCTTCGTCTGGACGTGTGAACTGCGCACATGGTACGTATGGAACCCGAGGTTATACGTAAAACTTGGAGGCGGACCATGGCCACGGGGTACCTGGAGATCCTCAGGGCGCGGCACGCGGTCCGCCTGCTGACGGGCACCTTGGTGGGGCGGCTGCCGAACGCCACCGCCGCGCTCGCGATCGTGCTGTTCGTGCGGGCGGAGGGCGGCACGTACAGCCTGGCGGGGGCGCTCGCGGCGGTGTACGGGGTCGCCAACGCGGTGGGCCAGCCGGTGCTGGGCCGGTGGGTGGACGTGCACGGGCAGCCGCGGGTGCAGCTGCCCGCGGCCCTGGCGTCGGCCCTCGCCATGGCCGGCTTCGCCTTCGCCGGCACCGATCCGCTGCCGCTCGCCTACGCGTGCGTGGCGGCGGCGGGACTGTGCACACCGCCCCTGGAGGGCGGCCTGCGCGCGCTGTGGCCGAGTGTGCTCGGCGAGGAGGACCAGGTGCACACGGCCTACGCCATGGACGCGGTGGCCCAGGAAGTCATGTTCACGGTGGGGCCGTTGCTGGTGACGCTGTGCGTGTCGCTGTGGTCCGCGCAGGTGGCCCTGCTGGTGGTGAACGCGGTGGGCGTGCTCGGAGCGCTCTCCGTGGTCCTCTCGCCGCCCTCGCGCGCGTGGCGTTCGGCGCCGCGCGAGGCGCACTGGCTGGGGGCGCTGCGGTCGTCCGGGCTGCTGGCCCTGCTCGGCGCGTTCCTGTTCGTCGGGATCGCGCTGGGTTCCATCACGGTGGCGTCGGTGCCGTACGCGGACGAGCACGGCGGTGACGCGGTGTACGGCTGGATGATGGCGGGGCTGGGCCTCGGCGCGCTGCTCGGCGGCACGGTGTACGGCGCGCGCCGGTGGCAGGGGGAGCCGGCGGTGCGACTGCGGGTGCTGGTCGCGCTTCTGGCGGTGTGTTACCTGCCGCTGATGGTGATGCCGGAAGCGGTGGCCATGGTGTTGCTCACCGTGGTCGCGGGGGTGTTCCTGGCACCGGCGATCGCATGTGCGTTCGTGCTGGTGGACCGGCACGCGCCGCGAGGGACGGTCACCGAGGCCTTCTCCTGGCTTGTGACGACGTTCACAGTAGGGGCGTCGGTGGGAACGGGCCTGGCGGGCCCGGTCGTCGAGGCGGGCGGTGCGCTGTGGGGCTTCGCGGTGCCGGCCGTGGCAGGGGGCGTGTCATTGCTGGTCCTGATGGCCACCGGGCGGGTCCTCGCAGCTCCCGGCGGGGGCGCGGTGGTTGCGGCTTCATCGGAAAATGATCCAAATCGTGCTGCCGAACCCCGTTTCAGCTCAGGGGATCGGGCGTAATGTTCAGTCATGGACCGCCGCATTTTCGGGCTGGAGAACGAGTACGGCGTCACGTGCACGTTCAGGGGACAGCGCCGCCTGTCGCCTGACGAGGTGGCGCGGTACCTCTTCCGCCGTGTCGTGTCATGGGGCCGTAGCAGCAATGTCTTTCTTCGAAACGGCGCCCGGCTCTATCTCGACGTGGGATCACATCCGGAATACGCGACACCCGAATGTGACAACGTGACCGAACTGGTCACCCACGACAAGGCCGGCGAGCGCATTCTCGAAGGACTGTTGGTGGACGCCGAACGACGCCTGCACGAGGAAGGAATCGCGGGCGACGTCTACCTCTTCAAGAACAACACCGACTCGGCGGGCAACTCCTACGGTTGCCACGAGAACTATCTGGTGGCGCGGCACGGGGAGTTCTCCCGGCTCGCGGACATCCTCATTCCGTTCCTGGTGACCCGGCAGCTGCTGTGCGGCGCCGGCAAGGTGCTGCAGACGCCGCGCGGTGCGGTGTACTGCGTCAGCCAGCGGGCGGAGCACATCTGGGAGGGCGTCTCCTCCGCGACGACCCGCTCCCGGCCGATCATCAACACCCGGGACGAGCCGCACGCGGACGCGGAGCGCTACCGCCGGCTGCACGTCATCGTGGGCGACTCGAACATGTCCGAGACGACCATGCTGCTCAAGGTCGGGGCCACCGACCTGGTGCTGCGCATGATCGAGGCGGGCACGGTGATGCGCGACCTGACCCTGGAGAACCCGATCCGGGCGATCCGCGAGGTCAGCCACGACATCACGGGGCGGCGCAAGGTGCGCCTGGCCAGCGGCCGTGAGGCCTCCGCCCTGGAGGTGCAGCGGGAGTACTACGAGAAGGCCGTGGACTTCGTCGAGCGCCGCGGTATCCGTACCGGCACGGTCGACCAGGTCCTGGAGCTGTGGGGCCGCACCCTGGACGCGATCGAGGCCGAGGACCTGGACCGGATCGGCACCGAGATCGACTGGGTGATGAAGTACAAGCTCATCGAGCGGTACCGGGCCAAGCACAACATGACCATGTCTCATCCGCGGGTGGCGCAGATAGACCTCGCTTATCACGACATTCACCGTCGCCGGGGTCTGTATTACCTGCTGGAGAGGAAGGGCCAAGCCACTCGGATCTGCAATGACTTGAAGATCTTCGAGGGCAAGTCGGTGCCGCCGCAGACGACTCGGGCGCGTCTGCGCGGTGACTTCATCCGGCGGGCTCAGGAGCAGCGCCGGGACTTCACGGTCGACTGGGTGCATCTGAAGCTCAATGACCAGGCTCAGCGGACGGTGTTGTGCAAGGACCCGTTCCGTTCGGTCGACGACCGGGTGGAGAAGCTCATCGCCGGTATGTGAGCGAACGCCACACGGGCGCCGTACGTTTACCGTACGGCGCCCGTGTCACGTCGTAGAGTTGCGCGCACGCATCCGCAAGATCGACCGATTATGAGGCTGTTCCCGTGCGCCGACGCTCTCTTCTCCTTGCCGCCGTACCCGCAGGACTGGTCACGATCGCCGCGTGCGGCGACGACAAGTCCGCTTCCAGCAAGGCCAGCGCGGCACCGTCGGGTTCCGCCTCCTCGGTGCCGCCGCCGAAGATCGTAGAGGGGCCGCTGCCGGCGATCACGGCGGGTACGAAGTTCGACGAGAAGCCGACGGTCGCCAAGGGGTCCGGGGACCCGTCCAAGGACATGGCGGTCAAGACGGTGATCGCGGGCAGCGGCAAGGCGGTCGCCGAGAACGACTTCATCCAGGCCAACTACCTCGGGCAGATCTGGTCCACGGCGAAGGTCTTCGACCAGTCCTATGACCGTACGCCGCTGCTCATGCAGCTCGCCCAGGGCAGCATCATCGACGGCTGGCGGTACGGGCTGGCCGGGAAGAAGGTCGGCAGCCGGGTGCTGATGGCCGTGCCGCCGACCTGGGGCTACGGCACGGCGGGCAACTCGCAGGCGGGTATCAAGGGCACCGACACGCTGGTGTTCGTGGTGGACGTGCTGAACTCGTTCAACTCCAAGAGCTCCAGCACCGGCAAGGAGGTCGCGCAGAGCGACACGGCGCTGCCCAAGGTCGGCACCAACACCGACGGGAAGGCTCCGTCGATCGACATTCCCAAGACCGACCCGCCGAAGACGCTGGTGTCGAACTACGTCCTGGAGGGCGACGGCGCGGCGGTGACGTCCGCGCAGACGGTCCTGTGCCAGTTCAAGGGCGAGGTCTGGGACAGCGGGAAGGCCTTCGAGCAGACGTACGACAGCGGGCGGCTGGCCCAGTTCGCGGTCGCGCAGATGCAGGAGGTCGTCAAGGGGCTGGCGCAGGGCATCACCGGGAAGAAGGTGGGCAGCCGGCTGCTGATCGTCGTACCGCCGGACCTGGCCTATGGGAACAACCCGCCGAGCGGTGGTGTCGTGAAGAAGGGGTCGACGCTGGTCTTCTCGGTGGACATCCTGGCCGCGATGTAGTCGTGCGGGCGAGAGCCGGGCGGGGATGAAAGACTGTCCGGGTTCCGTGTCGTACACAAGCAGGAGCGAGAGACGTGAGCATCGACAAGCCCGAGATCGACTTCCCGGAGGGCGCGCCCCCGGCCGACCTGGAGATCAAGGACCTCTGGGAGGGCGACGGCGAGGTCGCCAAGGCCGGCCAGACCGTCACCGTGCACTACGTGGGTGTCGCGTTCAGCACGGGCGAGGAGTTCGACGCCAGCTGGAACCGGGGCGCGCCGTTCCGCTTCCCGCTGGGCGGCGGCCGTGTCATCAAGGGCTGGGACCAGGGTGTGGAGGGCATGAAGGTCGGCGGCCGCCGCCAGCTGACCATCCCGGCCCACCTCGCCTACGGGGACCAGAGCCCGACCCCGGCGATCCAGCCCGGCGAGACGCTGATCTTCGTCGTGGACCTGCTCGGGGTCTGATCCCCGCGCCAGGTCGGCGCCGCCCCGGCGCTGATCGTTCCCGGCCGGAGTCCGGCTGGACGAGGGCCCGTGCCGTGTGCGCGGGCCCTTGCTGTTTGTCGGGTCCTGTCCGTTTCGGCCCTCATTGTTGGTACTGGCTTTTGCCGTGACACTCCGGAGCGGTACGGTCATCGGTCAGGAGCACCATAGGGAAGGCGAAGGGCGTCGATGGCCATTGCCAAGGCCGAGCGGCTGATGAACCTGGCGCTGTGTCTGCTGGGGACGAGGCGGCCGCTCAGCAAGCGTGAGCTGCGGGACTCCATCGAGGCATACGTCGAGGCTTCCGGGCCGGGGAAGGGCGCGTCGGGCAGTGACGACTCCTTCAACCGGATGTTCGAGCGGGACAAGGACGATCTGCGCGAGCTGGGACTGGTGATCGAGACCGTCGAGAACCTCGACGGCGAGGTCGGCTATCTCGCCCGCCGTGACAGCAACCGCCTGCCGCCGATCACGCTGGACGCCGAGGAGGCGGCCGCCCTCGGGCTGGCCGCCAAGGTCTGGCAGCAGGCCCGCCTCGCCGGCGCGGCCAGCGGGGCCCTGCAGAAGCTGCGCGCCGCCGGGCTGCCGGAGGACGTCGACCCGTACGAGGCGCACAGCGCCCTGGAACCGCGCATCCCGGTGCACGAGGCCGCCTTCGAGCCGCTGATGCTGGCCTGCCGCGACCGCCGCCCGGTCCTCTTCGACTACCGCAAGGCCACCGCCGCCCGCCCCGAGCCCCGCCATGTGGAGCCGTGGGCCCTGGAGTGCTGGCGCGGCCACTGGTACCTGGCGGGCTGGGACCGGGACCGGGGAGCCGAGCGGGTCTTCCGGCTGTCCCGGATCACCGGCCGGGTCCGTTCCCGGGGCGCCCGTTTCACCGCGCCCGTCCCCGACGTGGTCACCGTCCGCGAGACGGTGGCGAGCTGGGCCGGTGAGATCGCCGACCGGTCTGCGCTGATCCGGCTGCGCTCCGGCGCCGGCTACCCCCTTCGGGCGAAGGCCACGGCGGTGCGGGAACTCGGCGACGGCTGGGACGAGTTGGAGATTCCGTACGGGCACGGACTGGACGCCTGGCTGGTGGAGTTCGGGCCGGACGTGGTGGTACTGGAGCCGGCCGAGCTGCGTGCGGACGTGCTGGACCGGCTGCGTGCCGTGGCCAAGGGCTGAGGGGGAGCGGAGCAAGACAGTGGCAGGCAAACCGGTCAGGCCCGTGAACGCCATCGACCAGACCCGGCGGATGCTCTCCCTGGTGACCTATCTGCGTGAGCGCCCCGGCGCCCGGATCGCGGACGTGGCCCGTGCCTTCGGCATCACCGAGGACGAGCTGGTCTCCGACCTGGACGTGCTGCCCATGTGCGGCACCAGCTTCCGGGGCGGCGATCTGCTGGACATCGACACCGACGGCGAGCGCATCTGGTGGCACAACGCCGCCGCGCTCGGCGAGGAGGCGGCCGAGCCGCTGCGGCTGGCCGCCGACGAGGCGACCGCGCTGCTGGTGGCCGCCCGCGCGGTGGCCACCCTGCCCGGCCTGCGCGAGGGCGACCGGCAGGCGCTGCTGCGCGCCACCGCCAAGGTGGAGACCGCGGCCGGCGAGGCGGGCGACGCCAGCGCCCGCCTGTCGGTGACCTTCGAGTCCGAGGGCGGGGTCTTCGCCGACGTCGACCGGGCGATCGCCGAGCGCCGCCGGCTGTGGATCCGCTACTACTCGCCGGCCCGCGACGAGCTCACCGAGCGTGAGATCGACCCGATCCGCCTGGTCAGCGTCGGCCACACCTACGTGGAGGCCTGGTGCCGCCGCTCCGAGGCCCGGCGCACCTTCCGCCTCGACCGCGTCGCCGAGATCAAGATCCTCGACGAGCCGTCCGCGCCCCCCGAGATCGAGCTGCGCGACCTGTCCGAGGCCCTGGTACAGCCTGCCGCCGAGGATCCCGAGGTGGTCGTCGAGGTCGGCCCGGCCGGCCGCTGGGTCGCCGAGTACTACCCGCACGACAGCGCGGATGAGCTTCCCGACGGGGGTCTGCGTATCACTCTGCGCACGCCCGATCCGGCCTCGCTGCGACGGCTGGCACTCAGGCTCGGCGGCGACGGCCGGATCGTGTCACCGCCCGAGCTGGCCGACAGCGCCCGGCGGGCCGCCCGCGAGGCCCTGGAGGCGTACGACGGCCTCCTTCCGCACGGCGATGCGGAAGGGCATGAGTGAGCCGGACCGGCTGGGGTGCTCCGGGGCGAATGATCGAGAAGGAGGGGCGAGGGATTTGAACGAGTCTTCCGGTTCCGGTGTCGCAGAGGCGAGGGACGTGACGGTCGCCGCCGCGTTCGCCGGGATGAGAAGAGTGGTCCCCGTGATGTTCAGAGCCGGCTGCCCGGACTGCCGGGGGAGTTTCGAGCTCGCCGCCAGCTCCCTGCGCCTGGCCATCGGGGCCACCAGCAAGACCACGTTCTACTCCTTCACCTGCCCCGACTGCGACATCCTGGTCCGCAAGCCCGCGGGCGAGCGGATCGTCGAGCTGCTCACCGGCGGCGGGGTCAGGACCCTGCGGCTGCACCCCACCGTCTAGGCTCAGCCGCATGTTCTGGCCGATGTTCGCGGTAGCCGTGGGTTTCCTGGGTCTCGTCGTGCTCGGCGTGCTCGCCGTCCGGGTTTTCCTGGAGGCGCGGCGCCTGGGCGCGCAGGTCACGGATTCCGCACGGCGCATCAACCGGGCCGCCGAGGACCTGGAGCGGGCGGCGGCCGGTGCCGCCCGCGCTGTGGACACCCTCTGAGACCTGGTGTGCAACCGGTGTGAGTACTGCGCCATAAGCGGTTTGCGTCACTTCGCCCTGTCACGGCGGCCACCCCGGCAGGTACGCTGGCGCTCGCGGGGCGGAGAACGAGGCCCGTACCGCGGACCGGGCGTACGCACGGGGATTGCCTGTCGTTTACCCCTGAGCGTTACGATCGCTGTCAGCGCGATTACTCGGACACATGTCTGACTGATCGGACAGCACCCCACCCAGCCGCCTCGGTGAGAAGGTAAAGACTTATGTTCGGAAGGCTCGGCGCTCCCGAGATCATTCTCATCCTTGTCGTCGTCATCCTGCTGTTCGGCGCGAAGAAGCTTCCGGACATGGCCCGCTCGCTCGGCAAGTCCGCGCGCATCCTCAAGAGCGAGGCCAAGGCGATGAAGGAAGAGGGCAACACCACCTCCTCCGCCCAGGCGCCCGCCTCCGGCGAGCAGGCCCAGGCCCAGCGCACCATCCAGGCGGCCCCCGGCGACGTGACCAGCTCCCGCCCGGTCAACGAGCCGTCGGACACCACCCAGCGCTGACGCAAGGCCGGTGACCCCCGGCCTGCCGCACGAGATGAGGACGTGGGTTGCCCAAGTCTGCCCGCAAACAGGAGAAGGATCCCGAGGGGCGGATGCCTCTCGGAGATCACCTTCGTGAGCTCCGCAACCGGCTCGCGAAGGCCATGCTGGCCATCGTCATCGTGACGGTGGTCGCCGCCTTCTTCTACAACGACATCATCAACTTCCTCACCAAGCCGGTCCTCGACTCGGTCGGCTGTGAGCAGGCGTTCGGGGAACTGGCCAGGTCCAAGGCCGACTCCCATCCCTGCGCGCAGATCACGATCAACGGTCTCCTCGCGCCCTTCACGCTGGCCCTCCAGGTCTCGCTGATGGCGGGTGTGGTCTTCGCCTCCCCGGTCTGGCTGTACCAGCTGTGGGCCTTCGTCGCGCCGGGTCTACACCGGAACGAGAAGAAGTACGCCTACGCGTTCGTCGCCACCGGCGTCCCGCTCTTCTTCGGCGGCGCGTTCTTCGCGTACAAGGTCCTGCCGACCACCGCGAAGGTGCTCCTCCAGTTCACCCCGCACAGCGTGAGCAACCTGCTGCCGCTCGACGACCTGCTCCAGCTGGTCACCCGCATGGTGATCGTCTTCGGCCTCTCCTTCGAGCTGCCGCTGCTGCTGGTCATGCTCAACCTGACCGGCATCGTCACCGGCAAGCGGATGCTCGGCTGGTGGCGGGCGATGATCCTCGGGATCACGGTCTTCGCCGCCGTGGCCACCCCGAGCACCGACCCGCTCTCCATGCTGGCGCTCGCCGGGCCGATCTGGGTGCTGTACTTCGGCGCGGTCCTCTTCTCGCTGCTGAATGACCGGCGCAGGCGCCGCCGCGACGCCGAGGGCCCCGGCGACGACGAGGCCTCCGACCTCGACCTGACGCCCGACGACATCGGCGAGATCGAGACCGTCTCCGCCAGCCGCGCGCTGCCCGACGCCCCGGAGCGGGTCAACGGCTACGACGACGTGACCTGACCGGGTCCGTACCGGACGTCCAGAGGTGCCCGCGCTCACGGCGCGGGCACCTCTTCGTCGTCCGTCGTCCCATGTTCCGGATAATGATCGTCCTGTTGTCAGTGGGGACCGGTACGCTCGAAAGCACGATGACAGAGGACCTCTCACCGGCCGAGCGGTATGCGGCGGCCCGCAGGCGGGCCGCCGAGCAGGCCACCGCGCTCGCGTCTTTCCGCGAGATGTACGAATTCGGCCTCGACCCCTTCCAGATCGAGGCCTGCCAGGCACTCGAAGCCGGGAAGGGCGTTCTGGTGGCCGCCCCCACCGGCTCGGGCAAGACGATCGTCGGCGAGTTCGCCGTCCACCTCGCCCTGGAGCAGGGCAAGAAGTGCTTCTACACGACACCCATCAAGGCGCTGTCGAACCAGAAGTACGCCGACCTGTGCCGCCGCTACGGCGCCGACAAGGTAGGCCTGCTCACCGGCGACAACAGCGTCAACTCCGACGCCCCCGTGGTCGTGATGACCACCGAGGTGCTGCGGAACATGCTGTACGCGGGCTCCCAGACCCTGCTCGGCCTCGGCTACGTGGTCATGGACGAGGTGCACTACCTCTCCGACCGCTTCCGGGGCGCCGTCTGGGAAGAGGTGATCATCCACCTGCCGGAGTCCGTGACCCTGGTCTCCCTGTCGGCGACCGTGTCCAACGCCGAGGAGTTCGGCGACTGGCTCGACACCGTCCGCGGCGACACCGAGGTCATCGTCTCCGAACACCGGCCTGTCCCGCTGTTCCAGCACGTGCTCGCCGGGCGCCGGATGTACGACCTGTTCGAGGAGGGGGAGGGCCAGAAGAAGGCCGTCAACCCCGACCTCACCCGGCTGGCCCGGATGGAGGCGAGCAGACCCTCCTACCAGGACCGCAGGCGTGGGCGCGCCATGCGGGAGGCCGACCGGGAGCGGGAGCGCCGGCAGCGGTCCAGGGTGTGGACACCGGGGCGCCCCGAGGTCATCGAACGGCTCGACTCCGAGGGCCTGCTGCCGGCCATCACCTTCATCTTCAGCCGCGCCGCGTGCGAGGCGGCCGTCCAGCAGTGCCTGTACGCCGGTCTCCGGCTCAACGACGACGAGGCGCGCGAACAGGTGCGCGCGCTCGTCGAGGAGCGGACCTCGTCGATCCCGCACGAGGACCTGCACGTCCTCGGCTACTACGAATGGCTGGAGGGTCTGGAGCGCGGTATCGCCGCCCACCACGCGGGCATGCTCCCGACCTTCAAGGAAGTCGTCGAGGAACTCTTCGTCCGCGGCCTGGTCAAGGCCGTGTTCGCGACCGAGACCCTCGCGCTCGGCATCAACATGCCCGCCCGCTCGGTGGTGCTGGAGAAGCTCGTCAAGTGGAACGGCGAGCAGCACGCCGACATCACCCCCGGCGAGTACACCCAGCTGACCGGCCGTGCGGGCCGCCGCGGCATCGACATCGAGGGCCATGCCGTGGTGCTGTGGCAGCGGGGATTCAGCCCCGAGCACCTCGCGGGGCTCGCCGGTACCCGCACCTATCCGCTGCGCTCCAGCTTCAAGCCGTCGTACAACATGGCGGTCAACCTGGTCGAGCAGTTCGGCCGGCACCGGTCGCGAGAGCTTCTGGAGACCTCGTTCGCGCAGTTCCAGGCCGACAAGTCGGTCGTCGGGATCTCCCGGCAGGTGCAGCGCAACGAGGAAGGACTCGAGGGCTACAAGGAGTCCATGACCTGCCACCTCGGCGACTTCGAGGAGTACGCGCGGCTGCGGCGCGAGCTGAAGGACCGGGAGACCGAACTCGTCCGCCAGGGCGCGGTCGAACGCCGGGCCGAGGCGGCGGTCGCGCTGGAGAAGCTCAAGCCGGGCGACGTCATCCACGTGCCGACGGGCAAGTACGCCGGTCTCGCGCTGGTCCTCGACCCCGGCCTGCCCGCCGGACGCTCCAACGGCCACCGGGGCTTCGAGCACCACGACGGGCCGCGCCCGCTGGTACTGACCGCGGAACGCCAGGTCAAGCGGCTGGCGGCAATGGACTTCCCGGTGCCCGTCGAGGCGTTGGAGCGGATGCGGATCCCCAAGTCCTTCAACCCCCGCTCCCCGCAGTCCCGTCGGGACCTCGCGTCCGCGCTGCGCACCAAGGCCGGTCACATTCCGCCGGAGCGGGCCCGCAAGAAGCGCTCGCAGGCCGCGGACGACCGGGAGATCGCACGGCTGCGGACCGCGATCCGGGCGCATCCCTGCCACGGCTGCAACGACCGGGAGGACCACGCCCGGTGGGCCGAGCGGTACCACCGGCTGATGCGGGACACCTCGCAGCTGGAGCGGCGGATCGAGGGTCGGACCAACACCATCGCCCGCACCTTCGACCGGATCGTGGCACTGCTGACCGAGCTGGACTACCTGCGCGGCGACGAGGTCACCGAGCACGGGAAGCGACTGGCCCGGCTGTACGGCGAACTCGACCTGCTCGCCAGCGAATGCCTGCGGGCCGGTGTCTGGGAGGGGCTCAGTCCCGCCGAACTCGCCGCGTGCGTCTCGGCGCTGGTCTACGAGGCACGGGTCGGGGACGACGCGATGGCCCCCAAGCTGCCCTCCGGGAAGGCGAAGGCCGCGCTCGGCGAGATGGTGCGGATCTGGGGCCGTCTGGACGCGCTGGAGGAGGAGTTCCGGATCAACCAGGCCGAGGGCGTCGGTCAGCGGGAACCGGACCTCGGCTTCGCCTGGGCCGCGTACATGTGGGCTTCGGGGACCGGGCTGGACGAGGTGCTGCGGGAGGCGGAGATGCCGGCCGGGGACTTCGTGCGGTGGTGCAAGCAGGTCATCGACGTGCTCGGGCAGATCGCGGCGGCGGCTCCGGTGGCGGGGTCGGGTGTTTCGAAGACCGCGCGCAAGGCGGTTGACCTGGTGCTCCGGGGGGTTGTGGCCTATTCGTCGGTGGGGTGACCTGTCCTGGCGCGGGTGCGCTGTCGCTGGTCGCGCAGTTCCCCGCGCCCCCGAGCGGGTGGGTCGCCTCACCTGGCGTTCAAGTAGTGGCGCCAGCTCCCGTGGCGAGTGATGTCCTCGGCGTCGGCCAGCGCGCTCGGTTCACAGAGGAAGCCGGGCACCTTCGTACCATCCGTCAGCTCCAGCTTGCCCAGGGCCATGGGGCGGGGGAGCCCGGCCAGGAGACGTCCCAGGCCTTCGGACGGCAGGCGCCACACCTCCGCTTCGATCTCGGCTCCGCCCTCGCCCACGTACACCAGACCCGGCTTGGGCGGTGTCGTCGGCAGCGCGTACAGACGGTACGCCGGTGCCGTCGTCGTCGTGCGGTCCAGGACCGCGCCCAGTGACAGGAGCTGGGGGTTCAGCGGCTGGCCGGTCAGGTGGGCGCCCACCACCGCCAGGCTCACCCCCGGCTCCAGCGCGCGGGCGACGGTGGCCAGGCGGTCGTCCGTGAAGGCCGGACCGATCAGCATCACGCCGAACGGCAGACCGTTCACCTCGCCCGCCGGTACCGCCACCGCCGCCAGGTCGAAGAGGTTCGTGGAGTTGGTGAAGCGGCCCAGGCGGGCGTTGGCGCCCAGCGGGTCGGCCGCCACCTCGGCCAGGGTGGGGTGGCCCGGAGCGGTCGGGAGCAGCAGGGCGTCCGCGTCGGACAGCTCGGCCAGCGCGCGGGTCCGCAGGGCGGACAGCCGGTCCTGATCGGTGAAGAGCCGGTGGGCCGGGATGTCGCGGGCCCGGGTGACGATGCCGCTCACCGTGGGGTCCAGGCCGTGGCCGCCGGAGGCGAGCAGTTCGTCGATGAAGGGGCCCACCGCCGTGTAGCGCTCCGCGACGAAGGCGCCCTCGTAGAGCATCGCCGCCGCCTCGGTGAAGGGGGTCAGGTCGAGCGGGCGGAGTACGGCGCCCGAGGCGGCGAGACGGTCGACCGCTTCCTCGTACGCCGTCGCCCAGCCCTCGTCCATCTCGCCGAGCTGGGCGGGTGGCGGGACCGCGATCCGCCAGGGCCCCGGGAGCCGCTGGGGCAGGGGCGGGAGCGCCCGGTCCGGCGGGGCCGCCAGATACGACAGCGCCTGCTCGGCCTCCGGCAGGGTGCGCGCGAACACCGTCACGCAGTCCAGGGAGGCACAGGCCGGGACCACCCCGGTGGTGGGGAGCAGGCCACGGGTCGGTTTGAGGCCGACGATGCCGTTGAGGGCGGCCGGGACCCGGCCCGAACCGGCCGTGTCCGTGCCGAGCGCGAAGTCGACGATCCCGAGGGCCACCGCCACCGCCGAGCCCGAGCTGGAGCCGCCGCTGATCCGGGTCGGGTCGATCGCGTTGCGGACCGCGCCGTAGGGGGAGCGGGTGCCGACCAGGCCCGTGGCGAACTGGTCGAGATTGGTCGTGCCGAGGACGAGGGCGCCGGCCGCGCGCAGCCGGGCCACCACCGGGGCGTCGGCCTCCGGCTCGTAGGCGTACGCCGGGCAGCCGGCCGTGGTCGGCAGTCCCCGCACGTCGATGTTGCCCTTGGCGGCGAACAGGCGGCCGGCGAGCGGGAGGCGTTCACCGGCGGCCACCCGCTCGTCGATCGCCCGGGCCTCCGCCTCGGTCTCCTCCCGTGGGCGCAGATCGATCCAGATCTCGGGGCGGTCGACCGCGTCGATGCGCGCGTAGGCGGCACGGATCCGGGAGACGGTGCTGGACATGCTCGGTCGCTCCTGTCGGTCAGTTCGGGGTCGGGGCCAGGACGAGCAGTGCCGTCCCCGCCTCCACCTGGTCGCCCGGCTTCGCCAGGATCTCCGTCACCACGCCGGCCATCGGCGCGTGCACCCGTGACTCCATCTTCATGGCCTCCAGGGCGAGGAGGGCCTGGCCGGTGGTCACCTCGTCGCCGGCCGCCACGTTCAGCTGCCACACGGAGGCCGCGAACTCGGCTTCTATCAGGCGGCCGCCCGGCGGTACGGACACCTCGGCCGGCGTGTTGGACGCCGGTGCCGTCGCCGCCTGGGCCCTCGCGAACTCGCCCGCCGCCTCCCAGGCGTCGCGCTCCGCGGCGAAGGCCCGCTGCTGGCGTGCCCTGAAGTCCGCGATGGCGTCGCCGTGTTCGGAGAGGAACCCCTGGTAGGACGCCAGGGAGAACGTCCCCTCCTCGATGCGCGGCACGAACCTGCCGGAGACGATGTCGGCCCGCAGGTCCAGCAGTTCGTCCGGGGACACCGGGTACCACCTGATCCGGTCGAAGAAGCGCAGCAGCCACGGCGAGCCGGGCCGGAACGCGCCGCGCTGCTGCCAGCCCGACCACACCTGGGTCGTACGCCCCACGAACTGGTAGCCGCCCGGGCCTTCCATGCCGTAGACGCACAGATAGGCGCCGCCGATACCGACGGAGTTCTCGGCGGTCCAGGTGCGGGCCGGGTTGTACTTCGTGGTGACCAGGCGGTGGCGCGGGTCCAGCGGGGTGGCGACCGGGGCGCCCAGGTACACGTCGCCGAGGCCGAGGACCAGGTACTCCGCGTCGAAGACCGTGCGGTGGACGTCGTCGACCGAGTCCAGGCCGTTGATACGGCGGATGAACTCGATGTTCCACGGGCACCAGGGGGCGTCGTCGCGGACGCCCGCCATATAGCGGGCGATCGCCTCGCGGGTCGCCGGGTCGTCCCAGGACAGGGGGAGATGGACCGTACGGGAGGGCACCACCAGTTCATCGGTGGGCGGCAGCCCCAGGACGATCTCCCGTACCGAGGACAGGAGTTCGGTCTGGGTGAGCAGACCGGGGTCGGTCCGGACCTGGAGTGAGCGGATCCCCGGGGTGAGGTCCGTGACCCCGGGCAGGTCCGCCGCCGTCACCGCCTCCATCAGCGCGTGGACGCGCATCCGCAGGGCCAGGTCCAGCTGCATCGGGCCGAACTCGACCAGCAGGTTGTCGTCGCCGCTGCGCCGGTAGGTCACGTCCCCGTCGCGGGCCAGGACGCCGCCGTCGACGATCGCGGGGCGGGGCGCGCCGGTCACGTCGGCCGGGGTGAAGCGGACCGTGTCGCCGGGCCGGAGCTGGCCCAGTTTCCAGCGTTCGCCGCTCAGGACGGTCGCCGGGCACACGAACCCGCCGAGGGAGGGGCCGTCGGGGCCGAGCAGGACGGGCATGTCGCCGGTGTAGTCGACGGCACCGACCGAGTACGGGGTGTCGTGGATGTTGGACGGGTGCAGGCCCGCCTCGCCGCCGTCTGCGCGGGCCCAGCGCGGTTTGGGGCCGACCAGCCGCACCCCGGTGCGCGCCGAGTTGAAGTGCACCTTCCACTCGGCGGCGTAGAAGTCCCGGATGTCGTCCTCGGTGAAGAACTCCGGGGCGGCATGGGGGCCTTCGACGGCGGCCAGCTGCCAGACGGACGTGAAGCGCGGGCGTTCGGCGACCGGCTCGCCGTCCGTCACCGCTCCGCCGTGCAGGACGTCACCCGTGCGCAGGGCGCGGCCGCCGTGGCCGCCGAACCGGCCCAGCGTGAAGGTGCTCGCGCTGCCCAGGAAGGCAGGCACGTCCAGGCCGCCGCCCGCGAACAGGACGTAGGTGCGCAGCCCGTGTGCGGAGGGGGCACCGACCTCCAGGAGCCCGCCGGCCGGTACCGTCACCGGTTCCCACTGCGCGACCGGGGCGCCGTCCAGGGTCACCGGGGCCGGGGCGCCGGTCACGCAGACGGTCGTCGGGTGGGTGAAGCGCAGGGACGGGCCCTGGAGGGTGCATTCGAGGCCGGGGGCGCCCTCCAGGTTGCCCAGCGCGCGATTGCCGAGCCGGAAGGAGCGGTCGTCCATCGGGCCGCACGGGGGTACCCCGACCTGCCAGTAGCCGGTGCGGCCCGGCCAGTCCTGGACCGTGGTGAGCGTACCGGCGGTGACGACCTCGATCCGGGGGGTCGGGTCGGTGACCGTGGCGAGGGTCGCCGTCGAGTGGGCGGCGGCCCGGAAGGCCGGGTCGGCGAGAGCGGCGCGCACCAGACCCAGGTTGGTCTCGATGCCGTCGACCCGGGTGCCGGCCAGCGCCTCGTCGAGGGAGCGCAGGGCCCGGTCGCGGTCGGGACCGTGGGCGATCACCTTCGCGAGCATCGGGTCGTACGACGTGGTCACCTCGGTGCCGGTCTCCACCCAGCCGTCGACGCGCACCCCCGGCGGGAACTCCACCCGGGTCAGCAGGCCGGCGCCGGGCCGGTGGTCGCGGGAGGGGTCCTCGGCGTAGACGCGGGCCTCGACGGCGTGGCCGCGTGGCTCGCCCGGGTCCCGGACGACGCCGGACTCGCCCCGCGCCAGGCGCAGCATCCAGGCGACCAGGTCGACGCCGTAGATCTCCTCGGTGACCGGATGTTCCACCTGGAGCCGGGTGTTGACCTCCAGGAAGTAGGCCTCCTCGCGGGTCGCGTCGTACACGAACTCGACCGTGCCCGCGGAACGGTAGTCCACGGCCGCGCACAGGTCGCGTGCGGAGGAGGCGAGTCGCGCGCGCACGTGCGGCGGCAGGCCGGGTGCCGGGGCCTCCTCGACCACCTTCTGGTTACGGCGCTGGAGGGAGCAGTCCCGGTCGCCGAAGGTGACCACCCGGCCCGCGCCGTCGCCGAAGACCTGCACCTCGACATGGTGGGCGTGCTCGACCAGGCGTTCCAGGAACACCCCGGCGGAGGAGAAGGAAGCGGCGGCCACGCGCTGCACCCGGTCCCAGGCGTCGGTCAGTTCGGCCGTGGATCGACATGCCGACATACCGATACCGCCACCGCCGCCGGTGGCCTTGAGCATCACGGGATAACCGAGGACGGACGCCTCGCGCAGGGCCTCGGGAAGGTCCCGGAGGAGTCCGGTCCCCGGGGCCAGGGGCACGCCGGCCGCCCGCGCCGCCGCCCGTGCCGTGTGCTTGGCGCCGAACAGCTCCAACTGCTCCGGGGTCGGACCGACGAAGACGATGCCGGCGGCCTCGCAGCGCCGGGCGAAACCGGCGTCCTCGGACAGGAAGCCGTACCCGGGGTGGATCGCGCCCGCGCCGGTGTCCTTGGCGGCCTTCAGCACCAGGTCGGCGTCGAGGTAGGACTCCTTCGCCGGGGCCGGGCCGAGCCGTACCGCCTCGTCGGCGAGGCGGACGTGGGGAGCGGAGCGGTCGGGGTCGGAGTAGACGGCGACCGTGCGCAGCCCCAGTGCGCGGGCGGTGCGGATGACCCGGACGGCTATCTCGCCCCGGTTGGCGACCAGCAGGGTGTCGAAACTCATCCGGCGTCCCCGATCGTCATCTCCACCGCGGTCGGTTCGAAGCCGTTGCACGGGTTGTTGATCTGCGGGCAGTTGGAGACCAGGACGAGGACGTCCCGTTCGGCGCGCAGGGTCAGTTTCAGGCCCGGGGCCGAGAGGCCGTCGACGATGCCGAGGGTGCCGTCCGGTTCGACCGGCACGTTCATGTACCAGTTGATGTTGGAGACCAGGTCGCGCTTGCCGAGGCCGTGCTTGGCGCCCTCCGCCAGGAAGTTGTCCACGCAGGCGTGCTGCGACCAGGTGTGGTGGCCGTAGCGCAGGGTGTTGGACTCCTTGGAACAGGCGCCGCCGACCGTGTCGTGCCGGCCGACCTCGTCGGCGGTCACGGTCATCAGCGGGGTGTGCTCGTTGGAGAGCAGCACGCTGCCCGTGGTGAGGAAGAGGGAGCCCTGCGCGTGCACGGTGTCGGGGGCGCTGTAGCGGACCGCCGTGTCGTGGGCGTCGTAGACGAGGAAGTCGACGGCCTGGTTGCCGTGCAGGTCGGTGATGGTCAGGGTCTGCCCGGCGCGGATGACGGCGGACCAGGCGGCGCGGGCCGGGACGACGGTCGCGGTGGTCATGCGAGCCCCCTCGCGGCGAGGAATCCGGCGGTGTTCAGGAAGGCGCGGCGGCCCTCCGGGGTGGCGTCCCAGAGGGGATCGCCGGGTGTGGTGGGCGCGGCGCGCCAGGCCAGGACCTCCAGGGCGGTGCAGACGTAGTCGGGCCGCGGATCGGCCGGGTGCGGCACGTTCGCGATCAGGACGGTCAGGTCCTGTTCGGCGCGGAGCGTGACGCTGCCGCCGGGGCCGGCCGAGCCGGTGAAGTGCAGCGTGCCGTCGTCGCGCACCTCCACGCCCTGGAAGAACGACAGGGACGGCGGCAGGTCGCGCGGTTCCAGTCCGTTCTTCGCCGCCGCCAGCTTGAACAGTTCGCGCCCGGCGGGGGAGGGCGACTGCGGGGTGCCGTCGCCGTACCGCGTGGTGTTGCGGACCAGGGTGGAGGTGCCGCACAGCGCGTCGTGCCGGCCGGAGGTGTCGGTGACCACGGAGGCCAGGACCCGGCCCTGGTCGGAGAGGAGCAGCACCCCCTCGCCGAGGTAGGCGTTCCACTGGACCTTGACCGTGTCGGCGACGTTCAGCCGCTCCCAGGGACGGTCGGCGGCGTACAGCAGGAGGTGTGCGCAGGCGTCGCCGTGCGGATCGGTCAGGCGCAGTTCGGTGCCCCGGGCCAGGACGCGATGCGTGTAGTTGCCGCCCGCCACCGTCTCCGCCCACACCAGGTGGCCCGCCTCGCAGGGCGGGTCCGGCCAGTCGGCGGCCGGTACGACCGGCATGGCATCGGCGCGGGTGCCCTCCTGGGCGCGGGCATGTGCCCGCGCTCCGTACGTGGTCGCTGTCGCCATCGCTGACCTCCGGCTCCGTCGGCTCGGGTGGGACTGGGGGGAGATTTCTGTCGCTCGACAGAAATTAGAGGCGGGCAGGGTCGGGGGCGTTGCCGTGGCGTTCCGGCCCGGTTACCGGGGGCTCACCGGGGGAGCGGGGTCCGGCCGCGGCGCCTCGCGGTGATCGCCGGGCGGTGCCGTGTGCGAGGATCGAACGCATGGGGACGAGCAGTGGCCGCCGGGTCGGCCGGCCGCGGGCCGCGCAGCGGCCGGACAGCGGTCTGGACCCGCGGGCGGAACTGCTCGTGGCCGCGGCCGAGTTGTTCACCACCCGCGGCTACGCGGCCACCACCACCCGGGCGGTCGCCGAGCGGGCGGGCATGCGGCAGGCGTCGATGTACCACTACGTCTCCGGCAAGGAGGAACTCCTCGCCGAGCTGCTGGAGTCCACGGTCACGCCGTCGCTGGAGTGCGCCCGTGAGCTGCTCGCGGACGACGTGACCCCGGCCGAGGAGCGGCTGCGGGCGCTGTGCCGGGCCGACGTGGAGCTGCTGTGCGCCGGGCCGTACAACCTGGGCGCGCTCTACCTGCTGCCCGAAGTGCACACCGAGCGGTTCGCCGGGTTCCGCGCCGTGCGGTCCGAACTCAAGGACGCCTACCGGCAGTTGATCGCCGCGACGGCGGCCGGCGGGGGGCTCGCCAAGGGGGAGCTGGAGCTGCGGACGGATCTCGTCTTCGGGCTGATCGAGGGCGTCATCCTGATCCACCGCTCCGAGCCGGAGCGTCCCGTCGGCGAGTTCGCCCGCGCCACGGCCGAGGCCGCGCTGCGGATCGCGGGGGTCTGAACCGGGCGGCGGTTCGGGTCCGGAGAGCAGTTTCACCCGTCACGGTGAGTCACCTTCGCACGTCCGTGTGCCGTCACGCAACGCGTGTGAACGCATGCCGTACGTGCAAAACGACCGAGGGTACTCCAGTCGTTCGGGCGATTTCAGGTGCTCGCCGAATATGACACGGCGTTGATCCGGTCGGACTAAGCTCGCCCGCGGCGCACCGAGTTGAGATGAATTCGTGCGCCTGTTCCCAATCATACGGAAGATCCTGGCTGCTCCATGAACCTTCCCCCCGCGAACTCCCCCGACACCCAGCCGATCCGTCTCAGAAGGCATACATGGTGAGTGTGCAATCGCCTCCCAATGGCCGTGAACTTTCCCTGGCGCGGGTGCTGTTGCTGCCCGCCGTACTGATGGCCGCGGCGACCGCCGCCGCCGTCCTCCTGGTGGCGGAGCCCGCCCGGACCGCCGTCGGCGTGTGCGGGGCCGTCGGCATGCTGCTGGTGCTCGCGACGGCGGCCGAAGCGGTGCGCCGCGGCCGCAGGCTTCAGGACGCGAAGGCCGAGCACGACCGTCACCGTGCGTATCTGGAACAGCGCCTCACCACGAACGACGAGGAGATCGACCGCCTCGGCAAGGAGGTGTTCCCGACCGCGCTCTACCGGCTGAAGGCCGGCGAGCCCCCCAAAGAGGTGATCCGCCAGGTCTTCGACCTCGACCCCCGGCTGCGCCACGTCCCCGAGGCGCAGCGCCGGCTGATCCGCACCATGCTGGACATCGTCGACGAGGAAGACCTCCAGCGCGACTCCCTGGAGCGCTCGTTCGTCAGCGTCGCCCGGCGCGTCCAGGCCATCGTCCACCAGCAGGCACACGAACTGCGGGAGATGGAGGAGGACCACGGCCGCAACCCCGAGGTCTTCGACGACCTGCTGCGCATCGACCACGGCACCGCGCTGATCGGACGCCTCGCCGACTCGGTCTCCGTGCTCGGCGGCGGCCGCCCGGGCCGTCAGTGGCCCAACCCCGTCGCCCTCTACAGCGTGCTGCGCGGCGCGATGTCCCGGATCCTGGAGTACCGGCGCATCGAGCTGCACTCCATCTGCCAGGTCAACATCAAGGGCACCTCGGTCGAACCGCTCATCCACGCGGCCGCCGAGCTCCTCGACAACGCCACCCGCTACTCGCCGCCCTCCACCAAGGTGCACGTCACCGCCGTCGAGGTGCAGTCCGGCGTGTGCATCGAGATCGAGGACGCCGGCGTCAGCCTCAACGAGGAGGCCCGCGGCCGCATCGAGGGCATGCTGGAGAAGGCCAAGCAGGGCAAGGACATCCAGGTCCTCGGCGAGAACCCGCGCCTGGGCCTGTCGGTCGTGGGCCGGCTGTGCACGACGTACGACATGGACGTCTCGCTGCGCGCCTCGGCGTACGGCGGGGTCCGCGCCGTCCTCATCGTGCCCAGCGACATGATGACCACCGACCCGGCCCCCGGCATCGCGCACGGCATCGGCGCCACCGGCATCCCGAAGCCCGAACTCGGCGCGCTCGAAGGCCCCAAACGGCCCCCCAAGAAGCGCCGGCCCACCAGCCCCCGCATCCCGGCCGGGATCTCCATGGAGGACGACGTCCCCGAGGTGACCGAGTGGACCGCGGGCGGCCTGCCGCAGCGGCGCAGCCGGATGAAGACACCGCTCAGCCAGCGGTACGCCGAACAGGCCGCCATCGAGCGCGCCGAGCGCGAGGGCACCCCGACCGTCTGGTCGCAGCACAAGGAGCCCGAGCCGGAACCGGCGCCCGAGCGTCCCGCGCCCGGCCTGTGGGTCGATGCCTTCTGGGAGGGCCTCAAGAAGAACAACCCGGGTGTCCACCCCACCGACTTCACCCGGAACCCCACCAAGTACCAGCACCTCATCAACGATCCGGCCGGCCCCGACGCCGGCGACGAGGGGGACCTCTAGTGATCCAGCAGCGAGGCAACTTCGACTGGATGCTCAAGCAGCTCGCCGACGGGGTACCGGGCGTCGAGATGATCGTCGTCCTCTCCGCCGACGGACTGCGCATCGCCCGGCACGGCGGCGACCCCGACGCCGCCGACCGGCTCGCCGCGGCCTGCGCGGGCGTGCAGAGCCTGGCCACCGCCGTCGCCCAGGAACTCCCCATCAGCAACGGCGACATGAACCTCGTCCTGATCGAGATCGACCGGGGCTACTTCTACCTCATGTCCGCCGGCGCCAACGCCTACCTTGCGGTGCTCGCCGACGTGACCTGCGAACCCGGCCGGATGAGCGAGATGATGCGCGACCTCGTGGTCCGCATCGGCACCCATCTCACCAGTCCGCCCCGGCGGAACGGTCAGACCGTATGACTCCTCCGCAACGCAAACGGCGCCAGCCCAGGGCGGCACACCAGCCGCCGCCCATGCCGCCCGCCGCCGAAAACGGCCGCGAGGAGAACGCCGAGGAGGGCGACACCAAGAACCCCGAGCGGCTCTACGTCATCAGCGGAGCCGACGGCGCACGGGCCGAGCTCGACCTGGTCACCTTAATCGTGGCGCGCGCCGACCCACCGCCCTCGGTCACGCCGGAGCAGGCGGTGATGCTCAGGCTCTGTCTCGCCCCGCTGTCGGTGGCCGAGCTCTCCGCCTACCTCAATCTGCCGTTCAGCGCGATGACGGCACTGATCACCGAGCTGATCACGGCCGAACTGGTGCAGGCGCGCGCCCCGATCGTCCGGCAGGCGCTTCCCGACCGTTCCCTTCTCGAAGCGGTGATGCATGGACTTCAAAAGCTCTGAGACGATCCCCGGCCCCCGCACCGAGGACCAGCTGCCGCACACCGCCCAGGCCGCGGTGAAGATCGTGATCGTGGGCGGCTTCGGAGTCGGCAAGACCACCATGGTCGGTTCCGTCAGCGAGATCAGACCGCTGACCACCGAGGAGACCATGACCCAGGCCGGCATCGGGGTCGACGACAACTACGGCTCCGACTCGAAGACCGCCACCACCGTCGCCATGGACTTCGGCCGCATCAGCATCACCGACCAGTTGGTCCTGTACCTCTTCGGCACCCCCGGCCAGGAGCGGTTCTGGTTCCTGTGGAACGGCCTGTTCGAGGGCGCCCTCGGCGCGGTCGTGCTCATCGACACCCGCCGTCTGGAAGTCAGCTTCGACGTCATGGGACGCCTGGAGGAACGCGGGGTGCCGTTCGTCGTCGCCGTCAACTCCTTCCCGGACGCACCCCGTTACCCCGTCGAGGAACTGCGCACCGCGCTGGACCTGCCCCCCGAGATCCCCATCGTGGAGTGCGACGCCCGCCGCCGGGCCTCCAGCCGGGACGTCCTGATGACCCTGGTGCGCTTCCTGCACTCGCTCGCCATGTCCGGCGCGCTCACCTGACCCCCCCTTTCGGAGCGATCACTGTGACGCCTGAATCCCCCTTCCCGGCCGGCACCGGCACCGACCCGGTCCCGCCCCCCGGCTGCCCGGTGCACGACCGCGGACCCGGCGGCCTGCAACGGCTCTACGGCGCCGACGCCGACCACCTGGGCGAGCTGTACGAGAAGCTGCGCACCGAACACGGCGCCGTGGCCCCCGTACTGCTCCATGACGACGTGCCGATCTGGGTGGTCCTCGGACTCACCGAGAACCTCCAGATGGTCCGCACCCCCGCCGTGTACACCCGCGACAGCCGCATCTGGACCCCGCTGCGGGAGGGCCTGGTCAAGCCCGACCACCCGCTCATGCCGCACATCGCCTGGCAGCCGATCTGCTCGCACGCCGAGGGCGACGAGCACATGCGGCTGCGCGCGGCCGTCATGGGCGCCATGACCACCATCGACCACCGCAGCATCCGCCGCCTCATCGGCCGCTACACCCAGCTGCTGGTCAACGAGTTCTGCGAGAGAGGCCGAGCGGAACTGGTCTCCCAGTACTCCGAGCACCTGCCGATGGCGGTCATGTGCGAACTGCTCGGCATGCCCGAGGAGTACAACGACCGGATCGTGGAGGCCACCCGGGACGCGCTCAAGGGCACCGAGACCGCGATCGCCAGCAACGAGTACGTCATGGGCTGCCTGACCCGGCTCACCGCCCGCCGCCGGGCCCGCCCCGAGGACGACTTCGCCAGCCATCTCGTCGGCCACCCCGCCAGGCTCAACGACGACGAGGTCGCCCAGCACCTGCGGGTCGTCCTCTACGCCGCCTACGAGACCACCGCCAACCTCCTCGCCAACGCGCTGCGCATGGTGCTCACCGAACCCGGCTTCCGTGCCCAGCTCAACGGCGGCCAGATGACGGTGCCGGAGGCGATCGAGCAGTCCCTGTGGGACGAGCCGCCGTTCAGCACGGTCTTCGCCTACTTCGCCAAGCAGGACACCGAACTCGGCGGCCAGCGCATCCGTAAGGGCGACGGGCTGCTGTACGCGCCCGCGCCGGGCAACGTCGACCCACGGGTCCGCCCCGACCTGAGCGCCAACATGCAGGGCAACCGCTCCCACCTCGCCTTCGGCGGCGGCCCGCACGAGTGCCCCGGTCAGGACATCGGCCGTGCCATCGCCGATGTGGGCGTCGACCAGCTGCTGACCCGTCTCTCCGACATCCAGCTCGACTGCGACGAGGAGGAACTGCGCTGGCGTGCGTCGATCGCGTCCCGGCATCTGGTGGAACTGCCGGTGCGCTTCGACCCGAAGCCCAAGCAGGACGTGACCCTCATGCCGAGCCCCGCGCTGGTCCCGCCGCAGCGCACCGACTGGCAGGCCGGCAGCACCCGTCCGGCAGCACCCGCACCGGTTCCCGAGCCCCAGCCCGTGGCACCCCCGCCGGCCGTGGCCCCGGCCCCGGAGCCCGCCAGGCCCATGGGTATCTGGCCCCGGCTGCGCCGCTGGTGGCTCGGCCGCTAGCAGCCGAGCCCACCTGCCCAGTCCTGGTACGACTCCCAGGCCCGCAGCGTCCGCCCACTGCGCAGCCGGTGCTCGGTCCCCGTGACCGGATCGGTGAACTCCAGCCTCCGCGCGATCAGTTGCAGCGGCCGCCGGAAGTCACCGGCCGGCACGGGGCCGGTCACGACCGGATACAGCGGATCGCCGAGGATCGGCACACCCAGCGCGCTCATGTGGACGCGTAGCTGATGGGTCTGCCCGGTGCGCGGAGTGAGCCGGTACCGGCCCAGGTCTCCTCTGCGTTCGACCAGTTCGACGAGGGTCTCCGCGTTGGGCTCCCCCTCGATCTCGCGAGCCGCCAGCACCCCGCGCTCCTTGAGGATCCGGCTGCGCACGGTCCGGGGAACGGCGAGCGAGGGGTCGTACGGCGCGATCGCCTCGTACTCCTTGCGTACCCGCCGCTCGCTGAACAGCGTCTGGTACGCCCCCCGTTCCTCGGGCCGTACGGTGAAGAGGACGAGTCCGGCCGTGAGCCGGTCCAGCCGGTGCGCGGCCCCGAGCGCGGCGATCCCCAGCTCCTGCCGCAGCCGGGCCAGGACGGTCTCGGTGACGTGACTGCCGCGCGGGGTGGTGGCGAGGAAGTGCGGTTTGTCGGCGACGACGAGGTGATCGTCACGGTGGACGACTTCGAGCGGGAAGGGGACGGGGACCTCGGGGGGCAGGTCGCGGTGGAACCAGAGCCAGAGGCCGGGGGTGTAGGGGGTCCGGGCTGCGACGGGGTGTCCGTCGGCGCCCACGACGAGCCCTGACGCCAGCATGTCCTCCACTGCTCCGGGCGCGGCTCCGGAGAGCCGGGCGACCAGGTATGCGCCGACGGTCTCCCACTCCTCGGCGAAGGGCAACCGCACCCGAACGGGGTCCACCCCTTGGCGCTGGGGGAGGGGAGAGGGCGGAACGCGGGTCTTACGTCTCATTGCAGCCAAGGGTAAGTGCGAAGCCGCTTCGTCAGGGGCGCGGGGAACTGCGCGGCCAGCCCCCACGCACCCGACCGGCTACGCCACAGCCTCCGGCACAGCCGCCGCACTTCGGGACTCCGCCCGGGTGAGCCTCCAAACGCCGCCCACCACCACCGTCCCGACCAGGAACAACACCGTGAACCACCGGAAGTACCAGTGACCCCCGCTGGGGTCGTACACGGCCCCCCGAGGCCACGCCAGATTCACGGCCATCACCAGCCCGTACAGCAGCCCGACCGCGTTCACCGGCACTCCCCACCGCCCCAGCGAGAACAGCGGCGCCCCGGTCTCGTCCGCCCCCTCGACCCGGAACTCCCCGCGCAGCCGCCGCACCAGCAGTGGCCCGGTCACCATCGCGTACGCGAGGTACAGCATCACGATGCACGTGGTCCCGATCGCGAGGAACGCGTCCGGGGACGCGAAGTCGAGCAGCAGCAGTACGGCGGCCAGCACCCCCACCACCACGGCCGGCGCCCCCGGCATCCCGGTGCGCGGATCGACCCGTGCCAGCCGTTCGGCGAACGGCAGCTGCCCGTCCCGCGCCATGGAGAACAGCATCCGGGACGCCGCGGTCTGGATGGCCAGCGTCGCCACCGCGATGGCCACCACCACGTCGGCCAGCAGCACCCGGCCCACCCCGTCGCCGAGGCTGCTGGTGAGGACGTAGCTGAGCCCGTCGACGCCCAGGCGTCCGTCGGTCAGGCTGGGCGCGGCCAGCAGGCCGCCCAGGACGACCAGCCCGCCCAGCAGCCCCGCCGCCCCCAGCGCGGTGAGGATCGTGCGCGGCGCGGTCCGCCGCGGCTGGTGCGTCTCCTCGCTCATCTCGCCCGCGCTGTCGAAGCCGATCATCACGTACGCGGCCGTGAACGAACCGACCAGCAGGGCGCCCAGCAGGCCTCCCTCGGCGCCTGTCCCGGTGTGGAAGGTGATGCCGGGGGAGCGCTCGGAGTGGGTGAGGAGCAGGACGATGATCAGGACCGCGCCGATGATCTCGGCGGTCACCCCGACCCGGTTGATCACGGACATCACGCGGTTGTCCATGACGTTCACCAGGGTGGTCAGGACCAGCAGGACGACGCCCAGGACAGCCGCGTTGGCGGCGCCGTCGGCCGAGGCCGGCGCGGGGTCCGTGCCGATGAGCTGGAAGCCGGACCAGAGCGCGGGGAGCACCATCTGCAGGGCCAGCGCGGCCGCCGCGACCACCACGATCTGTCCGATGACCATGATCCAGCCGGCGAACCAGCCGAAGGACGGGTTCGACAGGCGGGAGGACCACTGGTAGATCGCGCCGGAGATCGGATAGCGGGCGGCGAGTTCGGCGAAGCAGGCGGCCACCAGCAACTGGCCGACCAGCACGGCCGGCCAGGCCCAGAAGAAGACCGGGCCGCCGAACGCGTAGCCGAAGGCGAAGAACTGGAAGACGGTCGTCAGTACGGAGATGAAGGAGAACCCGGCGGCGAAGGAGGCGTACCGGCCGAGGCTGCGGTGCAGCTCCTGGCGGTAGCCGAACTCCTCCAGGGTGCGGTCGTCGGACTCCTTCAGGGAGCGGTCGTCGATGGTCGTCACGGCGGTACCTGCCTGTCAGGGCGGATTTCCTGTCGGGCGACAGAAATTAGGGACGCGCTGTTTCGAAGGCGTCACACCGGCGTGTCCGGGGCGGGCCCAAGTCCTCACGCCCTTGCGGAGTCCCGCCGAACGCGATACATCGTGTGTATTGACGTGTGCTCCAGGGACGCGATATGTTCGGCCACGGATATTCGGAAACGAGGTGGTCGGCATGGCGGTGAAGCGGCGCAAGCTCAGCAACCCACTGGCGCTCGTCGTGCTGACGACCCTCTGGCAGAAGCCGATGCATCCGTACGAGATCGCCCAGACCATGCGCCGTCAGGGCAAGGACACCAGCACCCGGATCAACTACGGCTCGCTCTACACGGTCATGCAGAACCTGGAGAAGCACGGCTTCGTCGAGGTGGCCGACGTGGAGCGGCAGGGCAACCGCCCGGAGCGCACGGTCTACGGCATCACCGACGCCGGGCGCGAGGAGGCGGTCCACTGGCTGTCCGACCTGCTGGCCGTCCCGGTCAAGGAGTACCCGATCTTCGAGACGGCGCTCTCCCTGATGGGCGCCCTGCCGCCGGACGAGGTCGAGCGCCTGCTGGAGGAGCGGCTCAGCACCCTGGAGGTCGAGGTCACCGGCGGACGGGCCGTGCTGGAGAAGCTGCACGAGACACTGCCCCGGCTGTTCGTGGTCGAGGTCGAGTACCACCTGCACATGCTGGAGGCGCAGGCCGCATGGGTCCGCGGCTTCGTGCGGGAGATGCAGGACGGTTCGCTGCCAGGCGTCGAGAGCTGGCGCCGGTTCCATGAGACCGGCGAGTTCCCGCCGGAGTTCACGGAGGCCGGCCAGTAACAGAACCAGACCCCGGCAGAGCTGTTGCAGCAGCTCCGCCAGGGTCTCGAACCCCGAGCTGAACCCGCCGTGAGGCAGATCCGGGCGATCGAGGTGCGGCACACCCAGGATAGCCCGGCGCTCCTTCGGCGGATCAGCTGTCATCCGCTGACTCAGGAGAGCCCTGTCATGAACACCCGTGCGCCCGCAGTGCAGGCGCGCCAGCTGATCAAGACCTACCCCGGTGACGTCACCGCGCTGAACGGCATGGACGTCACCGTGGAGCCCGGTACCGTCTTCGGGCTCCTCGGGCCCAACGGTGCGGGCAAGTCCACCACCGTCAAGATCCTCACCACGCTGGCCCGCCCCGACTCCGGCACCGCCGCCGTGGCCGGCCACGACGTGCTGCGCCATCCGGACCGGGTGCGCCGGGCGATCGGAGTGGTCGCCCAGAACTCCGGCGCCGACCCGGTCGCCACCGGGCGCGAGAACCTCCAGCTCCAGGGCAGGCTCTACGGTCTGCGCGGCACCGCCCTGAACCGCCGGGTGGACGAGCTGCTGGCCCGCTTCACCCTCACCGACGCCGCAGGCCGCCCGGTCAAGGGCTACTCCGGCGGTATGCGGCGCCGCCTCGACGTGGCCCTCGGCCTGGTCCACCGCCCCGAGGTGCTCTTCCTCGACGAGCCCACCACCGGCCTGGACCCCGAGGCCCGCACCGCGATGTGGGACGAGATCGGCCGGCTGGCCGGCGAGGAGGGGCTGACCATCCTGCTCACCACCCATTACCTGGAGGAGGCCGACCGGCTCGCCGAGCGGATCGCCATCGTCGACCGGGGCCGGACCGTGGTCGAGGGAACTCCCGACTCCCTCAAGGGCGAACTGCGCGGCGACGCCGTCCACGTGGAGCTGCGCGAGGCGCCCGGGGAAGCGGGCCGCACCCTGCTCAAAGGGGCGCTCGCCGGGCTGCCGGGCGTGCACGAGACGCTGTTCGACGGCCGGCGGATCAGCGCCCGCGCCGACGACGGGGCCGCCGCGATGCCGGCTCTGCTGGCCGCGCTGGAGCGGGCCGGGGTGACGGTGACGGCCGCGACCGTCGCCCGCCCCTCCCTCGACGACGTCTACCTGCGGTACGCGGGCCGTCGTTACGCGGAGGCCGACGCCGCCGACTCCCTCGCCCTGGCCGGAGGCGCCCGATGAGCAACGCCCTGTCCCAGACCTGGTACATGACCCAGCGTCAGCTGCTGGTGTTCGCCCGGCAGCCCGCGTTCGCCGTCATCACCCTGGTCCAGCCGGTGATCTGGCTGTTCCTGTTCGGCAGTCTCTTCAGGAAGGTCGTCGAGCTGGGCGGCTTCGGCACCACCAGCTACCTGGACTACCTGGTGCCGGGGGTGGTCGCGATGAGCGCCCTCAGCTCCAACATGTGGGCGGGCATGGGCACCCTGGAGGAGATCCAGCGCGGCACCCTGAACCGTTTCCTGACCACCCCGGTCAGCCGGGCCGCGCTGATGAACGGCAACGTGGTGAACAACGGGCTGGTCACCGCCGGCCAGTCGCTGATTATCGTGCTGCTCGGCCTGCTGGGCGGTGCCGGCTACCCGGGCGGGCCCGGGGGCATCGCGGTCCTGGTGGTGGCCTCCGTCCTGCTCGGCACCGTCTTCGGCGCCCTGTCCAACGCGCTCGGCATGCTGGTGCGGGAGCGGGAGTCGATCATCGGGATCAACACCTTCCTGCTGCTGCCGCTGACGTTCCTGTCCAGCGCCTTCATGGCGCCGTCCCAGATGCCCGGCTGGATGCGGCACGTAGCCGACTTCAACCCGCTCGACTGGGCGATGGTGGCCGGGCGTTCGGCGATGTCGGCGGATCCCGACTGGGGTGCGGTGCTGGGCCGCGGCGGCGCGCTGCTGGCGCTGGCGGTCGTGGCCGTGTGGCTGTCGATCAGGACGTTCAGGTCGTACCAGCGCTCGGTGTGACCCGCGCGGGAGCGGCGGCACCCGCGGGTGGCGCCGCCCCCGCCGCCTCAGGCGGCGGCCGCTCCGCCGCCCTCCTGCTCCGCCTCGATACGGGCGTTCCAGTCGCGCTTGGAGGCCTGCCAGCCGTCCTCGTTGTGGCCGAGGCGCCAGTAGCCGGAGACCGACAGGTCCTCGCGCGGGATCTGGCGCTCGACGCGCAGCAGGGACCGCAGGTCCTTCACGAAGCTCGCCTCGCCGTGGACGAACGCGTGCAGCCGGCCCTCCGGGAACTCCAGCCCCCGCACGGCCTCGACCAGGGCCTCGCCGACGGGTCGCGCGCCCCGGTGCAGCCAGACCACCTCCACATCGGAGTCGATCTTCTGCTCCTCCTCGGGGCCGGAGATCTCGACGAAGGCGAAGGCCTTCGCCTCGGCGGGCAGGGACTCCAGGGAGCGGGCGATCGCGGGCAGCGCGCTCTCGTCGCCGGCGAGCAGATGCCAGTCGGCGTCCACCGCCGGGGCGTAGGCACCGCCGGGGCCCATGAAACGTACGGTCTCGCCGGGCTGGACGCGGCAGGCCCAGGGCCCCGCCAGGCCCTCGTCGCCGTGTACGACGAAGTCCAGGCTCAGTTCGCGGCGCTCGGCGTCCCAGGAGCGCACCGTGTAGGTCCGGGTCACCGGCCAGTGCTCGCGGGGGAACTCGGCGCGGATCCGCTCCACGTCGAAGGGCTCCGGATATGTGACGCCCGCCGGCCCGAAGAGAAGTTTCACGTAATGATCGGTGCAGGTGTCCGCGGCGAAACCGGCCAGTCCGTCACCGCCGAGAACGACGCGCTGCATGTGCGGGGTCAGCCGCTCGGTGCGCACCACCTGGGCGGAATGGGCCTTACGCGGCTTGCGTCCTGGACGCTCTGCCATGACCGACCTCCATGCTCCATTGCTTAGGTTTGCCTAAGTTAGCATCTCCTTCGTAGTTGACACCTCCTGCATGAACACTTGATGAGCGTGTTTTGCCAGAACAATTCTCCGCCACTCACCCGCCGAGTGTCAGCAGCAGCCGGTGCAGCGAACCGCCCAGCCCCCAGCGCGCCGACAGCTCGTCCAGCCGGGCGGGATCGCGCGGAGCCTTCGGCAGGGCGGTGTCGACGTCCGGCAGCGGCACGTCCCCGGCGACCCGGACCACCGTCGGCGCTACGGCGACATACGGCCTGGCCTCGTCCAGTCGCCTGCGCTGCGACGGCGTGAGCCTCGCCTTCGGGTCGTCGACGGCGGCCATGATCCCGGTCAGGTCACCGAACTCGGCGAGCAGCTTGGCGGCCGTCTTCTCGCCGATCCCCTGTACCCCCGGCAGGCCGTCGCTCGGGTCCCCGCGCAGCAGCGCCAGATCCGCGTACCCGCCCCCGTCCACCCCGTACTTCTCGCGCAGCCACGCCTCGTCCGTCATCTGCAGCGTGCCGACGCCCTTGAGCGGATACAGCACCCGCACCCCGCGCCCGTCGTCCACCAGCTGGTACAGGTCGCGGTCGCCGGTGACGATGTCGACCGGGCCGTCGGCGCGCGCGGTGAACGTGCCGATCACGTCGTCCGCCTCGTAGCCGGCGACGCCGACCCTTGCGATGCCGAGCGCGTCCAGCACCTCCTCGATGACCGGAACCTGCGGCGAGAGGGTGTCCGGCACCTCCTCCTGGTCCGGCCCCGTCGCACGTTCCTCGGCGACCCGGTGGGCTTTGTAGGAGGGGATGAGATCCACCCGCCACTGCGGCCGCCAGTCGGCGTCCATGCAGGCCACCAGCCGGTCCGGACGGTGGTCCTTGACCAGCCGGTCGATGAAGTCCAGCAGCCCGCGCACGGCGTTCACCGGTGTGCCGTCCGGCGCCCGTACCGAGTCGGGGACGCCGAAGTAGGCGCGGAAGTACAGCGAGGCCGTGTCGAGGAGCATCAGTCGTGCGGTCACGCCTCGCATCATGCCGTACGGCACCGACAGCGACGGGGCGCTCGGTCGCCGTCGGGCAGGGCCGGTCACGGAGAGCTCCGTGCCGGGCGGGACCTGTGGAGACCTGGTGACCTGGCCCACTTGTGCGTTTGACCTGCGTGGACCAGGGCAGGGGCGGCTTCTGTCCCATGCCCCCGAGGCGCCGGGCCCTGTGTTTCCAGGGTCTGGCGCCCCCGAGAGAGGTTCGCGTGTCACCCAGGCTAGAGACCGAGCACCTGTACAAAGTCTTCGGCAGACGACCGGACGACGCCGTGGAACGGCTCCGCCAGGGAGCCGGCCGGGAGGAGCTGCGCGCCGACGGCACCACCGCCGCCGTGATCGACGCCTCCTTCCGGGTCGACCCGGGCGAGACGTTCGTCGTCATGGGCCTGTCCGGCTCCGGCAAGTCCACCCTGCTGCGCATGCTCAACGGCCTGCTGGAACCGACCGCGGGACAGGTCCGCTTCGACGGCCAGGACCTCACCGCGCTCACCGACCGCGAACTGCGCGAACTGCGCTCGAAGAAGATCAGCATGGTCTTCCAGCACTTCGCGCTCTTCCCGCACCGCAGCGTCCGCGACAACGCCGCCTACGGCCTGGCCGTGCAGGGCGTGCCCCGCGCCGAGCGCGTCCGCCGCGCCGACGAGGCGCTCGCCCTGTGCGGACTGGCCGGCTGGGAGGACTCCTGGCCCGACGAACTGTCCGGCGGCATGCAGCAGCGGGTCGGCCTGGCCCGGGCCCTGGCCACCGACGCCGACCTGCTCCTCATGGACGAGTCGTTCAGCGCCCTGGACCCGCTGATCCGCCGCGACATGCAGGACCAGCTGCTGGAACTGCAGAAGTCCCTCAAGAAGACGATCGTCTTCATCACCCACGACCTCAACGAGGCCATGCGCCTGGGCGACCGCATCGCCGTGATGCGCGACGGCCGTATCGTCCAGACCGGCACCGCGGAGGACATCCTGCTGCGCCCCGCCGACGACTACGTCGCCTCCTTCACCCAGGACGTCGACCGCTCGCGGGTGCTGACGGCCGGCGCCGTGATGAACACCGACGTGGCCGGCGACGAGGCGGACTGCGACTGCGCCACCGCGGTCCCGGACACCCCGTTCACCGAACTGTGCGCGCTCAGCGCCCGGTTGTCCCACCCGGTCGCCGTCCTGGACCCGGACAACGCCGTCGTGGGCGTCGTACCGCAGGAGCGTCTGGTCGGTTTTCTCGCGGAGGACACGGGCGAACCCGTCCACTGCGACGGTGGGAAGAAGGTGACCGCCCGTGCCTAGGCTGCATCTCGGCGACTGGGTCGACTCCGGCGTGAACTGGCTGGTCGCGCACATGTCCTGGCTCTTCGACGCGATCCGCGCGGTCGTCGAGGGCATGTACGACGGCATCGACGGCGTCCTCACCGCGCCCGCACCCCTGCTGCTGGCCGGCATCCTCGCGGTCCTGGCGTGGTGGCTGCGCGGACTGACCGCGGGCGTGCTGGCCTTCGCCGGATTCGCGCTCGTGGACTCCCTGGACCTGTGGGACCGCGCGATGTCCACCCTGGCGCTGGTCCTGGTCGCCACGGTGATCGCCCTGGTCATCTCGGTACCGCTGGGTATCTGGGCGGCCCGTTCCCGGGCGGTCAGCGCGGCCGTACGCCCCGTCCTGGACCTCCTCCAGACCATGCCGTCGATGGTCCTGCTCATCCCGGCCATCCTCTTCTTCGGCCTGGGCACCGCCGCCGGCGTGATCGCCACCCTGATCTTCGCGCTGGCGCCCGGCGTCCGCATGACCGAGCTGGGCATCCGCCAGGTGGACGCCGAACTGGTCGAGGCGGCCGAGGCGTTCGGCACCACACCCCGCGACACCCTGCTGCGCGTCCAGCTGCCGCTCGCGCTGCCGACCATCATGGCCGGCGTCAACCAGGTCATCATGCTGGGCCTGTCGATGGTCGTCATCGCCGGCATGGTCGGCACCGGGGGCCTCGGCGGCGCCGTCAACGAGGCCATCGGCCAGCTCGACATCGGCTTCGGCTTCGAGGCGGGCGTCGGCATCGTCGTCCTCGCCATCTACCTCGACCGGATGACCGGCGCGCTCGGCACGCAGCTGTCCCCGCTCGGCCGCCGTGCCGCCGCCAAGGTCCGCCCCACCCCCTGGACCTACCGTCCGCGCCCGGCCGTCGCCGTCGTCGGTGTGGTCGTCCTCGCCCTGGTCGCCGGCGGCCTCGGCATCTTCGGCTCCTCGTCCGGCACCGCCCAGGCCTCCGCCACGGACATCGGGCGGGGCAAGGAGATCAAGATCGGCTACATCCCCTGGGACGAGGGCATCGCCTCCACCTTCCTGTGGAAGGAGCTGCTGGAGGAACGCGGCTTCAAGGTCACCACCACCCAGTACGCGGCCGGTCCCCTCTACACCGGTCTCGCCACCGGCCAGCTCGACTTCGAGACCGACTCCTGGCTGCCCGTCACGCACGCCGAGTACTGGAAGAAGTACGGCAAGCAGCTCGACGACCTCGGCAGCTGGTACGGCCCCACCTCCCTGGAGCTGTCCGTCCCTTCGTATGTGAAGGACGTGAACTCCCTCGCGGACCTGAAGAACCACTCCTCGGAGTTCGGCGGGAAGATCGTCGGCATCGAGCCCAGCGCCGGCATGATGGGGCTGCTCAGGTCCAAGGTCCTCAAGGAATACGGCCTCGACGGCAGTTACCAGGTCGTCGACGGCTCCACGCCCGCCATGCTCGCCGAGCTCAAGCGGGCCTACGCCAAGCACCAGCCGATCCTGGTCACCCTGTGGTCCCCGCACTGGGCCTACAGCGACTACTACCTCAGGAAGCTGAAGGACCCCCAGGGCGCCTGGGGCTCCGGTGACGGGGTGCACACCCTGTCCCGCAAGGGCTTCGCCGGGGACAACCCCGAGGTCGGCAAGTGGCTCAAGGACTTCTCCATGACGGAGAAGCAGCTCACCGGTCTGGAGGCCGCGATCCAGAAGGCCGGACAGGGCAAGGAACAGGACGCGGTCCGGGCCTGGTTGAAGAGCAGCCCCGGGCTCGTCGACAAGTGGGCGCCGATCCGCAAGTGAGCGGGACGGGCCGCCCGAGCGGCGAAGCCCGCCTCCCGCGGCCCGCCACGGGCGGGGCCGGGGGCCCCACTCTCTGAGGCCCCCGTCCCGCCCGTTCCTGCGAGCAGCCCGTGACGCGCCGGCTTCTGCCCCTCCTGCTGCTGACGGCCGCCGTGGCCGTGCCGCAGCTCTCCGAGGCGGGCCCGGACCCGGCCTCGGCCGCCACCGCTTGGTTCGACGTGCTCGCCGGGGACGTGACCCGGGCGGACGGCGCGGTCTACGACGCCCGGGACGACACCGGCCGCACCACGGACACCGCCGAGATCACCCCGGTACCCGAGGCGTACGGCGGCGGCTGCCTCGCCGTCTGCCACACCGCCCTCGCCGACGGCCGCTTCCACACGGCGGTCGCCACCTCCACCGGCCTGCGCACCTGGACCCGCCGTCATGACTTCGGCCCCGGCACCAGTCAGCCTTCCCTGTACGCCGACGGCACCGCCGGACGGGTCCTCGCCTACGAAAAGGATCCGGCCAACCACATAGCGCTACGGCATTACCCAAGCCTTGCCGCCCTGCCGGCGGGAGCGGCCGACCACGCGTTCGACGCTGCCCGCACCCTGTCGCGTCGCGCCGAGGGCACCCCGGACATCACAGCGGTCCACGGCGACTCCGTGGAACCGACCGGCCACTACCGCGCCGGCTGCGACATCGACCGTCAACTCCACGCCACTCTGCGGGACTTCACCGTCTGGTGGGCCCGCGCAGATCAGTGCCTCGACCTGGCCCTGGTGGCCTGGGGCACCGCCGGGAACATCGGGGACCGCTCACGCATTGAACTTCTCGGGCGTCCCCTCGTCCTGGCCGAGGGCCGGCGCCTGCGCGACGACTTCGGCAGCCGGCCGGTCTACGCCTACGACCCCGTCCAGGGGCCGGGCCGACCGGCTCCGGCTGCGCACCCCCGGCGGCAGCGGCTCCTTCGCCAGTCCGTCGGCCACGCTGCTCACCGACCCCGACGGCCCTCCGGCCCTCCTGGTCAGCGTCTTCATCCCGAAGGAGGAGTCCGCGCCCGGCGAGTCCGGCGAGCTCGTCCACTGGCGCGAACCGTGAGGGTCGCGCTCACCCGACGTGACGGGGATGTGACGCCCGCCTGAAACGGTTTGCCGAACATGCGTAGGGTGCAGAGAACCCAGCAGAAGGGGCCCGCGGCGAGCGGGGCACCCGCTGGACGGAACGACGAGCGAAGGAGGGAGCCGGAGCGATGGGCGACCACAAAGACCAGCAGCCCGTGCGGGTGGGCGCGGCAGTCCGGCGGCGTCGCCGCGCGCTGGAGCTCACCCTCGCCGTCGTGGCCGAGCGCAGCGGCCTGTCGGTGCCCTTCCTGAGCCAGATCGAGAACGACCGGGCCCGGCCCAGCCGCACCTCGCTGGAGAAGGTCGCCGACGCCCTGCGCACCACGGCCGTCGAACTCCTCGCCGCCGCCGACCCGGCGTGCAGCGTGGACGTCGTACGCGCCGACGCCACCGAACCGGACTTCGCGCCCAGGGTGCGTTCGCTGGTGCGCGGCCACCATCAGCTGCATGCCTCGGAGTTCACCGGCGACCACGACGCCGGCCGCGAATTCCAGCACCGCAACGACGAGTTGATGTACGTCGCCGACGGCGCGGTGGAGATCGAGGCGGAGGGCCGTGCCTACCGGCTCGGCCGTGGCGACACCCTCTACCTCACCGGCGGTGTCCGCCACCGGTGGCGGGCGACGGTGCCGGACACCAGGGTGATCGTGGTGGCCGTGGCCGAACACATCGAGGCGGTCCAGGACCGCCCCCGCTGATGCGCGTGGTCTCCCTGGTCCCCTCGCTCACCGAGGCGGTCGCGGAAACACTCCCCGAGGTCCTGGTCGGCGCCACCGACTGGTGCACCCATCCGGCCGACCTCGACGTCACCCGTGTCGGCGGCACCAAGAACCCCCGGCTCGACCGGATCCTCGCGCTCGCTCCCGACCTGGTGGTCGCCAACGAGGAGGAGAACCGCGCCCCCGACCTCGACGCCCTGCGGACGGCCGGGGTGGAGGTGCTGGTCACGGAGGTACGGGAGGTGCCGCAGGCCTTTTGCGAGCTGGCCCGGCTGCTGGCCGCGTGCGGGGCGGGCACCCGCCCGCGATGGCTGGACGAGGCCGAGGAGGCCTGGTCGGCTCCGGTGCCCGAGCCTCGTACGACGGCGGTCGTCCCGGTCTGGCGGCGGCCGTGGATGGTCCTCGGCCGGGACACCTTCGCGGGCGACGTCCTCGAGCGGCTGGGGGTCGGCAATCTGTACGCCGCCCACCCCGAGCGGTATCCCCGCGCGCCCCTCGGAGAACTGAACGACGCGCGGCCCGGCCTGGTCGTCCTCCCGGACGAGCCCTACCGCTTCACCGCAGCCGACGGCCCGGAGGCTTTCCCCGGGCTGCCGTGCGCCCTGGTCAGCGGACGGCACCTGACGTGGTACGGACCGTCACTGGCCGAGGCGCGGCGGGTGCTGGACGAGGCGCTGCGAGCAGTTCGCCGCTGAGCAGTCCGCGTACGGTGCCGGCGGCGGCCGCCAGCCAGCCCGCGACCAGGAGGGCGTACAGCCCCGCCGCCAGCCAGTCGTACGCCGCCAGCCCGGTGTGCCGTCCCAGCGCGGCCGCGCCCGTGACACACGTCCCCACCGGGAAGGTGAACGCCCACCATGTCATGGTGAACCGCATGCCCTGCCGCCGTGCCCGCACCACGTGCGCGGCCGCCAGCGCCAGCCACAGCAGCGCGAACCCCATGACCGGAACGCCGTAGAGGACGGCGAGGAGACCGAAACCGCCGGCGTAGGGGGCCGGTACCACCCCGGGGGCGAGGTCGGCGAAGGCGCCGGCCGCGGTCGTGGACTGCCCGAGCGGCCCCAGCACCAGGAAGACCGTGGGGGTGAGCGCGAGTGGCAGCGGACCGCCGGCGACCAGCCGGGCGAAGACGAGCGTCAGCATCAGCACGGTGGCCAGCAGACTCAGTCCGAAGAGCGCGAAGCAGCCGTAGAGCAGGGTCGCGCGCGGCTGCCCGGGCGGCAGATGCGGGATCAGCTTCGGCCCGAGCGCGGCCGACACCATGGGCGCGACCAGCGGCAGCAGCCACACCGGGGTGGCCTGCCCCGGCTCGACCCGATGCCGAACGGCCAGCAGGTACGGCACGGCGACGGCGGCCACGAGCCCCACGGCCGTACCGGCGACGAAGAGCCCGGTGTCCAGCGCCACGGCGGCGCTCTCGCCGATCCAGTCCTGCCCGAGGGTGAGCGCACCGGCGCCGACCGCGAGCAGGGCCATGGAGAGGCAGCCGTAGAAGGGGACGACCGCCGGATCGCGGAGGTGGGCGAGGGCCTGGTCGCGGTGGTGGGTCCAGTGCAGGGCGCGGGCGGCCAGCAGGACCAGGAGCTGCAGCAGGGACAGCGCCCAGACGCCGGCGAAGAGCTCGCGCGAACCGCCCCCGGCGAGCGCTGCGCCGCCGAGGGCGAGGGCGGCGGTGCCCATGACGGAGGCGTACCAGTGGGGGCCGAGATTCCGGACTGCGGTGACCATGGGACCAACGGTGCCGCCGCTTCCCGCCGCCTGCCAGGGAGCACCCTTCTATGGGGGCATAAGCTGGTCTTATGAGCGAGACGGGCGGGACGGGGGACCGGGCGGCGGGTGGCACGCTGGCGCACCGCGTGCCGGATCTCGGCGCGCTGGAGCTGCTGCTCGCGGTGGCGCGGCTGGGCAGCCTCGGGGCGGCGGCGCGGGAGGTCGGCATCACCCAGCCGGCCGCCAGCAGCCGGATCCGCTCGATGGAACGTCAGCTGGGCGTGGCCCTGGTCGACCGCTCGCCACGCGGCTCGCGGCTCACCGACGCGGGGGCGCTGGTGACCGACTGGGCGCGGCGGGTGGTGGAGGCGGCGGAGGCCTTCGACGCGGGGGCGCAGGCACTGCGGGACCGGCGGGACTCGCGCCTGCGGGTGGCGGCGAGCATGACCATCGCCGAGTACCTGCTCCCCGGCTGGCTGCTCGCGCTGCGCGCCCAGCGCCCCGACACGGCGGTCTCCCTGCTCGCCGGAAACTCCGCGGCGGTGGCCGAGCGGCTGCTCGCGGACGAGGCGGACCTGGGCTTCGTGGAGGGGCTGACCGTTCCGCAGGGCCTGGACTCGACGGTGATAGGCCACGACCGGCTGATCGTGGTGACGGCCCCCGCGCATCCGTGGGCCCGCCGCCGGCGCCCGCTGGCGGCCGGGGAGCTGGCGGCGACCCCCCTGATCCTGCGTGAACGCGGCTCCGGAACGCGCCAGGTACTCGACGCGGCGCTGGGCGGCCTGGCCCGTCCGCTGATCGAGCTGTCGTCGACGACGGCGGTCAAGGCGTCGGCGGTCGGCGGCGCGGGCCCGGCGGTGCTGAGCGAACTGGCGTTGGGCGAGGAACTGGCGATGCGCCGGCTGGTGAGCATCCCCGTGGAGGGCATCGCGCTACGGCGCGACCTGCGGGCGGTCTGGCCGACGGGCCACCGCCCCACCGGCCCGGCCCGCGAACTCCTCACCCTGACCCGGGGCTGACGCCGACTTCCCGCCGGGACGTTCAGGACGCGGCGGTGATCAGTGCCCGCATCACCCGCAGGTCCTCGCCCATCTCGGGATGCCACTGGACGCCGAGGACCCACGTGTGGCCGGCGGGGAGTTCGATCGCCTCGACCGTGCCGTCGTCGGCGTGGGCCGAGGGCAGCAGGCCGGTGCCGAGGCGGTCCACCGCCTGGTGGTGGAAGGTGGGGACGGCGGTCTCCTCCGGGACGGTGTCGGCGTACCGGGTTCCCGGGACCGGCTTCACACCGTGGCGCCCGAAGACGCCGGGCACCTCGGCATGGCCGTCGATGTGCTGGACGAGCGTGCCGCCGAGGGCGACGTTCAGGAGCTGCATGCCCCGGCAGATCCCGAGCAGCGGCGTGCCCGCCGCCAGTGCCGCGTCGATCAGGGCCAGCTCCCAGGCGTCCCGGGCGCGGGCGGGAGGGCCGGTGCGCGGGCCGGGCTCGGCGCCGTAGCGGACCGGCTCCACGTCCGGGCCGCCCGCGACGACCAGGCCGTCCAGGCGGGCCACCGCCGCCGCCGCGTGCCGCGGGTCGTCCGGCGGCAGCAGCGCGGCCAGGCCGCCCGCCCGCTGGACCAGGCGCGGGTAGCCGGCCGGCAGCAGGGCCGCCTCCAGCTCCCAGACACCCCAGCGCGCTGAGGCCTCCAGATAGGTGCTCACGCCGATCAGCGGCCGTTGGGCCATGGGCCCTCCCCAGGTCGTGAAGGTGAGCGCGTACAAAGGTACGCGCGCGTACCTTTGTACGCGCACACCTTTATGCCACGCCGGTCGGCCCTCACGCCAGAAAGCCCCGCAGCAGCGCCGCCGTCCCCGCGCAGTGCTCGCGCATCATCTCCCGGGCGCCGTCCGCGTCCCCGTCCAGGACCGCCTCCACCAGGGCGACGTGCTGGCGCTGCGAATGCTCCAGATTGCGGACCAGGAGCGGGATGCAGTCGAGGAGGTCGTTGACGGTCGCCCGGACCGCCGCGTACTGGGCGGTCAGGGAGGGTGAGCCGCACAGTTCGGCGATCGTGAGGTGGAGCAGGGTGTCCAGGCGCCGGTAGTCCGGCAGCGGCGCCTCGTGGGTGCGGGCCAGGGCCTCGCGGAGGCGGTCCGCCTGCTCGTCCGGCAGCCCGTGCGCCGCGCAGAGCCCGGCCGCGCCCACTTCCAGGACCTCGCGGAAGCGCAGCACGTCCTCGATGTCGACCTCGGCGATCCGGCGCCGCAGCTCGTCCTCGCCGCCCGCGTCGGCGCGCGGCAGCACGAACGTGCCGCCGTACCGCCCCCGCCGGGACTCCACCAGACCCTGGTCCTGGAGCACCTTCAGCACCTCGCGCAGCGTCACCCGGCTGATCCCCAGCCGCTCCGCCAGCTCCCGCTCGGCCGGCAGCCGCTCGCCGCCCGGAACCAGACCCAGCCGGACGACCTGGAGGATCTGCTCCAGTGCCTCCTCGAATCCGTTTCCCGCCCGTACCGGCCGCAGTACCGGCGTCAACGGGTCGTCGAGGGCGCCGTCCGCATCCAGCGACATATGGCCGTACCCCCTTCCCAAGCAATGGTTCTCACCAATACCTTAGAACTCCCGGCCCGGCCGCAGCAGCGCGATGAAGCCCAAGGAGTCCTCCCGTGGCAGACCGCACACCCCCGCTCAGCGTCGAGGAACTGCACACCCTCGTCGCGAGCGGTGAGATCGACACTGTCGTCCTGGCCTTCCCCGACATGCAAGGGCGGTTGCAGGGGAAGCGGTTCGCCGCCCGCTTCTTCCTGGACGAGGTGCTGCGCCACGGCACCGAGGGCTGCAACTACCTGCTCGCCGTCGACACCGAGATGAACACGGTCGAGGGCTACGCCATGTCCTCCTGGGACCGCGGCTACGGCGACTTCGCCATGCACCCCGACCTCGCCACCCTCCGCCGGGTGCCCTGGAACGCGGGCACCGCCCTGCTCATCGCCGACCTCGCCTGGAACGACGGATCCCCGGTCGTCGCCGCGCCCCGGCAGATCCTCCGCCGCCAGCTGGAGCGCCTCGCCGGACTCGGCTACACCGCGCAGGTCGGTACGGAGCTGGAGTTCATCGTGTTCAAGGACACCTACGAGGCCGCCTGGGACGCCAACTACCGCGGGCTGACCCCGGCCAACCAGTACAACATCGACTACTCGGTGCTGGGCACCGGACGGATCGAGCCACTGCTGCGCCGGATCCGGAACGACATGGCGGGTGCCGGGCTGACCGTCGAGTCCGCCAAGGGCGAGTGCAACCCGGGCCAGCACGAGATCGCCTTCCGCTACGACGAGGCCCTGGTCACCTGCGACCAGCACGCGATCTACAAGACCGGCGCCAAGGAGATCGCCGCCCAGGAGGGCGTCTCCCTCACCTTCATGGCCAAGTACAACGAGCGGGAGGGCAACTCCTGCCACATCCACCTGTCGTTGACGGACGCGGACGGGGCGGGCGTCTTCGCCGCCGAGGACGGCATGTCCGAGGTCATGCGGCACTTCCTCGCCGGACAGCTGGCCGCCCTGCGTGACTTCTCGCTCCTGTACGCGCCCAACATCAACAGCTACAAGCGGTTCCAGCCGGGATCCTTCGCCCCGACCGCGGTCGCCTGGGGCCACGACAACCGCACCTGCGCGCTCAGGGTCGTCGGCCACGGCCGCTCGCTGCGCTTCGAGAACCGGCTGCCCGGCGGCGACGTCAACCCGCACCTGGCCGTCGCCGGCCTGGTCGCGGCCGGCCTGTACGGCGTCGAGCAGAAGCTCGAACTTCCCGAGCCCTGCCCCGGCAACGCCTACACCGCCGACTTCGCACACGTCCCGACGACGCTCCGGGAGGCCGCCGAGCTCTGGGAGAACAGCCCCGTCGCCCAGGCCGCCTTCGGCGACGAGGTCGTCGCGCACTACCTCAACATGGCCCGCGTCGAGCTGGCCGCCTACGACGCCGCGGTGACCGACTGGGAGCTGCGCCGCTCCTTCGAACGCATGTGAGGCACCACTTGTCGCAACAGTACGAACTCGACGTCCTCGACCCGGCCACGGAGGAGGTGATCGCGACCGTCCCGGGAGCTGGGGAACAGGACGTGGACACCGCCGTACGGCGGGCCGCCGAGGCCCAGCGGCGGTGGGCCGCGCTCGCGCCAGGCGAACGGGCCCGCCTGTTGCGCCGGTTCGCCGTCGTCGTCGACGAACACCGCGAAGAGCTCGCCCAGCTGGAGGTGAGGCAGGCCGGCCACACCGTCGGCAACGCCCGCTGGGAGGCCGGCAACGTCCGGGACCTGCTCGACTACGCGGCCGGCGGCGTGGAGCGGCTGACCGGGCGCCAGATCCCGGTCCCCGGCGGCCTCGACCTCACCCTCCTCGAGCCCCTCGGGGTGGTCGGCGTGATCGCCCCCTGGAACTTCCCCATGCCGATCGCGGCCTGGGGCACCGCCCCCGCCCTCGCGGCCGGCAACGCGGTGCTCCTCAAGCCCGCCGAGACCACCCCCCTCACCGCGCTCCGCCTCGCTGAACTCGCCCTGGCCGCGGGCCTGCCCGAGCACCTCTTCCAGGTCCTGCCCGGCCGCGGGGACATCGCCGGTGAGGCCCTGGTCCGCCACCCCGGCGTCGCCAAGATCGTGTTCACCGGTTCCACCCGGGTCGGCAAGCGCATCATGGCGCTCTGCGCCGACCAGGTGAAGCGCGTGACCCTCGAACTCGGCGGCAAGAGCCCCAACATCGTGTTCGCCGACGCCGACATCGAGGCCGCCGCGGCCGCCGCCCCCATGTCCTTCCTCGACAACTGCGGGCAGGACTGCTGCGCCCGCACCCGCATCCTCGTCCAACGGTCCGTCCACGACCGGTTCCTGGAACTCCTCGCCCCCGCGATCAGGTCCGTCACCGTCGGCGACCCGGCCGACGAGAAGACCGACATGGGCCCGCTGATCTCCAGGTCCCAGCTGGACCGCGTCCGTTCCTACGTCGACTCCGGGGCGCCCGGCATCCGGGGCGAGGCTCCCGAGGGCCCCGGCTTCTGGTTCCCGCCGACCGTCCTCACCGACGTCGACCCCCGCGCGCGCGTGGCCGTCGAGGAGGTCTTCGGCCCGGTCGCCGCCGTCATCCCCTTCGACGACGAGGCCGACGCGATCCGCCTCGCCAACGACACCGACTACGGCCTCTCCGGCTCCCTGTGGACCCGGGACGTCGGCCGCGCACTGCGCGTCTCGCAGGCCGTCAAGGCCGGCAACCTGTCCGTCAACTCCCACTCCAGCGTCCGCTACTGGACCCCCTTCGGCGGCTACAAGCAGTCGGGGATCGGCCGGGAACTCGGCCCGGACGCGCTCACCGCCTTCACCGAGACCAAGAACGTCTTCATCAGCACGGAGGGCCCCGCACAGTGACCGCTGAGACCCCTGAGACCGTCTGCCGCCGACTCGTCGGCCGTACCGCCGTCATCACCGGAGCCGGCAGCGGCATCGGTCTCGCCACCGCCCGGCGGCTCGCCTCCGAGGGCGCGCACGTCGTCTGCGGCGACGTCGACGACACCCGCGGCAAGGCCGCCGCCGAGGAGGTCGGCGGGATCTTCGTGAAGGTCGACGTCACCGACGCCGAACAGGTCGAAGCGCTCTTCAGGACGGCCTTCGACACCTACGGCAGCGTCGACATCGCCTTCAACAACGCCGGCATCTCGCCGCCCGACGACGACTCCATCCTGGAGACCGGCCTGGAGGCCTGGAAGCGCGTCCAGGAGGTCAACCTCACCTCCGTGTACCTGTGCTGCAAGGCGGCCATCCCGTACATGCGGCGTCAGGGCAGGGGCTCCATCATCAACACCGCGTCCTTCGTGGCCCGGATGGGCGCGGCGACCTCACAGATCTCGTACACCGCGTCCAAGGGCGGAGTTCTGGCCATGTCCCGCGAACTGGGCGTCCAGTTCGCCCGGGAGGGCATCCGGGTCAACGCGCTGTGCCCGGGACCGGTCAACACCCCGCTCCTGCAGGAGCTGTTCGCCAAGGACCCCGAGCGGGCCGCCCGCCGCCTGGTGCACATCCCGCTCGGCAGGTTCGCCGAGGCCGAGGAGATCGCCGCCGCCGTCGCCTTCCTGGCCAGCGACGACTCCTCGTTCGTCAACGCCAGCGACTTCCTGGTGGACGGCGGGATCTCCGGGGCGTACGTCACACCCCTGTAGGAGCCGCCCCGACTCCCGCCCTACAGTGCGGGAGTGAGCATGACGCCGCCCGGCTGGCACCGCGACCCACAGGCTCCGCACCTGGAGCGCTGGTGGGACGGCCGGGCCTGGACCGAGCACCGGCGCACCCCGTCCGGCCTCCCCGCGCCGCCAACCCCGGCGGCCGGGGCGTCCGGACGCGCCGGGGCGGTCGCGCTGATATCGGCCGGGGCCGTGCTGGTGACGGCGATCGCCGGCGGCACCACCGTGCTCAGGACCGACGAGCTGCGCGCCGGCACCGACGCCACGATCAACACCGCCCCCACCGGCCCGCCGTCCCCGTCCCTGGTCGTCGACCGGCTCAACGGCATCTCCCTGCCGGTCCCGAGCGGCTGGACCAGCGCCTCCCGCCTCGCCCAGGACGACATCGTGATGACCACCCACGGCACCTACGAATGCCCCGCCGGCACCGGCCGGTGCCGCCACGGTGAGGTGTCGAGCCGTACGGCGGGCAGCGCCGACGGCGGCTCCGCGCGCACCGCCGCCGAACGGGACGTACCGGATGCGGCCGAGACGGCCTACGGCCACGGCCCGGGCGGCCGGCGGCCCTTCGGGGGCATCCGGTCCCACCAGGTCGTCAGGGCCGGGCGGGTCGCGGTCGCCGGCGGCGACGGATACCTGGTGCGCTGGCGGGTGCGGACCGCCGAGGGACCCGGCGGCTATGTCCAGGCCCTCGCCTTCCCCTCCCACTCCGGCATCCCCGCCCCGGTCGTCGTCCGGTTCGTCTTCGACGCCGGCCCGGACGGACCGCCGCTGTCCGACATGGACGCGATCACCAGCGGAATCCGCCCGGTGGACGGGAACCCGGAGGGTTAGAGGAAGGTGTGACCCTCACCCCGGTACGTCGGCACGGCCGCCGTCACCCGGTCGCCCTCGACGAGGTGCAACTCGGCGAACCGCTCGCACAGTTCGCCGGCCTTGGCGTGCCGGAACCACACCTTGTCGCCGATCAGCAGATCGTCCGCCGCGGAGCCGAGCAGCGGGGTCTGCACCTCGCCGGGCCCCTCCTGCGGGTCGTACGACAGCCCCTGCGGGAGGTACGGCACCGGCAGCCGGTCCGGGCCCGCGGCACCGGAGGCGGGGTAGCCGCCGCCGAGCACGGTGACGACCCCGACACCGGGCCGCCGGACCACCGGCATGGCGAACAGGGCGGCCGGACGGCCGGTGAAGGACGTGTAGTTGTCGAAGAGCCGGGGCACGTACAGACCCGACCCGGCCGCTATCTCGGTGACCGCGTCCTCCGCCGCCGTGGTCTGCACACTGCCCGTACCGCCGCCGTTGACGAACTCCAGGTCCGGTGCCACCGCCCGGACCGCCCGCACCACCGCGGCGCGCCGCTCGGCCAGTTCGCGGCGGGCGGTGGCCTGCATCAGCCGGACCGCGCGGGAGCGCAGCGGCCGGCCGGCGACACTGTCCCCGACCCCGGCGATGTGCCCCTCGTACGCCATGATCCCGACCAGCCGGAAACCCGGCCGCCGGGCCACGGTCCGCGCCAGGTCGGCGAGCTGGGCGGGGGAGTACAGCGGCGAACGCCGGGCCCCGACCCGCACCCGACCGCCGAACAGCTTCAGGGAGGTGTCCAACTCCAGGCAGACCCGGACCACTTCGCTCCCGCCGTCCCGGGCGGCGTCGATCAGATCGAGGTGCGCCGGGTCGTCGATCATCACCGTCACGGCGGCGGCCAGCTTCGGATCGGCGGCCAGCTCGGCGAACCGGGCCCGGTCGGCGGACGGATAGGCCAGCAGGACGTCCTCGAACCCCGAGCGTGCGAGCCACAGCGACTCCGCGAGCGTGAAGGACATGATCCCGGCGAAGCCGTCCTTCGCGAGGACCCGTTCCAGCAGATGCCGGCAGCGTACGGACTTGCTCGCGACCCGTACCGGCTTGCCGCCGGCCCGGCGCACGAGATCGTCCGCGTTGGCGTCGAAGGCCTCCAGATCGACGATCGCGAGAGGGGCGTCGAGATGGGCGGTGGCCCGGTCGTAACGGGCCCGGTCGGCGGCGCGCGCAGTCATGAACGAAGCCTGCCAGACTGGATTACCGCAGGGTAGGGGGACGATACGGGCAGATGCCCCGCGGTCGCGGACTGGTTCCCGCTCGCCCTCGGACAACCCGTAGAGTGACGCGCACGTACGGCGGAACGACCCCGGCCGCCCGACCCGCGCCGGGATGCGGATCCGCGCGGACGGGTATGCGTGCCCGGGGGAACTCTCCGCGCCGGGGAGCACGCCTTACCGTACGCGGAGTCGGCCCGGGCAGGAGGAAACGGGGGCGCATGAGCACGGAAGCGCGGCACGCCCCGATCCCGCGACGCCCTTCGCCCGGCCCCGCGCCCACCGACGGGACGGCCGGCCAGGGTGAAGCACCGGGCGCCGCCGACCCGGCGGGCCGGACCGGCGGGCCGGGATTCTTCGAGCGGCCGAACCGGGTGAACCGCTCGCACCGGTCCGACGTATCCACTGACGACGCCGACACCACCGGGCAGGACCAGCCGCCGGGACCGTCCGGTGGGCAGCCGAACGGTGAGGACCGGACAAATCGGGGCGGTGCGGTGGCGCAGGGCGAAGAAGGTGCGGGGGACCGGGCGGCCACCCGCGCGATGCCCGCCGAACGCATCACCCGCCCTCGCTACCCCGACCTCCGTCCCCCGCAGGGCCTGCCCACCACGCCCCCGCCCCCCGCCTCGGCCCGCTTCCCGGACGCCCCGCCCGTTCCGCCCCGCCGCGAGGACCGCCGGAGCGAATCGTCCACGCCTCCCGGCCGGGACGGCGGCGGCACACCGTCCGGGGCCGCCGGGCGGGGGAGCGGCCTGAGTGTGCCGCCTGCGTCGGCGGACGGGGCGGACCGACGGACCGAGCCGTCGGTGTCGCCAGGCGGGACTCGCCGGGACGGGCGGCCGGTGTCTTCCGGGAGGGAGACCGGCAGCGGCGTGCAGACCCGGCCGCCGTACCGGCTGGAATCGGCGGCCGGGCGTCCCGAGCCCGCTTCGGAGCCGGCCGCCTCGCCGCGCCCCGTCCCGGCCACCGAGGAAACGGACCCGGCCGGAGATTTCGGCCGGGTGCCCGGTCCCGGGCGCCCCGAGCGGCCGCGCGGTGACTTCCCGGCCTCCTTCGGTACGCCCGAGCCGGGCACCGCGTGGAGCCCGCACCTGCGGACCTTCCCGGTGCCGACGGCTCCGCCGCGCCCCGCGACGCCCCCGCAGACCACTCCACCGCCGCCCACCGCCCCGCCACTCCCGCCCCGCCCCACCACACCCCCGTCCCCCGGCGACACCACCGCCTCGCCGCACGGTCCCGCTCCGGTGCCGGACCCCGCGATGTCCTGGACCGCCGCCGCGGGAACTCCCGGCAGGAACCGGCCCGTTGTGACGTTCGGTGAGCCCGAGGGGTACGACGGCCGCGGCCTTGGGCGATCGTTGGTCAGCCGGGTCGCGCCCCGAACGGCCGCGGCCGCCGCCTGCATGGTGCTCGGGCTCGGACTCATCGGCGGCGCGGTGACCGGAAGCTGGCTCGTCGACGACGGCGGTGACGTGGCAGCCGCCGGCAGCTTCAGCTCGGCCGCCGGCCTGTGGCACAACGTGCCCGTCGACGAACTCTTCCCGCCCACCGTGCAGGGCACCGGCGCGGGCCCCGGCGGAGCCGACCGCAGCTGGACCCGGATCGCCGTCGCCCCGGCCACCGGCTGCGCCGACGCCTTCGACCCCCTGCTGCGCAAGGCGCTCGCCCCCGTCGGCTGTCAGCGGCTGATCCGGGCCACCTACACGGACGCCACCCAGAGCTATGTGACGACCGTGGGGCTGCTGTTCACCAAGGCCGAACCGGCCGGGATGACCGCCCTGGCCAAGCGGTTCGCGAACGAGCGCCTGGACCGCCGTACCGACCTGATGCCCCTCCCGTACGCCGCGAAGGGCACTGCCGCCGAGCGCTTCGGCCCGCACCAGCGCGCCTCCTGGACGATCTCCGTGCTCACCGACGCCCCGGTCGTCGCCTACGCCGTCTCCGGCTGGGCCGACGGCCGTAGCGTCGACACCCCGCAGTCCGCCGCCGACGCGGAGGCGTCCGGCGCCACCACGGCCGCGGCCCAGGCGGGCCTCGGCAACGAGGCCCAGGGCCTGGCCGACCGCATCGAACGGCGACTGCGGCAGCACACCGCAGGCTCGGCAACGGAGAAGCCCTCATGAACCGCCGCGCGACCGGAGCCGCGCTGAGCCTGCTGCTCGCCGGCTCGCTCACCCTCCTGCCGTCCACGACCGCCTACGCCGACGGCATCCGCGCCCAGCAGTGGGGCCTGTCCGCCCTGCACCTCGACGAGGCCTGGCGGACCACCAAGGGCAGGGGCGTCACCGTCGCCGTCCTGGACACCGGCGTCGAGGCCGACCACCCCGACCTGGCCGGCAACGTCCTCGCCGCCAAGGACATGATCGGCTTCGGTGCCCGTCAGGGCGACCGCACCTGGGCCCGGCACGGCACCGCGATGGCCGGCATCATCGCCGGTCACGGCCACGGGCCAGGCGACGGCGACGGCGTGATGGGGGTGGCCCCGGAAGCCAGGATCCTGCCCGTACGGGTCATCCTCGAGGACGGCGACAGTGCCCGCGGCAAGGCCCGCTCCACCCGTGGCAACGCCCTCGCCGAGGGCATCCGCTGGGCCGCCGACCACGGCGCCGACGTCATCAACCTCTCCCTCGGCGACGACTCCGACTCCGCGCATCCCGAGGCCAGCGAGGACGAGGCCGTCCAGTACGCGCTGAAGAAGGACGTCGTGGTCGTGGCCTCGGCGGGCAACGGCGGCGACAAGGGCGACCACATCTCCTACCCGGCCGCCTACCCGGGCGTCATCGCCGCCACCGCGGTGGACAAGTTCGGCACCAGGGCCGCCTTCTCCACCCGCCGCTGGTACGCCACGGTCAGCGCACCCGGCGTCGACATCGTCATCGCCGACCCGGACCACAAGTACTACGAGGGCTGGGGCACGAGCGCGGCCTCGGCCTTCGTCTCCGGCGCGGTGGCCCTGATCAAGGCCGCCCGTCCCGGTCTCACCCCGGCCCAGATCAAGAAACTCCTGGAGGACACGGCCCGCGACGCCCCGTCCGGCGGCCGTGACGACTCCCGGGGCTTCGGCATGATCGACCCGGCGGCGGCGATCAAGGAGGCGGCCCGGCTGAGGACACGGAACCTGTCGGCGGCGTCGTACGGCAAGAAGTACTTCGGCCCGGGCCCGGACGCCGAGAAGACGGCGGCGAGCGCGACGGACTGGGCGGCCCCCCTCGCGGGCGGCGCGGGCGGCGTCCTGCTCGTGGCGGCCGTGGTCCTGTGGCGCAACCGCCGCCGGAGCACCTGACCCGCCGGTTCTCCCGGCTACCGCGAAGCCGAGGCCGACGCGGTCGGGCCCGCCGACGTGAAGGAGCACACCGCCGCCTTCGCCGCCGCCTCCACCAGCGCGATGCCCTCGGCCTGGCTCACCGTCCCGTTGGACAGCACCGCGACCAGGTAGCCGGTCTTGCCCACCGTCACCCGGCCGATGCTGTTGACGTCCCACAGCCCGGTCGAACTCCGCGCCAGCCACCCGTTCTTGAGCGCGAAGTCCGAACCGTCGGCGACGGCTGAGACCCCCCACCGCTGGTCGGGCTCGACCGTCTTCATCAGAGTCTGGAGATACGACCGCGAGGCCTCGCTCAGCTTCGAGTCGTCCCCGAACACCTGCTGGAGCAGGATCAGCTGGTCCGCCGCCGTGGTCTGGGTCAGCCCCCACAGCGCCCCCTCGCCGCCCGCCGTCCCCGTCAGGCCGAAGCGCCTGTTCGCCGCGTCCAGCCCCGCCGCCCTGCCGACGGCGTCCCACAGCTCCGACGCGGACGTGTTGTCGCTGTTCTCGATCATCTTCGTGGCGTACACCTTCTCCGACGCCGTCAGATGCCGCCCGGCGTCCTGCGCCTGGAGCAGCAAGGCCGCCAGGATGTCCACCTTGACGATGCTCGCCGTGTCGAACGCGGCGTCGCCGTAGACCGCGCTGTCGCCGGAGTCCGGATCGAGGACGGCCACCGACACCTTCGCCCCGGAGGGCACGGTCACCGTCCTCATCGCCGTGTTCAGCAGCGCGTCCCGGTCCACGGCCGGCTCCGTCACGGGTTCCACCGATGCCTCCCCGCTCGCCGGGGCCGGGGAAGGGGAGGAGGGCGCCGGCGACCCAGCCGAGGATACGGTGCCGCCGTCGCCGGCGTGCGCCTTCACGTACACCGTTCCCGCCGCGGTGGCGCCGACGACGGCGACCGTGGCGAGGCCGACGTAGAGAAGGGCCCGGCACCGGGGCCGGGCACGGCGGCCTCCCCGCCGGGATCCTGGGGTGGCTCTGGGGGACTCCATGCCCGCGATGCTCGGGGCGGGGACTGTGCGATCCGTTTGCCGGACGTTAGAAGGAGGTCAGGGACTTCTGAGAATTCGGTGAAAGCCGTGTCGGGCCGGTTTCGGGGGCCGCACAACCGCAGCAGCATCCCCCCGATAGGGTCGGGGACCGTGGCGAACAAGAACATTCCCGACTCCGGCTACTCCGCCGACGACGGCTCCGCAGACCCCCGGCTGGCCGCCGCGCTGGCCGCCTGGGCCGGGGACCGCACAGCGGTGGGACCCGTCCTGGCGGCCCTGAAGGGCGCCCGGCTGCTCGTCCCGGTGGTCGCCGTCCTCGGCGAGGCCGAGGAGGACGGGAACGGGCTGCGCCGCGAGAAGACGAGCGACATGGCCGTCCCCACCCTCAGGGCCGGCGCCCGTACCGCCCTGCCCGCCTTCACCTCCACCGAGTCCCTGGCCCGCTGGGACCCGGCGGCGCGGCCCGTCGCCGTACCCCTGCACCAGGCGCTCCAGGCCGCCGCGCACGAGAAGGCGGACACGGTGGTGCTGGACCTGGCGGGTCCGGTGCCGTTCGAGCTGACCGGACCGGTGCTGCTCGCGCTCGCGGAGGGGCGCACGACGGCCGATCCGCTCGCCGACCCGGCCGTGATCGAGGCCGTCCGCACGGTGGTGGCCGCCCAGCCCGCCGTGCGCCGGGCCCACCTCGGGCCGGGCCGGACCGACGGCACCCTCGCCCTGGTCCTCGATCCGGCCGCGCCGCCCGCCGAGACCGCCCAGGCCGTAGCCGAGCGGCTGGCCGCCGACGAGACACTGCGGGCCCGCCTGGTACGCGGCCTCGACCTGGCGCTGCTGCCGGCCGAGGCCACGCCGCCCGGCGAGCCCTTGTACGTAAGAAGCTGACCGCTAGCCGTAGATCGGCCCGGTGTACTTCTCGCCCGGGCCCTGCCCCGGCTCGTCGGGGACGATCGAGGCCTCGCGGAAGGCCAGCTGGAGCGACTTCAGGCCGTCCCGCAGCGGCGCCGCGTGGAAGGAGCTGATCTCGGTCGCGGACGCGTCGAGCAGACCGGCGAGGGCGGTGACCAGCTTGCGGGCCTCGTCCAGGTCCTTGTACTTGTCGCCCTCCTCGGTAAGGCCGAGCTTCACCGCTGCGGCGCTCATCAGGTTGACGGCGACCGTCACGATCACCTCGACCGCGGGGACCTCGGCGATGTCGCGGGTCATCTCGTCGAAGTCGGGCTGACCGGCGTCACCGGCGCCGGGAAGGGGCGTTTCACTCATGACGCACACGATAGGCGCAGCGGGAGCGGGGTCCCGACCTGCCCCCAGGACGTCCGGATTGGTCCTCTCCCGGCTTAGCTGCTAACCTTGTGTGACGACCGGCCGAACAGGAATGCCTCACGGCTCACCGACCCGGCCCACAAGTGGAGGCTTCGAACTCCCACCTGACCGCCCTGCCGGGCGGCGGGTCACCGGTCAGACGGTCGCTTCGCCGTTCACGGCGACGGCGTTCCGTCCGATAGTGCGCCCCGCGATCCCCGCGGCGGTGCTCCGGTAGTTCGAGGAGCCCTGCCTGTGATCGTCCGGGGCATTTTTTGTGCTTCGGTGCGGTTAGGTCTTACGAAAAGACACGTTACGCGGCTGTCCGCCAGACCGTCGCGTGGTGCTACCGAGGAGGATCCATCAGCACCGAGCCCCGCATCAACGACCGGATTCGCGTTCCCGAGGTGCGACTTGTCGGTCCCAGTGGCGAGCAGGTGGGCATCGTCCCGCTGGCGAAGGCACTGGAGCTTGCGCAGGAGTACGACCTCGACCTGGTCGAGGTCGCGGCGAGCGCCCGCCCGCCGGTCTGCAAGCTCATGGACTACGGCAAGTTCAAGTACGAGTCGGCCATGAAGGCCCGTGAGGCGCGCAAGAACCAGGCGCACACGGTCATCAAGGAAATGAAGCTCCGGCCGAAGATCGACCCGCACGACTATGACACCAAGAAGGGTCACGTCGTACGGTTCCTCAAGCAGGGCGACAAGGTCAAGATCACGATCATGTTCCGTGGTCGCGAGCAGTCCCGGCCCGAACTGGGCTACCGACTGCTGCAGCGGCTCGCGGAGGACGTCCAGGACCTCGGTTTCGTGGAGTCGAACCCGAAGCAGGACGGCCGGAACATGATCATGGTTCTCGGTCCGCACAAGAAGAAGACCGAGGCGATGGCCGAGGCCCGGCAGGCGCAGGAAGCCCGCAAGGCCGAGGCGAAGGCCAACCCCGGCAAGTCGCAGAACGCTGCCGAGCTGGAGGCCGAGGTCGAGGCCGAGGCGCCCGCCGAGGAGCCTGCCGAGGCGTGATCCCCGGGGCAACCGCCCCAGGTCAGCACCCAGGGGCGCAAGCCTCAGGATGTAACCGATACAAGAGCGACGTTCCACCCGTGCCCGGTTTCGCGACCGGGCACCGGAACGCCATCGACGAGGAGATAACGGCGCTATGCCGAAGAACAAGACGCACAGCGGTGCCAGCAAGCGCTTCAAGGTGACCGGCTCCGGCAAGGTCCTGCGTGAGCGCGCCGGCAAGCGCCACCTGCTCGAGCACAAGTCGTCCCGCGTGACGCGTCGCCTCACCGGCACCGCCGAGATGGCCCCGGGCGACACCGCGAAGATCAAGAAGCTTCTCGGCAAGTGACACGCGGGCGCCGGCCGGCGCCCTGAAGTCAGTACCGGGACCCAGTCGTTTCCGGGCCGCGTGAGTCCAACCGCGGCCCCGCTACAAGGAGTTAACAAGTGGCACGCGTCAAGCGGGCAGTCAACGCCCACAAGAAGCGCCGGGCGATCCTCGAGGCGGCCTCCGGCTACCGCGGTCAGCGTTCGCGCCTGTACCGCAAGGCCAAGGAGCAGGTCACCCACTCGCTGGTCTACAACTACAACGACCGCAAGAAGCGCAAGGGCGACTTCCGCCAGCTGTGGATCCAGCGCATCAACGCCGCTGCCCGCGCCAACGGCATCACGTACAACCGCTTCATCCAGGGTCTGAAGGCCGCGAACGTCGAGGTCGACCGCAAGATCCTGGCCGAGCTGGCCGTCAACGACGCCGGCGCGTTCGCCGCGCTCGTCGAGGTCGCGCAGAAGGCGCTGCCGGCGGACGTCAACGCGCCGAAGGCCGCGTGACGCTGGCGCCGGCCTTGGCCGACGTGACATGAGGACCCGCAGGCCTTCGGGCTTGCGGGTCCTGTTGTCGGGGTCCGCGACCGTGTGTTCGGAGCGGGCCGGTGGGGGCTGGTCGCGCCCACGCGGCGGCAGCCGCAGATCAAGTACAGCCCCGCGCCCCTACGGGGGCGCCTCTCGACGCGCTTCTTCGAAAGTGACCCTCATGCCCAGCCCCGAGCTGATCTCCCCCCGTTCCGCACGTGTCGCCGCCGCCCGGCGGCTGGAGAAGCGGAACTTCCGGGGGAAGGACCGGCTGTTCCTCGCCGAGGGGCCGCAGGCCGTCCGGGAGGCGGCCGGGCATCGCGTCGGCGATCTGCCGACGCTCGTCGAGCTGTTCGCGACCGTCGAGGCCGCGGAGCGGTACGCCGACATCGTCGGGGCGGCCCGGGACGTCGACGCCCGGATCCACCTCGCCTCCGAAGAGGTCATCGCCGACATCTCCACCACCGTCACCCCGCAGGGGCTGGTCGGTGTCTGCCGGTTCCTGGACACCCCGTTCGAGGACGTCCTGGCCGCCCGCCCGAAGCTCGTCGCGGTCCTCGCCAACGTCCGCGACCCCGGCAACGCCGGGACGGTGCTGCGGTGCGCCGACGCGGCCGGTGCCGAGGCCGTCGTACTGACCGACGCCTCCGTCGACCTGTACAACCCCAAGGCCGTGCGCGCCTCCGTCGGGTCGCACTTCCACCTGCCCGTCGCCGTCGGCGTGCCCGTCGAGCAGGCCGTCGCCGGACTGAAGGGCCTCGGTGTGCGGATCCTCGCCGCCGACGGCGCCGGCACCGACGACCTCGACGACGAACTCGACAAGGGCACCATGGGCGGCCCCACGGCCTGGGTGTTCGGGAACGAGGCCTGGGGCCTCCCGGAGGAGACCCGCGCGCTGGCGGACGCGGTCGTGCGCGTCCCGATCCACGGGAAGGCCGAAAGCCTGAACCTCGCCACCGCCGCCGCCGTATGTCTCTACGCAACGGCCCGTGCACAGCGCGGCTCCGGAGGGTGCCGTTCCGTCACCGACAGCTAGTAGGGTGACCAGCTCGGGGGCCTGCTGCGCCGTCTGAGAGGTGGAGTACGGGGATGACTGTCGGCACCAGCAACGCGCCGGGCGGCCGCGGCACCGGGCGCGTACCGGCACCCCGGCAGGGCGACCTCACCGGGCTCGGCATCGATCCCGACCAGCTGCCCGACGGCCTGGTGGTCGCCGACGAGCACGGCGTCGTCGTCTGCTTCAACGCCGCCGCCGCCCGGATCACCGCCACCGCCCCCGCCGACGCCCTCGGACAGCGGCTGGAGAAGGCCCTGCCCTTAGAGGACCTGGAGGGCAGGCGCTGGTGGCAGCTCACCGACCCCTACGGCGGCCTCGCCATCCGCTCCGGCCAGCCGGAGCGGAACCTGCTGCTGCCCGGCGGCCGGGAGGTGCTGGTCTCCGCCGGCTACGTGCGCGCCATGCCGACCGGGCCCGTCCGCCGTGTCGTCGTCTCGCTGCGGGACACCGAGGCCCGCCGCCGTACCGAACGCAGCCACGCCGAGCTGATCGCCACCGTCGCCCACGAGCTGCGCTCCCCGCTGACCTCCGTCAAGGGGTTCACCGCCACCCTGCTCGCCAAGTGGGAACGGTTCACCGACGACCAGAAACGGCTCATGCTGGAGACGGTCGACGCGGACGCCGACCGGGTCACCCGGCTCATCGCCGAACTGCTGGACATCTCCCGGATCGACAGCGGACGCCTGGAACTGCGCAGGCAGCCCGTGGACATCGGCGTGGCCGTCGGACGCCACATCCAGGCGTACGTCGCCGCCGGGCAGCCCGCCGACCGCTTCCTGCTCCGCATCGAGAAGCCGCTGCCCCCCTTGTGGGCCGATCCCGACAAGGTCGACCAGGTCCTCAGCAACCTGATCGAAAATGCCGTGCGCCACGGCGAGGGAACCGTCACCATTGACGTCACGCCGTCGGTGTCCCCCCGTGAAGGGGAAGACCTCGAAAACACCGCCACGTCGGTCACTGTGAGCGACGAGGGCCCCGGCATCCCGGAGGAGTCCATGAACCGCGTCTTCACCCGCTTCTGGCGGGGCAGCAAGCGCGGTGGCACCGGTCTGGGGCTCTACATCGTCAAGGGCATCGTCGAGGCCCACGGCGGTGCCATCACCGTCGGACGCGCCGCGAGCGGCGGCGCCGAGTTCCGGTTTACCCTGCCCGTGAGCACGCCGGCGTATCTCGCCTGACGGCCCACGGGCTCTTCGTACACCTCCACCCCGTTAGACTCGGCCTTTGGCACCTTTGTGTCCCGCACAGGGCCGGTCAACGGTCTTGGGGACCACCGCCTGGGGGCACCTCCCAGCGTCAGCTGGGGGACAAACGGAAGTACGGGAAGAGATGTCGGCACCCAATAAGTCGTACGACCCTGTCGAGGTCGAGGCGTTGAAACCGGAAGAGATCGAGCGCATGCGGGACGAGGCGCTCGCCGCCTTCGCCGCCGCGGGCTCCCTCGACGCGCTCCAGGAGGCCAAGGTCGCCCACACCGGGGGCACCTCCCCGCTGGCGCTCGCCAACCGCGAGATCGGCGCCCTGCCCCCGCACGCCAAGGCCGCCGCCGGAAAACTGGTCGGCCAGGCCCGCGGCGCCGTGAACAAGGCCCTCGCCGGCCGTCAGGAGGAGCTGGAGGCCGAGCGGGACGCCCGCGTGCTGGTCGAGGAGGCGGTGGACGTCACACTGCCCCACGACCGTGTCCCGGCCGGCGCCCGGCACCCGCTGACGACCCTGTCCGAGCGCATCGAGGACATCTTCGTTGCCATGGGCTACGAGGTCGCCGAGGGCCCGCAGGTCGAGGCCGAGTGGTTCAACTTCGACGCGCTCAACATCGGCCCGGACCACCCGGCCCGCGGTGAGCAGGACACGTTCTTCGTGGCGGGCCCGGAGGGCGGCACCGAGTCCGGTGTCGTGCTGCGCACCCACACCTCGCCGGTCCAGATCCGCTCGCTGCTCGACCGCGAGCTGCCGGTGTACGTGATCTGCCCGGGCCGGGTCTACCGCACCGACGAGCTGGACGCGACGCACACCCCGGTCTTCCACCAGGTCGAGCTGCTCGCCGTCGACGAGGGCCTGACCATGTCCGACCTCAAGGGCACCCTGGACCACATGGTCCAGTCGCTGTTCGGCGAGGGCATGAAGACCCGGCTGCGGCCGAACTTCTTCCCCTTCACCGAGCCGTCCGCCGAGATGGACATGCTCTGCTACGTCTGCAAGGGCGAGTCCGTCGGCAACCCGGACCGGCCCTGCCGTACCTGCTCCTCCGAGGGCTGGATCGAGCTGGGCGGCTGCGGCATGGTCAACCCGCGGGTGCTGACCGCCTGCGGTGTCGACCCGGAGAGGTACAGCGGCTTCGCCTTCGGGTTCGGCATCGAGCGGATGCTGATGTTCCGCCACAACGTCGAGGACATGCGAGACATGGTCGAGGGTGACGTCCGGTTCACCCGGCCGTTCGGGATGGAGATCTGATGCGGGTCCCGCTTTCCTGGCTGCGGGAGTACGTCGACCTGCCGGCCACCGAGACCGGCCGCGACGTGCAGGCCAAGCTGATTTCGGCCGGTCTGGAGGTCGAGACCGTCGAGCAGCTCGGCGACGGCCTCAAGGGCCCCCTGGTCGTCGGCCAGGTGCTCACCATCGAGGAGCTGGAGGGCTTCAAGAAGCCGATCCGCTTCTGCACCGTCGACGTCGGTACGGCGAACGGCACGGGTGAGCCCCAGGAGATCGTCTGCGGCGCCCGCAACTTCGCCGTCGGCGACAAGGTCGTCGTCGTGCTGCCGGGCGCGGTGCTTCCCGGCGACTTCGCCATCGCCGCGCGGAAGACGTACGGCAAGACATCCCACGGCATGATCTGCTCCAGCGACGAGCTGGGCATGGGCTCCGACGGCACCCACGGCATCATCGTGCTGCCGCCGGAGACCGAGGTCGGCAAGGACGCCGTCGAGCTGCTCGAACTGGTCGACGAGGTCCTGGACATCGCCGTCACCGCCAACCGCGGCGACTGCCTGTCCCTGCGCGGTGTGGCCCGCGAGACCGCCATCGCCTACGGCCTGCCGCTGCGCGACCCGGCGCTGATCGACGTACCCGGACCGAACGCCTTCGGCTACCCGGTCCAGGTCGCCGACCCGATCGGCTGCGACCGCTTCACCGCGCGCACCGTCACCGGGCTGAGCCCCGAGGCCCGCTCCCCGATCTGGCTGCAGCGCCGCCTGCAGAAGGTCGGCATGCGCCCGATCTCGCTCGCCGTCGACGTCACCAACTACGTGATGATGGAACTCGGCCAGCCGCTGCACGCCTACGACCGCAACCTGGTCCAGGGGACCATCGGGGTCCGGCGCGCCGCCGAGGGCGAGAAGATCGTCACCCTCGACGGCGTCGAGCGGCAGCTGCACGCCGAGGACCTGGTGATCACCGACGACCGCGGCCCGATCGGCCTCGCCGGCGTCATGGGCGGCGCCGACACCGAGATCGCCGACCACGAGGACCTCGAGAACGCCACCTCCGACGTGGTGATCGAGGCGGCCCACTTCGACGCCGTCGCCATCGCGCGCACGGCCCGTCGTCACAAGCTGTCCTCCGAGGCCTCCCGCCGCTTCGAGCGCGGTGTCGACCCGCAGGCCGCGGCCGCCGCCGCGCAGCGCACGGTCGACCTGCTGGTGCTGCTCGCCGGCGGCACCGCCGATGCCGGCGTCACCGAGGTCATCGCGCCGTCCGCCCCGCACACCATCACCCTCGCGGCGAACCACCCCGACCGGGTCGCGGGCGTCGAGTACGGCCGGGAGACCGTCGTGCGCCGCCTCCAGGAGGTCGGCTGCGACGTCTATGGAAATCCTGCCGCGTGGAACGCGTCGTCGGGGGGTGGCGGCCGGGCGACGGGCGGACAGGACGCACTGCTCGTCACCGTGCCGTCCTGGCGGCCCGACCTCCTCGAACAGAACGACCTGGCCGAAGAGGTCATCCGCCTGGAGGGCTACGAGAACCTGCCCTCCACGCTGCCCAGGCCGCGGTCCGGCCGGGGCCTGACCCACCGCCAGCGGCTGCACCGCCGGGTGGGCCGCGCGCTCGCCGGGGCCGGTTACGTCGAGGCGCCGAACTACCCGTTCGTCAGCGAGCAGGTCTTCGACCAGCTGGGTCTGGCCGCCGACGACCCGGCCCGCCGGGTCGTCCGGCTGACCAACCCGCTCAACGACGAGGAGCCCGCGCTGCGGACCTCGCTGCTGCCGGGTCTGCTCGGTGCGCTGCGCCGCAACGACGGGCGCGGCGCGCACGACCTGGCGCTCTTCGAGACCGGCCTGGTCTTCCTGCCGCGCGAGGAGCAGGGCGTCGCCGGCCACCTGCCGGTGGACCGCCGTCCGAGCGAGGCGGAACTCGCCGCGCTGGACGCCGTGCTGCCCGGGCAGCCGCGCCATGTCGCCGTCGTCCTCGCGGGCGCGCGCGAGCAGGCCGGCTGGTGGGGCGCGGGCCGTCCGGCCGACTGGGCCGACGCGGTCGAGGCGGCACGTACGGTCGCGCGTGAGGCCGGCACCGGGCTGACCGTGCGGTCCGGCCAGTACGGCCCGTGGCACCCCGGCCGGTGCGCCGAGCTGGTGGTCGTCGCCGACGGCACCGAGCGGGTCGTGGGCCACGCCGGTGAACTGCACCCACGTGTGGTCAAGGCGCTGGGGCTGCCCGCGCGCACCTGCGCGATGGAGCTGGACCTGGACACGCTGGAGCAGGCCGGCGACGGCACGCCGCAGGCGCCGAGCATCTCGGCCTTCCCGATGGCCACGCAGGACGTCGCCCTCGTGGTGGACAAGCCGGTACCGGCCGCGGAGGTCGAGGCCGCGCTGCGCGAGGGCGCGGGTGAACTCCTGGAGGCCATCCGGCTGTTCGACGTGTACGTCAAGGACGAGCAGCTCGGTGACGGGAAGAAGTCGCTGGCGTACGCGCTGCGGTTCCGGGCCTCCGACCGCACGCTGACCGTGGACGAGGCGTCGGCTGCGCGGGACGCGGCGGTCGCCCTGGCCGGGGAGCGTACGGGGGCGGTGCTGCGCGGCTAGCGCCGTGGGGGCCGCGCGTTCCGGCCGGGTGCGGGTTTCGGCGCGGCTGGTCGCGCGGTTCCCCGCGCCCCTCGGGGCGCCTGCCTGGAGACGTCTCCAGGTGGATCACTCATTTGGGTGGGATCCACCTGGGACATGGCCTTTTCGGGGCATGCCGTCGACAGAATCGGACTGGCCTTTCGAGGTCGGTCCGTCTGTTCTGTCAGGGCCTACTTGGGGGCCATCGGCATGATCCGCATCAAGGCTGGGGTTCCCCACAGAAGGCGGCCCCGGAACAGCTCTCGGCACTCGCGCTGTGCGCTCACCCTGGGGCTTCCCACGGCGTGGGGCGCCGTCGCGGTCTCGTACAAGTTCGGATGCCCGCTCGCCGAGCAGCACGGGCTCGGTGCGCGCATCGTCACCAGCGCCGTCTTCCTCGCGGTCGGCACCGGGCTGATACTGCATGTCCGGCGGACCTTGCTCCGGGAGCTGCGGCAGGCCCGCAAGGTCGCCGGCGCCGCGCAGAGCGTGCTGCTGCGGCCCCTGCCGCCCCGGCTCGCCGGGCTGAACGTGGCCGCCGCCCAGCTCTCCGCCGACCGGGGCGCGGCCATCGGCGGCGACCTCTACGAGGCCGTCGCCACCGAGCACGGAGTACGGGTCGTGATGGGCGACGTACGCGGGCACGGGCTGGCCGCCACCGGCACCGCCGCCGCCGTCCTCGGCAGTTTCCGCGAGGCCGCCCACGACGAGCCCGAACTGGGCCGGGTGCTCGGCCGGCTGGACCGCGCCCTGGCCAGACACCTGCGAGAACGGGCGAGGGCCGAACATCCCTCGAGCGGCGTGGACCCGGACAATCCGGTCGCCGAGGAGTTCGTCACCCTGCTGCTTCTGGAGATCGCCGGGGACGGCGGCGTACGGGCGATCAACTGCGGCCACCCGTGGCCGTATCTGCTGTGCGGGCAACGGGTCGTGCCGCTGTCCGGGGCCGAGCCGCTGCCGCCCCTCGGCCCGTTCCCCCTCCCGGCGAACCCGGCCGCCACCGACTTCGGTCGCCTGCACTCCGGCGAGTCGCTGGTCCTGTACACGGACGGAGCGGAGGACGCGAGAGACGCCAGGGGGCGGTTCTTCTCCTTGCCCCAGGCGCTGGCGGCAGCGGCGCGAGAGCCCTCGGCCTCCCCGCAGGCCATCCTCCGCACGGTCTTCACGGCCCTGCTCCACCACACCGACGGCCGCCCTGCCGACGACATCGCACTCCTTGTACTGAACAACGAGCGTGCACAGCAACGTGCCTTTCTGGGTGCGCGGGGAACTGGGCGAGCCGCCACCACGCACCCGCAGCCGACAACGAACCGCTGACCTCCGATCCGTCCGCCAGGCCGACGGCCAGGCCACCGCACTGTACGAGGGGGGAGCCGGCGGCCCGGCCGGCCTCTTGCGAGGCAGTTCAGTCAACCGGCCCGACACGCTCCGCGACAGCGCGCGCACACTGCGGATGCGCGTACTCCGTTCACACCCCGTGTGAACAGCCACGCACTACGCTGACGACACCAGGCCACTCGGGGGGCATGTCATGCAGCCCAACTCTCTGCTCGACGCGATCCTGGACGAGGCGGGGATCTCGCACGCCGGTCTCGCCGCCCACGTCAACCAGGCGGGCCGGGCCCGCGAACTCTCGCTCCGCTACGAACACACCGCCGTGGCCCGCTGGTTGAAGGGCCAGCGACCGCGCGGCCAGGTGCCCGACCTGATCTGCGAGGTACTCGCCGCCCGGCTGCACCGTACGGTCACCCTCGACGACATCGGCCTCGGCGTGCCCGGCGAACCCAGCGTTGCGCACACCACCTCGCTCTCCGGGTTCGTCGAACGGGCCACCGCACTGTGGCGGTCCGACGAACAGCAGCGCCCGCACATGCTCGGCGTGCCCGCCGTCACCGGCACACCCGCCGTGATGCCGGTGTGGGAGTGGGAGAACCCCCCTGAGGACGTGGACGTCTCGCGCGGCGGCCGGCACCGGGTCACCCCCGCCGATCTGGAGATGCTCCGCGCCGCCCGCGCCCACTACGAGCAGATGTACCGCAAGGCCGGCGGCATGGCGACCCGTACCCGGGTCGTCGGCTTCCTCAACGCCGAGGCCGCACCGCTGCTGCGCGGCAGCTACACGGACGCCACCGGGCGTCAACTGCACCGGGCGACCGGCGGGTTGGTCGCCATCGTGGGCATCTGCGCCTACGACTCCGATGCCCACGGCCTCGCCCAGCGCTACTTCCACCAGGCCCTGCGCCTGGCGAAGGCGAGCGGCGACCGGGGGCTCGGCGCCTATGTGATCGCGCTCCTTGTCAACCAGGCCCTGTTCATGCGGGAGTTCCGGCAGGCCGTCGCGTTCGCGGAGGCCGCGCTGCGCGCCGCCGGCAAGCACATCACCCCCGCGCTCGCCTCCGACCTCTACGCGATGCAGGCGAAGGCGTACGCCCACCTCGGCGACGGCACGAGCGCCCTGTCCTGCATCCGGCGGGCGGAGTCCGCCGCCGAACGCATCCGGCGGGGCTACGAACCCGAGGAGACCGGCTATGTCCAACCCGGCCTGGTCAATGTGCAGGTGGCCGAGGCGCTGCTCAGTCTCGGCGAGCTCGCCGCCGCCCGGGAGCACGCCGCGGCAGCCGTCGACAACCCGGCCCACGACCGGGGGCGGGTGCACCGGCTGGCCATGCTGAGCACCATCGAACTGCGCCAGGGGAACGCGGACAACGCGGTGGCCACGGCCGTGCAGATGGCCGAACAGGCCCGCGGAATGGAGTCCCAGCGCCTGCGCGACAGACTCCGCGCGGTCCGCGAGCACCTGGTGCGCAGCGGTTCGGCAGGCACCGCGGATGCCGCCGAACTCATCGACAGCGCGCTGCGCGTGCCGCTCTAGACCGCGCCGGCGTCGGTCCAGGCGCGTTGTAGGTCTGAGGAGTCCCTGCTGCGATATTGCCACTTACTCGGCGGAAGGTGGCAGTACCGTGCAGTGGGCGAAACTGAACGAACAAACTGTGTATGAAAACCGCTGGTTCAGCGTCAATCTCGCAGATGTCGAGCTGCCGGACGGTCGGCATCTCGACCACTTCCTGATCAGGCTGCGGCCGGTGGCCGTGGCGACGGTGGTCAACGAGGCGGGCGAGGTCCTGCTCCTGTGGCGCCACCGTTTCATCACCGACAGCTGGGGGTGGGAACTCGCGGCCGGGGTGGTCGAGGACGGCGAGGACATCGCCGTCGCGGCCGCCCGGGAACTGGAGGAGGAGACCGGCTGGCGGCCGGGAACCCTGCACCACCTGATGACCGTGGAGCCGTCCAACGGCCTCACCGACGCCCGGCACCACATCTACTGGTCCGACGAGGGCGAGTACGTCGGACACCCCGTGGACGACTTCGAGTCGGACCGCCGGGAGTGGGTCCCGCTCAAGCTCGTCCCGGACATGATCGCCCGCGGGGAGGTCCCGGCCGCCAACATGGCGGCCGCGTTACTCCTGCTGCACCACCTGCGCCTGACGGATCGTCAGGACTAGTGGGCCAGCGCCTGCCAGACGGTGACGACGAGGGCGCCCAGCGCGGTGAGCGCGGCGATCGAGGGCAGGGGCCAGCGGGCGTTCTCCAGCAGGGCGAGACGGTCGTTCAGGTCGTCGAGCTCCTTGGCCGTCTCCCTGGTGCGGTGGCTGAGCAGGTTCAGCCCGCCCTCGACCCGGGCGTAGGCCACATCGAGGCGGCGACGTAACTCTGCGAGTTCTCCCTGGACCACGGGATGCTCCGGTTCGGTGGCCACGGGTCCACTCCTTTGCGTAGTCGAAGATGTCGTTCCGCATCCCTTTGCATGCGCATGAAGAGTGAACTCGCCTGGTGAGCGCGTGGGGAGAGTGTGCGCAGGGCATATGCGTGCCCGGGGCGCACACGGCGTGTGAAACACACGGGCCCGGCACCGAAGGCGGTGCCGGGCCCGTGGAGCATCGCTCCCTGTAGTCAGCGGGGGTGTGCTCAGCCGTACGTGTAGAAGCCCGAGTTGGTCTTGCGGCCCAGGCGGCCCGCCTCGACCATGCGCTGCAGCAGCGGGGGAGCGGCGTACAGCGGCTCCTTGTACTCGGCGTACACGTTGTCAGTGTGCGCGAACGCTGCCCTCACCTGCGGTTTCATGGCGTGCTTCGGGCCTGCGGGGCACCCAGGGACTTCTCAGGGACATTCGGTTGTGGATCTTGACCGAACCACTCGTCCATGGCGGCGAGGCCTCGCTTGCCCGCCCCGGGCATGAAGTGAGCGTAGTGCGTCAGCGTGGTCTGCGGCGAGGCATGCCCGAGCCACGCCGACACGCTCACGATCGACTCGCCCGCCTCAAGCTGGGTACTGGCGTATGTGTGCCGGAGGACGTGGAACATGTCCCCCCTGGAGAGTTCGTAGATGGGGTACCGACGGCTGTGGCCTCCGTACGTCCTTACTTTCTCGCCGACCTTCTTCAGTACGCCGGCCGTCGCGAGTGCGGGCCGCCAGCTCAGCCTGTTCCACATCGAGTAGTTGATTCGATTGCCATGCGAGGTGGTCAGGACCAGCCGGACAGCGATCGGCTTGCGCTGTCGCGCTTCCAACTCGGTCGTCGGCAGCTCAGGGTTGCGCCACGGGAGCGTGCAGGCAACCGAAGGGAAGCGGCGCAGGTGGTCCCGGACACGCCTGGCGAGGTTGGGGGAGAGGGGGACGTCTCGCGTTTTGGCGCCCTTGGGCAGGCAGAAGTACGGCCGTCCCTTGGAGTCCCACCGCAGCTGTCGGCGGACGTGTACGACGCCGGCATCGAAGTCCAAATCCTCCTCGCCGAGGCCGAACGCCTCGCCTTGGCGCAGACCGAGGCCGACACCGAGGTCCACCGCGATGCGGTATCGATCCTGGAGGCCCGCTCGGACGGCCTCCACGGTCGGCCTGGCCCATGCCTTGGCCTTCCTCTTCGCGGGCTTGGGTGCCTTGACAGTCCGGCGAGCCTTGCAGGGGTTCTTGACCAGGCGGCCGTCGTCGACGGCAGCTTCGAGGATCGTGGAAAGGTGGATCCAGATCACCTGGGCTGTGGACGCCTCGACCCGTGTCAGCAGTTGGGTCTTCCAGAGGCGCAGCACGGCAGCGTCGATGTCCCGGAGCGCGGTTGTACCCAGGAACGGGATGATGTGGTTCCAGATCTTGCTGCGCATGGGGGCGGCGGTCGACGGTTCGTCCGATCGGCTGGGCCACCAGTGCTTCTCGACGTACTGGGCGAGGGGGATCGCCCCGTCGCGGGGGTCGACGAATTCGCCACGCGTGGTATCGGTCTGCGCCTTGGCGAGCCACTGCTTCGCGTCTTCGCTCGTGTCGAACGAGCTACGTCGACGCGCGTTCCGATTAACCAGCTCCCAGAGCGCGTGCCGCCGATCTCCACCCATGAGTCGCGGGCGCGCTTGACGAGCTCGCCGCAACCAGCGAGGCAGTCCAGCCTGCGCCAGTCCCAACTCCATGAACTCCATGCAGTCGCCATGGCTAAGCGTGACAGGGGTTGAGCTGATCTGTCCCGAAGATTTCTGCAGACAGCATTTGCCCGCAGCCGAATCCGAAAGGCGGCAGAGCTTCAGTGCCGGCCAGCAGCGGTGTGAGGCAGTCGACACCTGTCGGCAGCCGGGCGTGGTGCCAAGGTCGCGTAGCTGGCGGCGAGGTAAGCGGCAGGGATGGGGCATGCCCAGAATTGCTCGGACGTGACCCATCGGCTGGCGCTTGGTAGTTAGTGATCGGGTTTTTGACGCCGCTCAGTGGGTGAAGCGGTTGCCCAAGCCCAAAGTCGGCCGGACCATGGAGTCATGGACTACCGTCCCCTCCTGGCTCAGCACACTGTCCAGCTCTCCCACGACGCACCGCGGTGGGACGATGCCGCACAGATCGCCGGGCTCGACCCATACGTGTGCAAGGCCTCGTAAGTCTGCGGTGTCATGCGCGAGTTCATGCAGGCCTCTGGGCTCAACTTCGAGCACAACTACCACCTAGGATCGCTCTTCCTCGCCCTCGATGCCACCGAACTGCTCGGCCGGATCGTCAGCGGCAAGCGCGGAACAGACGGCAGCACGGAAGTCCTTCGGACGGGTGTGAGGTACCTGGAGGGTCACGCTGATCCGCAGGCCAGGCCCTTGCCGCACTCCGCAGCGCAGTACGTGAAGCTGAGGAACTTTTCGGGGCATGGCGCAGCGCAGCTCGCGCGTACCGTGGCCTTCACCCCTGACTCGACTCAACTGCTGCTCCGGCACTTGGCCTACGTGTTGAACACGATGTGGGAGGACCCATCTCTATCGGCCAACCTGGCCGCAGCTGAGATCCATCCGCTATTCACCGTGGTCAAGGGAAGCCGACAGCCGGTGTATGTGCGCGACATCCAAGAGCACCTCATGACATCTCAGCCGGCCGACGGTCTAGAGCACGACTGCTGGCGATACGACGAGGCCGCGATCCTGGACAACTCATCTCCGTCAGCAAGTGGAACCGCTTGACCACGATGAACACGCCTCCAGCAAGTCCACCGCTCACGCCGGTCTACCCGTACAACAAACCGGGCCAGCCCATCCTCCTGCACGACGGCCCGGAACGCCGCCATGTCGCGGTCATCCCTTGCCGATGGGGTGCCTCGCGCTTCCCCGGCAAGCCCCTGGCTCTACTTGGGGACAAACCTCTGCTGTGGCACGTGCACCAGCGCTGTCTGGAGGCCACGCGTCTTGACGGTGTGCTGGTCGCGACGGACGACGAACGTATTGAGGCTGCATGCCGCCGACTGGGCATCGAATGCCTGCGCACCCGGGAACACCTCACCGGCACCGACCGTGTTGCTGAGTGCGCCAAGCGCGTGCCTGCCGACGGCTACATCAACGTTCAGGGAGACGAGCCGTTCATCGCGCCGGCCGCGATCGACGCCGTCTCCGACGCTCTGCACCGCCTCGGGTCAGGCACTCTCGCGGTGAACGCCTACACCGAGCTGGGCGACGTCGGCGCTGTCCTCGACCACAACGTCGTGAAAGTCGTGCTGACAACCGGTGGAAACGCCTTGATGTTCTCGCGTCAGCCGATTCCCTATCCGAGAGCAGACCGTCCGACGTATCTGCGCCAACTGGGGCTCTACGGCTTCACCGGTGAGGCTCTGAGGCAGTTCCAGCGGCTTCCGCAGGGACCACTAGAGAAGACCGAGGGCGTGGAGATGCTGCGCTTCATCGAGCACGGGTACGGGGTTCGGATGCTGCCTGTGTCCGACGAAGGAATGGCAGTGGACACACCCGAGGACCTTGCCAGGGCGGCACGTCTCCTGATATCTCCAACCGATTGACCTGATTCCGGGTGAATTGTAGGCCCTGTCAATACCTGCCGAAGAAATCACCAGAGTTTTCTGCACATCACCGGAATGAAGATCCGGCGGGAAGTAAACGTCGAAAAGAAGGAAAAGGCCATGGACACGCTGACGCGTCCAACACTGCTGCACGCCGTGCTGGAAAAGCGCCAGTGGCTACGATTTGAGGTGTTTCAGCGACAGCTGAAGGACGCCGGCGCCCGGGCAGCGGCGCACTACCGGAATCCACGCCTGGCCACCGTGGACACCACGAAGACCACCTTCAAACGGTGGCTGGTCGGGGAGCAAGCACCTCGCGGGGACACAGTCACGGTCCTCGAATTCTGGCTCGGCCACAGTGTGCAGGAACTCCTGGGCCCGGCCACGATGCGGAAAGGTGTACTCGCCCGCGTTCCTCACGATGTGTCGCTGGCCGCCGTACACCGCTTCGACGTCCGTTTCGACAGCTCGCATCTGTCCGTCAACGGGCCGTTGCCAGGCGCAGGAGGGGCGTGGCACCTCGACGGTCTGCGGATCTTGGACGGGACATCCGTCGCGGTCCAGATGTACGAGGCGGAGCCGCGGGGGGACACCGTGGTGATCGGGCCTGAGGACTGGGAACACCTCCGATACTTCACCCGGGCTCGTCGCAGGGCTCTGCTCATCGCGGCACTGGGGGCGCGCGGGGAAGATGACCTCTACGTCATGGACGCCGCCCACGCTCGGCGTCAGCTGTTGATGCCGGTCGACAGGCTGCCGATTCCAGGCGCCTACCGGCTCGACGAGTTCGTCTACGCCTTGCTCTGGGCGGCGTTGAACGTGGACGACAGTCTCCTGGCCGACGACCAGGCCCTCCATGTCGAGCAACAGCGTCTGGAAGCCCACCTCGCCCAACTACGGTCTGCGGCCGCTCGTGCCGCCTACCCCGACCTCACGGAGGTCGGAGCGGCCTGGCTCGGATCGCATGCATGCGCGACGTATCTGCGGCGCCACCTGGGCCCCGCCGATGCCGCCCCCGTGCTGTGGTCGAGGGTTCAGTACGGCGGGCAGGCCGCCGGCTGGTTGTTGTTCGCCGAACGGCACCAGGTACTGCAGTTGATGCAGGAGTGTTCCGTCGGCGTCGAGGGGACGGCAGGCTGTGTCTTCGGCATCCCCGAACCCGCGGTCAAGGACAGCGAGCCGTACGAACGGCTTTTGCTGCTGCTCGCTATGGCCCTGATGGAGTCCTACGGCCTGACGGTGCACATACACAGGGAACGGGCACACTCCGACACGGCGGAACTCATCATCGCCCCGCAGCACCTTGCCATCGTCGCCGACTGGCTGAGCCCGGACGCCGTCTGGCATATCGACAGCACGACGAGCAGGAGTGAGATCAACTCTCTGGCTCATGCCGTCGATCAGGCGCGGTCCCACAGCATCACCTCCGGCCGCACCCCGCACGAGAGGCTGCGTCAAGCCGCCGACTACCTTGATTGTGACTGGAATTGGCTGGCCAGGCGATGCCGGGAATTGAGTACGTACGGTATCGAAGGTCTGCTGCACCTGCGAAGCCATCTGATCCAGACCGGCGGCATCGAGCGCGCTCTCTTCTTTCTCGGTGAATCCGCCGCGTCCAGATGGAGCCGGAGGAGTCCCGAGGGGTGCGCTGAGCGGTGGAGTGACCCCCGAGATTCCGACACCTGGACGCTGGATGTTTCGTCATCCAGGGGAAGTGATCCATGGTGGCAAAACGGAGGAATTTCCCGGACGAGTTCAAACGGGAGTGGATCCACTCGACCATCGGCTACCTCACCCCACACCAGGCCAGGACCCCCTACAGACAACGGTTCCACCTTGCCGCATAAAACGAAAGTGTCGGACCTCAAGGGGTCACTCCAGCAGGGCCAGAACCCAAGAACTTCATCAGTCTTCAGGTGCGGCGATACTGTTCGAAGACGCGCAACGCCTCGGGGTTTTCGAGGGAGCCTGGGTTTACCGCCTGATCCACTGGAGTTCCGGCCAGGATCCGCTTGACCGGTACCTCGATGCGCTTGCCGGTGAGGGTGTGGGGGACGGCCGGCACGGCGATGATCTCGTCCGGTACGTGACGCGGTGACAACTTGGTGCGCAACGCGTTCGAGATGGCGGCGCGCAGGTCGTCGTCCAGGGTCGTGCCCTGCGCGAGGACCACGAACAGCGGCATCCAGTAGCCGCCGTCCGGCTGTTCCAGGCCGATGACGAGAGATTCCTTGATCTGCGGCATCCGCTCCACGACTTCGTAGATGTCGGAGGAGCCCATTCGGACGCCCTGCCGGTTGAGGGTGGAATCCGAGCGGCCGTGGATGACGACCGTTCCACGGGAGGTGTGGGTGATCCAGTCCCCGTGGCGCCAGACGCCGGGGAACATGGCAAAGTAGCTGTCGCGGTAGCGCTGATCGTCCGGATCGCTCCAGAAGTACAGCGGCATGGACGGCGTCGGCCTGGTCACGACCAGTTCGCCGACCTCGTCGACGACCCGCTTGCCATCCTGGCTCCAGGACTCGACGGCGACACCCAGGTTCGGTGCCTGGATCTCACCGAGGTGGACCGGAAGCGTGGGCACGCCACCGACGAAAGAACCGCAGACATCGGTGCCGCCGCTGACCGAGACGAGCCAGATGTCCGCGCTGATCTCGTCGTAGATCCACCGGAAGCCGTCCGGCGGCAGCGGCGAGCCGGTGATGCCGATCGCGCGCAGGTCGGCCAGGTCCAGGTCCTGGCCGGGGTGGACTCCGGCCTTGCCGCAGGCCATGACGTAGGCGGCGGAGGTCCCGAACACGTTGGTGCCGGTGTCGGCTGCAACGCGCCACTGCGCGTCGGCAGCCGGGTATCTGGGGCTGCCGTCGTACGTGACGATACTTGCGCCCACGAGCAGGCCGGCCAGCAGATAGTTCCACATCATCCACCCCGTCGAGGTGTACCAGAAGAACCGGTCGCCGGGTCCGAGATCGAGGTGGAGGCCCGCCTGCTTGAGGTGGTCGACGGTGATGCCACCGTGGCTGTGCACGATGGCTTTGGGCAGGTCTGTGGTGCCCGAAGAGTAGAGCACCCACAGCGGGTGGTCGAACGGCAGCTGCTCGAAGACCGGCTCGGCGGGCGCCGCCGTGAGACCCTCCCACTCCCGGGCTCCCGCGGGGGCGGCGAAACCGAGTACGGGAATGTGCACCACCTGACGCACCGACGGAAGTTCGTCGCGCAGTTCCTTGACGACGGCACGCCGGTCGTGTTCCTTACCGCCGTAGCGGTATCCGTCGACCGCGAACAGGACTACCGGCTCGAGCTGCTGGAAGCGGTCGAGGACACTGCGCGCACCGAAATCGGGTGCGCAACTCGTCCAGACAGCGCCCACCGCTGCGGTCGCCAGCAGCGCCACGACGGCCTGCGGGATGTTGGGCACGTAGGCGGCCACGCGGTCGCCAGGCCGGACTCCCAGAGCACGCAACTCGGCTGAGACCGAACCGACTTGGCGGCGCAGCTCGGACCAAGTGGTGGCGACGGGTTCGGGCGTGCGCTCGTCGACGTGGATGATCGCGGGGGTGTCGGCGATGTTCGAGTCCTCGCCGTGACGCAGCGCATGCTCGGCGTAGTTGAGCGTGGCCTCGGGAAACCACCGGGCGCCGGGCATGGCAGTACTGCTGAGCACCGTGGTCGGCGGCCTGGTGAAGCGGACGTCGAACCACTCGGTCACGGCCCGCCAGAAATCCTCCAGACGCTCGACGGACCAGCGGTGAAGGGTGGCGTACGCGGCTTGCGGCGACAGCCCGGCCGTTTGGGGTGCACCGTGGTGCGCCGCCGCGAACTGCTGGAAGGCGCTCAGGCGGGAGGAGGCGGCGCGGGCCGGATCGGGCGTCCACAGGAGAGGTGGGAGTTCGGTGCTCATGGGTACTGGCTCCGGTTCGGGCGTGCTCGCACGTCGGTGGGCGGGGCGGTCTCGTGGATGCGGCGACTACGCGGCGAAGGCGCCGAGGGGTGTGGAGTGTCGGTGTGTCAGAGCAGTTCGAGGACGGTGGCGTTGGCCATACCGCCGCCCTCGCACATGGTCTGGAGGCCGTAGCGGATGCCCTGGTCCCGCATATGGTGGACGAGCGTGGTCATGAGGCGTGCGCCGGACGCGCCCAGCGGGTGGCCGAGTGCCATGGCGCCGCCGTTGGGGTTGAGCCGTGACTCGTCGGCACCGGTCTCCTTGAGCCAGGCCAGGGTCACGGAAGCAAATGCCTCGTTGACTTCGAAGGCTCCGATGTCGTCGATACGGAGCCCGGAGCGGGCCAACGCCTTGGCGGTAGCGGGAATGGGTCCCTTCAACATGGTCACCGGGTCGCATCCCGTCGCGACCGCCGTGTGTACCCGTGCGATCGGCTGCCAGCCCTGGGCGCGGGCGAAGGCGCTGGTGGTGACGAGTACGGCTGCAGCGCCGTCGGAGATCGGGGAGGCGTTGCCCGCGGTGATGGATCCATCGGGAGAGAACGCGGGTTTGAGCCCGCCCAAGGTGTCCAGGGTGCCCCCGCGGCGGATGCCCTCGTCCTCGGTGAAGAGGTTGCCGTCCGGCAAGGGCACCGGAACGATCTGACCGGTGAACCGGGACGTGTCGGTGGCACGGGCGGCCTTGGCGTGCGACTCGAGCGCGTGGCGGTCCATGTCCTGGCGCGTGATGCCGTACTCGTCGGCAATCATCTGCGCGCCCGTCCCCTGGTGGAAGTCGTCGACGCGGTAGCGGGCGAGAGCGGCCGGGCCGTAGGGGCGGCCGAACTCCCCAGCGGAGAAGGGGGAGCCGATCGGGACGCGGCTCATGGACTCGACGCCGCCGGCAACGGCCACGTCGTACTGGCCGGAGATGACACCTGCCGCCGCGAAGTGAACGGCCTGTTGGGAGGAGCCGCACTGTCGGTCCACGGTGACCCCCGGAACCGACTCCGGCCAGCCGGCCGCCAGGACCGCGTAGCGGCCGACGTTCGCGGTCTGCTCGCCGACCTGCGAGACGCAGCCCCATACGACGTCGTCGACCGAACTTGGCTCAAGCCTCGTCCGCTCGGTCAAGGCGCGCAGGACGTGCGCGGACAAGTCCACTGGATGTAGACCGGACAGTGCCCCGTTGCGTTTGCCGATCGGGGTGCGGATGGCGTCGACGACAACCGCGTCGCGCATGGCGACTCCTCACTCGTAGTAACTCGGTTCTTGCTCGCTCTGCACGGCCGCCGCGGGGCAGTTGGGGTTTCGGGGATGGTCTTTGAGCGCCCGGATCAGGTTTGTAAACTCGGCGGGCTTCGCCTGGATCTCGGCGTCGACCATGGCCGCCTGTGCCTCGGGCGACCGAAACCGCCGGCCTCACGGAGTCTCAGGTCGATCAAGTCCAGGCCACGCCGAAGGGGAACGGGAGCCGCTATGGACCAGGGTCATGTCGCGTCTCAGGAAGGGGACTGCGCAGGCCACGCGGCTTTCTCGCCCGGTACTGGTGCACGTGCCGGTACCGACGCTCGAACGCCTGCGGATGCTTCGGGGTTTCCACAAGGTCAGCAGCCGGGCATGGCTGGTCGTGCTCGTTCTTCGTACGGGGGACTGCCCTCCCTGCCGTCCTGATCCGGAAGGGTCAGGACCGGGCAGCGGTCAGTTCCGCCACGGTCTCACCGATCCAGTCACAGATGTAGTCGCGTACGACAGGGACGTTGTCGATACTGCAGTGCTCGACGCCACCCTCGCGCTCGGTGAAGATCTTCAGGTCGCGCTTGGGGCTGTTGACCAGGTCGTTGTAGAGGTCCTGGGCGTAGTGGACCGGGATCTGCCGATCGTTGGATCCGTGGACCACGAGGAACGGCACGGAAATCCTGTCGACGATGCCGCGCAGAGTGATCTTCGGCGCGAGGTCGAGGAACTCGTCTAGGTCCTGGCAGCCCCACACCCACTGGACGTGCTCCCAGTAGTGCGGCACAGGCCGGGCGCCCTGGTTTTTGAGGCGCTGCAACTGCACGTGGCCCCAGTCGTAGTTCGAGCCCCAGGCGACTCCGAAGCGGATGCGCGGTTCGAACGCGGTGGCCCTGGGGCCGTAGTAGCCGCCGAGGGACCAGGCCAGCATGCCGACCATGTCCTCGTCGACCTCGGACCTGGTGGTGAGGTAGTCGATGCAGGCCGCTGCCCAGCGCTCGGTGTCGGGAGTGGCGGTGAGCCGGCGCAGCCGCAGCGCCTCGCCAGCTCCGGGGGTGTCCACCACGAGGGTGGCGATGCCGCGACGACGTAGCTCGTCGGGCGTCCCGGTGCCGTAGATCTGCTCTTTGGTGCTGTCCAGTCCGTTGAAGAAGAGGACGCAGGGGACCGAGCCGCTCTTCTCCCCGGCACCTTCCGGAAGAGTGAGGATGCCGGGCAGACTCGAGCCCTCGTAGGGAATCTCGACCCGCTCGGCGGGCTGGTCGGTGAGTTCCAGGTACCGGGCGAAGCAGTCCAGCGTTTTGCGGTAGACGGCCTTACGGGGTTCGTAGCTGTGGGCTTGCATACGCTCCGCCGTCTGGTAGTAGACGGCGGCCCGGTGGTACTTCTGGCCGGCACTGCGCCGACGCTGGTGCTTCTCGTCCTCCTGAGCAAGCCCGACCAGGGTGTCCGCCACGGAGCACCAGGAACGGAAGAATGCCTGGGTTGCCTCGTCCTCACGGCCCTCGGGGAGGTCACGGAGGGGCTGGCAGGCCACATCGACCTCACCGATCTGCCCACCTACGGCCAGGGCGATTCCGACGGAGAGGTTCCAGACGTATTTGTCCGGAAACGGTTCGAACATGCTGGGCCCAGCCTTTCGTTGCTCTGCGAAGCTTGTGGCTCTGTGGTGTTCGTCGAGCGGGTGGCGCTACTTGATTGCCAGGGCGCTGACCGGTGCGCCCGAGGCGCCCGTGAGCGGGAGAGGGGACGCGACGAACATGAACTCGTAGACGCCGTCCTCTGCGCAGTCAGCCGCCAGTGCGTCCAGATCGAACATCTCACCGAAGGCGATTCCGCCGTGCACCAGCGAGACGATGTGCAGTGGCTGGAAGTAGGAGATCTCGTTCGGGCGGACTTCCAGTCCCCAGGTGTCGGTGGCCACTGCGGCGATGTTGTGCTCGCGCAGCCATGGTGCCGTGTGCAGCGACAGCCCGGGAGCATGGCCGCCGGCGTAATCGCCCCAGTTGCCTCGGCGAGCAGCCATGAAGCCGGTCCGTACGAGAAGGGCGTCGCCGGGCGCCACGTCGAGGTCGTGAGCCGCGAGGAATTCCGTGATGTCCGTGGCCGTGATCGCCTCGCCGGGCTGCAGCGACTCGACGCCGCGGTGGGCCGGCAGGTCCACCAGCACGCCCCGCATCACGATGCGGCCGGTGTAGTTCTCGATCCCGTTCGTCCGCGCACCCTTGCTGGTGACCTGGTCGGCAGGGCGACCGTTCCACATCTTCCCTTTCCAGAAGATGTGGGACAGCGAGTCCCACTGAGTACCGCACTGCGTGGGCATTACCAGCACATCGTCGGAGAAGCCGATCCCCTTGGCGGGGCCCCAGCCGGCAGGCAGCACTTCCTGTGCACCCGTGACGTGGTCCGTTCCGGTTGCGGTCAGGTACAGCTGCGGGTTGTTGCGGAAGCCCCCGGGCTGGGGGCCGCGCTGGTCGTAGGGCAGGCTGAGCGGGATGGTTCTGCCCCGCCGCACCAACTGGGCTGCGGCGCGGACCTGTTCGTGGCCGACCAGGTTCAGGGTGCCGATCTGGTCATCCTCGCCCCAGCGACCCCAGTTGGAGCAGATGTCGATGTAGTGCTGCAGCAGCCGGAAGTCGTCGTCCTCGGGTACGTCCATGGCGGTGGTGTCTTCCATCAGAAGGGTCCGGCGAGCTTCTCGAAGGCCGCAGCGATCACACCTTGGTGGTCGGCGCCGGGTGTGCCGGGGTGGGTCTGCCAGTAGCTGAGCTGGTTGCCGGTCTCGACGACGAACTTGCAGCGTGGGTGCCGGCGGTCGCTGTAGCCGTTCAGGGCCTCGTCCAGCGTGGGGGCGGTGGCCAGCGCCTCGGCGAGCGCGACCGCGTCCTCCAGACACATGGCCGCACCGGCGGCCAGGTGTGGAGTCGGGCAGTGTGCGGCGTCGCCCGTGAGGGCGACCCGACCGCGGTACCAGGGAGCGGGAACCACCATGGTCTCGAAGGAGGTGTAGTTGATCTGCTCCGGTTCGCGGATGTCCTCGCGGACTAGCGCTGCGATGCCACCGAAAGGCTCGATCCGCTTGCGGGCCAGCTCCACCAGCTCGGCGCGATCCGGGCGGTAGCCCTCCTCGACCGGGAACGTGATGTACATGTACATGCGGTCGGGCGCAGTCGGTGTAAACCCGATGAAGACGTCACCGACGGTGTGAAACTGGATCTCGGAGACCACCTCGGCCGGACGCGGCAGTACCACCCGCAGGATGCCCTGGCCCTGGAACTCAGGCGTCATGTGGCCGAAGACCAGATCACGAACGGTGGATCGGAAGCCGTCTGCTCCGATCAACACGTCGTAGACCTCGGTCGCGCCGGTGTTGAACTCGACGGTCACGCCGTCCGCGTCCTGCTCGACACGGACCGGCGAGGTCCCGGTACGAACGGTGGTGCCTTCCACCGCCGCACGGTCGAGGAGGATGCGGTGCAGTGTGGGGCGCATCATGCCGATCATGCCGGGCTCGTCGGAGCCGACGGGCGAGGGAAGCGGGAAGCTGGAGTCCAGGGTGCCGTCGGCCTTGTAGGTGTCGAAGTCGGAGATCCCGAAGCCGTTGGCGAGGCATTCGTCGTACACACCGAGCTTGTCCAGGGCGCGCAGTGCGGCGCCGATGAGTGTGATGCCGCTACCGAGGGTCTCGACGCGCTCCTGCCTCTCGACGAGGTCGACCTCGTCTCCCTGCCGCGACAGGAGCAGGGCGGTGGCCAGCCCGCTGATGCCACCGCCGACTATCAGAACTCTTGTCATCTCGGTGATTCCTTTCCTGGGTCGGCTAGAGAGGGGAGGGGGTCCACAGCCCTTGGTCGGGGGAGTTGAACATCGCCGGGACCATCGGTTCGAACGGCCCAGCGGTACCCCACTGGTCCGCGACGTCCGGTTCGGTGGAGAAGGTGCGCGGCTGCCAGGTCTCGTCGTCCTCGATCCGCTCGAGTTCGGTGGTGTACTCGACGACGTTGCCCACCGGGTCGGTGAAGTAGGTGAACGTGTTGTCGCCCGCGCTGTGCCGGCCGGGCCCCCACACCGGTTCCTTGCCCTGGCGGATCAGTCGTCCGGTCCCGCGCATGAACTCGTCGATGCCGCGCATCTCGAAAGACACGTGGTTGAGCGACGTGTGCGGCCCCTGACCGATAGCGAGGATGTGGTGATCCTCCCGAACGCGCATGAAGCACATGCGATCCTCGAGCCAGTCGGAGAGCCGGAAGCCGAGGTGCTGCTCGTAGAACCGCTTGGTGGCCTGAACGTCGGGAGAGTTGATCACGACGTGGCTCAGCTTCTGCGGGATCGACTCCCGCGGCTCCAGGGCGCGGGAAGCCCGCTGTTCGACATCGCTGGAGACCTCGATGAGCCGGCCGTCCGGGTCGAAGAACCGGAACCCGTAGCCGCCACCCGGTGTGGCCATGGTGCCGGGCTCGGTCGCCAGCCGCACTCCTGCCGATCCGAGTCGCTGGGCGAGCGCGTCGACTTCCGAGGAGTTCTCTGCGGCGAACGCGATCAGGTCCACCCTCTTGGCGGCGTCCTCGCGCACCCGGAGGATGTACTGCTCAGGGTGCCCGGGCGTGGCGAAGAAGACGACGTCCGACTCCTTGTGCGCCACCTCAAGGCCCCAGGCCGTGCGGTAGAATTCGGCGGTCTTCTTGAAGTCGGGAACGGCGAGTGCTACATGCCGCACGCGGGTGATCGGTGACTTCGCTGCCTGTTTCATGGGTCCCCACTTCGATGGGCCATCCGTGGCATCGACAGGGACCACGAGCGTGCCGCCGCGATGGGCACGCCGGGCAAGCGGGTGCGCTGGCGTCTCCGAACCGGGCGCGGGTCCTGTCGATGACATGGGACGTTAACCGCGCCGACACGTAAGTGGTTAGCGATGACTATCGATGCGATACATCAGCGTCGTCGATGTGATGACCGCCAGCCTGGTTCTCCAACACTTCAGCAGCACGCAGGACCCGCGCGCGCAGCCATTGGTGCCCCGGGTCGGCATCGGCGCCCGGAGACCAGAACATTGCCTCGCGCATCGGCCTGAGGGGGAAAGGAGGATCAAGCAGCCGGATGCCCACCTGGTCGGCGAAGTACCGGCCGAGTCGCTCGTGGAGCAACGCCATGAGCCGAGAACCGGGAAGCATCAGCGGCTGAATGACGAAACTCTGGGTGCCGATCTCGATCGGGCGGTCGAGGCCCAGTTCGAGGAAGCGAAGTTCGCTGACCGTGCGGAGCGATGCTCCGCCGTAGGACACGTATGGCAGCGTGCGGAATTGTTCCTCGGTCATACGCTCTCCCACCTCTGGATGGTCGCGGTCGACCGCACACACCAGACGGTCGGTGAACAGTCCTGCCGAGTTGGCCTGAAAACCCTCCGGCACCAGCTCCTCGGGGTAGATGAGAAGGTCGAGCTGCGACCGGCTCATCTGCTCGCGGAAATCCGCAGAAATGGGCCGGACGACGAAGCGGATGTTCGGCGCTTCCCCCTCCAGCTCGGACAGGAGCCGACGGAGCAGGAGCAGCAGAACGTAGTCGCTGGCCATGACGGTGAACGTCCGGCGATCGGTCTGCGGGTCGAACGTGCGGCTGGCGCGTACCGTGGATTCGATCGTGTCCAGCGCGTCCCGGATCGGCTCGATCAGCTGGAGTGCCCGGACCGTCGGGACGAGGAGTCTGCCCTCGCGTACCAGCAGTGGGTCGTTGAAGAACTTGCGTAGCCGAGCGAGTGAGGCACTCATCGCCGGCTGTCCGACGGACATGCGCTCGGCGGCCTTCGTGACGCTCTGCGCGGCCATCAGCGCGTCGAACGACAGCAGCAGATTCAGGTCGAGCCTATGCAGCTCTTCACGGTCCATCACGCCATCCTTCCTCCTGCCCCCCCGCGGGGCCGGGCTCAGAGATGTCCGCCGCTCGGGGACAGGTCCCGGGGCTGCAGGGTCCCCACCTGTCCGGTCTCACGACGCGGCGGACCGTCTGCCAAGAGCCTATGAACGCGCTGACAGGGAAACATCGACGTCGTTGATGACAGCCATCGACGATAATCGCCTTTTGTCGCAGGGTATACGGCCTTACCGTCCTCGGCATGAACCGCATCCCGGGTGAAGCTGGCCCCTCCGACCGGGTGATCGATTCATACGAGGGCAACAGGGCGCGACGCCTGTCGTGGACAACGGTGGCGTCACCTTCCTCACCGCCGCGAGGTGTCCGGAACCTCACGTCCCGCACATCCGTTCACGCGGCCAGCGTACGGCTGGACCTGATCGCCCTGGGCGACGAGGAGTCGGCGCCCGCCGATGAGCTGCTCAGCAGTTCCATCGGGTCCGGGGCACGAACCGGCCGCCAACAGGGCTCCCTGGACACACCGAGCGCGCGCTCCGGCTTCCGGTCCCTGGGGGCGTCTGAAACGCCCGTAGCAAGCCCGGATCTTGAGTATCCGGAACGTCATCAGTGAAGGAGTCGCCGTGAAAATCAGTGTGGACCGCAGTCGGTGCGAGGGATACGGGTTCTGCGAGTCGAAGGCTCCTTCCCTGCTTCACCTTGACGATGACGGTGAGCTCGTCATCGATCAGCCGACGGTGCCCGCGGACTTGGCGGAGTCGGTGACGGCCGCCGTCCGTAGTTGCCCGGTCGCCGCGCTGTCGCTCGACGGCTGAAGGTGGCGGCCAACATGGACTCCCGACGGGGGAGGATCGTGGTCGTGGGCGCCTCCATCGCTGGTCTGACGGCGGTCGAGGAACTGCGTCGGCTCGGTCATGAAGGTCAGATCACTCTGCTGGGAGACGAGAAGGCGGCACCCTACGCCCGCCCGCCACTGTCGAAGGCGATCCTCCGCGGAGAGGCGGCGCTGTCCGATGCGGACCTTCCGGCTCTGGCGGCCGGGGCCGCGGAATTCGTGCCGGGCGCAAGGGTCCGTTCAGTGAGTACCGAGCTACGACGGATCTGTCTGGATGACGGCGAGACCCTTCCATACGACGGCCTCGTGATCACCACCGGCGCCCGAGCGCGGACGCTGGCCGACCTGGGCGGCGTACATGATTCCCGTATTCGCGAACGAGTGCTGCGCACCGCGGATGATTGCGCCAGGCTCCGGGACGAGTTCGCCTCGCGCCCGTCCGTGGTCATCGTGGGCGCCGGGGTCATGGGGATGGAGATCGCCTCGGCCGCGGCCCGGATGAGTCTGGACGTCACCGTCGTCGATCAAGCGCCGCCGATGCTCGCCCAATGCGGCCCCTACCTGTCGCAGATGTTCACGGCTGCGGCCGAAGGCGCCGGAGTCAAGATCGTTCTTGACTCGGGCGGCGCCAGTCTGGTCCACCGGGACGGCATGACGGCGGTACGGCTTTCCGATGGCCGTTCGATAGCGGGTGACCTCGTGGTTACCGCTGTCGGCTGCCTGCCGAACACCGAGTGGCTCGCCGGGACGGGGCTCGCCGACAGAGGAGGGCTGCGGGTGGACTCCCGCTGCCGGGTCACCCCGGAGATCGTCGCGGCGGGTGACGTGGTCGCGTTTCCCTTCGGGGATCGTGTCCGCCGCACGCCGCTTTGGTCCAATGCGGTCGAACAGGCCCGAGCAGCCGCGTCGGCCCTGCTCAGGGGTGACGACTGCGACATCCATCGACCGATGCCCTACTTCTGGACCGAACAGTTCGGCTTGGCCGTCAAGGTCTGCGGGCAGCTGCCGGTGATCGGGGAACCGGAGGCTGTCAAGGGCTCGATGGCCGACGGCAAGGCCCTGCTGCAATGGCGGCAGGAAGGCCGACCGTGTGCGGCCGCCGCGGTCAACTATCGCATCCCCGTCTCGAGACTTCACCAGCTCGCGGCGCAGAGCGCCGCCGTCCAGGAAGAAGGCAGTCAATGAAGACGTCCGTCTCACCCCGATCCTTCGATGACATCGACCTGTTCTCCGACGCCCTCTTGGACGACCCCTACCCCGCCTACGCATCGCTTCGGGACGAAGCGTCGGCCGTGTGGCTGCCGACAACGGGAGTGTGGGCCATCCCTCGGTATCGCGAGGTCCGCGAGATCCTGGGCGATTGGGAACGCTTCACCTCTGCAGAGGGCGTCGGTTTCAACGACGACGTGAACGCGGCAATGGCCGGCACGGTTCTCGCGTCCGACCCGCCGTTGCATGACACGCTTCGCGGTGTTCTCGCCGAGCGGCTGAGCCCCCGTGCCCTGCGCAAGCTCAGTGTCGACATCCGCAGCCAGGCGGACGCGCTTGTCGATCGCCTCGTTCGCAGAGGATCGTTCGATGCAGTCGGTGATCTGGCGCAGGTGTTCCCACCTTCGATCGTCGCCGACCTCATCGGCATCCCGCACGATGTGCGGCCCCGCCTGCTGCCCTGGGGGGACGGGTGGTTCAACGCGATGGGCCCGCGTAACGCTCGTATGGCCGACGCGTTCCCGTTGGTCAATGAGCAGTTCGGTTGGCTGCACAGCGTCCAGGGCACCGACCTGCTGGAAGGAAGCATGGGCCGGGCGATCTTCGAGGCAGCTGACGCCGGACTGATAGAACGGGCATCGGCTCCCATCCTGCTGGCGGCTTACACCAGTGCGGCCATGGACACCACCGTCAACGCCATCGGTTCAGCGGTCTGGTTGTTCACCCGCTTTCCCGAGCAATGGGACTTGCTTCGTGCGGACGCCAGCCTCATCCCGGCTGCGTTCAACGAGGTACTCCGTCTCGAAAGCCCTGTCCAGTCGTTCACCCGGGTCACCCGGCAGCCGGTGGAATTCGACGGGGTACAGGTACCCGCTGGTGCTCGCGTCGTCGTCATGTACGGGTCGGCGAACCGCGACGAACGGCACTACGGCGATACTGCCGGCACCTTCGATATCACTCGGGACGCCGCCGATCACCTTGCGTTCGGTTACGGCCTGCACGGCTGCGCGGGCCAGGGCCTGGCCCGCCTTGAGGCACACGCCGTCCTGGCGTCACTCGCCGAACGGGTTACCCGATTCATTCCGGCTGGTGAGCCAACACGCCATCTGAACAACACCGTCCGCGGGCTCGCCGAAATGAACATTACGGTAGAAACCATCTGATATTTCGCCCGTATGCGGTCGACCCGGGCCGCTGCGAACGGCCTTGCCGTCATTGCTTCAGCCGGTCAGCTCCGGAGGTACCGTCTTCCGTTCCGGACTCGCCGCTCCAGACAAGTGGAGCGGATCGGAAGCGATTGTCTTTGCGGACAAGGAGTCGTTCGTGATCGAACGGCGCGTTCTGAGCGCCGACAGCCAAGCTCACGGCGACGGACAACGCCATGAAGGTGACCACGGACGCCGTGCAGGTCCTCGGGGGGTACGAGTACACCCCTGACTTTCCCATGGAGCGTTACGTGCGCGAGGCCAAGGTCATGCAGATCTTCGAAGGAACCAACCAGATCCAACGCATGATCATCTCCCGTGCGCTGGACCGCGACGGGGGCGGTGTGCTCACCGTCCTCGGCAAGGAGTGATGATGCAGCTCGACAACACCGCAGCCCTCGTCACCGGCGGTGCGTCCGGCCTCGGCGCGGCCACCGTGAAGGCGCTCGCGCAGCGCGGCGCCCGGGTCTTCGCCCTCGACCTCGAGGACGGCATCGGCAAGGCGCCCGAGGTGCCCGGCGTGACCTACGTGTCCGCCGACGTCACCGACCCCGGGCAGGTGGGCGCCGCCGTCGCCGTCGCGGCGGGCTCCGGTGCCGCGCTGCGCACGGTCGTCAGCTGCGCCGGCATCGGCCCGTCCGCGCGGATCTTCGGCAAGAAGGGCGTGCACGACCTCGCTCTGTACGCCAAGGTCGTCCAGATCAACCTGATCGGCACGTTCAACGTACTCGCGCTCGCTGCCGAGACCATCGCCGCGACGGAGGCTGACGAGCACGGCCAGCGGGGCGTCATCGTCAACACCGCGTCCATCGCGGCGTACGACGGCCAGGTCGGCCAGGCCGCCTACGCGTCCTCCAAGGGCGGCGTGGTCGGCCTGACCCTGCCCGCCGCCCGGGACCTGGCGCAGTACGGCATCCGCGTGTGCACGATCGCCCCGGGCATCGTGGAGACGCCGATGCTGGCCACGGTGTCGGACGAGTACAGGGGCCGCCTCGCGGCGGGCGTGCCCTTCCCGCGCCGCCTGGCCCGTCCCGAGGAGTACGCCCAGCTGGCTCTGTCGATCGTCGACCACGACTACCTCAACGGCGAGACCATCCGCATGGACGGCGCCCTGCGGATGGCCTCCCGATAGACGGGGCCCGCGGCGTCCGGCGCGACACGTCGCACGGTGAAGTGCCGTCCGCATACCCGGGGGGCGGGAGATTCAGGCAACGCGGTGAGGCGCCGTGCCTGCAGGCGCCTACCCGGCACGGCGCCTCGCCGGGCCCGGGGAACGCCGCGGGCCGGACAGACGTTTGCGGCACACCCTGGAAGGCCAGGGCGCGGGCACCCAGGTAAAGCTCGGGTTTCGTCCGTTGTCCGCGTGGTGTGAACGCGAGCGAGTCCCCGGTTTCCGCTGGGCTCACGGGGAGGGGAGGGTCTGCTTCGCCCAGATGGTTTTGCCCTGATCGGTCTGGCGGGTGCCCCAGGCTGCTGTGAGCTGCGCGACCAGGAGCAGGCCGCGACCGCCTTCGTCGAAGGTGTGGGCGCGGCGCATGTGAGGGGCGGTGCCACTGGCGTCGGAGACCTCGCAGATGAGGTCGCCGTCGTAGATCAGCCGCAGCTGTATGGGGGGCTGTCCGTATCGGATCGCGTTGGTGACGAGTTCACTCACGACCAGTTCGGTGACGAAGCCGGCGTCGTTCAGTTCCCAGGCGTCCAGTTGGGCTGCAGCACTCATTCGGGCTTGGGCGACGGCGACCGGGTCCGCGGGTATATCCCAGGTCGCGACCCTGTCGGCGTCCAGCGCTTTTGTACGGGCGATGAGCAGAGCGACGTCGTCGGCCGGCCGGCCGGGCAGCATGACGGCCAGTACGGCGTCGCACAGGTCGTTCAGGGAGGCGGGGGGATGGGTAAGGGCCTGGCGGAACAGGGACAGGCTGAGGTCGACGTCCCGCTCGCGGGATTCGATCAGCCCGTCGGTGTAAAAGGCGAGGAGGCTGCCCGCAGGCAGTTCGATGTCGGTCGCCTCGAAGGGGAGTCCACCCAGACCCAGTGGGGGCCCGACGGGCAGGTCGAGGAGTTTCACGGTGCCGTCGGGGGTGACCAGGGCTGGTGCCGGGTGTCCGGCGAGGGCGATCGTGCAGTGACGGGACACCGGGTCGTACACGGCATACAGGCAGGTCGCGCCGATATCTCCGGTGGCTTCCGCCCCGACCTGCGCCTCGAGACGCGGCGGCTGGGTATCTTTCGCTTCAGTGGTCAGGCGGGCGACGATGTCGTCGAGATGAGTGAGCAGCTCGTCGGGGGGCAGGTCGATGTCGGCGAGGGTGAGCACGGCGGTGCGCAGCCGGCCCATGGTGGCGGAGGCGTGGATGCCGTGGCCCACGACATCGCCGACGACCAGGCCGACCCTGGCGCCGGACAGAGCGATGACATCGAACCAGTCCCCGCCCACCCCTGCCCGGGCACCGGCCGGAAGGTAGCGGGAGGCGACTTCGACAGCGGCCTGTTCGGGCAGGGCCTGTGGCAGCAGGCTGCACTGCAGGGTGACCGCGGTGGCGCGTTCACGCGTGAAGCGGCGGGCGTTGTCGATGCAGACCGCCGCCCTGGCGGCCAGTTCCTCGGCCAGCAGCAGGTCGTCCTCGCGGAACACCTCGGGGTGCTGGTGTCGGACGAAGACGACGACGCCCAAGGTGGTACCGCGGGCGGTCAGGGGCACTGTGATCGCCGAGTGGATGCCGAAGTCGTGGACCCGGGCGGCCCGGGAGTGAGCCACGACCGTCCATTCGGTGATCGCTGGGTCAGTCGCGAGATGCAACAGAGCGCGTCCTGACCTGAGACTCTCAACCGGAGGGGAACCCTCCGGATAGCAGTCCACCTGCCCCGGGGCGACGACCGCCTCGGGGGTTCCCGGGTTCACTGACCTGTGGGCGACGCGCCGCAACACGACGGGACCGTGCGGCGAGACCGTCCCCGGACTCGGCTCGTGCACCCCGAGGGAAGGCAGCAGGTCGACGCTGACGAAGTCGGCGAATTCCGGGATGACCACATCCGCCAGTTCCTGGGCCGTCTGTGTCACGTCGAGGGTGCTGCCGATACGAGTACTGGCGTCCGCGAGCATCATCAGCCGCTTACGGGCCCAGTACTGCTCGGTCATGTCATGAGCGGCCAGGCCTACGCCCAGAACAGTACCGGCCTCGTTCTTCAGCGGAGTGACGACGATCGACCAGGCGTGCTCGCGGGTCTCACCGAGGCTCCTCCCGTAGACCTCCATGACCTTCGGCTCGCCGGTCTCCAGCACCCGCAGCATGGACCGCTCCACCTCGGCCGCCGTCGGATGGTCCATGAACTCCGGAAGCCGCAGTCCGCGCATGTCGTCCTCATGGAGGCCATATGCACGGCCGTAAGCCTCGTTGGCCCGGCACAGGCGCAGCCCGGTATCGAACAAGGCCATGAAGCAACCCGCGACCTGCTCATGGTGCAGTCCCACAAGAGCCTGACCATCGGGTCGGGGAAGCGGTTCCCTCGGGGCGGAGACCAGGAACCAACTGCCGGGCCGCCCGCCGCCCGCCGCCCTCCTGTGCGCCAGGACACGGACCTCCAGGCGGTGGCCGCTGCGGTGCCGTAGGGCGATCCGGCCGTTCCACCTGGGCAGCCGGGCGAGGTGCCGCAGTTCCCCCTTGCCGATCCTCTCAGCCAGCAGATCAGCCGCAGGCCGTCCCATGATCTGTGTGGGCGAGTACCCCAGCAATGCCTCGGCCCCCGCATTCCACCCCGTCACGATGCCGTGCTCGTCGATGGTCACGTGTGCACTGAGCGTCTCGTCGAAGATGGATGCGGGCGACCCCGGCACCTGGTCGGCGCTCATGCGCTGCTTTGTGGTTGGCTGCTTCATGGTTGATCATCTCGCTCTCCGAAGATCTCTAACGCTCTCCGGTCGCGCGACATCAGGGGTCAAACCTGGATGAAAGGCATCATATGCGCGATTATTGCGTATTTGTTCTACCGGGCTGGCTGCGATAGGCGCCTGCGGACTGCCCTACGACGGCCGGCATGCGGATCCGTACCGTCGCAGACCTGGTTTCTGTGCTGTGAGGCGGGCAAGGCCCCTCCTGCGCCTGTCGTACTTCCTGGACAGACATGGCAGGACAACCGAGGTTCGCGGCACCTGGCGGCAGGCCGTCGATGCGGGCCACGACGTGTGGTTCCGTTCATCGAGTTCCTCAAGAGTCACCGGATGCACGACGAGGCCTTCCGAGCGCGTGACTCATCTGCGGCGGCGTGCGATAGTCGGCGCCGGTCCAGCCGGGAGGGGCTGTGTGGACGGGCCTCTTCCGGGTCGGCAGAGGTCAAATCGCGCGACGGCAAGTGACGTTCGCCCTCTTTCGGCGGACCACCCTTGGGTGAAGCTGCGGGTGCCCCTTCGGCCAGCGGTCCAAAGACAGGGCAGAGCCGGACTTCGGCACTCCGGGGGGAAAGTGCCGAAGTCCGGCTTGGGAACAGCCCGACGCGGGGAGTGGCGACGGGCTGGCGGTCTGCAGGCGGCGGCCCTCGTGTCCCTACAAGTTGCTGAAGTCAGGTCCCTTGGTGCGAGTGCGCTTCAACTCGTAGAAGCCCGGCAGGGAGGCGACGAGGAGCGTGCCGTCCCACAGCTTCGCGGCCTCCTCGCCCAGGGGCGCCGGGGTGACGACCGGACCGAAGAAGGCGATCTGCTCACCGTCCGCCCCGGGAACAGCGATCACGGGGGTGCCCACCTCCTCGCCGACCTTGTCGATGCCTTCCTTGTGCGAGGCGCGCAGCTCGGCCTCGAACTCGAAGTCCTCCTGATCGGCGTAGTCGATGAGGTCGGCAGGCAAGCCGACTTCATCGAGCGCTCCGGAGATCGCCTTCTTCGTCAGCCCCATCCCCTCGTTGTGGATGCGAGTGCCGAGCGCGGTGTAGAGCGGTCCGAGGACGCCGGAGCCGTGCTTCTGCCAGGCCGCAGTGACCACACGCACCGGGTACCACATCGAGGCGCCCGTTTCGCGAAGCGTAGCCGGTGCCTGGTCCATCTTCGACTCGTTCAGCACAGCCAGGCTCATGACATGCCAGCGGATCTCGATGTCCCTGACCTTCTCGACCTCCAGAACCCACCGCGAGGTCATCCACGCCCACGCGCACAACGGGTCGAACCAGAAATCCACGGGGGTCTTGGCGGAAGTCTGCTCGGACATGTTGCTCCTCGATCAGGCATATCAGCTCATCTGGTGGTCAGACCAGTATGGGCAGGGCTGGCTCGGAGTGTCAACGACGATGCTCTTCGTCTGTCGTTCAGTGGTGCCGTGGCAGCGAGTCGGCCCTTGCCTGCGCCCGCCGGTGGTCCCACCCGAGATTTCACTGGCCACGCGCTGTGGATGGGGTGTCCCTCACGGGACACGGGCCCGCGGCCCGGTGTCACTGCTTGCTGATGGCGTTCAGGTAGTCGTCCAGGGCCTGCAGGTTCCTCGTCAGGCACTCTAGGCGCTCGGCCATGCGGCTGCGCTCTTGCCGAATCCGAGCCACGAAATCCTGGGCCGGGTACTGCGAGCTCGCCGCCTCGGCCAAGCAGGGCAGCACGGCCCTAATGATCTCGGTCGTCAGCCCCGCGTCCAGCAGGCTGCGAATCTGCCGGACCCTCGCATCGTGGGACTCGTTGTAGTAGCGGTAGCCGTTCTCCTCCCTCCTCGGACTGAGGAGGCCCTGCTCCTCGTAGTAGCGCAGCAGGCGAGTGGAAACGCCTGTGCGCTCGGACAGTTCCTTGATTCTCACCACAGCCTCCTGAGGCGATCTGGCTTCACGTTGATGTCAAGGTTGGACTCCGGGCGGGCCTCCGCGCAAGCGGAGGACACGACGTGAGCTCGGGGCGCAGTTGGGCGATCCGCAGGTGCGGGGCCTGGCGGGCAGGACGCGGTCGTCCATCGGGCCGCCCTCGAACGGGTGGCTGAGCATGGACATGGCGTAGGACTCCACCGAATCGCTCCGTGCGGCAGCGGGCCTCCGTGTTCGGGCGGTGCCGCGGCGGGTAGGAGCGGGCCGTGGGCCGCCGTACGGCGGCGAGGTTCAGCCCTTCGCGGGGCGAAGGCTTCGGCGGTGTCGGCCGTGCCGTCGGCTGCCGCCGGGCAGAGGTAGGCGTAGGCGGCCTGCAGATCGGGGTGGGCGAAGTGGAGGCGCGGCATGAGCGGTATCCCGGAAGGGGCGCGGGCATGCCGGAGGCCCCGTTACCGACGTGCGCCAAACGGGGTCTTCGAAACAATGCGGAGAGTGGGAGGCGGTCCGTGCTCCCGGCCAGTACGAGCGGGCGGGGCGATCTCGGGCTAGTACTCCAGCAGCACTTTGACGTTTTCCCTGTTCAGGGGCGGTCTGGGTGAGTGTAGAGGGCTGATGACCGGCCTGTGATCTCTTTCCCGGG